>NZ_VFUK01000020.1:0-65535 GCF_006440835.1 Mesorhizobium sp. B2-5-11
CTCGCCCGACGGCTGAGCGTGCGCGCCTCGATTGAGGTTGCCGACATCTTCCGCACTGCCGGGCCCGCCTACCGGGCTGCCCATGCAGGTCACCTGAGCCTCGCCCAGCTCAAGGTCATGTCGGCGATCGAGTATTGCCGCACCGCGGCCCTTGGCGGTCACGTCGAGGCTTGCGAGGACTGCGGCCAATGGCGCGTCGCCTACAACTCCTGCCGCAACCGGCACTGTCCGAAGTGCCAGGGTGCCGCGGCGCGGACATGGTTGGCCGAGCGCGAGGCCGACCTGCTGCCGGTCGGCTACTTCCACGTTGTCTTCACCCTGCCCGCCGAGGTCGCCGACATCGCCTTCCAAAACAAGGCGGCGGTCTACGACCTGCTGTTCAAGGCGGCATCGGAGACGATGCTGACGATCGCGGCAGATCCGAAGCATCTCGGCGCGCGCATCGGCATCACCGCGGTGCTCCATACCTGGGGCTCGGCGATGACACACCATCCGCACGTGCACATGATCGTGCCGGGCGGTGGCATCTCGCCGGACGGAAGCCGGTGGATATCGTCGCGTCCGGCCTTCCTGCTGCCGGTGCGCGTGCTCGGCAAGCTGTTCCGCCGCCTGTTCCTCTCCCGGTTGGTCGCGCTGCACGACGCAGGACGGCTCGCCTTCTTCGGATCGATGGCGCACCTGTCCGTGCGGCAGGCATTCGTGCGGCACCTGTCGCCGGTCCGCAAGAAGCGCTGGGTCGTGTACGCCAAGGCGCCGTTCGCGGGACCGGAAGCGGTGCTCGCCTACCTGTCGCGCTACACGCACCGGGTCGCGATCTCGAACCGGCGCCTCATCCGTTTCGACGAGGACGGCGTCACCTTCCGCTACAAGGACTACCGCCGCGACGGCGCCGATCGGCAGCAGGTCATGACGCTCGCCACCGACGAGTTCATCCGCCGATTCCTGCTCCACATCCTGCCACGTGGCTTCCACCGCATCCGGCACTACGGCCTGCTCGCCGGCTCTGCTCGCAAAACCAGCCTCGCACGCGCCCGCGAACTGCTGAACGTCGCTGCGCCGTCGGAGGACGACAACTCAGTAGAACCGACTGACTTCCGTCCGCCATGCCGGTGCTGCGGCGGAAGCATGATCATCATCGAGACGTTCGAACGGTGGCGACAGCCGCGCGGACCGCCGGACACCACGGCGACGAACCGGGAGAACTCTCCATGACCAGGCATGGCATGCTCCAGCCTTCAGCCGCAGGCACTCAGCCTCCGGCAACGGACCCACGCGTGTCCATGGTGATCAACGACCCCGACAGGGCCGCACCCAACCGCGTGCCGGGTCGGCAATACCGCGCGGAAGCGCAACGAAGCGGGCCGTTCGCATCAAACCCGGCGCTTCCCCGCGGCGATTGCGCCATCGCCGACATCCGCCGCAAATCGAAATCTCCATAGCAGTCACCTGTGGCTCGCGGGTTCCTTCTTCGGAGACTTTCGTACGCCTGCCGGCGCCCGAAACTCTTATATGGGGATGGTCAACTACAAACGGCATCACGTCGACATTGTTGTACCTCCGGGGCAATCCGTAGATCCATTCGATGAGTCCGTTTGCGTGACGCGGTTCGCGAACGAACCCAGTCCACCTTATATTCGGTCAGGGCGCATGCACCTGTTCCATAATCCCGCTTGCGGCGGATTCGGACCCAAGAGACGAAACCATTCTTCAGCGGCGGCTGTTTGAGGCCATGAGTTTCGTCGGTTCGTCTACCGAGGATCTGCCAGGCCTGATCGGTCCTGGAGATTGTTATGGTCGATTGGCGTCTACGCTGATGGTTTCGTCAGGAGAGCTCCTTCTATGACGACGCCGGCGTTCACGTATTTCCACAGCGCAACAAGCAGTTTCCGAGCGAGGGCGATGATCGCCGTCTTCTTGTACCGGCCACCATTTTGGGTGACTCGCGCCCTGAACCACTGACTGAGCGCGGAATTGGGTTGATGGCGCACCCACAGCCACGCAACCTGGACAAGTGTCGACCGGAGCCTGGGATTGCCGGACTTCGAGACTCCCTGCTCGCAATTAATCTGCCCACTTTGCCAGGGCGTTGGCACCAAACCAGCGTAGGCGGCAACCTGTCGTCGATTGTCGAACTTGCGCGATAATCCCTCGGACCACAGGACGGCCGCGAACTCAGGACCAATTCCTTTGAGGCTGAGCAGCAAGGCCGGTGTTGGCACATCTGCCGCGACGAGCATGGCGTCGCGGGCCTCTTCAACATCCTTGATCTGCTGGATCAGCAACTCAATGCGATCAAGTTCGCGGCTGATCTGCGCCTTGAGTGCTGGCGGCAGTGGACGCCCATCTCCGGTAATGAGCGCGTCGAGGCGTTTGCGTCGATCTTCTTTCAGTGGTTCGTATCCGGATACACCTTGGCTGAACAAAAGGCCCTTTATCCTGTTGACGTGCCTGATCCGCTCGTTCGTCAGCGCCTTCCGCTCCCGCACCAACCGGCGACGGTCTTCCTCCTCCGGCGTTGGCACTCGCAACATCGCGCAAACCCGAGGCTCGCCGCGGTTGTAGGCCAACAACGCTCGAACCAGTGCTTCCCCGTCAATCCTGTCGGTCTTGGCCCGCCGGCGGCGACGCGATGTGGCAATGGATGCCGGGTCCACGACATAACTCTCGATGCCTTCGCGTTCGAGGACACGATGTATCCAGAATCCATCCAGACCAGCTTCCTGGATTGATATGACCCGGAAGCTCTGCCCAGTCCGCACTTCCGCCTTTCGTTGCAGCTCTGCGACGTGATCGAGCAAACCCGGAATGTCGCCCCCAGACACGAGGTGTCTCGACATTCTCTCGCCCCCACCTGGCGAAAGCGAAGTCACGAGCCATTTTGAACGAGACAGTTCTAACGAGACAAATATTGCGGCAAGATCGACGCGGATAGCGGCCGGGGCTTTGGTGGTGTTGGCTTGCATGCTGACCTCCAGGTGATGTTTGGCAACTTCACTCTGGCAGAGCGCGGGTCGCCTTCCATCCCGATAGGATCTTCACGTAAGCCGTCGGTCGGCTTCCGGTGCAGAGTATCAAGATAGCGGATGTGTATCTGACCTCTTCTCCGGCGGCGCACCAGCAGGTTTGGCGCTAAACACGGGCTCGCGTTGAGTTAACGCACACCATCGATGTCGCCACGACCTTTTACATCAGTCGACTGTCGTACGCCCAGTGCAACAAGGCCTGGCGCTGGCGCGGGCGGCACCAGACATCGCCGGGCTCGCACGCGCGGCGAAGCTGGGCGATGTGGCGGCGAAGGGCCTTCCAGCGGCCGATCTGCCGCTCGTCCTCGCCCGGCATCCGCCGGCCCGCATAGTAGCGGCAGTACCACTGGAACCAGCCGCGCGGATCGTCTGGATGTATCCAGCCCTTGGCCCGCCAGACGCTGAGCGGCTGGCTGGCGTCGACGCCGAAGTAGTTGAGCGACGGATCCTTGCGTTCCGACAGGCGGGCCTCGGCGAACCAGCTTGCGGGAAATTCACCGCAGCAGTCGGTCATGTATTTACCGCCAAAGACGCCGAGCGCCAGCATTTCGGGCGGCGTCAGGTCGGGCCTGAAATCGGGATGGAAGTCGCGCCCGGCCGGCGCGGCCATAGCGTAGCGGTAGCCCTGCTGCATGCGGTCGTTGACCTCGATCCAGCGGGGCTTCATCGAACCTCCTGCGCGGCGGAGGTCGCGCGGTTGCGCCGCCAGATGGAGAAGGTGAGAGCCGACGCGAAGCTCACCCAGGCAAGGTAGGGAACCAGCAGCCAGGCCGCGGCAGCGCTGACGGGATGAAACAGCACGATCGTGGCGACGATCGAGCCCCACAGCATCGCGATCTCCACCAGCGCCAGGTCCGGCCGCCGCAGTCCGAAGAAGAGCGGCGTCCAGGCCGCGTTGAGCAGGAGCTGCAATGCAAAAACGGCGAGCGGCAGGGCTGCGCCTTCGATGCCGGCCGCTCGCCAGACCAGCCAGCCCGACACGGCAATCGACGCGTAGAGCATCGTCCAGACCGGCGCGAACAGCCAGTCAGGCGGCCGCCATCGCGGCTTGTCGAGCTGTTTATACCAGACGCCCGGCCGAAAGATCGCGCCAGTCGCTGCCGCGCCGAAGCTCGCGGCGCCGAAGGCGATCATCATGAGCATGGAGGATGCGTCCATATGGAAAAGGTGGAGGGAGCCGCCTGCCTGTCAAGCGGCCCCTCCACAGGCTAGTGGTTCCGCTCCGCTGCGAGTTCACCCGAACCGATAACGGCAAACAGCGGCACGATCTGCCAGGCCGCCGAGAGCCCGGCCAGGATGTAGACGACCCTTGAGGGCATCGAGCCCGCGCCGAAGATCGCGGCCACGAGGTCGAAGTCGAACAGTCCGACCAGGCCCCAGTTCAGCCCGCCCACGATGACCAGGACGGGCGTCAGTATGTTGATGAACTTCATGGTCTTCCCCAGAGTTGGAGGTGAACCTCAGCCTGCAGGCGGCAGGAGCACCGTGTCGATGATATGGATGACACCGTTCGATGCCGCGACGTCGGCTGTGGTGACGGTGGCGCCGTTCACCTTGACTGATCCGCCGGCGGCTTCGACGTCGATCATCTTGCCGTTTACGGACTTGGCTTCATCGAGGCCCGCCACATCCGCGGCCATCACCTTTCCGGCGACCACGTGGTAGGTCAGGATGTCTTTGAGCTGCTGCTTGTTCTCCGGCTTCAGCAAATTCTCCACCGTGCCGGCGGGCAGCTTGGCGAAGGCTTCGTCGGTGGGAGCGAAGACGGTGAACGGACCGGCTCCCTTCAGCGTGTCGACGAGCCCTGCGGCTGTCAGCGCGGCCGCGAGCGTTTTGAACTGGCCAGCCTCAACGGCGGTGTCCACGATGTCCTTGCCCGAGGCGAGCGCGCTGACGCTGGTGGCCAGCGCGAACGCCGCGGCCAATATCGAAATCTTCATAATCATAACCTTGCTCCTGTTTTGTGACCGTGCCGATGCGAATGCACCTCTTTCTTTTGGGGAGAAATCATTTTCTCACCAGTAAAATCTTCGTTACAGTAGATTATATTATCTTGTGAAGAAAATCCGGCTGGAATAGTTTCGCAGGACGAAAAGGAGTTTGCGGATTGCTGTCCGATACCATCACCAACGAGCTCCAGCGATACGGCGTCGGCCCGCGCATCAGGGCGTTGCGGCTGCGGAAAAAACTCGGGCTGGTGCAGCTTGCCGCCCATACCGGGCTCTCCACAGCCATGCTGTCGAAGATCGAGCGCGGGCAGATGTTTCCGACGCTGCCGACGCTGGTCCGGATCGCCATGGTTTTCGGCGTCGGGCTCGATCACTTCTTCACCGCCGACAAGGAGAAGCCGCTGGTCGCTGTGGTGCGCAAGAAGGAGCGTCTCAGGCTTCCCAGCCCGCCCGACGAGGAGACGCCCGCCTATTTTTTCGAGAGCCTGGACTATCCTGTGGCCGACCGCCGCATGGAGGCGTTTTATGCCGAGTTTCCCGCCGGCGCGCCGCCCTCGCCGACGCACAGCCACGGCAACGCGGAGTTCATCTACCTGCTGTCCGGCCGCCTGGCGGTCGATGTCGACGGCGAGGTGACGTTGCTCGACGCCGGCGACGCCATGTATTTCGATTCGAGCGTTCCCCACAGCTACCGGCGCGAGGGCGAGGGCGCCTGCACCGGCCTGGTGGTGACAACACCCGGAGCACCAGAAAGCAGTGTCAGCTTGCGGCAGCCGACCTTTTAAAAGTTATGGTGACCTTCATTCCCTCTCTTGGACTTGAGCGGACGTCGAACTGCGCCTTTGCATTCTCAGTCAGAGAGCGTGCAATCAGTGCCCCGAGCTTGCCCGGCTTGGGCCACGTTTCCCCCTCCGGAAGGCCCACCCCATCATCGGCGATAACGACACGACATCCGTCGCCGTTGACGATGCTGTGCAGCGTTATGGTCCCACCGTCGCGTCCTACGAACGCATGTTTGAGCGAGTTGGTTAAAAGCTCATTCACGACGAGCCCAGTTGGCATGGCAACGTCAATGGAAACCGGATAGGTGTCGACCTTCATATTCAAGCGAATACCCTCGACAGCATGAGAGGCCATAACCGCGGAGGCGATCTGGCTTAGATACACGCCGAGATCGACTTCGTCCCTCTGCTCTTCAGCTGCAAGCGCCTGGTACAGGATTGCCAGCGCATCCACTCGGCCCGCTAGCCTTTCGAAACGTTTTTGATCCGAGACCGTCGCGTTGCGGGTCTCCATGCGGATCAAGGCGGTTATCATCTGAAGATTGTTTTTGACACGGTGCTGGAGTTCACGCAGCAGAGTATCCTTTTGGTGGACGCGCACTTCTGCCAATCCGTCGTCAGCTTCTCCGTGGGCTGTTACATCGACCAGCGCCACCAAGCGAAAGCAGATCTTGCCGTTGTCGTCCTCAATGAGGTTTGAGTAGACGTCTACAAGCGGTGGCTTCTCGGAGGCCCGCTCCAGCCGGAAAGTGCCGACAAAATCGGTTCCTTCAACAACTGCGTGCGCCAGCGATCGATCCTTCTGGTGGCGAAGGCCCGTCCCCACAAGTGCCCCCCAGTTCTCTCGCGTGAGAGAAGCCGCTTCGAGGCCTGACAGCTTCTCGAACTCCGGGTTGGCGTAGACGACGCGCTCGCTGACCGTCAGATCCGAGACGGCGATGGCAATCGGCACCTGGTCGAGAAACTTCTTGAACTGTTCGCTTTCCAAGGCAGTGGCGAGATCAGGTGTCTCAAGCAATTTTTCGACTGCTTCGGCATCTTCTGAATCTGAAGTCATGCGGGAGACCTTGCGCTGGTGGCAGGGTTCTCAATATCAGCGATGGGCCAAGCCCGCTACCACCAATGCCATCTGCCTACTTCCCTTACGTTTGGTCAGGAGTACGAAGGAACCAGCCTCGTGTCTCTCAACGGCAGAGCCATCGTGAAAACCAAGCCTGCGGGGCGATAGTCTAATTTGACTTTGGCATCACATTGAACAGTGAGAACCTTTTCGATCAACGTGGTGCCAAAACCTCGTCGCTTGGGCGGTTGGACTGTCGGCCCGTCGTGTTCATGCCAGCCAAGGTTGACGACGCGCGTGTCGGCCGATCTTGCAACCGACCAATGCACATCGAGGCGCCCGTTGGGTCGCGAGAGCGCACCAAATTTCGCGGAGTTGGAGGCAAGTTCATGAAAAGCCATGCCGACCGGAATGGCTATATCAGCCACTAGAAACACGTTAGGCCCTGCGACCATGATGCGAGGTTTGTTCTGGTTCTCGTAGTGTCGAAGTTCCCCTTCCAGCATCTGCTGCAGCGATGCCGTTTGCCAATAGTCGTCGGTGAGCAGGGAATGAGTGTCGGCCAACGACACAATTCTGGCCGAAAAGTCGCTGACGAACTCCTCGACTGTACCGCTCGACTTGGCTGTAGCTCCCATCATCGCGCGGACATTTGACAGAGTGTTTTTAACCCGGTGGTGTAGTTCCCGAATAAGCAGATTCTGCCGGGCTGCGACCTCCTCTTTCTCCTCGATATATTTCTTGACCTCCAGCTGGCGCGATCGGGCTCGCAGTGCCGAACGGACGGAATTGGCAAGGCTCGATGCCAGGAAGGGTCTCTCCAATACGATCAGATACCGGTCGAGAAAGGACAGCCTCTTGTCGAACTCCGTTCCGCGCATTGTCAACAAAACGACAGGAAAATCCGACCATCCAGGCTGATTTTCCAACCACGCGGCGAACTCGTTCCGATCAGAGTTGATAAGAGCCTCTTCGGCAACGACAAGGCAATGAGAGTGCTCGAGGAGCGGAAGTGCTTCGGCCAAGGTAGGACAAATGTGCGAATGGATTTGGTGCCGCGACAGGATGGAGACAGCGATTTGTGCGTCCCGTCCCACGGGCGCGAGAACAAGCACTTGATACGTAGAGGGCACTATGATGACTTGTCGTTAAGGAGGTCGCCTTGCTTGCCCTCAAAGACTGGCGCGCCCGTCAAAATACCTCTGAAATCTGCCAGCGGCTCTCCGACCGTTACGCCTGCCCCACCAATTCTGAACTCTCGAATGGTATCCTCGTGAGGTCCAACACGCTTCTTTACCACTGAGATGGCGCGCCTTAGGCGACCGCCGCTTTCGAAAAACCTCAGCAGCATGACCGAATCGCAGAGGTACGTCATATCGATAGGTGCGGACATTTGGCCAATCAGACCATGATTGGCCAGAAGCAAGATGGTGACCACCGCCTTCTGATTAAGATAGGTCAGGATCTCATGCATCTGCAGCACGAGGTGCTGCTCCTCAGACATGGCATTGAGGTAGCCAGTCAGACTGTCGATAACGACGATCCGGACATCTGACCGTTCCACGGCCGACCGAATCCGTGACGACAATTCACCGGGCGAAAGCTCCGCTGGGTCGACTTGCTCGAGCAAAAGCATCCCACCGTCTGCGAAGGCCTCGAAATCCATGCCGAGGCCGGCAGCCCTAGCCAGGAAGATATGCTTTGTCTCGTCAAACAGGAGTACCAGCACGCGTTCGCCGCGCGCCATGGCTGCATGACAATAGGTACAAGCGATTGTCGATTTGCCAACGCCAGACGGGCCCATCAGCAATGTGCTTGTGCCACGTTCCAAACCCCCGCCGACCAAAGTATCGAGCGAGCTTTCGCTGGTCACGGGCGTTCCCGTCTTGGCCACATCGTGCTCTGACGCCACCAGGCGAGGAAATACAAACACGCCGCCCGATCTGATAACAAAATCGTGGAATCCGCCCCTTATCTGAACGCCGCGCATTTTAATCACGCGAAGCCGGCGCCGCTCTCCACCATAAACAGGCGATAACTGCTCCATTCGGATCACAGCGTGGCTGATCGAATGCAGATTGAGGTCGTCATGCCCGGCAGTCAGGTCATCAAGAAGGAGCACGGTGACGTTGTTCAGCAAGAAGAAGCTTTTAAGCGCAAGAACCTGGCGTCGATAACGCAGCGACCCCTGTGACAGAAGGCGGATTTCTGAAAGGGAATCGAATATTACCCGGTCCGGTCGCATCCGGTCGATTTCGGCTAGGGCCAATTTGATTGTTTCCCCCAACTCTAGATCGGAGGAATGTACCAACGTCTGCAGCTGAGACGGATCCAGGCTGAGCTCAGGGGGGACCAATTCGAGCACTTCGATGCCATTCAGATCCCAACCATGCCGGCTGGCCACGGAGAACAATTCGCGCTTGCTTTCGGAGAGTGTAATATAAAGGCACTTTTCGCCGTTCCGGGCTCCCTCAATCAGGAACTGTAAACCGACCGTTGTTTTACCCGACCCAGGCCTTCCTTCCACAAGGTGAGAACGAAATCTGGCGTATCCTCCGCGAAGAACGTAATCGAGGCCTTCCACCCCAGAAGAGATCGGTGACGCATCATCTCTGTCCACAATGACCCCTGTCGTGGTTGCGCGGACAATGTAACGGTCGAGTTTTTTTATGGTTCCGTTGCTCAGTAGATCAGACGGCTTTGGCGCGCGTGAAACCCTCCTCCAGTTGGAGCAACCGGTCGTGCGGGCATCTGTAGAGGTGCGCACGCAATGTCCGCTTTCAAGCAGCGGCCAGCCGAATGTAAATGTCCGGCATTAAGGCGCGAAGCCGCTATTCGGCATGAGCGAACCAACGGCTGTTCTTGGATCGCACATCTCCATCTTCGACCAACCAACATGAGCCCCAAGCCGACGCGCACCGCCGCCCGCTCGCTACGGTGTTGCTTAAAGGTGCGCTCGCATGCGGCTATGCGCGCGCCTTACCTCAACGCTCCTTCTTTGATGTGCGGATTAGGGCTTCCGGTTCCATCCCGAGGGCGTCCGCAATGCGGCCGAGAACCGTGACACTGGCAGACACACTAGCGCGTTCAATCGCTCCAATGTAGCGCGCGCTCAGACCTGATCGCTCGGCCAGTTCCTCTTGCGTTAAACGTCGGCTGCTTCTGGCCCGCCGTAAATTGATCGCCAAGGTTTCCTTGAGGTCCATCCCAAGAGATAACTCGGGAATGGAACGATCATTCCAGGAACGATAGTTCCTATTCGTCATTCAGCATGCTATGGAGGGAAACCCCGTCGTCAACGCAAATGGTCATCCGAAATGAATGGTTTTCGCCGAATTGCAGTCTCTAACGGCAGCTCTCCCGATCCCGCTTTGAATTTGTGGACCGACTGGCATCGCGCCCGGCACGTGTCGCTGGTGCTGCGTCGGGTGCAGCAGCGGCTGGAGACGCAAATGATGGTCAATCCCGGAATTCCGGTATTGACCGCTGGAGAACCGAAAACGCATCGAACTTCGGTGGCCGCGTCAGAGGATGGATCGGAATATGCGGTGGTTCGCGAGGCCGAGGTGTTTGCGATGACCGAGGCGCTCCGATTTCAGGATGCGATCCCCAACGTCGCGGCTCAATCTCTCGCGGGTATCGTGGCAAAACTGGAAATGATTGTTGGCGCCGACCGGGACATTGGCGACCCGACGGATTTCCCATGGCCGCACATCGCGTCCGTTCTGCGCGACCTGAAGGCGATTGCAGGCGATCTGCCGGCCTACCGGTTAAACCGGGCTGCTACCCGTGCGGATGTGGCGCGGCATCGGAAAGAAGCAACCAAGCTCATCGCGGCCTTGGAGGCGCACGGTTGAACGGCTCAAGTACCTATATCGGCAGCGATCAACGCCAGCACGGAAAACAGCAATCCGATCATGGAATGTGTTTAAGACTAATGGTTCGCCTTTAGCGCGTCTAGCAGATCTCCCCACTCCTGCATCAGCGTCACCCGCTGCTTCCAATAGGTCGCGCGGTTGTAGGTCCGCCGGATGGCGTTCTTGTCTTGGTGCGCCAGGACCGCCTCAATTACGTCTGGATCGCAATTGCGGGCGTTGAGGATCGTGCTTGCAGTCACCCGGAAACCATGGGCCGTCACTTCGTCCTTTCCGTAGCCCATACGCCGCAGCGCGGCATTCATCGCGTTCTCGGAAAGCGGCCGCTTGGTGGAGCGGATCGAAGGAAAGACCAAGCCCCCGTCCTCCGAGAGCTGCCAGACCTCTTCCAAGACCAAAAGCGCCTGTTTGGACAGTGGCACGTCGTGCGGAGCACGCATCTTCATTCGCTCGGCGGGAATATGCCAGACGGCCTTCTTTCGGTCGAACTCGTCACGTGTGGCGCCCCGTATCTCACCGGGACGAACACAGGTGAGGGCGAGGAACTGGAGGGCAGCTTTGATGGTCGGCCAGCCGTCGTACTCATCAATCGTCAAGAGGAGCTGGGCAAATTTCTTTTCATCTACGATCGCAGCACGACCATTGACTTTCGGCGGCTGGAGAGCACCCCGGAGGTGTAGGGTCGGATCAGCCTCTGCCCGTAAGGTGACAATGGCCAGCCGGAAGACGCTGCCAATCACGCCGCGCAAACGCCGCGCCGTCTCCCGTCGACCACTCTTTTCGATCTTCTGGAGGAGCTGGAAAATTTCGGCCGCAGTGATCTCTTTGATGGGACGCTTGGCGAGCGGACTGGCCAGATCCTCAAGGAGCCATTTGGTTTTGGTAACGGTGGCCGCCGCAGCGTCTCGTTCCTTCATCCGCGTGACGTACTCCTCGGCGATCAGGCCGAAGGTCGTGCGCGCTTCGGTGATGGCTGCAGTTTTCTCCTCCTTGCGTTTAGCGGAGGGATTGATGCCGGCGATCAGCAGTCTCTTGGCATCGTCGCGTTTTCCTCTCGCGTCGAGAAGCGACACCAACGGGTATTTTCCAAAGGAGAGGATGTTTTCCTTCTCCAGGTAGCGATACCGCAATTGCCAAAGTTTGGAGCCGTTGTTCCGGACGAGGAGATAAAGCCCGTCGCCATCAGCAAGACGATACGGCTTGTCTTTGGGCTTAGCGTTCTTGCAGGCGAAGTCGGAGAGAGACATGGGTAACGGACCTCCCGGGTAGTGGGTAACGCCCAAATCGTTACCCACAAACCGATGCGTTGCAACGGTACGCGGTGGGTCACCATAAACCGCCAAAATAGGCTAAGTCATTGAATTATATTGGCTTGTGAGACGTCGTGAGAAGCGGTGGGAAAGTGAAATGGTGCCCAGAGGCGGATTCGAACCACCGACACGCGGATTTTCAGTCCGCTGCTCTACCAACTGAGCTATCTGGGCCTGTTCCGGCTAACGAAAACTCGCGCTCCGGATTTCATGGAAGCGCCGTGGGCGTCCCCTTGAAAGCGCGTGGGTTATAGCATGGGAATCCGGCCTGTCCAGCGCCCAGATGTGGATTTCCGGCAGGAAAAGAAATGCCGCCCGATGCGCTGGTTTCCGCGCCACGCCGCCGCTATCTGGCGCCCGCCAATCCCTTGCGAAAATCCGTAGGTGTCATGCCGGCGAGCTTCCGGAATGACTTGTTGAAGGCGCTGAGCGAACCGAAGCCCGAATCCATCGCGACCCTGAGCACATTGGCATCCTGGTGCATGAGCAGCGCCTGCGCATAGCTCAGCCGCAACAGGTTGACATATTCGTTGAGTGTCATGCCGGTCGATTTCTTGAAGATGCTCATGGCGTATTTGGGATGGAGGTCGGCGGCCGCCGCTATGTTCATGCAATCGATGTCGTAGAGGAAGTTCTCGGCGATGAAATCGCACATGCGCCCGACATTGCGCGACGACTGCTGGTCGAACGGACTGCCCGCTTCCTGTCCGGCCGCATTTTCCGGCACCAGCCTGTACGGCTCGAACCGCACCCGCTCGAGCCGCAGCAACAGTTCGTTGACGGCGTGCTCCGCCCTGGCCGGGTCGCCGGAGCGGGCGTAGCGGTTCCAGCGGTCGAAATTATCGTTGTCGGACTGATCGGTAGCGCTGGTCACCAGCGTGGCACCCGTCATCAGCCGGTGACGTATGTCAGCCGGCAGATGCAGCCGGAAGAAATGCACCAGCGGCAGATGCGCGCCGGCATAGATGGCGTCGTCGCTCAAATCGTCCATCTGGTGCGGCAGTCCGCCCCAGAACAGACACATCTCACCGGCCGAAAGCGAGATTTCGTGGTCGTTCATGCGGTAATGCACGCTGCCGCGCACGATGAAGTTCACCTCGACCTGCGCATGCCAATGCGGCTTGAGCATCACCAGGGGAGCGGTGTGGAACATCTGCAACAGCAGCGGCATTCCTTCCACGCTGCTGGCGCCAGGCTGGTAAAACGGCCGGTCCGGCATCTTACTTTCCGCCAATTTCGTATTCCCTTTGTCGGGGACAAGCCTTCCGCGCCGCATAGTCTAGCCCGGCTCGCAGAGAGAGCAAATGAAATGGGAGGATTTCAATGCGCATCACACTGTCCTGCGCCGCGCTCGCGCTTGCCTTGGGTTCAGCCCCGGCCTTCGCGCAATCGGGCGAAATCACCATCTGGAGCTGGAACATCGCCGCCTCGTCGCTGAAGGCGACGATTGCCGGCTTCAACAAGCGGCATCCTGACATCAAGGTCACCGTCCAGGATCTCGGCAACCAGCCGACCTATGACAAGTCGATCGCCGGATGTGCCGCCGGCGGCGTCGGCCTGCCTGACGTCGTCACCATCGAGAACGGCGAGGCCGAGAATTACTGGAGCCAGTTTCCCGATTGCTTTGTCGACCTGCACACGCTGGGCTACAGCGCCGAGGACCAGGCGAAATTCCCCGATTTCAAGCGCACCGAGCTCGAAGTCGGCGACAAGGCCTATGCAATGCCGTGGGATTCCGGCCCTGTCGCCGCCTTCTACCGCCGCGACTTCTACGAAAAGGCCGGCGTCGATCCGGCGTCGATCAAGACCTGGGACGATTTCATTGCCGCCGGCAAGAAGATCCAGGCCGCCAATCCCGGCGTCACCATGACCAACGCCGACTTCAACGGCGACACCGAATTCTTCCGCATGATCTCCAATGAACAGGGCTGCGGCTATTTCTCCGAGGATGGCCAGTCGATCACGGTGAACCAGCCGAAATGCATCGATACGCTGGCCAAGATCAAGGAGATGAAGGACGCCGGCGTCATCTCGTCGGCCGACTGGGGCACAAAGATCACCAACAACACCGCCGGCACCGTCGCCACCCAGGTCTATGGCGGTTGGTATGAAGGCACAATCCGCACCGAATCGGCCGGCGAAAACGGCAAATGGGGCGTCTACCTGATGCCGAGCCTTACCGCCGACGGGCCACGCGCCGCCAATCTCGGCGGGTCGTCGCTGGCCATCACTTCCGGGTCGAAGAACAAGGAAGCGGCTTACGAGTACCTGAAATACACGCTCGAAACCAATGAGGGCCAGATCACCATGCTGAAGGAGTTCGGCCTCGTTCCCTCGCTGGTGTCGGCGCTGAACGACCCCTACGTGTCTGAAGGCCTGCCCTATTGGGGCGGCCAGGCGGTGTGGAAGGACATCCTCGCCACTCTGCCCAAGATCGTCCCCAGCCGCGGCACGCAGTTCCAGAGCGATGCCGAAATCATCATGCGCGCGGTGCAGACCAAATATCTCGCCGGCGGCTATCCCGATGCCAAGGCGGCACTCGACGATGCCGCCGGCCAGATCGCGGCGGCGACCGGGCTGCCGGTCAAGTCATAACCTCCCAGACGGGGTCCGGGCAGGCATGCGCCGCCCGGACCCGACCGCGGCCCGCGGGGCTTCCTCGCGGGACGTGTGAAATGTCGCATGTCCCGACCAACCGGTTGCCGCTGCGCGCGGGACCACAGCTTGAAACGCCGACGAGAGAAGGAGGAGCACGATGCGCAACCGCAACGCCACGGCCTATCGTTTCCTCGCGCCCTATTTGCTGATCTTCTCCGTCTTCTGGGTATGGCCGATCATCTCTTCGTTCCTGATCTCGTTCCAGGCGACGCGCACCGTGCCATGGCGCTTTGCACCCGGCTTCAACTGGGGCCGGCTGATCGGCGATCCGGCCTTCTTCAATGCGCTGAAGAACACGCTGCTCATCCTCGTCATCCAGGTGCCCGTGATGATCGCGTTGGCGATGGTGATGGCCGTGCTTTTGAATTCGCCGCTCCTGAGGGCGAGGGGACTTTACCGCTTTGCCTTCTTCGCTCCCGTGGTGGTCGGCGAGGTCGCCTACTCCGCGGTGTTCCGGCTGATGTTCAACCTCGATTTCGGCATCATCAACAAGCTCCTGAACAGCGTCGGGCTGCCAAAGATCGACTGGTTCTCCAATGTCACCCCGGCCATGGCGCTGATCATGATCGCGGTCACCTGGCGCTGGGCCGGC
This sequence comes from Mesorhizobium sp. B2-5-11, assembly GCF_006440835.1. Classification (NCBI taxonomy): domain Bacteria; kingdom Pseudomonadati; phylum Pseudomonadota; class Alphaproteobacteria; order Hyphomicrobiales; family Phyllobacteriaceae; genus Mesorhizobium; species Mesorhizobium sp. B2-5-11. The sequence continues at coordinate 15,250 of NZ_VFUK01000020.1, forward strand.
TACAACGCCATCATCCTTCTGGCCGGCATGCAGTCCATCCCCGAGGACGTCTACGAGGCGGCGACGCTCGACCGGGTCAGCAAGCTCAAGCAGTTCTTCTTCATCACCTTGCCGCTGTTGAAGCCGGTCATCGTGTTCTGCACCGTGCTGTCGATCATCGGCACCATGCAGCTGTTCACCGAGCCGTTCCTGATCACCGAACGCGGCGGACCTGGCGGCGGCACCGAGACGCTCGGCCTGCTGCTCTATCGCCAGGGCTTCCGGTCGCTCAATTTCGGCTACGCCTCGGCCGTCGCCTACACCATGGCGGGGCTGGCGATCGCCATCACGCTGGTGCAACTGTGGCTGACGAGGGAACCGAAATGAGCTCGCTCGCCTCGGCCAGGCTGAAGCGCAGCCTTTTGCTGCATCTCTTTCTCACGCCACTGGCGCTGATCTGGCTGTTTCCGCTGTGGATGATGGTCGTGTTCTCGACCATGCCGGACAACGGCATCTTCAGCCCCGGCATCGAGTTGCTGCCGCATGGCAATTTCGTGGACAATTTCAACAACCTGCAGCGCGACACCGACTTTGTCGGCGCGATTTTCATCTCCGTCTCGGTGGCGGTCACCTACACTTTTCTGTCGGTGCTGCTGACGTCGATGGCCGGCTGGGCGCTGGCGCGTTACCGGTTCGTCGGCAAGGGCTTGGTCGTCGCCATCATCCTGGGCACCATCACGCTTCCCTATGCGGTGGTGCTGATCCCGCAATTCATCATGGTGGCGCGCGATTTCAAGCTCGCCAATACCTGGGTGGCGTTGATCGTGCCGCCGCTGTTCAATTCGCTGGGCGTGCTGTTCATGCGCCAGAGCTTTTCCATGATGCCCGATGACCTGTTCGATGCCGCCCGCGTCGAAGGCGTGAAGGAGTGGCGCATCTTCGTCTTCATCGCGCTGCCGCTGGCGCGGCCGATGCTGGCCGCCCTTTGCATCATCCTGTTCCTGGCGTCCTGGAACAATTATCTCTGGCCGCTTTTGATCAACAGCCAGCCCGGCGCGATGACCGCACCGGTGGCGCTCGGCACGCTGATCGGCCTCACCAAAGTGTCGTGGGGCGGCATCATGGCGGGCGCGGTAATGCTGACGGTGCCGATGCTGATCGTGTTCGTGCTGCTGCAACGCCATTTCATTGCCGGCATCGCCGCCGGCGCGGTCAAGTAAGGGTAGGCATGGCAACCGTCACGCTCACGAATGTCGTCAAGCGCTTCGGCGTTTTCGAGGTCGTCCATGGCGCCAACATCGACATCAGGGATGGCGAGTTCGTCGTGTTCGTCGGCCCGTCTGGCTGCGGCAAGTCCACGCTGCTCAGGATGATCGCCGGACTGGAGGATATCAGCGATGGCGAGATCGCCATTGGCGGCAAGGTGGTGAACGACGTCGAGCCGGCCGACCGCGGCATCGCCATGGTCTTCCAGTCCTACGCGCTCTATCCGCATATGAGCGTCGAACAGAACCTTTCCTTCGGCCTGCGTATGACCGGCAATCCGAAGGCCGACACCGACCGCAGGGTGAAACGGGCGGCCGAGATCCTGCGCATCAGCGAATTGATGGAGCGCCGTCCGAAGAAACTCTCCGGCGGCCAGCGCCAGCGCGTTGCCATCGGCCGCGCCATCGTGCGCGAGCCGCAGGTGTTCCTGTTCGACGAGCCGCTGTCCAACCTCGACGCCGAACTGCGCGTCCAGATGCGGGTCGAGATCTCGCGCCTGCACAAGGAGCTCGGCACCACCATGGTCTATGTCACGCACGACCAGACCGAGGCGATGACGCTCGCCGACCGGATCGTCGTGCTGCGCGGCGGCCATGTCGAGCAGATCGGCCGCCCGCTCGATCTTTATGACAATCCCGACAATCAGTTCGTGGCCGGTTTCGTCGGCTCGCCGAAGATGAATTTCATCAAGGGCCGCGTCGTCGGCTGCGATGCGCGCGGCGTCGTGGTGGAACTCGCTGGCCAGGAGAAGACCCGCATCACGCAGCCGTTGAAGGGCGCCGCGTCCGCAATCGGCAGCAAGGTCATCGTTGGCGTGCGACCCGAACATTTTGGCAGCGCCGGAGAAGGCGACGCCGATCTTGCCGTCACCATCGATGTGGTCGAGCACCTGGGCGGTACGAGCTTTCTCTACGCCAGAACGGCCAATGGCGAGGACGTGGTGATCCAGCGCGACGCGGCCAAGGTCCCCGAGACATCAGAGATCATCGTATCCATCCGCAAATCCTACCTGTTCGACGAAAAAGGGCTGCGGCTGCGCTGATCGGCTGCCCTTTCCCATCCCGCAAGGAGAATGACAATGACTGCAACCACGCCCATCCGCTGGGGCATTCTCGGCCCGGGCAGCATCGCCAAGGCCTTCGCCGGCGGCGTCGCCGGCTCCCGCAACGGAAAGCTGGTCGCCATCGGTGCGCGCGATCCGGGCAAGCCGAGTTTGGCGCAGAGCTTTCCCGGCGCGCGCATTCTCGAGGGCTACGAAGCATTGCTCACTGACGCGGAAATCGACGCGATCTACATTTCGGTCCCGCACCCGGGCCACGCGCAATGGGCGATCCGGGCGGCGGACGCGGGAAAGCATGTGCTGTGCGAAAAGCCGCTGGCGCTGACCGCCTTCGAGGCCGACGCCATGATGCATGCGGCGCGCAAGGCCGGCACCTTTCTCGGCGAGGCCTTCATGTACCGGCTGCACCCGCAGACGCTGAAGCTGGTGGAACTGATCAAATCCAGCGTCATCGGCGAGATCAGGATGATCAAGTCGAGCTTCGGTTTTGCCATGCCTGATTTCATGCCGCAGCACCGGCTTTATGCCAACGACCTCGCCGGCGGTGGCATCCTGGACGTCGGCGGCTATCCCGTCTCGATGGCGCGGCTGATTGCCGGCGCCGCGGCCGGCAAGCCGTTCCTCGAGCCGGACAAGGTGACCGGCGTTGCCCATCTTGGCCAGTCCGGCGTCGACGAATGGGCCTCCGCGCTGCTGCATTTCCCGGGCGGCATCGTCGCCGAGGTCTCCTGCAGCATCTCCCTCAACCAGGACAATGTGCTCAGGATTTTCGGCACCAGGGGCCGCATCGAAGTGCCGGATTTCTGGTTCGCCGGCGGCGACCGCGATGTCGGCCTCGGCCGGATCGATGTGATCGGCGCGGACGACGTGCGCGAAACCATCAGCGTGAACGAAAAGCGTCACGTCTATTCCTTCGAAGTCGACGCCGCCGGGGACGCCATCCTTGCCGGCCGGCAGGAGTTCGCCTGGCCGGGCATGGCCTGGGCCGACAGCCTCGGCACCTTGCGCGTGCTCGACAGATGGCGCGCGGCTGTGGGGCTGGAGTACGAGATCGAAAAGGCCTCGCGACGCACCAACACCATCGCCGACCGGCCCTTGCGATCCGGCGGCACGGCGATCGCCAAACGCGCCATTCCGGGCCTGTCGAAGCCGGCCTCGATCGTGGCGCTCGGTTTCGAGGATTTCCGCACCTTCTCCTCGGGTTCGATCCTGCTCGATGCCTTCTTCGAGGCTGGCGGCAATCTGTTCGACACCGGCTATGTCTATGGCGGCGGCTACACCGAGACGCTGCTTGGGCAATGGCTGAAGAACCGTGGCGTTCGCGAGCAGTCGGTGGTCATCGCCAAGGGGGCACATTCGCCGCTTTGCTATCCCGACGTGATCGGCAAGCAGCTCGTCCAGTCGCTCGACCGCCTGCAAACCGACCATGTCGATATCTATTTCATGCATCGCGACAATCCGGACGTGCCCGTCGGCGAGTTCGTCGATGCGATGGACCGCGAGGTCAAGGCAGGCCGCATCCGTGGCCCGTTCGGCGGCTCGAACTGGACGATGCAGCGCATGGACGAGGCGATCGCCTATGCCGAGCGCACCGGCAAGCAAAAGCCCGGCGCGCTCTCCAACAACTTCTCGCTGGCCGAAATGCTGGAGCCGATCTGGGCCGGTTGCGTGACCTCCTCCACCGATGACTGGAAAGCCTGGCTGACCGCCCGGCAGATGCCGAATTTCGCCTGGTCGAGCCAAGGGCGCGGCTTCTTCACCGAACGCGCCGGGCGCGACCGGCGCGACAATGAAGAGCTGGTGCGGGTCTGGTACTCGGAGCGCAATTTCGGCCGCCGCGACCGGGCGATCGAACTTGCCGCGCGGCTGGGCAAGAGCCCGATCCATATTGCGCTCGCCTATGTGCTCAACCAGCCTTTCCCATCGGTGCCGTTGATCGGCCCGCGCACGCTGGGCGAACTGGACGACAGCTTGCGCGCCCTCGACATCGCGCTTTCACCTGCCGATCTCCAATGGCTGGACGGCGGCAGCCGGCAAGCGGCGTAGTGCATGTCGTCCAAGGCTGCGCTGGACGGCGACGGGGTCAGGTCTCGTCGTCGGACACCCTGATGTCGCGCCTGGCCGGAACCCTCATGCTGGCATACATGCCGGTGGTGCGGAACTGGCCCGGGCTAATGCCGTAACAGCGGCGGAAGACCTTCGAGAAATAGTTCGCGTCCTCGAAGCCGCACAGGATGGCGACTTCCTTCACGGGCAGGAAATCAGCCTTGGTCAAAAGCTTGGCGGCGCGTTGCAGCCGCTGCTGCAGCACGAACTCCGCGGGCGGGATGCCTTCGCTCTCGGCGAAGCAGCGCGAGAAGTGCGCCCGACTGAGGCCGCTGATCGCCACGAGGTCCGCTACCGGCAGCGGCCTGTCGAGATTGGCGTTGATGTGGTCGATGACCGGCTGCATGGCGCTCTGCTTCTCGGCAAAGGCATGTGAGCCGAAGACATCGTCGTAGAGCGCCATCGCCGCCTCGTAGGCGATCGCCGAAGCCGCCCCCGGCGCAGCGGCCCCGTTGATGAGACGCAGGCTGCAATCGGCGAGGTGATCGATCGTCTCCGGCTGCAGCCGGAACACGGGACCCGAGACGTCGAGGATCGATTTGTGGATGCGCAGCGCCTCCTCGCCATTCATCGAGATCCAGAAATATTCCCAGCGCTCGTCCTTGGCCAGCCAGTAACGATGGTTGTGCGGCACCAGCACCAGCAGCGTGTCGTTCTGCTGCAGGCGATAGTCGCGGTTCTCATAGCGAAGCCGGCCGCTTCCGTTGATCGTGTGCTGGAGCACGGTGAATGGCGTCTGGCCGCGCTTGCGCCCGTCCCAATCATAGATTTCGCCTTCGCGCACTTCGTAGCCGGTGCTCGTCGGCATGGCATGCAGGCGCTGGCGACCGCGCGGCAGCGAGATCGTGCGCATCGACTGTCCGTTGGCGATCAGATCCCGCAGCACAAAATTACCCTTGAAAGCATAATCCTTCTCTGGCCGCGCTCGCGAATAAGCGCATAATCCATCCCCGAAGAACGTGAAGAACCCGCGGTCGAGGAGCGGGCGGGAGGAGAAAAGCCGGAATTCGGCTCGATTGGCACGTGCGCCTTGGCGTGTGGCCATATCCTCCCTTGCTGCTCCTTGCCTAGCATCCGATCGGATCGAGGTGAAGGTGATGAGTTTCAAAATCGCTATTATCGGCGCCGGCAGCGTCGGCTTCACCAAGAAACTGTTCACCGACATACTGTGCGTGCCGGAATTCAAGGGTATCGAATTCGCGCTGACCGATGTCAGCGAGCACAATCTCCAGATGATCAAGGCGATCCTCGACCGGATCGTCGAGGCCAACAAATTGCCGACCAAGGTGACGGCGACGACAGACCGCCGCAAGGCGCTCGAGGGCGCTCGTTATGTCATCAGCTGTGTGCGGGTCGGTGGCCTCGAAGCCTATGCCGACGATATCAGGATCCCCTTGAAATACGGCATCGACCAATGCGTCGGCGACACGATCTGCGCCGGCGGCATCCTCTATGGCCAGCGCAACATCCCGGTGATCCTCGATTTCTGCAAGGATATACGCGAGGTCGCCGAGACCGATGCGAAATTCCTCAACTATGCCAACCCGATGGCGATGAACACCTGGGCGGCGATCGAGTACGGCAAGGTCGACACGGTCGGGCTGTGCCACGGCGTCCAGCACGGCGCCGAGCAGATCGCCGAGGTGCTGGGCGCGAAGTCGCCTCGGGAGCTCGACTATGTCTGTTCCGGCATAAACCACCAGACCTGGTTCATCGAGTTGCGCCTGAACGGTCGCGAAATCGGCAAGGACGAGCTGGTCGCCGCCTTCGAGGCGCATCCGGTCTATTCCAGGCAGGAGAAACTGCGCATAGACGTGTTGAAGCGCTTCGGCGTTTATTCGACCGAAAGCAACGGCCACCTGTCCGAATACCTTCCCTGGTATCGCAAGCGCCCGGACGAGATCACCCGCTGGATCGACATGTCCGACTGGATCCATGGCGAGACGGGCGGATATCTCCGTTATTCCACCGAGACCCGCAACTGGTTCGAGACGGAATATCCGCAATTCCTCGAAGCGGCGGCGAAGCCGATCGATCCGTCAAAGCGCTCCAACGAGCATGCCAGCCACATCTTGGAAGCGCTGGAGACCAACCGCGTCTATCGCGGCCATTTCAACGTCAAGAATGACGGTGTCATCACCAATTTGCCGCAGGACGCCATCGTCGAATCGCCCGGCTTCGTCGACCGCTTCGGCATCAACATGGCGGCCGGCATCACTTTGCCGGAAGCATGTGCCGCGACCTGCATATCCTCGATCAATGTCCAGCGCATGTCGGTGCATGCTGCCATATCCGGCGACATCGACCTGCTCAAGCTTGCCGTGCTGCATGACCCGCTGGTTGGCGCGGTGTCGACGCCGGAGGAGGTCTGGCAGATGGTCGACGAAATGGTCGTCGCCCAAGCGGCCTGGCTGCCGCAATTTGCGCATGCGGTTCCGGCGGCAAAAGAGCGGCTGTCCAGATCCAGGGTCAAGACCCGCGAATGGGCGGGCGCCGCGCGGCGCAGCGTCCGCTCGATCGAGGAATTGCGCGCCGAGAAGGCCGCGCTGAAGCAGGCTGGCTGAAAACAGGGTGCGACGGCGGATCCACGGGAGGTAGGTCCACCGCAGTCAGCCACCCAGGCACAAGACGAGCAGCAGCAAAATAAAACGTCCGAACACGAGGGAGGAGACAATGAGGAACCTACGCAGCATTGGCATGGTCGCGGGACTGGCGCTGAGCGTCTCCGTCCCGGCGCTCAACGCTTTCGCCTCCGAGCCGACGGTCCCGCCGGTACCGGCGGCGTTTCCGGCCGAAGGCAAGATCACCTATGTGCCGCGCGACTCCATTCTGGAGTTCAAGGCGCTGCCGGACTATCACGAGCCGGACTGGGTGACCGAGAAATACGTCAAGGCCGGCAAGCTGCCACCGGTGAAAGACAGGCTGCCGAAGGAGCCCTTGGTTTTCAAGACGGGCAACATGCCTGATGGCATCGGCGTCTACGGCGATACGATGCGCCACGTTATCGGCGGGCGGCCGGAAGGCTGGAACTACGGCGCCGGTCAGACGCAGGGATGGGGCGGTATCGATATCGGCCTGTCCGAATGCCTGACGCGCACCGCGCCGCTGTTCCAGGTCGAGGCCAAGGACACCGAACCGCTGCCCAACCTCGCCAAAAGCTGGGACTGGTCGGCGGATGGCCACAAGCTCACCATGCACCTCGTCGAGGGTGCCAAATGGTCCGACGGCGCGCCCTTCAACTCAGACGACGTCATGTTCTACTGGGACGACGAGGTTGTCGACCCGAACGTCTCGCCGCTCAACGGCGCCACCCAGGAAACCTTCGGCGTCGGCACCACGCTGAAGAAGATCGACGACTACACCGTCGAGTGGACCTTCAAGGAGGCCTTCCCGAAACAGTATCTCTACGCGATGGCCTACGGCACCTTCTGCCCCGGCCCCGCGCACATATTGAAGCCGCAACATCCGAAATACTCGAAGAACACCTACGACCAGTTCAAGAACGCCTTCCCGCCGGAATATATGAACATGCCGGTCATGGGCGCCTGGGTGCCGGTTGAATACCGGCCGGACGACATCATCGTCATGCGCCGCAATCCCTATTATTGGAAGGTCGACGAGAAGGGCAATCAACTGCCCTACCTCAACGAGTTGCATTACAAGCTGTCCACCTGGGCTGACCGTGATGTTCAGGCGGTGGCCGGCTCGGGCGACTTCTCCAATCTGGAGCAGCCGGAGAACTTCGTCGCCTCGCTGAAGCGGGCCGCGGAGGCGAATGCGCCTGCACGCCTGGCATTCGGCCCACGGCTGATCGGCTACAATCTGCGCCTCAACTTTTCCGCCAATGGCTGGGGCAACCCGGACGAGCGCGGCCAGGCGATCCGCGAGCTGAACCGCAATGAGGATTTCCGCAAGGCGGTTACCATGGCGCTCGACCGCAAGGCGCTGGGCAACTCCCTGGTCAAGGGGCCGTTCACCGCCATCTACCCCGGCGGCTTGTCCTCCGGCACCAGCTTCTATGACCGCAAGTCGACGGTCTACTATCCCTTCGACCTCGAGGGCGCCAAGGCCGAACTCGCCAAGGCCGGACTCAAGGATACCGATGGCGACGGTTTCGTGAACTTCCCGGCCGGCACGGCCGGCGGCAAGAATGTCGAGATCGTCATGCTGGTCAACAATGACTACGGCACCGACAAGAGCCTCGCCGAAGGCGTTGTCGCCCAGATGGAGAAACTCGGGCTGCGGATCGTGCTCAACGGTCTCAACGGCACGCAGCGCGATGCCTCGCAATATTCCGGGCGCTTCGACTGGCTGATCCGGCGCAACGACCAGGAGTTGACCTCCGTCGTGCAGAACACCGTGCAGCTCGCTCCCGTCGGCCCCAAGACCAGCTGGGATCACCGCGCACCTGAAAGCGGCGAGGTCGACCTGATGCCTTTCGAGAAGGACCTCGTCGACATCGTCAACAAATTTGTCACGTCTGAGGACAATGACCAGCGCGCCGCCCTGATGAGAGACTTCCAGAAGATTTCGACGGAGCACGTCTACAATGTCGGCCTGACGGAATATCCCGGTGCGCTGATCGTCAATAAGCGCTTCTCCAACGTTCCAAAGGGCACGCCGATCTACATGTTCAACTGGGCAGAGGATTCGATCATTCGAGAACGGGTCTTCGTGGCGGCCGACAAGCAGGCGAAATACGAATTGTTCCCGGAAGAGCTGCCCGGCAAGCCTGGAGACAAGGGCCCGATGTAAGTTTACCTCCCCTGACTGAGACCTCCGGCCGCGCCGCTGGCGCGGCCGGACAAAGGCAACCTCCGAACGCACCAAAAAGACGCGATCGGCAAGACGAGGAAGCGACCGTCCATGCTGCGATTTCTGCTCATGCGCATAGCGTCGGCAATCCCGGTCCTTGCCATACTGAGCCTCGTCACCTTCGCCATCATCCAGGCACCGCCCGGCGATTATGCCGACTACATCCGCTCGCAGCTGATCAACCAGGGAGGCGCCTCCTTCGCCGAAGCCGACGCGCAGGCCAACGCCTACCGGATCGAACATGGCCTCGATAAGCCGCTGCCCGTCCAGTATCTCAACTGGATCGGCGGCATCGTCACCCGCGGCGATTTCGGCTACAGCCTCTACTACAACAAGCCGGTGGCCGACGTTGTGGGCGAGCGCCTGCCGCGCACCCTCATCCTGGCGCTTGTGTGCCATCTGCTCGCCTCGGTGCTCGGCATCACCTTCGGCATATGGGCGGCGACCCGGCAATACACCTGGATCGACTCGACACTTTCGGCCATCTCCTTCCTCGGCATGACGGTGCCGCGCTTCCTGATGGCGCTGATCATCGTCTATCTCCTGGTCTTCCAGTTCAACGTCTCGGAGATAGGCAGCTTCTTCTCGCCGCAATATGGCGGCGCGCCATGGTCGTGGGCCAAGTTCCTCGATCTGGTCAAGCATGTCTGGCCGGTGGTCGCGATCGCCACCTTCGGCGGGCTCGCCTACAACATGCGCGTCATGCGCGGTAATCTGCTCGACACGCTGAACGCCCAATATGTCGAGACGGCCAAGGCCAAGGGGTTGACCGGCAGCGCCGTCGTCATGCGACACGCCGTGCCCAATGCGCTGCATCCGCTGGTCATGTATCAGGGCGTGGTGCTGCCTTACATGCTGACCGGCGAAATCGAGACGGCGATCATCTTCGCGCTGCCGACCGTCGGCCCGGCGATCGTCGGCTCGATGGCGGTCGGCGACGTCTATGTCACCGCCACTTTCATGATGGTGCTGTCGGCGACGCTGATCGTCGGCAACATCATCGCCGACATGTTGCTGGTCCTGCTCGATCCGCGCGTGCGCCAGTTCGGGGAGAGCTAGATGTTGGCCCGCGATACATCGCCACCGCCGCTGCCGGCCGAAGGACCCGTCGAGAGACCCGCGCACGGCAACGAGAGCTACACCGCGCTCGTCTGGCGCCGGCTGAAGCGCTCCTGGACCGGCATGGCGGGGTTCTGGCTCGTCGTGCTGCTGATCCTCATGGCGGTATTCGCCGAGTTCCTGGCGCCGATGGACCCGAAGGTGACCGATGTCGCCTTCGCGCCGCCGCAACTGCCTGCTTTCCACGACAGGGACGGCGATTTCGTCGCCCGGCCCAGGGTCTATGCGCTGGCGGATTCGGCGGATCTCGATCCGGTCACCTTTCAGCCCATCGTCGGTCCCGACTATGATCATCCAAGATTGCTCGGCCTTTTCGTCGAGGGCGCGCCCTACAGGCTCTTCGGGCTCATTGCGGCGAACCGGCATTTCTTCGGTTCGATGGACGGCCAGCCGGTGCATTTCCTCGGCACCGACAAGTTCGGACGCGACGTGCTCTCGCGCGCCATCCATGGCTCGCGCGTCTCGCTGATGATCGCGCTGACGGTGGTCTTCATCATCACCGTCATCGGCACTACGGTCGGCATGGCTTCCGGCTATTTCGGCGGTCGGTTCGATGTCTGGATGCAGCGCTTCGTCGAACTCGTGCTGGCCTTCCCGCAGCTGCCGCTCTATCTGGCGCTGACGACGCTGATCCCGGTCACCGCGCCCACCAACGTCTTCCTCGCCTTCGTCATCATCGTCATGTCGGCGCTGGGCTGGGCGCAGATGTCGCGCGAGGTGCGCGGCAAGACGCTGGCGCTTGCGCGCATTGAATACGTACGCGCCGCCATGGCGGTGGGCGCCACCGACCGGCGCATCATCATGCAGCACATTTTCCCCAATGTGATGAGCCATGTGATCGTCGCGGTGACGTTGGCGATCCCGACCGTTGTGCTGCTCGAATCCTTCCTCGGTTTTCTCGGCTTTGCGGTGAAGCCGCCGCTGATCTCCTGGGGGCTGATGCTGCAGGACACCGCGACCTACTCCGTCATAGGCACCTATCCGTGGATCCTGTCGCCGGTCGGCTTCGTGCTGGTCACCGTCTTTGCCTTCAACGCGCTGGGCGACGGCCTGCGCGACGCCGTCGATCCTTATTGAGGTGGCTGGGATGACGCTCGCGCTCGCCGAACCCTTCGCACCTTCCGTCCGGCACGACCATGACGGACGCCAGGGAGAACCCGTGATCGATGCCCGCAACATCGAGGTCGCCTTCAAGGTCGAGCACGGCACCGTCGAGGCGGTCAAGGACGTCTCGTTCCAGCTCTATCGCGGCGAGACGATCGCCATCGTCGGCGAATCCGGTTCCGGCAAATCGGTGACGGCGCGCACCGTCATGGGATTGCTGTCCCGGCGCGCCACCGTGTCACCGAGATCGACCGTCTGTTATGATGGGCAGAACATCCTGAAGTTCCCCGAAAGCGCCCGGCGCAAGCTGCGCGGCAACCGCATCTCGATGATCTTCCAGGAGCCGATGAGCTCGCTCAATCCGATCTATACGATCGGCAGCCAGATCGTCGAGGCGATCAGGGTTCATCGCAAGGTCGGCCGGCGGCAAGCCTGGGCACGGGCGCTCGAACTCCTGCAGCATGTCCAGATCCCGGATCCCGTCGCGCGGCTCAAGCAATATCCGCATCAGCTCTCGGGCGGCCAGCGCCAGCGCGTGATGATCGCCATGGCGCTGGCCAACGATCCCGACGTGCTGATCGCCGACGAACCGACGACGGCGCTCGACGTCACCGTCCAGGCACAGATCCTGAACCTGATCCGCAATCTGCAGAAAGAGCTGCGCATGGCGGTGATCCTGATCACCCATGACCTCACGGTCGTGCGCAAATTCTCCGACTACGTCTATGTCATGCAGCATGGCGAGATGCGGGAGCATAACGTCACCGAACGTCTGTTCTCCGATCCCCAGCATCCCTATACGCAACGACTGCTCGCCTCCGAACCGCGCGGGCGGCCACAACCGCTGCCGGAGGGCTCCGGCACCATCCTCGAAGCGAACGGGGTGCGCGTCTGCTTCATGCTGCGTCACGGCACCTTCCTCAAACCCGACTGGCGCGAGCTGGTCGCCGTCGACGATCTCGATCTCAAGCTTTGCCGCCACGAAACACTGGGACTGGTCGGCGAATCCGGCTCCGGCAAGACCACATTCGGCCAGTGCCTGCTCAGGTTGATCGATGCCAAGCGCGGCGAGATCCGTTTCGACGGCCAGCCGATCCATGGGCTGTCACGGGCCGAGATGCGGCCGCTGCGATCGAGCATGCAGGTCGTCTTCCAGGATCCGTTCTCCTCGCTCAACCCGCGCATGACGATCGGGCAGATCATCGAGGAAGGGCTGATCGTCAACGGCATCGGAGCGACGCGGCGCGAGCGGGTCGAGCGGGTGCGCGAGGCGCTGGTCAGCGCCGGCATGCCGGGCGACATCCTTTCGCGATTTCCGCACGAGTTCTCCGGCGGACAGCGGCAGCGCATCGCGATTGCCCGAGCCATCGCGTTGGAACCGGAATTCATCCTGCTCGACGAACCGACATCAGCGCTCGACCTCTCCGTCCAGGCGCAGATCATCGATCTCTTGCGCAAGCTGCAGGACGAGCGCGGCCTGAGTTATCTCTTCATCTCGCACGATCTCAAGGTGGTTCGCGCTCTGTGCCACCGCGTCATCGTCATGCAGCACGGCAAGATCGTCGAACAGGGACCTGTCGACGAGGTCCTCACCAATCCCAAGACCGCCTACACCGAACGGCTCGTCCGGGCCGCTTTCGACGTGGCCTGAACACATGCCGGAGGTTAGCGTGGCAAGACATCCCAGGATCACTTTCATCGGCGCCGGCTCGACCGTGTTCATGAAGAACATCGTCGGCGACGTGCTGCAGCGGCCGGCGCTTTCGGGCGCGACGATCGCGCTAATGGACATCGATCCGCAGCGGCTGGAAGAGAGTGCCGTCGTCGTCAACAAGCTGATCGCGACGCTCGGCGTCAAGGCAAAGGCGGAGACCTATTCCGACCAGCGCAAGGCGCTGGCCGGTGCCGATTTCGTCGTCGTCGCCTTCCAGATCGGCGGCTACGAGCCCTGCACCGTCACCGACTTTGAAGTGCCGAAGAAATATGGCCTGCGCCAGACCATAGCCGACACGCTCGGCGTCGGCGGCATCATGCGAGGCTTGAGGACCGTGCCGCATCTGTGGAAGATCTGCGAGGACATGCTCGCCGTCTGCCCCGATGCGATCATGCTGCAATACGTCAATCCGATGGCGATCAACACCTGGGCGATCTCGGAGAGATATCCTGACATCAGGCAGGTCGGCCTCTGCCACTCGGTGCAGGGCACCGCGATGGAACTGGCGCACGATCTCGATCTTCCCTACGAGGACATCCGCTATCGCTCCGCCGGCATCAACCACATGGCCTTCTACCTGAAGTTCGAGCACCGCCAGGCCGACGGCTCTTATCGAGATCTATATCCCGATCTCCTGCGCGCCTATCGCGAAGGGCGTGCGCCCAAGCCCGGCTGGAATCCGCGCTGCCCCAACAAGGTGCGTTACGAGATGCTGACCCGGCTCGGCTATTTCGTCACCGAAAGCTCCGAACATTTCGCCGAATACACGCCCTATTTCATCAAGAACGGCCGTCCCGACCTGATCGAGAAATACGGCATCCCGCTGGATGAATATCCCAAGCGCTGCATCGAGCAGATCGAGCGTTGGCAGGGGCAGGCGGAAGCCTACCGCTCGGCCGAGCGCATCGAGGTCGAGCAGTCGAAGGAATATGCCTCCTCGATCATGAATTCGGTCTGGACCGGCGAGCCGTCGGTGATCTACGGCAACGTTCGCAACAATGGCTGCATCACCTCGCTGCCCCGCGAGTGCGCCGCCGAGGTGCCGTGCCTGGTCGACGCCTCCGGCATCCAGCCGACTTACATTGGCGACCTGCCGCCGCAATTGACGGCGCTGATCCGCACCAACATCAACGTGCAGGAACTGACGGTGCGGGCGCTGACGAGCGAGAACCGGGAACACATCTACCATGCGGCGATGATGGATCCGCACACGGCAGCCGAGCTCGATCTCGACCAGATATGGTCACTGGTGGACGAGCTTCTTGCCGCCCACGGCGACTGGCTGCCGGCCTGGGCACGCGTGAGCCGCAAGACTGAAGCCGCCTGACCAAGCGTCGCTCTTAGCTTATTTCGGCTCGTCGGCGTCGGGTTCTTCCTCGTCGTCGCGGGCTTTGATGACATAGGCGCCCTTCAGCCAGCGGTTGAGGTCGATGTCCTTGCAGCGCTTGGAGCAGAACGGGTAGGTCTCGCGCGCCGAAGGCTTGCCGCATTCGGGGCAGGGGCGCTTTGGCCGCAGCGGCGTCACCTTGTCGTCCGCGCTCATGGCCGCGCCGAGGACCAGTTTTGATGGACCTTGAAGCCTTCGCCCGAAAGCAACGCTACGGTCTCGTAAAGCGGCAAGCCGACGACATTGGTGTAGGAGCCGACCAGCTTGACGACGAAAGCGCCCGCAAGCCCCTGTACGGCATAGCCGCCGGCCTTGCCGCGCCATTCTCCCGACGCGACATAGGCGTCGATCTCCTCGCGCGGCAGCCGCTTGAACCGCACCCGCGTCTCGACCAGCCGCTGGCGCAGTTTGCCGCCGGGCGTGATCAGGCAGATGCCGGAATAGACCCGGTGCGAACGCCCCGACAGCAGTCCGAGGCAGTTGGCGGCATCATCGAGCGTCTCGGCCTTGGGCAGGATGCGCCGCCCGACAGCGACCACCGTGTCGGCGGCCAGCACCAAGGCCGGCGCGTAGTCGGTTTCCGACTTCAGCGAGGCAAATGCCTTTTCGGCCTTTTCCTTCGACAGCCTTTTGGCCAGCGAGCGCGGATGCTCGGCACGCAGCGGCGTCTCGTCGATGTCGGCGGGCAGTATGCGGTCCGGTTCGATGCCGGCCTGCTGCAGGAGTTCGATGCGGCGCGGCGAACCCGAGGCAAGCACCAGCTTCAGCAAAATGCTCATCGCGGACCAGTTGGCCTTGATCTTACTTGAAACGATAGGTGATGCGGCCCTTGGTCAGGTCGTAGGGCGTCATCTCGACCAGGACCTTGTCGCCGGTCAGCACGCGGATGCGGTTCTTGCGCATGCGGCCGGCCGTATGGGCTATGATTTCGTGTTCGTTTTCGAGTTTCACCCGGAACATGGCGTTGGGCAGCAGTTCCGTGACGACACCCGGAAACTCGAGGACTTCTTCCTTCGGCATTCGATACCTTTGCTTGGATGGTTTCCCGGCGTTTAGAGCATGATGCCGAAAAGTATGAAGCGGTTTTCGGACGACATCATGCTCTACTTCTTTGATCTAGAGTCGGAAGCTGTCAGGTCGAAGAGACCCAACCGCATCCGACTCTAGCCGGAAATTCGGCGGAACCTATATGATAATCGTCGGCTTGTGAACACGCTTAATCCATCGCGTTTTTTGCTTCCGGAAGCAAAAAACGTCGGCCTATGCGCAACTTCAGCCGTTCGCGCACATCGCGATAGGCCGCGATGATCTGCTCGCGCGTGCCGCTGGCGCCGGTAGGATCCGGCGTCGGCCAGTATTCGACCTCGACGGCGAGCGAGCGGGTGAGCTCCAGCGCGGCATGGTGCGCCTCCGGCGCGAGCGTGACGATGAGATCGAAATAGTCGTCTTCCAGCTCGTCCATCGTCCTTGGGTGGCGCTCGCCCAGCGACAGGCCTTCCTCGGCAAGCACGGCATCGACGAACGGGTCACGCTCGCCGCTGCGCACGCCCGCGGAGGCGACGAAGGTGCTGGCCGGCAGCATGCGCCGCGCCAACAGCTCGGCCATCGGCGAGCGCACGGCATTCATGCCGCACAGGAACAGGATCGAACGGGGCGGTGCGCCGGCGGTCAGGGGTTAACCCCGCCAATGGAGCACGCAGACCAGCGTGAACAGCCGGCGCGCCGTGTCGAAATCGATGTCGATCTTGCCGGCGAGCCGGTCCATCAACGTCTGCGAACCCTCGTTGTGCAGGCCGCGGCGACCCATGTCGATCGCCTCGATATGGCTCGGCGTCGAGGAGCGAATGGCGTCGTAATAGCTTTCGCAGATCATGTAGTAGTCCTTGACGATGCGCCTGAGCGGCGTCAGCGACAGGATATGGGTCACCACGGCGGAACCGTCGTCGCGCGTCACGGCGAAAACCAGGCGGGACTCGGCCAGCGACAGCTTCAGCCGGTAGGGGCCCGCGCCGCTGTCGTTGACCGGTTGAAAACTGTTCTCCTCGATCAGGTCGAAGATCGCCACCGCGCGTTCGTGCTCGACGTCGGGCGTCGAACGGCCGATCGATTCATCGAGTTCGACATCGATCAGCCTCGCACGGGTTTGATCGGAGCCCGACATGGCGCCTACATGTTCAGCCGGATAGCGACGGAGCGTCCATGCGCGTCGAGCCCTTCCGCCTTGGCCAGCGCGATCGCGGCAGGCGCCAGCGCGCGCAATTGCTCGGGCCCGAGCTTCAGGATCGAGGTGCGCTTGACGAAATCGAGTACCGAAAGGCCTGACGAGAAACGCGCCGAGCGCGCCGTCGGCAGCACGTGGTTGGAACCGCCGACATAGTCGCCGATGGCTTCCGGCGTATGGCGGCCGAGAAACACGGCACCGGCATTGTGCATCCGCGACAGGAAGCCCTCGGCATCGTCGATTGCCAGTTCGACATGCTCGGCCGCGATACGGTCGACCAGCGGCAGCGCTGCCTCGATTGCCGCAACCTCGATCACCGCGCCGAAATCGCGCCAACTCGCCGCCGCCGTCTCCGCCCGTGGCAGGTTTGGCAGCTGCCGTTCGACCGCCTCCTCCACCGCCTTGCCAAAGGCCGGATCGTCGGTGATCAGGATCGACTGCGCGGACGCGTCATGTTCGGCCTGGGCCAGGAGATCGGCGGCGATCCAGTCGGGATCATTGTCGCCGTCGGCCACGACGAGCACTTCCGAGGGGCCGGCGATCATGTCGATGCCGACGGTGCCGAACACCTGGCGCTTGGCCGCCGCGACATAGGCGTTGCCAGGGCCGACGATCTTGGCGACCGGCTTGATCGTCTCGGTGCCATAGGCCAGGGCAGCGATCGCCTGGGCGCCGCCGACGCGATAGATTTCCGGCACGCCGGCAAGGTCGGCCGCCACCAGCACAAGCGGATTGATGACGCCGCCGGGTGCCGGCACCACCATAACGATGCGCTCCACGCCGGCGACCTTGGCCGGTATGGCGTTCATCAGCACCGAACTGGGATAGCTCGCAGTACCGCCCGGCACGTAAAGCCCGACCGCCTCGACCGCAGTCCAGCGCCAGCCGAGCTCGACGCCCGCGGCATCGGTAAAGCGGTCGTCCTTCGGCCGCTGCCGCTCGTGGTAGGCGCGGATGCGGTCGCGCGCGAATTCGAGTGCCTCGATCGTCTGGTGGTCGCAAGCGGCATAGGCGCGGGCGATCTCGTCCTTCGACACGGCAATGCCGAGTTCCCTGAGGTCGGCCCGGTCGAAGCGTCTGGTAAAGTCGACGAGGGCGGCGTCGCCGTCGGCGCGCACGCGCGCGATGATCTGGCGCACGGCCGCGTCGACATCGGCCGACACTTCTCTCTTGGTGGTGAGGAAAGCGGCGAAACGCTGTTCGAAATCGGCGTCGGACTGACGAAGCGTGATGGCCATCGCTCAGGTCCTGTGCACGGGGCGCGACGTGGCTTCCCACGTGCCGCCGACATCGGCAAGGCGGGCCTCGATGCATTCGACATCGAGCATGATTGCGCCGCCTCCCGAAAAGATCAGCTCGACTATGCCGGCCGGCTTGCTGATCTCGATGAAGCTGATCGCCAGCAGCGACAGCACTTCGGCCGGCTTGTCGCGGGCAATGCCGCTGGTCTTGGCGCCCAGAACCCGATCGAAATGCAGCACGGCCTGGCGCCGTTCGTTGTGCTGGCGAAAGAAGCCCGATTTGGCCTCCCAGACGAAACGGTTCATGGTCAGCACGAAACGCTTGGCCGCGGGAAGATATTCAAGGTCAGAGACTTTCATCACGGCGTCCTGGACATGGGCGGAGACGATGCTCAGGTCCTGGTCGTCGAGGGCGATAAGCTTGAGGCCGGTCATGCGGATTTCGCACCTGAAAATTGACTGTTCAGCCTTCTGTTAGAGCATGATCCCGAAAAGTGGAAACCGCTTTTCGGAAAAGATCATGCTCAAGCAGGAATCCGGAGATCGTTCCGGTCCGCGCAGCCGTGAGGCGGGCGGGGATTGGCCTAAGCCGAGATCCGTTCGATCACCGCGCCGCAGTTGGACAGCTTTTCCTCCAGCCGCTCGAAGCCGCGGTCGAGATGATAAACGCGGTTGACCGTGGTTTCGCCTTCGGCCGCCAGGCCGGCGATGACCAGCGAAACGGAAGCGCGAAGGTCGGTCGCCATGACAGGCGCGCCCTTCAGTTTCGGCACGCCGTCGACGATCGCCGTCTGGCCCGAAAGCGTGATGTGGGCGCCCAGGCGCGCCAGTTCCTGCACATGCATGAAGCGGTTTTCGAAGATCGTCTCGGTGATGCGCGACTTGCCCTTGGCCATGGTCATCAGGCCCATGAACTGCGCCTGCAGATCGGTCGGGAAAGCCGGAAAGGGCGCCGTCGTCACGTCGACCGGTGAAATGCCGGCGCCGTTGCGCTTGACGCGAATGCCGGAATTGGTCGGCGTGATCTCGGCGCCCGTCTGCGAGATCACGTCCAGCGCGGTCTGCAGCAAATCGGGACGCGCGCCCTCGAGCACGACGTCGCCGCCGGTCATGGCGACGGCCATGGCATAGGTTCCGGTCTCGATCCGGTCCGGGATGACGCGCACTCGCGCACCCGACAGCGCCTCGACGCCGTCGATGGTGATGGTTGGCGTGCCGGCGCCGGAAATCTTGGCACCCATGGCATTGAGGCATTCGGCGAGGTTGACGATCTCGGGCTCGCAGGCGGCGTTCTCAAGCACCGTCTCGCCCTTGGCGAGCGACGCCGCCATCATCAGCACATGGGTGGCGCCGACCGACACTTTCGGAAAGACATAACGGTTGCCGACGAGGCGGCCATTCCTGGTCTTGGCGATGACATAGCCGGTGTCGACGTCGATGTCGGCGCCCAGCGCCTGCAGGCCTTCCAGGAACAGGTCGACCGGCCGCGTGCCGATGGCGCAACCGCCCGGCAACGACACCTTGGCCTCGCCCATGCGGGCCAGCAGCGGGCCGATGACCCAGAACGAAGCGCGCATCTTCGACACCAGCTCGTAAGGGGCCGTCGTGTCGACGATGTTGCGGGCGGAAAAATTGATGGTGCGCGAATAGCCTTCATTCTGCTTTTCGCGGCGTCCGTTGACCGAATAATCGACGCCGTGATTGCCCAGGATGCGGATCAGTTGCTCGACATCGGCCAGATGCGGCACGTTTTCGAGCGTCAGCGTGTCGTCTGTCAGAAGCGACGCGATCATCAACGGCAGGGCGGCGTTTTTCGCGCCCGAGATCGGAATGCTTCCGGCGAGCTTGTTGCCGCCGACAATTCTGATGCGATCCATGAAGACTATCCCCTCGGCCCCGAAAGCCGGTTTCAATCGTTTGAGTATCGGCCCGTCTAGACCATCGGCCAACCTGGTTCAAGAAATAGGATTTCCTGGCACCCGACCCAAGAGTGGCTGATTTGAGTTAATCTTTTTGTATTTCCTTCGCCGCGCCGACCCCGTCCGGCCGCTTGTCGGCGTCCCCGGCGCGCCGCTTGTCGGCGTCGCCGGCGCGCCGCGAGCGCGACTGTGCCTTGCGCTTCAACAGATTCGCGCGCAGCTGTTCGGCCAGGCGGTCCTTGCGGCCGGTGCCGCTCTTTTTCGGTGGAATTGTCTTGTCGTTCATCGTCCCGTCCTAGCCGGCGGCCGGCCAGCCCGCTATTCAGGCATAACCAACATTGTGGCGCGGCCATGTCATCAAAACGTATCCGGCAAAGGCTTTCACAGATGCTTTGCACTTGGCCTTGCGCTTGCCGGTTCGATATGGCAGAAGCCCCGCCATCAGCGGCTGCGGTAGCTCAGTGGTAGAGCACTCCCTTGGTAAGGGAGAGGTCGAGAGTTCAATCCTCTCTCGCAGCACCAGACTGCCCGACATTTTCAGCGCCATCCGTCCCATTCTTAAGCCCTTGCGGCACGAACGGGCAAAAAAAGGCGCATCCGGCACCTGAATCCGAGATTTCGCGCAGGTTGGTTCTCGTCGCGCTTTCATGGCGGGAGCAAATCGGCCTGCTTGCTTTCCTCCGCGACGAGCGCCTGCCCATAGGGGGCGACCGCTTGACGCCCTTCCGCTACCCACCCGCCCGATCGGACGGTTGAAAACATCGGCATTGGCGACCCGGGCGAGTCCGCTCCGGTCAGTGCCTTGAAGCATGACCTGGCGCGGCCGTCGTCCCGATCAGAGTCGCAGGGCGAAGCGCCGTCCGCGCAGACGGTGCTGGCCGCGGCTTCATCGAGACACAAATGCCGATATCGGCATTTGCGCTGGCCGTCCGATCGTGATTCAAGTCGGCGATTCCGAGGGTTTTCCCGCTGGAGCGCAGCATGAGCTTGATCACACGCCGTCGACTTCTGAAATCGGCCGCGGTTGCCGGTGCGGGCGGGCTCGCGGCGATGGGGAGGCTTGGCGGCTGGGCCGTCGCCACGCCCGAGCCGGTGGTGCTGCGGACGGCCAGGATCCAGGCCACGCTGATGGAGGTCGGCCCGACCCGGGACGTGCTGACATATGGCAGCGCCGGAATGCCGCCGGTGCTGAGGATGAAAAAGGGCGAGCCCTTCGCCGCCCGGCTCGTCAACGCGATCGACGACCCGACGACGATCCACTGGCACGGCGTTCGGGTCCCCAACAAGATGGACGGCGTTCCGTTCCTGGTCCAGCCCTACGTCTATACCGGCGATCATTTCGACTACGCCTTCACGCCGCCCGATGCCGGCACCTTCTGGTACCACCCGCATTGCAATACGCTGGAGCAAATGGGGCACGGCCTGACCGGCGTCATCGTGGTCGAAAATCCCGGTGATCCGAAATTCGATGCCGAAATCGTCCTCAATCTGCGCGACTGGCGCCTCGGCGACGATGGCCAGTTCATCGATCAGTTCCGGCCGCGGGATGCCGCGAGAACCGGCACCTATGGCACGGTGCGCACGGCCAACTGGCTCGACCAGCCGCACTATGACGCGCCAGCCGGCGGGCTGGTGCGGCTGCGCGTCGCCATCACCGACGTGACGCGCATCCATGCCTTTCGCGTCAACGGCGCGGAGGCGACGGTGATCGCGCTGGACGGCAATCCGGTGCCGCAGCGTTTTTCGCCCGATGCCTTGCTGCTTGGCCCGGGACAGCGCATGGAACTCGCCATCCGCATGCCTGACGCGGAGGGCGCGGTCGTGAGCCTGCGGGACGTCAGGGGCACCAAGCCCAAGGTGCTGGCTACCTTGCGTGCGGCTGGCAGCTCGCTGAAGCGCGACATTCGTGATGTCGCGCCGCTGGAGGCCAATCCGGTGGCGGAGGTCGATCTCTCCGCTGCCCAGCATATTTCGCTGGCGCTCAGCGCTACGGCCGAGAACATTCCGAGCGACGGCATATGCGGTTCGCTCGGCTACAGTTTCTGGGCCATCAACAAGGTGCCGTGGCCTGGCGATACGCCGGATCCGACCGCTCCGCTGGCCGAATTGAAGCTTGGCAGGAGCTATGTCATCGACATGGAGAACCTGACGCCGCAATCGCATCCGATGCATTTGCACGGCATGAGCTTCAAAGTGCTGTCATCCTCGACTCGGCCCGTGCAGCCGCTGGTTTCCGACACCTATCTCATCCAGCCCAACGAGAAGGTGAGCCTCGGCTTCGTCGCCGACAACCCCGGCGACTGGCTGCTGCACTGCCATATCATCGAGCATCAGAAATCGGGCATGACGAGCTACGTCAGGGTGACCTGAAACCGAGCGCGTGCCGCGGCCTACTTGCGCAGTTGCACCTCGATCTCGTCGAGCACCTTGTCCTTGCCGATGCCGGTGAGGAAGGCGAGGCCCTTGATGACCGGCTTGGTCACCGAAGCCGAGATCGGCGTCGTGGCGACGATGAAGTCGACGCTGTCGGCCAGCCCCGGCACTTCGGTCGCCTTGGCCTGCTGGGCGTTGAAGGTCAGGCCGCGCTGCTTCATCGCCTCGGTGACGGCGACGTTGACCGCGGTTGAGGTGGCTATGCCCGTGCCGCAGGCAAAGAGAATTGTTTTCTGTCTGGACATCTCTTGCTTCTCCTTGTTCAGCCGAGCACGGCCCGAACGTCGTCTAGCGTCGTGGCCGACCTCAGGCCGTCCAATGCATCTGGATTCTGGATGGTGGCCATAACGGCCTGCAGCGCTTCAATCTGCTTGTCCTTGTCATTGATGGCAAGCAGGAAGACGAAGCCGACCGGCAGCTTCTCGTCGGGGTCTTCCATGTTGGCGAAGACGACGGGGTGCTTCAATGTGCCCAAAGCGATCCCGGGCTTCAGGACATGTTCGGGATCGGTGTGCGGCACCGCGACATTGTCGGCGCGCTCCAGCGGCAGTCCTGTCGGGATGGTCAACTCGCGGCGCACGACCGCGTCGGCGTAGGAACTTCTGACATAGCCGAGCGTCTCGAGCCGGCCGGCCAGGATGCGGATGATCTGCTCATTGGTCGAGGCATCGGATCCGAGCACGATCGCTTCGGGGTCCAGAAGCTGCATGAGTCCGTCAGACATGTTTTTGCTCCGTCGATAAAATCATGCGCCCGGGGAGGGCGCACGATCATTTCAAACGTCAGGCGTGATGAGGCTCAGGCCGTGCCTTCGGCCGGCTCGTCCTCGGCGCCCGCTGCCCGTTCCCAGCCGAGCGTGTTGCGGCGATAGAGGACGAACAATGCCGCGATGACCACGGCGATCACGACGATGCCGGCAAGGCCAAGTCCCTGGATCGCCTCGATGATCACATAGGGCACCCACAGGAAGCCGTCGACGACCGAGGTGATCTGCAGCGCGTCTGCCGGCAGCTTGAAGCCCGACGCGACGGCCGCACTTGTGAACAGCGGCGCCAGCGCGTTGGCGACGTAGAAACCGATCGCCAGCGTCACCGTGCCGATCACCACCATGCGGAACACATTGCCTTTGACCAGAGGGGCGGTCATGGCGACGATGAAGGGAATGACCGCCAGGTCGGCGAACAGGATGACGCGGTTGCCCGGCAGGATCACCGACAGGATGATCGCGATAGGCACCAGGATCAGCGACGACGAGATCGCGGCGGGATGCCCGATCAGGATGGCGGAGTCCAGGCCGACCAGAAGCTCGCGGTCGCCGGTGCGCTTGCGCACGAATTCCTGCGCCGCGTCGGAGACCGGGATCAGGCCCTCCATCAGGATCTTCACCATGCGCGGCAAAAGCAGCATGACGGCTGCCAGGGTCATGCCGGTGCCAAGCACCTTGGCGAGCACCGTGCCGAGATCGCCCGCATTGTAGAAGGCGATGGCACCGAGCACGAGACCGATGATCAAGCCGAGCACGACAGGTTCGCCGAACACGCCGAACCGGCGCTCGATGGTCTCGGTGTTGATGTTGATGCGGTTGATGCCGGGAATGCGGTCCATGATCCAGTTCAGGATGATGGCGATCGGCAGGATCTGCGCGGAAGCCAGGTGCGGCACCGAAATGCCGGGCACGCCGTAGAACTGCTGCACTGCGCGCGCCGACCAGTCGGCGAACAGCAGCGACAGTGCCGCGACCAATGCCGCGATGGCGATGCCGTAGGCCAGATTGTCGGTCGCCGCCACGACCAGCGAGCCGACAAAGGCGAAGTGCCAGAAGTTCCAGACGTCGACATTGAGCGTGCGCGTCATGCGCGTCAGCAACAGCACGATGTTGACCAGGATGCCGACGGGGATGACCCACAGGCCGACCGACGAGCCGAAGGCGATGGCGGCCGCCGACGGCCAGCCGACATCGATGATGTCGCGATGAATGCCGGTGTTGGTGACGATGGCCTTGGCGACGTCGCCGATCGACGTGAACATCAGGCCAAGCACGAGGTTGATGCCGATGAAGGCGACGCCGATGGTGACCGCGGCGCGAAAAGCCTTGCTGACCTTTGCGCCCAGAACGACGGCTATGATGAAAATGACGATCGGCAGCAGCACTGTTGCGCCGAGCGTGTCGATGGCCCCTTTGAGGCCCGCAAGAATAGTATCCATTTGTCCTCCCCTGGAGCACCGAGCCCGACCCCCGGGTTCGAAATGATGCTCCGTTGACCTCCAACGCCTTTGCCGCCAACCTCGGCGCAAAGGCACTCCCCGTTCTGCCCGCGAGCCGGAATGCGTCCCGCTCGGTGATGCGGGATGAACATTTGCCTTCGCTGGCGAACGAATGTTTTATTGAGGCAGTTCAAGGCAATGTCAATTGGCAAGTCTTTGAACCCAAGGCATCCGGGCTGACGGAGCCTTCGCCTGTGCGCTCTTGACGGAGCATTGAACGGAAAAACCCGCCTGTGCGGCGGGCCCTGGCGCAACTCAGCACCATGGGCAAATATGTAGCATAGTTGCCCTCACCCAGTCAAGAAAAAATTCCTATCATGAGAAGCTGCCGGCACAGCGGACTGGCAGTCGTCAGGTCTTTGTCGCCGAGTTCGGAGCCCAGTCTTTGGGCCAACCGAACCGTGGCGAGCGCCTCTGTCCTGCGCGATTTCATGGGAAATTGACGGGCCGAGGCCAGTTTCGTTGGCAAGGAGGAGCTATTCCCTGCTAATCCGACGCGAACCAGGAAGCTGTGGACATCCCCGCATGACCAATGTCGCCTTGACCGGGCTCGCCCGCGATCTCGCCAGCCGTGCCGCCGAGGGCCGCCCGGTACGCATCGGCGTCATCGGTTCGGGCGAAATGGGCACCGATCTGGTCACGCAAGGCATGCTGATGCCCGGCATTTCGGTCTGCGCGGTCTCGACAAGACGTCCGCATACGGCGCGCGAAGCGGTCCGCATCGCCTATGGTGACGAAGCGATGGCCGTCGAAGCCGATACCGCTTCGAAAGTCACCGCGGCGATCGAGTCGAGAAAGATCGCCATCACCTCCAACGAGATGCTGGTCACCAATCCGCTGATCGACGTCGTCATCGACGCCACCGGCAAGCCCGGCGTCGCCGCCGACTTCGACCTGATGGCGATGCAGCATGGCAAGCATCTGGTGATGATGAATGTAGAGGCCGACGTCACTATCGGCTGCTATCTCAAGCAGCAGGCAGATCGCCTCGGCGTCGTCTATTCGGTCGGCGCCGGAGACGAGCCCTCGAGCTGCATGGAGCTGATCGAGTTCGCCTCCGCACTGGACTTGACCATCGTCTCGGCCGGCAAGGGCAAGAACAACCCGCTTAACCACGATGCCGTGCCCGACGACTATCGCGAGGAAGCGATCCGCCGCAACATGAACCCGCGCATGCTGGTCGAGTTCGTCGACGGTTCGAAAACCATGGTCGAGATGTGCGCCATCGCCAACGCCACCGGGCTGGTGCCCGACGTGCCCGGCATGCACGGCCCGAAGGCCGACCGCGACGACCTCGTCAAGGTGCTCATTCCGCGCGAGCATGGCGGGCTGCTCACGAAAAAGGGCGTTGTCGACTACACCATCGGCAAGGGTGTCGCACCCGGTGTCTTCGTCATCGTCGAGGCGACCCACCCGCGCATCGTCGAGCGCATGGACGACCTGCATATCGGCCACGGTCCCTATTACAGCCTGTTCCGACCCTACCATTTGACCTCGCTGGAAGTGCCGCTGACGGCGGCCCGCATCGTGCTCTTCGGCAAGCCCGACATGGTGCCGCTGCCAAGGCCGGTCGCCGAGGTATGCGCCGTCGCCAAGCGGGATCTGGCCGCCGGCGAAACCTTCGATGCGATCGGCGAGACCTGCTATCGCTCCTGGACGATGACCGTCGAAGACGCTCGCGCCCGGCGTGCCGTGCCGGTCGGCCTACTCGAGGGCGGCAAGGTGCTGAAACCGGTGAGGAAAGGCGAGCTGTTGACGGCCGACAACGCCGCACCCGACCGGGCGACGAGACTGTTCGCTCTGCGCCGGCTGCAGGATGAGATGCTGTACGAAAAATAAGCCCGTTGTGGCGCTGTCATGACAGATGCACTATATTGTAATGGCAGATGACGCTGAGGATCGACCAATGAACCTCCAGATCAGGGACCCGCGTGCACGTGAGCTGGCACAGCGGCTCGCCGCCAAACGCAAGATTTCGATGACCGAGGCGGTGATCGAAGCTCTTGAGTCCGAACTGAAACGGGAAAGTGGACGCGCTCCGTTGGCGCAGCGGCTGGCTGCCATCGCTGATGAACTCAAAGCCAGAGCTGGTCATGGCGGCCGGCCCGTAGACAAGGATGAGATCGATGAGATGTGGGGCCACTCTTGATGTTTGTCGACACCTCGGTGGTCGTCGCAATTCTTTCGGGAGAGGGAGATGCTGGCGAGTGGAGCAACCGCATCGCGGTAGCACCTCGCAAAATTACTTCCGCGTTGGTGGTGCTCGAAGCGGCTATGCGGCTTTCAACTATGCTGGCCGTTGAGCCGCTTGTCGCTGAAGTGGCGATAGAGGCTTTTCTGCGCGAGTCCGAAATCGAAATCGTTCCGATCGACGCCGGCGACGCCAAGCTCGCGGTCCAAGCTTTTTCAGACTATGGAAAAGGACGCGGGCATCCCGCCCAACTCAACCTGGCCGATTGCCTGTCCTATGCATGCGCAAAGAGTCGTGGCTCTGCTCTGCTCTACAAAGGCAACGACTTCTCGCATACCGATCTGGCCTAGGGAGTCTGCTCTATTTCCCCAGTTCGATCGACCGCAGCCGCGCCGCTTCCACCGCTTGCGTGAGGAGATTGGTCAACCGGTCCTCGCCCATCAGCACACCAAGCGCCGCCGCCGTCGTGCCGTTCGGGCTGGTCACCTGCTGGCGCAGCAGGCCCGGCTCCTCGCCGCTTTCGGCGGCGAGGGAGGCGGCACCATAGACGGTCTGCATGGCGAGCAGCCTGGCGGTCGCCGCCGGCAGGCCCGCCTTCTCGGCGGCGACGGTCAGCGCTTCGATGAAATGGAAGATATAGGCCGGCCCCGATCCCGACACGGCGGTCACCGCATCCATCAGTCCCTCCTCGTCGATGGTGGCCACTTCGCCGCTGGCCGACAAGAGGTCGGCGACGAAACGCTTGGTGTCGTCGGAAACCAGCGGATTGGAAAACACCACCATCATGCCCTTGCCAATGGAAGCAGGCGTGTTGGGCATGCAGCGCACAACAGGCGCGCGGTCGCCCAGGATTTCCTCGAAGGTGGCGACCGGCGTGCCCGCGGCAATGCTGACGAAGGTGGTGCGCCCTTCGCCGAAACGTTTGTAAGCGGCGGTGACGTCGCGGATCACCTGGGGCTTCACGGCGATGACGATGAGATCAGGCACGGCACCGGCCGGGATATCGGTGGCGTCGGCAGCCGTTCCGCATCCGAGTGCGGCCGCGCGCTGGCGCAGGTCGGCATTGGGCTCGACCACGAAAACGGACGACGGTGCAAGCTTGCCGGATTTCAGCCAGCCCGAGAGCATGGCGTAACCCATATTGCCGCAGCCGGCGAGAACAAGCCTGATCGTCATCGAAAGCCCTCCGAGGAAAGGCTTCACATAAACGCTCGCGGATCAACGGGGAAGCCCTGTCAGGTGGAGTGGCCCAATCGCGCGCCACGACCGGCGTTGCGCAGCGCGACCGGGCGCAGCGAAACTTGTCTGAGCCCAAGCACACCGAGCACGAAGAACAGCCACACCGGATCGCCGCGATGAAAGAAGAAGCTTTCGAGGAAGGCGTTGAGCGCGGCGAACAGCACCACCATCATGAAGAAGTCGCCGAGATAGATGTTTTCCTTGCGCAAGGGAATGCGCATGTAGTCGCGCAAAGGGGCGATCAGGAAAGTGTAGACCGCCACGCAAAGGGCCGGAATGCCCATCAGCACCGCGATATCGAGATAACCGTCATGGCCATGCACGATAGTCCTGATATCCCACGGCCGGTCGAAGGGCTGATCCTGGTTGAGCAGCAGCGGCGTTCCCCAGAAGCTCTCATAGCCGTAGCCGGTCCACGGTTTCTTCGCCAGCATCTCGCCGGCGAACTCCCAGAGCGTGGTGCGCCCGGTATAGGTCAGGCCGGGGAAATAGATCGCCGCCAGCTGTTTCACCGGCGGCAGGAAAACGATGCCCAGCGTGCCGACCGCGGTAGCGACGATCGCCAGCGCGAACAGGATCGGCGTGCCGAGCCGCATGCCGACGATGCTTGGAAACATGACGATCAGGATCGAGAACGGCACCAGGCCGGCCGTGGTCTTGGATCCGGTGTGCAGCATGAACACCATCGCCGCGAAGAAAATTCCGGCGCCCCAGAACCGCTGCCCGCGCCGGAAGAGATAGAGGCCGGCGAAACTGAAGCAGGCCATGACCGGGCCGGCGATGTTCTTGTGGGTGAAGACGCCGCGCCACAGGCCGGCATGTTCGGGTTCCTGCGAATCGGCCGTGTGCATTGCCTCGTGCGGAAAGACGATGAGGCCGAGATAGGACAGGCCCATGACGGCCACCGCGGTGAAGATGATGACCTTCGAGAAGGAATCCGCGTCGCGCGGCAGCACAAGGATGGTCGCCATGGTCAGGATGCCGATCATGGTGAAGGAGGCGGCGCGCATCGCCGAGGGCGGGTCTGTCGCCAGCACCACCGACAGGAAGAAGAAACCCAGCATCAGCATCCAGGAAGGGCTGAGCAGCGAACGCACGATGCGCGGCTCGGCGAACGCCATCAGCGAAAAGATGGAAACGGCGCCGAGCGAGCCGAAGCCGAGCTGGTTGACGATGTCGCCGCCTTCGCCGGTGAGTTCCGCGCCCGCGGGCTGGAACGGGCGGAAGGATATCAGGATGACGGTGAACAGCAGCGCCGCGATCGCGGTTGCCACGCCGTCGCGTGTGAACGCGGCGCTGAGCGGCGCGCGCTCAGTTCTTTTCAGGCTGGCGGTATTGCTCATTGGCATATCCGAATTCGGCCAGCACGCGGCCCAGCGCCACATGGACAGGGTAGATGGCGGCCGCCGGCGATCCTGTCCGCGCCAGCCTGGCGGCGCCGCGAAATGGCGAGGCGGCAAGCAGGGCCAGGCTCCTCAGCAACACCCTGACGCCGGCCAGCGGGGTGCCGGCGCGTTTCTTCTTTTCGACCAGCGTCGAGATCACGCCGTTGCGCAGGCTGCGGGCGCGGATCCAGTCGGCCTCGACCCGACGGGCCGGGACGGTCTCGGTCACCCTGGCCTCGGCGCACCAGCCAAGCACGAAGCCGCGCTGCGCCGCCCGGCTCAGGAAGTCGGAATCGCCGCCGCCCATGAAATTGAATCTCAGGTCGAGGAACGGCGGCCCCATGGCGGTAAGCACGTTGCGCCCGACCAGGAGATTGCCGGACGAATAGAGCGCCGGCACGAGGCCCGTCTTGCGGTAGGGCGGCGCGAAGACCGGATGCTTGGCCCAGCGCGCATGGGCGGGATCGGCGAAGTCGGGCACTTGCGGACCGCCGACAACATCGGCGCCAAGGCTCTCGGCCGCCGCGCACATCCGTTCCAGCCAGTGCGGATCGGCTATCTCGTCATCGTCGATGACCAGCAGGTGCCTGAAATTCGGGAAATGCAGGATCGCCGTCTGCCAGCCGGCATTGTAGGCGCTGCAATTGCCGCGCTGATGCGCGATGATCACCATGCCCGGTATGTCGCCGCGCTCGAACAGCGGCAGCGACGCCTGGGCGCCGGCACGCGCCTCGGCCTCGTTCTCCATGACGATGACGGCAAAGCGCCTGCCGGTCTGCTGCGCCCGCAGCGACGCCAGCGTTTGCAGGACCTGGTCCGGCCGCTTGAAGGTCGGCAAGGTGACGACGGCTTCGACGGCCTCCGTATCAAGCCGGGGGGATCGTCCCGCGATCGATACCGAACCGTCCGATTGCAAAGGGATCATCCGTGTCAGCCGCATGGTGGGTCGAGTTCTGTTAGCACCACGACGATAACGTTTCGTTAATCACCTTTCACGGAGTGGCCCTTCAGGCGGGGGTTTTGGGCCGTCGATGCGCGCGCGTTTAATCAAGGGTTCACCGCGCTTTGCTACCGGCTGCACCACAGGATAGGTGAGATGCATCTGCTGTTCGCCACATCGATCGTGCCCGATGGCGCTCTCGCATCGGGCTACGAGATCGCCAATGCTGCAATCATCGCTGCCTTGCGGCGCGCCGGCGCGCGCGTCACCGTCATCGGCTTCATCTGGCCGGGGAAAGCCGCGGCCGATCCTGAAAACACCATCGTGCTGGGTGCCGTCGACGTGCGCACCGAAAATGCTTCAGCGCTACAAAAGCTTGCCTGGGTGGGCAAGGCGGTGCTTTCGGGCCTCACCTTCGCGTCGGCCAAGTTGCGTGCGGTCTCCGATGCCGAAGTCCTCGCCGCCATCGAGCGCGCCGGCCCCTTCGACGGCTATGTGCTTAATTCCGTGCAGTTCGCCGGCGCCTTCGAAAAGCTCTTCGACGAGCGGCCTTCGATCTTCGTCGCCCACAATGTCGAGCATCTTTCGGCGCGGGAAAATGCCGCTGCCGCCCCGGGCATCTTCCAGCGCCTGTTGTTCCGCCGCGAGGCAAGGCTGCTCGAGAGCGTGGAAGAGCGTCTGTGCCGCCGCGCGCGTTTCGTCTTCACGCTGGCCGAGGAAGACCGTTCGGCACTTGGCGTGGCCTCCGACGACCGCTCGGCGGTGCTGCCGCTGGTGACGGGCGCCACGCCACCGGCGCGTAACGGCCGGCGCAAGATTGAGTGCGACGCCGCGCTGATCGGCACCTGGACCTGGCAGCCGAACCGCATCGGGCTCGGCTGGTTCCTGGACAAGGTGGTACCGCATCTGCGCCCGGACTTCCGCATCAGGATCGCCGGCAGCATGCCGTCTGACATCGCCTCGACGCATCCCGGCGTCGCTTTCGTCGGACGCGTGCCGGACGCCCAGGCTTTCATACGCGGCGGCGCCGTCATCCCGCTCATCAGCACCGCCGGCAGCGGCGTGCAATTGAAGACGATCGAAACGTTCGAGCTCGGCCTGCCCGCCGTTGCCACCAGCCACGCGCTGCGCGGCATTGACCATCGCCCGGTCAATTGCGCGGTCACCGACGATCCGGTCGCCTTTGCCAAGGCGCTGGAGACCGCGGCGGCCGACATAAGCGACGTTGACGGCAGCGCGTTCCACCGCCGGCAGCTCAAGGCGCTGGACGCCGCCATTCGGTTTGGCCTGGAGAAGCTCGGTCCGGTCATGCAGGAGGCGTTTGCATGAACATGCACGCCGCCCGCGCCTCGTTCGGGCCCGACACATTGAAGACGATCTTCGGCATCTCCGTGCTCGCCATTCGCTGGGACGACGCGATCGCCCTGCTGACGCGGCTGATCGCGGAACGACGCTTCACCAAGGTCAGCTTCCTCAACGCCCATAACGCCAATCTCGCCTACACCGATCCGGTGTTCGCCCAGGCGCTCGACGATTTTCTCATCCTGCCGGACGGCATCGGCGTCGATCTCGCAGCGCAGCTTCTCTATGGCGCGCCGTTCCCGGACAATCTCAACGGCACCGACTTCGTGCCGGCCTTTCTGCGGTCGGTGACCCGGCCGCTGACCGTGGGGCTGCTCGGCGCGACGCGCGTCAATGCCGAGGCCGCGTCGAAGAAGCTCGCGGCGATTGCCGTCCAGCACAGCTTCGTGGTCATCCATGACGGCTACTTCTCCGCTGCGCAGGAGCCGGAAATCATCGAACGCATCGCGGCGCTGCGGCCTGATATGCTGCTGGTCGCCATGGGCGTGCCGCGCCAGGAATTGTGGATCGAACGGCACATCGACGAGCGCCACTGCACGCTGCCGGTCGCGGTCGGCGCGCTGCTGGATTTTCTCAGCGGCGCCGTGCCGCGCGCGCCCTTGTGGATACGGCGCCTCAGGCTGGAGTGGCTGTTTCGGCTGGCGGTCGAGCCGGGACGGCTCTGGCGCCGCTATGTGGTCGGCAACCCCTTGTTCCTGTGGCGGGTCCTCAAACAGAAATTGTTGAACCGGCCCCAAGCCGCCGGAGACGTCCGTTGAACGAGAGGTTCGTTCCGGGCGCGATCGCCGAACCCGGACTGCTTCGGGCAACGCCGACGGCAGCCATGGTGACGGCAAGCTATGCGCCGGATTTCGAGCGTTGCCGCTTGCTCTGCGAAACCCTCGACCGGCACGTCACGGGCGTCGCGCATCACTACATTCTGGTCGAAGGCCGCGACGTCAAATTGTTTCGACGGTTGGAGAGCGCCAACCGTTCCGTCGTCGACGAACGTGAGCTGCTGCCGCGCTGGCTGCATGTCTTCGACGATCCGCTCAGCCTGTTCCGGCGGCGCGTCTGGCTCAGCTTGAAGACGCAGCCGCTCCGCGGCTGGCACGTGCAGCAACTGCGCCGCATCGCCGTTGCGGCGCACGCATGCCAGGACGTCCTGGTCTTCTGCGATTCCGACGTCGCCTTCCTGAAGCCTTTCGATTGCGGCGCGTTCTGGCGCGACGGCAAGGCGCGGCTGTTCCGCCGTGACGGCGTGCTTGCGCAGGACGGTCATGACGAGCATCGCATATGGTCGCGCAATGCCGGCTCCGCGCTCGGCATCGATCCGTCGAGGAATTCGGTTCACGATTACATTTCGACGCTGATCGCCTGGCGCCGCGACACCGTGCTGGCCATGTGCAGTCGGATCGAGGAGGTGCATGGCCGAAACTGGGTCGAGGTCGTCGGCTCGGCGCGCAGATTCTCCGAATGCATGATCTATGGCCGCTATGTCGACGATCTGCTGGACGGCGCTGGCCACTTCCATGGCTCGGAAGAATTCTGCCGCGTCCACTGGACCGGTGAGGCGCTGTCGGATGATGAATTCCGTCGCTTCGTTGGCGCCATGGCGCCCGAACAGGTGGCGATCGGCATGCAGTCCTTCATCGGCACCGATACCGGCCGCATCCGCCGGCTGATCGGGCTCGACCGATCCTGATCCTGAAAAGCGAACCGGTTCTCGGAAAGACTGCCCGGATGAAGGATCAGATCGCCTTCGCCGGCTTGCGCAGCGCCGAATAGGTCAGCAGCATCGACGCGAGATAGAGCAGCAGGAAGACGACGTTGAGCGACAGCACCAGCTTCGATGTGTCGGCAATGGTTGTCAGCACATAGGTCAGCAGCAGCGCCTTGAGAGCGGCGAGCAGGCCGAGATTGAGCGCCCGCACCAGCGTCTGGCCGCGCGCGAACAGAAGTTCCGCCTGGTATTCGACCAGATTGCGCAGTCCCGGAACGCCGATCGCAAGCGCCACCAGGGGAGCGGCCTCCGAGACGTTCTTGCCGAGCGCCCCGGGGAAGAAATGCAGCACCACGGCAAGCGCCAGCAGCGCCAGCGTCGAGACCGCGAATACGCCGCCTTCGATGCCGCTCTTGACCGCCAGCCGTGACAAGAGCTCCGGGGCGCGCATCATGCGCTGCACCAGCATCATGGAGAAGGTGCGGATCGGGATCGCCGTCAGGTCGACCAGCCGCATGATGATGGCATAGATGCCGGCCAGGTGCGGCCCGCCGATCGCCAGCACCAGAAGCTTGTCGAACTCCATCTGCAGGTAGAACAACACCTCGGCGCCGGCGACGTAGATCGAATCGGCGAGCCGCCTGAGATAGAGCTCGCCGCGCAGCCGCAGCCGCTGGCGCGGATAGAAGAGGCCGAACGCGACCAGCAGCGAGGCCGCGTTCGCGCCGATATAGAACCAGGACCACACCCAGACGCTGTGTTGCGCCCAGAACATGAACAGCACCGCGCCGGCTGCCCGCAACGCCGTCGCCAGGATCGCCAGCACGGCGGCACGGCCGAATTTGCCGAGACCGTTGTTGACGATCAGCGCCACCTCCACCGGCCGCCACAGAAGCGCCTCGGCAAAGACGATTGCCGCGAACACCGGCAGCGGCACGGTGCTGGCAAAGAAGATCAGGTAGACGATGTAGGAGGCCGCGGCGAGCAGCGGCAACGAGACGATGCCCAGCAGCAGGAAGCCTGCGGTGAAGGTGCCAATCAGGTTGGGGCGGATGGTGGCGGTGCGGTAGAGTGCCGAGATGAAGCCGAAGGCCAGAAGCCGCGACAGCATCACTCCGGCGGCCGAGGCGGTGGCGAACATGCCGAACTCGGCGATGGAAAGCGTATTGGCCAAGGCGATGAAGTAGGCGAGTGAAAACACCAGCCGCCCGCCGGCGCCGCTGATCGCTGAAAAATAGTCGCGAACAATCCCCCGTCTTTCGGCCACGAAGGTGCCGATCCGGGCGAGGGGCCGCCTCTGCGGTATGTCGCTAGCCTCAGTCATAGGTCAGGGAAAGGCATAGGCGGCAAAGTTTAACGTGCCCTTCTGAAATCTTCCTGCATCTGCTGAAATTCCAAGCAGCCGGCATCAAGCAATGCTTTCGGCCGCCTAAAATTAACCTTTTGTTTTCTATGCTTGTTTAGCGTGGCTTAACAAATGGCCGACTGCCGCTGTCTGGCGGCTGAAAGTAAGCTCCGCGACAATGGGCGACAGGGAAAATCGTGAGGACTGGAGGCGCGAGCGATCCTTGCTGGCGCTTGGCCAAGCCGTGCGCGGTGAGGACGAGGCATCGCTGGTCTCGCTAGGGGATCGGGCAAATCCGTCATGGCGCGAGGATGCCGCCACACGTCATCGCCTGGCGCGTTCGCAGCGCGAGGCGAAGATGAATCCGGCGCCTTCCGCATCCACCGCAACGCAACGCTTGCAGCCGGGCGGCGAGCCGGCTCCGGCGTCCGCCGGCATTTCGCGTTCGCACGATGGGGCCGGTATCGGCGGTTCGGACTCGGCGATGCCGTATGAAGAGACGGTTCCTGAGATCGCCTCGAGCGTTGATTCCCCGCGCAGCACATCCGAACCGCTGAGCGCGAGCGAAGCGGGAGCATCTCCTGGCGAGGATGCCGACAGCCAGCAATGGAAGCCCCTGATCGATCCGATGCAGGTGGTTCGCGGCGTCGCCAGGTCCAAAGCGCTGATCATCACCACGACGGTACTGGGCGCGGCGCTCGGCGTTGCGATTGCCCTGTCGACGCCGAAGAAATACGAGTCCACCACCGAACTGATCGTCGACCCGCGCGACCTGAAGCTTACGGATCGCGATCTCACCCAGGCGGTGGTCATGCCCGACGCGGCGCTCGTCAACGTCGAGAACCAGATCAAGTTGCTGACCTCCGGCACCGTGTTGAACAAGGTTGTCCAGGAGCTCAACCTTGTCGACGACCCCGAGTTCAACGGCCAAGGCAATGGCGGCCTGAGCGTCATATCGCTGATCCGCTCGATCCTGTTGCGCCAGGACGGACCGGGCGGTGTCGACCAATCCCGCCGCCTTTCCCTTGCCATCGTCAGCCTGGCCGAGAGCGTTTCGGTCGAGCGCGGCGGCAAGACCTCCGTGATCACCATCGGCGTCACCACGCAGGACGCCCAGAAATCGGCGCTCATCGCCGAAACGATGACGAAGGTCTTCCTGCAGACTTCGGGTGAAATCCAGTCCGACACTGCCGGCCGGGCCAACAACGAACTGACGGCGAAACTCGACGAGATGCGCAAGGGCGTCGAGGCGGCCGAGCGCAAGGTCGAGGATTTCAGGGCCACCCATGATCTTGTCGACGCGCAGGGCCATCTGATCAGCGACGACCAGATGCTCAAGCTCAACGAGCAGCTTTCCGTCGCTCGCGCCCGCACGCTGGAGCTGAACGCCCGCGCGGCCTCGGCACGTCAGGTCAACGTGAATTCGGTGCTCAGCGGCACCTTGCCGGAAGAGATCAACTCCAACTCCATGAGCGATCTGCGCTC
Organism: Mesorhizobium sp. B2-5-11; assembly: GCF_006440835.1. Taxonomy (NCBI): domain Bacteria; kingdom Pseudomonadati; phylum Pseudomonadota; class Alphaproteobacteria; order Hyphomicrobiales; family Phyllobacteriaceae; genus Mesorhizobium; species Mesorhizobium sp. B2-5-11. The sequence goes on from NZ_VFUK01000020.1 coordinate 51,528, forward strand.
GCAATACGCAACGCTCAAACAGGAGGCTGATCGGGCAGCGGTCCGGCTCGGACCGCGCCATCCCGAGCGCCAGGCGCTCGAGGCCCAGCTCACCGGCGCGCGCGAACGCATCGTCGCCGAACTCAGCCGCATCGCGTCGTCGCTGCAGGTTGACCTCAAACGCTCGGTCCAGCTCGAACAGGACCTTGCTTCCCGCCTGGCGCAGATGAAGGTGCGCAGCGGCGACGTCAACAGCGACCTTGTCTCGATGCGCGAACTGGAACGCGAGGCCTCGGCCAAGCGCTCGGTCTATGAGCAATATCTCCTGCGCGCCAAGGAGACCGGCGAGCAGAAGAATATCAACACCGCCAATATGAGCGTCATCTCGCCCGCCTCCATTCCGCTGGAGCCGAACGGGCCGTCGCGCGCCGTGGTGGCGCTTGCCGGCCTGCTGCTGGGCTTTGCCTCCGGCGTTGGTCTCGGCGCCATGCGCGGCGCCTATGAAAGCCTGCGTGAGACCGCCGGGTCACGATCCCGCCGTGACCGCAAGATAGAGGAGCGCCGGGCGCCGCTCGATGACCAGGCATTCCGGGCGCCGCCTCCGCCGGCGCCGCCGATACCGCAAGCATCGCCGCCGCAATCACCGCCGCCGCCACCAGCATCAGTGCCGCCGCTTGCCGCGCAGCCCGGAGCCGCTGCCACCGAGGGTCCAAGCCGGATCGGCTTGCTGATGTCGAGGCTGCGCAAAGCCGTGTCCCGCAAGCCCGGCACCGAGGCGCAGGACGATGCGTTTCCCGGTGCATCTGCATCGGCCGCTGTCGCCGAAGAGGGCCGGCCGGCGAGCACTCCGGCATTTCCCGGCTATCCGGCTCCGGATTCCGCCTTTGGACATCGCCCGCCAGCTCCAGACTATCCGCGGCCATCTTTTCAGCCAGACGCGGACGCCGGATATACGCGGCCCATGGGACCGCCATTGCGGTCGCCCCTGGTGCCGCAGCAGGCGATGTATCCGGCCTCGTCCCATCCCTATGCGCAGCCCTTGGTCTATCCGCACATGCAGCCTTGGCAGACGCGGTCGGCGGCAGGCCATCCCCAGGCCACGGCGCCCTATGGCGCGCCCATGCCCTACCCGGCCGCACCCGCTCCGGCTCAGCCGTCGGCCTATCCCGCCGCGCCGCTGGAGCAGCCCGCCGCCGCCGAGAAGGGCGCCGAGCAGGCGTCGATCGAGGAAATTCGCGCCAGCCTGCGCGAATTTCGCGAGGCTGTTCGCGAGCTTACCGAGAGCCGCGCGGGCCGCCGCTATTTCTGAGCCACAAGATAGTCTCCTGTGTCGAACAAAAGCGCGCCGGTTTCGCGTAAACGGCATCGGACGGCGCTTTGACGGGATTGCGTGTTCGAATTTTCGTCAAAATGCCGCGCGGTGTCTTGCCGGAGACGCAGCCCGGCTGGCCGGGCCATGCAGGCTTCGGCACGCGCTTGAGAAAAGGATCCAAAGCGCCGCATTTTCAGACGCGGCCGGTTTGGCGGAACGTATCGAGGGGTGATTCATATGGCCGGAGTGATTGACGGCAAAAGCGTTGCCGAAGACGTGGTGCGGACGGTGAAGACCCTGACCGCCGAGCTTGTCGCCAAGGGCAAGATCCAGCCCGGCCTCGCCGTGGTTATCGTCGGCGAGGATCCGGCGAGCCAGGTCTACGTCGCCTCCAAATCCCGCACCGCCAAGGAATGCGGCTTTCATTCGGTCCAGCACACGCTGCCGGCGGACACCTCCCAGGAGGCGCTGCTCAAGATCATCGCCGACCTCAACGCCGATCCCGCCATCAACGGCATCCTGGTGCAGCTTCCGCTTCCCGCCCACATCGACGCCGGCAAGGTCATCCAGGCGATCGCGCCGCAGAAGGATGTCGACGGCTTCCATTTCATCAATGTCGGCAAGCTCGGCACCGGCGAACTCGACACCGCTTTCGTTCCCTGCACGCCCGCCGGCTCGATGCTCCTGATCGAGCGCGTGCGCGGCAAGGATCTGTCGGGCCTCAATGCCGTCGTCGTCGGCCGTTCCAACATCGTCGGCAAGCCGATGGCCAATCTCCTGCTCGCCGCCAATTGCACCGTCACCATCGCGCACAGCCGCACGAAGGATCTGCCGGGGCTGGCCCGCACCGCCGACATTCTCGTCGCCGCCGTTGGCCGGCCGGAGATGATCAGGGGCGATTGGGTGAAGTCCGGCGCAACCGTCATCGACGTCGGCATCAATCGCATCCCGGCCCCGGAGAAGGGGGAGGGCAAATCCCGCCTCGTCGGCGACGTCGCCTATGCCGAAGCGGCGAAGGCCGCCGGCGCCATCACGCCCGTGCCCGGCGGCGTCGGGCCGATGACCATTGCCATGCTGATGGCCAATACGTTAGCCTCCGCCTACCTTGCGGTCGGGTTGAAACGGCCCTCCTTCTGACCACCAGAAAGCAGCAGCTTTGCCGAACCCAACTATTCCCTTGGAACGGCCGGTCATGAATGATCCCGTTCAAGGCGGCCGGCAATTCGCATTCCTGCTGGTCGACAAGTTCTCCATGTTCTCGCTGGCCGCCGCGATCGACACGTTCCGTTCGGCGAACCGGCTGCTCGGCCGCGATTTCTACGGCTGGACGACGGTATCGGCCGATGGCGATCCGGTGATGGCGTCCAACGGCTTGCCGCTCAAGATCGACTATGCGGTTGCCGACCTTCCGCCGGTCGACATCCTCTTCGTCTCGGTCGGGCTGACCACGGAGTTTCCCGGCAAGAGCAAGGTTCTGGCGGCGCTGCGCAGCTGGGGCCGGCGCGGCAATGCGCTCGGCGCGCTGTCGGTCGGATCCTATTTGCTGGCCGAGGCCGGCCAGCTCGACGGCTATCGCTGCACCATCCATTGGGAGAACCGCGCCGGCTTCGTCGAGCGCTTTCCCGACATCAACTGCACTGGCAACGTCTTCGAGATCGACCGCAAGCGGTACACCTGCGCCGGCGGCACCACCTCGATCGACCTGATGCTGGAGATCGTGCGCGGCGACTTCGGCTCGAACCTCGCCAATGGCGTCGCCAACCAGTTCCAGCACGAGCGCATCCGCTCGGCCGGCGACCGCCAGCGCGTCGGGCCGGAGCGCGATCTCACCGGCAAGTCGGAGAAGCTCAGGCGCATCGTCGAGCTGATGGCCGACCATCTCGACGAGCCGCTCTCGGCGGTGCAGCTCGCCAAATCGGCCGGCCTTTCGGTGCGTCAGGTGGAGCGTTTGTTCCTGCGCCACCTCAACGTCACGCCCGGCCGCTACTACATGCGGCTGCGGTTGGAGCGGGCGCGCGAATTGTTGCGCCAGACCAACATGCCGATCCTCGATGTGGCGATCGCCACCGGCTTCACCTCGCATTCCTATTTTGCCCAGAGCTACCGGCTGCAGTTTGGCCGTCCGCCTTCCGAAGAGCGCCGCACCACCTACTAAGCCTCGGACAAGCCGCGTCCGGGCTTGTGTCCCAGGGTGGGCTCAAATAGCTTCAGCCGGCGGACGGGCGGCTACTCAGGAGATTTTGATGGCGGGACTTGCACGGAGCGTCGCTGCGGCGTTTCTCCTTTTGTCGATGACGACATTCGGCTTTGCCGCGAACAAGGTCATCATCATCCTCGACGCTTCAGGGTCGATGTGGGCGCAGATCGACGGCAGGCCCAAGCTCGAAATCGCCCGTGAGTCGCTGAGAAGCGTGCTGCAATCGGTTCCCGCCGACGATGAACTCGGTTTCATGGCCTATGGCCATCGCAAGAAAGGCAGTTGCGAGGATATCCAGCTGATCGTACCGCCGCAGGCCGGCTCGGCGAGCGCGATTTCGGCCGCGGCCGACAGCATGAAATTCCTCGGCAAGACGCCGCTGACATCAGCCGTCAAGCAGGCGGCCGAAGCGCTGAAATACACCGAGGACAAGGCGACCGTCGTTCTCATCACCGACGGGCTCGAGACCTGTGGCGGCGATCCTTGCGCGCTTGGCAAGGAACTCGAATCGTCCGGCGTCGATTTCACAGCCGACGTTGTCGGCTTTGGCCTTACGGCCGACGAAGGCAAGCAGATCGCTTGCCTCGCCGACAACACCGGCGGCAAGTACATCCAGGCGTCCGACGAGAAGGCGCTGCGGCAAGCTTTGGTCGAAACCGTCGCCGCACCGGCGCCGTCACCGCCCCCCGCGCCGGCGCCGGCAACCGAACCGGCGCCAGCGCCAGCGCCTGCGCCGGAGCCTGCAAGGCCTGCTTTCAATTTCCAGCCGACCGTGGTGATGGCCGAAGGCGGCGAGCCGATCACCGACGGCAATGCCTGGGAGATTTACAAAGCCAACCCCGACGGCTCGCGCGGCGAGTCCGTCACCACCGAATATGGCAGCTATAGCGGCAAACTCGATCCCGGCGACTATATCGTCGTCGCGCGCGACGACGAAGCCAAGGTCGAGCAGAAGGTCAAGATCGAGGCCGGCCAGGTCCAAAAACCGCTCTTTATCCTGAACGCCGGCACATTGATCATCCACCCACATGCAAGCCAGGGCGCCGAGATCAGCAGCGAAGCCCGCGTCGATTTCGGCTATCCCGGTGGCAGCACCACCCATTACGGCGACACCCAGGCCATCGTGCCGGCGGGCGAACAGAAGGTGACGGTGCAGATCGGTGCCGGCACGGTGACGGAAACAATCCAGCTCGCCGCCGGGCAGACCGTAGAAAAGGACGTCGTGGTCGGCGTCGGCCAGGCCATGCTCAATGCCTACTATACGTCTGGCGGCGAGAAGGCCGACAATTCGGCCATCGGCTTTGAGATCGTCAAGGCGAAGAAGAAGATCGACGGCAGCCGCGACAGCGTCGAGCACTCCTATGGGGCCGACAGCAAGTTCTGGCTGCCGCCCGACGACTATGTGGCGGTGACAACGCTCGATCTCGCCGTCGTCGAGCAGCCTTTCAGCATCAAGCCCGGCGACAGCCAGGACGTGAAGGTCGTGCTCGATGCGGGCGTGCTCGCAATATCGGCGCCCGGCGCTTATTCGATTGAGGTGTTTTCGTCGAAAAAGGACATCGATGGCAAGCGCAAATCGCTCGGCTTCAACTACGGCGACAACTGGCAGCAGACGATCCCCGCCGGCGATTATGTCGTCGTCCGGCATATGTCGGATGAGGGTCATGACAAGGAGATGCCGGTGACAGTCAAGGCTGGCGAACGGGCCGAGATCACGGTTCAGTAGGGTTTGGTTGTCAGCAACAGAAGGGGCGGCCCACGAGCCGGCCTACCAGGCCGGTCTCGATTGGCGAACCGTCAAGTCAATCAACGACACCTACGACATTCCGGCCGTGCTGAAAGCTCGACCATGGCCGAGATGCGATGAATGTGCTGCCCGAAATCGCCGGCGCTTTAGCCGGCCGAGCGAAGGTTTACCCAGCGGCTCCAGTTACCATACCGAGCGGTTTAAGCGCCTTTCCTCTGTGGGTTTGTCGCGCTCCTAAAACCCTCGACATTTCACGAGTGAAAAGGGATTTGCGATCTATACGGAAATCCCGTATGATTGTAGCCCATGACGCAGGACAGGTTCGACTCTGCCAAGGATGCGGCGAATCGCGAAAAGCACAAATTACCGCTGGCCTTTGGCGATCGGATTTTTGAGGACGACAACCATCTCATTATCCCCTCCATCCGAGAGATCGACGGCGAGGAACGGTTCAAGGTGGTCGGCATCGTCGGGGAGAAGCTGTTCACCGGCGTCTTCGTCTGGCGGGGTGAACAGCCCCGCTTCATCTCAGTGAGAAGGAGCAACAAGGGTGAAGAACGAGCATATCTCGCTACCTGCTGACCCGGCTGACGCCGATGACTTCGACGTGACGGCTGGGGCGATGGACCGGGGCCAGCGCGCCCGCCTGATCCGCAAGACGAGGACCGGGCTTGGCCTGTCGCAGTCCGAGTTCGCCAGCCGCTTCCGGGTTCCGGTCGGCACGCTACGCGATTGGGAGCAGGCGCGGGCAACCGCGCCGGATTTCGCTATCGCCTATGTGCGCGTGATCGGTCAGCATCCGGACATGGTGGCGAAGGCCGTCGCATAGCTGGCGTCACCGAGGAGTTTCGGCTTGCATGTCGTAGTTTCGGCAGCTTCGCGAATTTGCCCATATGGCGAGCTGACGAAAAATTGAGATTTTGTGGTGATTCGGAGGAATCATGAACAGCTAGCGTACGCCGCCAGCGGAGAGCAGTTGCATTCGAGAAGCACAGTGGGGCGAGTTATTTACGGAAAGCCTTGTGCTTTGCCCTTTCGGCCACGTCCGATCTCAGAAATCCTAATCTTCGCAACAAAATAACCGGCTTTGACGACGATCCCCGCGACAAGCAAGTAATCCACATTTCAGCTACGGCGGCCAGGAGCCGTCCCTTTTCATTGCAGTGCGAATTCCGCTGCGTCGGTTCCAAACGCGCTGGCCCCATGGTCGGCTCGACCCACCAGCTGACGGAACCCGGCGAAGAGCTCACGGCCGAAGCCGAACTCATTGCCGATGAGATCGGCTTCCGCCGTCCGACGCAGCGCGAATTCCGCTGCCGGTACCAGCACTTCAAGCGTGCCGGCATCCGCATCCAGCCGGATGATGTCGCCGTCGTGGATCCTGGCGATCGGGCCGTCCTCGACCGCTTCCGGCGTGACATGGATCGCCGCCGGCACCTTGCCGGAGGCGCCGGACATGCGCCCATCCGTGACCAGTGCGACGCGCTGGCCGCGATCCTGCAGGATGCCGAGCACGGTGGTCAGCTTGTGCAGTTCCGGCATGCCGTTGGCCTTCGGCCCCTGGAAGCGGATGACGGCGATGAAGTCGCCGGTGAGCGTGCCGGCCTTGAAGGCTTCGTTCAGCCCTTGCTGGCTGTCGAACACTTTGGCCGGCGCTTCGATGAGGCGCCGTTCCGGCTTCACCGCGGACGTCTTGATGACGGCATGGCCGAGATTGCCGGCCAGCACTTTGAGGCCGCCCGTCGGCTGAAAGGCTTTCTTGAACGGCGCCAGGACCTTCGCGTCGCCACTCGCGCGCGGGGCGGCTTCGCGCACGACGCTGCCGTCGGCACCGAGCTTTGCCTCGACTGCGTAGGGCCGCAGGCCTTCGCCCCATACCGTCTGCACATCTTCATGCAGCACGCCTTCGTCGAGCAGCTCGCGAATGAGGAAGCCGAGCCCGCCGGCGGCATGGAAATGGTTCACATCCGCAAGCCCGTTGGGATAGACGCGCGCCAGGAGCGGCACCGCTTCCGAGAGGTCGGAAATATCCTGCCAGGTCAGCGCGATCCCAGCGGCTGCGGCCATGGCGATCAGATGAATGGTATGGTTGGTCGAGCCGCCGGTCGCGTGCAGGCCAACCACGCCGTTGACGATGGAACGCTCGTCGATCATCCGCCCGACCGGCGTATAGGCGTTGCCAAGCGCGGTGATCGCCAGCGCCCGCTTGGTCGCCTCGCGGGTCAAGGCGTCTCGCAGCGGCGTGCCCGGATTGACGAAGGAAGCGCCTGGCGTGTGCAGGCCCATGATCTCCATCAACATCTGGTTGGAGTTGGCCGTGCCATAGAAGGTGCATGTCCCCGGTCCATGGTAGGATTTGGACTCGGCCTCCAGCAGTTCGGCGCGGCCTGCCTTGCCCTCGGCATAGAGCTGGCGAACCCTGGCCTTTTCATCGTTGGGCAGGCCTGTCGTCATCGGCCCGGCCGGAATGAACACCGCCGGCAGATGGCCGAAGGTCAGTGCCGCGATCACCAGCCCGGGCACGATCTTGTCGCAGACGCCCAGATAAACGGCGGCGTCGAACATATTGTGCGACAGGCCGATCGCGGCCGCCATGGCGATGACATCGCGCGAGAACAGCGAAAGCTCCATGCCCGGCTGCCCCTGGGTGACACCGTCGCACATCGCCGGCACGCCGCCGGCAACCTGGGCGATGCCGCCGGCCTCCCGCGCCGCTTCCTTGATCAGCGCCGGGAATGTCTCGAAGGGCTGATGCGCCGACAGCATGTCGTTGTAGGAGGTGATGATACCGAGGTTCGGCACCTTGTCGGCACCCAGCGCCACTTTCTCCGAGGGGCTGCACACGGCAAAGCCATGGGCAAGATTGCCGCAGGACAGCACCGCCCGGTTGGCGGTCTGGTTCGATGCGCTGGCGATGCGGCCGAGATAGCGCTCGCGGCCCGGCTTGGAGCGTTGGCGGATGCGCTCCGTGATGGCTTCGATATCGCGTCTTGCGGTCATGGCGTTCGGTCCTTTCAAGCGAGGTCCCGGAAACATCCTCCCGCCGTTTGCCGGGACCAGATAAGTCTAGAGTTAGGGTGCCCAGAAAACCTCTACAGGCCTGGGGGCGGCGTCGAGCACGGCGCGGATCGGCTTTCGCGGACCGGGTGCCACCGCGCCGTCGAAGGCGGTGCGTTTGTCCTCGCCCTCTATGTGCAGCGCCAGGAAGCCGGCATCGACGATGCGCGCCAGCGACAGGGTCAGCCGCGGCTCGCCGGCGCTTGCCGCATGAACCGGCAGCACGATCCTGTGCGAGGACGGGTCGAGCAATTTCGCCAGATTGTCGGCGTCGGGAAAGAATGAGGCGGTATGGCCGTCAGGTCCCATGCCGAGCACGGCGACGTCGAGCGGCCAGGGCAGGGACTGGAGCGCCGCATTGTCCGATGCCGCGGCATCCTCGATGCTGACGGCTTCGTGATAGAGCGGCACGAACCGTGCCGCCGCAGCCGCGTTCTGCAACAGATTGGCGGCCACCAGTCCGGCATTGGAACGCGGCGAGGAGGCCGGCACGAAGCGCTCGTCGATCAGCGTCACCGTTACCTTGTCCCAGGCGATCGGTATTCCCGACAGGGCAGCAAAGAATTTTGCCGGCGTCGTGCCGCCGGAAACGGCCAGTAACGCCGTGCCGCGCGCCGCGATTGCCTTTGCCAGCCGGTCGGCGACGCGGCCGGCCAGCGCAGCCGCCAGTTCCGCGCGGTCGGAAAAGCCATTCCAGTTGTAGCTGGCGCTGTTCAATTGCTCTCGTGCCATGTCCGCCCGTCACGTTCGATCAGCGCTATCGAGGCCGAAGGTCCCCAGGTGCCCGCCGTATAGCCCTGCGCCTCCTGCCTGGCGCTTTCCCAGGCGTTCTGGATCGGGTCGATCCACCTCCACGCGGCCTCGACCTCGTCGCGGCGCATGAACAGCGTCTGGTTGCCGCGCACGACATCCATGATCAGCCGTTCATAAGCGTCCGGCGCGCGGCCGTCGAAGGACTGCGCGAAGCTCATGTCGAGCGAAATCTGCCGCAGCCGCATGCCGCCCGGACCCGGGTCCTTGATCATGATGAATTGTTTGACGCCTTCGTCGGGCTGCAGCCGGATGACCAGCTGGTTGGCGAAGATCGGCCCGGCGCTGTCGCCGCCGAAGATCGAATGCGGGATCGGCTTGAACTCGATGACGATCTCCGAGACCCGGGTTGCCAGCCGCTTGCCGGTCCTGAGGTAGAACGGAACGCCTGCCCAGCGCCAGTTGCCGATCTCGGCCTTGATCGCGACGAAGGTTTCGGTGTTGCTGTCCTTGCCGAGCTCCTCGACATAGCCTTTCACCGGCCCGCCTGCGGAAGCGCCGGCGCGGTATTGTCCACGCACCGTGTGCTTCGGCGCCTCGTTGCCGTTGATGCGCTTGAGCGCGCGCAGCACCTTCAGCTTCTCGTCACGCACGGCGTCGGCGTCCATCGACGATGGCGCTTCCATGGCCACCAGGCAGAGCAGTTGCAGCATATGGTTCTGCACCATGTCGCGCAGCGCGCCGGCCTTGTCGTAATAGGTGACACGGTCTTCCAGGCCGACCGTCTCGGCGACGGTGATCTGCACGTGGTCGATATGGGCGGAATTCCACAGCGGCTCGTAGAGCGCATTGGCAAAACGCAGCGCCATCAGGTTCTGCACCGTTTCCTTGCCGAGATAGTGGTCGATGCGGAAGATCTGGCTTTCGTGGAAATCGTCGCCGACCAGATCGTTGAGCGTTTGCGCAGAGGCGAGGTCGCGGCCGATCGGCTTCTCCAGCACGATGCGCGAATTCGGCGTGATCAGGTCGTGTTCTTTCAGCTTGTGCGAGATGTCGCCGAACAGCGCCGGCGCCACCGCCAGATAGAAGGCGCGGATGCAGTCGCTGTCACCGATCGCCTTTTTCAGTCTGTCGAACCCCGCGCCGCTCGTGGCATCGGCCGGGACATAGGAAAGCCGCGCCAGGAAGGTCTTGAGCTCCTTGGGATCGATATCGGCCGCCTTGACGTGGTCGGAAATAGCCTGCTTGGCGAAAGCCCGAAATTCGTCATCACTCATCTTCGAACGCGATGTGCCGATGATGCGGGTTGGCTCGGAAAATTGATGGTCGCGCTGGCGATAGTAGAGCGACGGCAGAAGTTTGCGTTCCGACAGGTCGCCGGTGCCACCGAAAATGATGAAGTCGAAAGGGTCGACGGGGATGATCTGGCTGGTCATGGTCTATCCGCTTTGACGCCGGTCGCGAGTACGCGGCTGATATATTCTAATCGATTTAAATTTTCCAGTGCCATGGTGTCACATCGACGACCGATCGCTACATATTTGCGTCGGTCCAGATGTGCGCTTGACACTGGCACCAAGCGAAGGCTTGTCGGCAAACGACAACTCCGCCAAGCCTTCGCAGTTGCAGCATAGGACGTGAATGTGACGAAAGCTAAGGGAGAATCAGCGCTTTGCCTGTCGTGGCACAGGCCATGACGCCGGCAGCCCGCGGTAAAAGCCACGCGATGAACCCAGGGAGCGGAAAAACATGCGTCTGAAGGACAAGGTCGCCATCGTCACCGGGGCCGCTTCGGGTTTCGGCGAGGGCATTGCCCGTCGCTTCGCCGAGGAGGGCGCCAGGATCGTCGTGGCCGACCTCAATGCCAAGGGCGCCGAACGCGTAGCCGGCGAGATCGGCGAGGCGGCGATCTGGACCCAGACCGACGTTTCGCAGCGCTCCGAATTCGACGAGATGGTCCATGCCGCCAAAAGCGCCTTCGGACGTATCGACATCATGGTCAACAATGCCGGGTTCACCCATCGCAATGGCGACATGCTCGAAGTCGACGAGTCGACGTTCGACCTGATCACATCGGTCAACATGAAGGCCATCTATCATGCTGCCCTTGCCGTCGTGCCGATCATGGAGCGGCAAGGCGGCGGCGTCATCCTGACCACGGCCTCCACCGCTGGCCTGCGCCCTCGGCCCGGCCTCACCTGGTACAACGCCTCCAAGGGCTGGGCGATCACCGCCACCAAGTCGATGGCGGTGGAACTCGCGCCGAAGAACATCCGCGTCAACTGCCTGTGTCCGGTGGCCGGTGAGACCGGCATGCTGGAAAAATTCATGGGCGCCGATACACCCGAAATCCGCGAGAAATTCCGCGCCTCGATCCCGCTCGGCCGGCTTTCGACCCCGCTCGACATCGCCAATGCGGCACTGTGGCTGGCATCCGACGAGGCCGCCTTCATTACTGGGGTTGCACTGGAGGTCGACGGCGGGCGCTGCATCTGACGCACACCGTCATCGCTGCGCCAAAGATCGGCTCGGCCGTGCCTGCCTTGATCGGGGCGCTGGTGCGTCAGGCGCCGGTCTTGATGTAAGTTTTGTAGACCCAGCCTGTCTTGCCGTTGTAGACGATCTGGCACCAACGCTTGCAGCTCATCACTTGCACCGAGGTCTTGGCGGGCACCGTGACGATGGCGGCCGCATTCTTCTTCGGGCCGCTACGCATAGTCACGGCCCTGAGGATGCGCCCGGTGCCAGCCGCGGCCGCTTTGCGCGGTTCGGCCTTGCTGTCGTCATGCTGCGCGGCAGATTGCTGCGACGCTACTTGTGGTTGCGCGGCCGGAATGGCGGCGGTCTGCGCGCCATCGGGACTGCTGCCCGCCGCCGGGGCCGGTGCGGCGACCTTGGCGAGCTCGGTGGCGGCGTCGGTGTCGGCAGCGGGTTGCGCGAATGCCGCCGCCGCCGGCTTGTCAGGCGTCTGCCCGGCCTTGCTCGCCGACTGGCCGGAAGCAGCCGGTGCGGTCTTCGATTGGGACGCGGTCCAGCGCGGGTCGTTCGCCGCGAGCGCCGGAATGGCGGCTTCCGAGACAGCCACGGTCGGCGAGACCTGGTCGGACTTTCGCGCCGCTTGCGGCACCGCCGCCGCGGCCGCCGTGATCCCCGCTGGCGCGATCTTCGTCGTCTTCACCGGAACGGCCGGAATGGCTTGCTCTGGATTGGCAACCGCTTGCCGCTCGTTCGCCGGCAACGCCAGCCACAGTGCCACCGCGGCCACGCCGAGCAGCGCGGCCGTGCCGACCGCGGCAATCACCAGATGCGAGTTCGAACGGACTTCCTGCCAGAATGACGGGCGCATGTCGTAGCCGAACTGCATGGCAAAGCGCCGACGTTCCGGAGCACCGAAACTGAAGGGCTCTCTCACTCTTGCCACCTCCATAAGGGGCCGATGTTCTTCGATCAAACACCGCAATGCGTGCGTCGGTCGCACCGGTCCCAAATCAAACAGCGGGCGGGCCCGCAGAAAATCCCCGTCTATATTCGCCTAGAGATTGCACTTTTTGCCCGCGATTGTGGCATCAGTGCGCCATTGCTGAAGATTCTGCAACGCTTGGATGTCGCGGCCCCCATGATATTACTCAACAATTGTTAAATCCTGTCGCGCAACGCGAACCAGTTGAGCGCCAGGAAAAGCAGCGGCGCGCGCAAGCGCCGGCCACCGGGGAACGGCGGAATCTTCAAATCCTCGATCAGCTTTAGCCGGTCGCGGTTGCCGGCTACCGTTTCGGCATAGAGCTTGCCGAAGAAGTTCGACAGCATGACGCCGTGGCCGGAATAGCCGCCGGCCGAGATCACATTCGGCATCACTTCCCGCACGAACGGCTTTCTCGGCACCGTGATGCCGACATAGCCGCCCCAGCCATGCGTGATTTCGACGTCCCTCAGTGCGGGATAGAGTTCCGCGATCTGGCGGCGGATATGGATATGGATGTCCTTGGGGTCGTTGACGCCGTAGACCTCGCGTCCGCCGAACAGCAGCCGGCCATCCCTCGACTTGCGGAAGTAGCGCACGACGAAGCGGGAATCATCGACGGCCTCGCCGCCCGGCAGCACGTTCGAATCCGCTCCAAGCGGCACGGTCGCGCCGATGAACGAGCCGATCGGCATGATGTGCGCGGCACTCACCGGTTCGAGCGTGCCGCCATAGGCATTGACCGCGATCAGGCATTTCTGCGCTGTGATCGTCCCCCTGGCTGTCGAAACCTTCACCGTGCCGCCGCTCGAAACAATGCCGGTCGACGGCGTCGCTTCGAACAATCGTGCGCCGGCCTGTGCCGCCGCCCGCGCCGTGCCGATCACCAGTTTCATCGGATGGATATGGCCGGTGCCGGTGTCGCGCGTCCCGCCGAAATAGGCCGTCGAGCCCAGCCGCTGCGCAGTTTCCGTCGCGTCCATGAACGAAATGTGCGGATAGGAGAAGCGGCTGGCCATGATCTCGGCATGCGCCTTGTAGTCGTCGACATAGCGCGGCTTGTGCGCAACCGAGAGCTGGCCCGGCATGTAGTCGATATCGATCTGGTTGGCGGCGGCGAATTCGAGCAGATGCGCCTTCGCCTCCTCGGCGAGGTCGAACAGTGCCTTGGCGCGGGAAAACCCGTACTCGGCCTCCAATTCCTCGGCCCAGGCGCGCTGCCCCGTGCCGAGCTGGCCGCCATTGCGCCCGGAAGCGCCGTCGCCGAAGCGATACGCCTCGATCAAGACCACATTGCTACCAGCCTTGGCCAGATGCACCGCCGCCGACAGGCCGGTGAAACCGCCCCCGACGATAACGACGTCGCAGCTCCGGTCACCGTCCAGCACCGGATATTCGGGTCGCAGGCCGGCCGTGTCCTCGTACCAGGAACGGCCGGGGGAGATCGGGGATTGGTAGGGCATGATGCTCACGCAGTAGGGCAGTAGGGGAGTAGGGGAGTAGGGG
>NZ_VFUK01000021.1:0-29863 GCF_006440835.1 Mesorhizobium sp. B2-5-11
CGGACCGCCCGAGCAACCCTCGGACGCGCAGTGTAGGGTGAGCCACCTCACCGGCAGAAGCGGACATACGGTCTTACTGAACACATGAAACATGAAGCAATCCTCAAATGCAGTGTCAGTGTCATCTAGAGCTAGCGAAGGGGAGGATGGCGTTCTGCAGATTGCTCCGGTTCGCCAGTGGTCAGGAATGGTGTGATCGACCAATCGATTAAGTCGACTGCACGCTGAAGTATGGCTTCCGTCCGAGCAAGGCTGGGTGAAGCGGCGGTAACAAATCCGATGCGGTCCAGGTAATCGCCTTTCCTGATGATCAGCGCCTTGGGTTCGACATGCAACTTGACCTCGGCGACACCTGGTACCGCAGCCGCCCGATTGCCGCCTTTGATCCAATTGAGGATACCATCGCGGTCGGGAATCATGATCCGCGCGGCCGCAATGTGGGAACGCTTTCTGCGTAAATCCCATTCTTCGCCAATGACAAGTTTGATGTGCTCGGAGATAAGATCGACACCGTAAGCCAGCTGAACCAGTTGAGGTGCGGGAGCGCCACCGAGGCGTGGATTAACTTCAATCACGACTGGGCCAAGCTTCGTCCATCGGAGATCAATGTTCGCTGGCCCCCAGCCGAGGTTGAGAGCCCGCAGACAGCTCAGCGAGACTTCGACGATACGCTTATCTTCGTCATCAGTCAGCACGGCCGGATAGGTGTACTTATGACAGACAAAATGAGGCGGGAGGCCGAAGTCAGCGATGGCAATGGCAACGACCTCATTCCCCATTGTGTCGACGCTATAATGGGGGCCTTGTGCGAATTCCTCGACCAGTATCCTCGGGGAGGATCGCCATATGTGCTTGCCGCTCAACAAATAGCTTGTTTGTTCGGCCACTTCATCAGCATTGCGGCACAATCGGACTCCGATGCTGCCGCTGCCTACCGCTGGCTTAACAATCACCGGAAGGCCGATCTCCGCGGCAGAGCTTTCTACCCCCGCCGCATCCGTTGCCAAGCGATAAGCCGGCATTGGAACGCCGGCCTCCGCGAGGAGCTGATGTTGAACGAATTTGTCGCAGCAACGTTCGATTGATGCGGGGTTCGGCCCCGGTAGATCGAACTGTCGACAGAGCTTGCCGACTGTCACAGAGGCAGATTCATCGCCGCCCGCAAAGCCAGTAATGCCAGCAATGTCATATATAGCACTCAGCCGGTGACATTCGCGGACCAGCGCATCGAGATTGCCTGTATCGATCCGAATAGCTTCAATGCTTTCTGCGGCAAGATAGTCGTACTGGGTTGGATCTGCCGCTAGGGCAATTGGATCAAGCCCGAGACGCTGGGCCTCCTGGATGTATTGCAGACCATTGCCCCTATGGCCTTCAACTAGGATGAGCGCTCTTCTTGCCATCTCCGTCGACCTCCGTTGCATACTGTGCGGTAGTCCGAGCGTAAGTTGGGATCAGCTGTTTCAGTTTTGCATGATCACAGACGCTGCGGAGAACGTACTATATTCGGCGATTGACGACTGCAAAGTTTCTGTAAATTCGTTTGAAGAATCGGTTGCGAGGTTTTGCTCGGGACGGGGGGTATGGAGCCGTTAGCTCCTAGCGTATCCGGCTGAAGTTCCACCACACGAGCCGATCGATGCGGGCGATTGTCCAGCCCCTTGGCGATGCGCTGAAGGGTTTGCTGGAGCTAGACGATTGGATGAATACCGTTCACTTTTTTTGCCGTCTGCGACGTGGTTGCTATGGTCCCCACACACGTCCACTGCCTTCGGAGCCAACGAAGAGACCTTTCTGATTTTTTGTTTGCGGCCTGATGGTGGCGCGCGACGATAGTGGAATCGAGTTCGCCCGTCCGTCGTTGAGGAAGTGTTCGAGTGCGGCACGTCGTGACGTTGCATATCGGATCACCTCGGAGTTTTGACTTCCTTGAAATGCGCGGCAAATTCCCATAGCCTGAACAGGTCGGAAGCGATCGCCGAGGACCGATCCTGGCGTGCAGCCATGCGAACCTTTGATTATGGCCCCGGATTGCATTCTCTACCTTCCGGCGATCGCCGCGACTCCTGTGACGCCACCATTTCTACCGAAGCCACATTACGCATCAAATGTGTTTGAGCACATTGATGCGGGAAATCCGCCCGCCAGGACCTGTGAGGGCGAAAGCCGAATGGCTGCCCTACTCGACCACGATCGTTTTTCTTCAAACTATTTTGCAGTATCTTCACACTGAGGAGCTCCTGACAACGCTATAAATATAGAGGTCAGGTGCGCATAAAAGACCTGACGATCGGACCTGCAGCCCAAGCATGCAAGATCGGAACCAACAACCCATGGCAAGGAGAGCATTCATCCTGGTTGAGGGCACAAGAGGTAATGGTCTGCCATACGTACAAGAGGCCACGGGCATCGAAAAGAGAGAAACAATGAGCAATCTGGGGGTACCGCGCAAACTCAGGAGAAGGATCGGAACGCCGTGATGAGCTTCGGCCCACTTCTAAAAATTGAACTTCAGAAAATCACCCACAATGCAGCAATTATTCGGGAAGCTTTGCGACACAACGGCCATTCCTTAATGGTCGTTGTCAAAAGCTGCTGCGGTGACCCCAACATAGTTCGGGCGATTGCGGCCGCCGGCATCTCGCAGTTTGGGGATTCCCGGATGAGCAACCTCGAGCGCCTGAGAGAGGCAAACATAGAAGGGGAATTCTGGCTTCTTCGGTCGCCAGCGCCGGACCAGCGTGAGCGAATGGTGGAATTGTGCAATGGCAGTTTGCAATCCGATCTGGATACGATCCGGAAGGTCGAACAATTACGGCCGCCTGCTCCGCATCGTGTAATCCTCATGCTTGACCTCGGTACCGGCCGGGAAGGCTTTCAGCCCAATGAGCTTCTGCGCGCCTGCGATGAAGTCGAGAGGATGGCGCATGTTGAGCTTTACGGATTGGGTATTTATTTTATGCATGCAAGCGACCCGGCCTTCGTGGAGACCACCCTGGGGCGCTTTGGAGAGATATGCAACGAGGTAGAAAGTGCGCTTGGACGTGTTTTGAAGGCTAAGTCGTTCGCCACCTCGCTTGTGTATGATCACATTCTCAAGTCCGGATTTGTTCCGTCAGGTCTCAATCATCTTCGATTGGGAACAATGCCAATCATCGGGCGTCTAACTAGCGTCGACGACACGCCGGCTCTGCCCGGACTCGCGACGGATACCGCCGTGCTTGAAATCAAGGTGATCCAAACCAAGGTTCTATGTGATCGACCAATCGCGCTGCTTGAGATAGGGAATCTTGATACGGATATTCGCGCACTGCGCCCGATTCAAAGCGACCTGCGGGTGATAGATAGCAGTAGCGATCACACCATTGTTGAACAAACGCCCGGTGCAACTTTACTTAAAGTCGGCGACGCGGTTGAGTTTACTGTGTATTATAGCAGTTTTGTACGCCTTATGAGTTCACCGTATGTAACTAGAAGTTATAGTGTCTGATTAGGATGAGTCCGGCACTTCCTCGCAGCGGGTGGCTGCGACAAAAGGGTTGGCTGCGCAAACACAGTGTGTGGAATTTTGATACATTCGAGCCTTCCAGTCACTTTGGCTGGCCTACCCTCGCCTGCGTCTGGCGGATTTGACAGAAGAAGTCAAATTGCACCGATTAATGGAGTTCTGCATATGGCAACTGTTGGCGAGCATATCGTCGATACATTTATTCCACATAAGATAGATCGCGTGTTCTGCGTGCCTGGCGAGAGCTAACTTGGCCTCCTTGACGCACTGTATGGGCGGAGCGATGTCGAAACTGTCTTTTGAAAGTGGTGCAGATTTCATGGCGCTTACCGACGCAAGGCTTCGGGTCGGCCCGGCGTCGCCTGTGTCAGCCGCGGTCTTGGCGCTCCTAACGCCTCATTGCGGTACATGCGGCCCAACTGGACGGCGTCGCCTTTATCCTCATTGTGGGGCAAGTCGCGGCGCAAGACCTGCGCCGGGAGTCCTTTCCAGAATCGAGTGCGATATGTTCGGCTCGATCGGCAAATGGACAGCCGAAATCACAGTTCCAGAACGCCGCAGAGACAATGCTGCGTTCGCTGCAGGCAGCTACGACGGACGTTCCCGGTCCTGTCGTCATCGCTTTGCCAGAAGACGTGCTGACTGCGGAATGCACCGCTAAGGCCGTCAAACGGCAGGCGGAAATCACCTCGATGTCACCACGCAAGGGTACGCATTTCCACTGCTTGTTCATCCCTCCCAACAGTTAGGCCACATTCACAATGACCTATCAGCCATGGGCACACGTTTTGCGAGCGATCTTCCATTGCCCGTTTGCCGATCTCATTCATCGACACCGTGGGCCATCTGGAGAGCTTGCTCCCTGACCGAGAAAACAGTTCGAAGACTTCCCGTCTCTTGCGAAGGTGAATTCTGGTAAGCCAAAAAACCTACAGAAATGTCAACGGTTTACAATGTACACTTGATCGAAATTAAATTGGAGATTTGAACGTATGACCGGCAGATCAAATAAATTGTGCTCGACGGAGCGCTCGGATGAACATGATGTATATTTCAATGAGGATTACTCGTACTTTGGAGACGTCGTACATTCGCCAGAAGCGAGTGACAGGCAAGCAGACGCAATTTGGAAGCTTCTTTGTCTCGCACAAGGCAGCCCAGTTCTTGAACTCGGATGTGGTTATGGGCGGATTACCAACCGGTTGGCGGAGAAAGGAGCGCGGGTAACCGGATTGGATATCTCGCCGATCCTGCTGAAAAAAGCCAAAGCAGATGCGGCAGAAAGCGGGATGGATGTCGAATATGTTCTTGGCGACATGCGTTCTCTTCCCTGGCGGGATGGATTTGACGCAGCCTTTCTGTGGCATTTGACGTTTGGTTATTTCAGCGACGCGGACAATGAGAGAGTTCTTCGTGAAGCCGCCTCCTCACTTCGAAAAGGCGGGCGTCTGCTCATCGATCACTTAAATATTTTCGCTGTGCCAAGCCACGGGGCGCCTACCTGTTACGTTGCACAGCGTAATGACGATCTAAGAATCGATATGATGAGCACCGAGGTGCTAACCGGTCGTCGGCATTGCGATAGGCTTATCGTTCGCAATGGGTGCGTTAGACGAACCCATCTTTATTTTAGACTCTATGGGTTTGCGGAATGCGCTCGCATGTTGCGGAGCGCGGGATTCGAAAGTGTTGACGCTTATGGGGAGGAAGGCGCAGCGTTTACATCCGATGGTCCTCGCCTCGTCATTGTCGCCCGCAAATAATACCGATAGTTACTGTCTGTTGTGGCGGCAAGGACATCGAGGTAGCTGCAGGGCAACGAGTCCAAATCCTATGAGGTGGATAGCGACCTGCGCTGTGGCAAAGTGAGGTCGCTAAACTCTCACACTGGAGGCAAGCATGCCCGCTGAAGCTACCCAATCCGAAGCGCCGGCCACTCCGCGCCACGGCATTAATAATGCCTCCTCCACCGCTGTCGCTTCTAAGAGTTTGTCGAGCCTGTTGTTCGGCAGGAAAGCGAGGTCGCCCATTGCGGCTTCGGCCGCCGACTCACTCTTAGGCAGCCGAGCCACGGTGGGGCGCGAGAATCTGAGTGTTGCACCTATCGACCACGACGCTGTAAAGGCGGGCATGCTCAAATATGGGCGATTGAACGCACCCTACCGCCTTGTCCTTTGTCAGAAGATTAACCAGCGGCAGGCGACATTCTCGCGCGCGGAAAGCGTCATCGCGGCCAATCTCGTCATGCTATTGTTCAAGTCTTGCGCGCTGGAATATAGCCGGCCGCAGCAGCGGCTGAGCCAAAACTCTCGCCCGCGCGAATACGCTCTTCCACCTGCGCATCAATAGCTACTATTCTCTCTGCTTTCGCCAGAATCTCTTCTACTCGGGCACGCGGTACAGCCATAATTCCCGTATCATCACCGATCACAAGATCTCCTTGTGATACTGAAATACCCCCCATCATGATGTCACAACCAATTGGAAGAAGCTTCACCCGGGTTTTGCCCGTTGTAGGTGCAACCCACCGGCTTGAAAGCCACAGTCCCGTTTCGCGAATTTCATCTAAGTCTCGGCAGGCGCCGTCTATCACGACAGCCGTAGCCTGCCGATTTTTTGCGGCTATGGCGGCAAGACCGCCCATTGTCGAAATGGGCTCAC
The DNA here is from genome assembly GCF_006440835.1 of Mesorhizobium sp. B2-5-11. NCBI lineage: Bacteria > Pseudomonadati > Pseudomonadota > Alphaproteobacteria > Hyphomicrobiales > Phyllobacteriaceae > Mesorhizobium > Mesorhizobium sp. B2-5-11. The sequence goes on from NZ_VFUK01000021.1 coordinate 6,170, forward strand.
CGTTCATATCCACCATCAACACCTTGCCAGGGCCCGTCGCTTCAATCAGCTGGCCGACCGCGAAGTCGGCCTTCTCAAAATCGCCCAATACACCGGTTAATTCGCGCGCAGTGACCGCGAAGCCGATCATGCAGCCGCTGCCGCTCCGTCGCGCGATGCCCTGAATAGTCCCCTTGATTCCGAGTTCGTCCAATGCATCCGACCATGCGCTGACCCCGAGCGCCGCACCACGCTCCAGGATCTCGTTCTCGTTCATTGTCACTTGGACTGCTCCTGCTCCTATTGAATGTTCCGGTGTCGATGCGAGTCGAGCCCACAGATTGCCCGATGATCAGCATTACTCTCTAGCGTCCGGGGGCCTATTTCAAGGCAAAGCCAGATACCGCGAATTACTCGGGATCAACTTGTTCGACTTTAGTGCTTGGCGAGATCCTTCCCAATAATGCTGACAGGACCTCTACGCCCCTGCGCACGGTAACCTCATCCATCGAGGAGAATGGCAAGCGCGAGAACGTCGCTGACGGCTTGCTGACGAAAAACCCGTCGCCATCGGCGACGTCTAGCCCCGCATTGCTGGCCTCCTTGCGCAGCCGCTGAGCATCCACCGGGTGCGCGAGTGTCACTCCCACAAATACGCCGCCGTCGGGCCGCACATAGCGATGGCCGGCCATGAATTCGTCCAGTGCCGAGACCATCGCCTCCAGACGCGGCGCATAGAGATGCCCAAGGGCGGCAAGCTGATCGCCTAAAAACCCACGGCGGAGCCATTCGCCAGTCACCGAGAGCGCGAAGTTGCCAGGCGTTACGTAGGTGCTCTCAGCCACCTTGGCCGCCGCGCTGATGGTATGCGGCGGCGCAATGAGATAGGCTGCGCGAAGACCAGGCGCGATCACCTTGGAGAAAGAATTGAGCTGGACCGTTACATCGCGGCCAATATCGAGGATTGACGGCTCTTGGGCGCCCTTGTAGCGAAGAAAGCGATAGGGGCTGTCTTCGACAATCCGGAAATCATGGGTCCTCGCCAGATCGACAAGATGCTGACGCTTGGTGGATGACCACGTGGTGCCGGTTGGATTTTGGAAATCCGGAACTGTATACATGAAGACGGGCCCGCGCCGCGCCGCGGCGTTCAACGGCTCGAGCGCCGGTCCATCCGCTTCCATCGGTATGGCGATGACATTTGCGCCGTAGTGGCGCAGCAGGTGGACCACTCGGTCGTAGCAAGGCTCCTCGATGAGCACGGTTTTGCCGGGCTTCAGCCAAATGCGACACAAAATGTCGAACAGACCGACAGAGCCGTCAGCAGCCATCACGTTGGCATGTCCACACCATGATAGTCGGCGAGCCATTCCCGCAGCGGCAGGGGCCCGACCGCGGGCCCATACTGGTAGGCGACAACCTCGCGGGATGACGCCAACCCTTGGACGCAGAGCTCCAACTGCGCGCGTGGAAAGGCTTCTTCGGCAGGAACTCCGCGTGCGAAATTGATGCGTTTGGGCATAGTCTCACTCTCTCTGTCTGGCGGAAGAAATCGTAGCCAAGCACCGTTATAAATGCAGTCGCGCGTTACTATTATCAGCTATGCCGGGTTGAGATAGGCGGGGAGCGATCTGTGTCGCGGGAGTTGCGTAGTCCGCATTCGTTCGACAGCGCCTGGGTCAGGAAGCAAGAAGGCCAACGAGTGCCCTAGAGCGGGATGAGATTTATGGGAGTCGTGGGATTCCCAAATCAGCGTTGATCTGATTCAACCTTGATGCTGGGCGGAGGCCAGCATGGATGGTTGGATATTCGATGGACCTGCGCGAACGGGTTGTTGCGGCGGCTGCTCGATTTGGCGTATCGGGAGCGTGGCGCGACTGGCTTGTCGAGCGCTGCCGGGAGAAGGACTTCACCTTGCGCGGCCTTGTGGCCGAACTCGGCGAGCGCGGCCTGAAGGTCGACTGCCGCTCGGTGTGGGAGTTCGTGCACGCCGAGAAGCTGTCTCACAAAAAAAGACGCTGATCGCCTGCGAGCAAGATCGTCCCGATGTTGCGCGCCGACGGATGCAATGGGTTCTGTATCAGGACCGGATCGATCCCACCCGCCTGGTGTTCATCGACGAGACCTGGACCAAGACCAACATGGCCCCGCTCAGAGGCTGGGCGCCGGTCGGACAGCGGATCAAGGCCAAAGTGCCGCATGGCCACTGGAAGACCATGACCTTCCTGGCTGCGCTGCGCCATGATCGCGTCGAAGCGCCTTGGCTCATCGACGGACCAATCAACGGCGAGAGGTTCCTCCTCTATGTCGAGAAGGTTCTCGTACCCACCCTCCAGTCGGGCGACATCGTTGTGATGGACAATCTCGGCTCTCACAAAAGCAAGGCCGTTCGGCGCGCCATTCGCAAAGCCGGGGCGAAGCTCTTCTTCCTGCCCAAATACTCGCCCGATCTCTCCAATCGAACAGCTCTTCGCCAAGCTCAAGCACTGGCTGCGAAAAGCGGCAAAGCGAACCGTCGAAGCCGTCTGCGACGCAATCGGCCAAACCCTCAATCGTGTCACTCAACACGAATGCTCAAACTATTTCGCAAACTCAGGCTATGACCGGAGCTAATCTCATCTCGCTCTAGCAGTCTGGTGGGGAAGGCTGGTGATGTTAGAACGGGCATTAAGATCCTCCGCCTGCACGCGGATGCGAAGGCGCGAGTTAGCGAGCGGTGTGGCGATCTGCTCGGCCTGGTCGGTGGAGCTCAGAACAGGTTCGACCGCCACGCCTGCAAGCCGCAATGACGGCACAAGCTCTGCCCGCACGCCTCGCAGCTGTGACGTTGCTGAGGCTCATCCCCAGGCTGCCTCCGCGATCATCGCTACTGGACCATCTTGACGCGCGGTCCAAAGTTTCATTTTTCCGTCTTCCTCCGCCGCATGCAGGTTTATGGATTCATCATCAAAGAGCGATGAAGCCGCGCGGAAAACGAACTTCGACGGGGGCTTGCCCTTCAATTCGGCCGCATAGTTCAAAAGCAGTGTCGCCTGCAGCGGTGCATGAATGACAAGGCCGGAATAATGCTCGACCTCGACGGCGTAAGGGCGGTCATAGTGGATGCGATGGGCGTTGAACGTCAGCGCCGAATAGCGAAAGAGCAACGGAACGGAGACGCCGACCTGCCGGTTATGCGATCCCATCGCAGCTGCCTCGGTATCCGGCTGGTTTGAAGCGTCCTGCGCCGTGCTTGCCTCTCGGTACACGATCGTCTGCGTCTCCTCGATCATGACTGTCCCCAAGACACTAAGCTTGTGCTCCACTGTTACGAAGCAAAGCGTTCCAGTCCGGCCTTCCTTGACCGCCACGTCGGCCACCTGCGAGACCCGCTCGACCAGGTCGCCCACTCGCAACGCTCCGGAAAAGGCAAGGCTGCTGCCGGCCCACATGCGTCGCGGCAACGGGACCGGGGGCAGAAAACCGCCCTTCTCTGGATGACCGTCCTCAGCAAGCAAGCTCGTTGGCATAGCGGAGGGGGCAAGGCAGTAGTTGATAAGCAGCGGCGCAGCATCGCCCAGCGACGGAACGGCGCCCTTAATATCGATGGCCGCACTGAACCGTCGAACCAGATCGGGCGAAATGGTATCGGATGCGCTTTCCTCACGGCCGATCCATGAGCGAAGCCGCTCGACGTCCAAATTAGGCATCAGTATGCTCGGTTTGGGGTGCGCAGGCGGTGTGTCGTGAGTCCGTGCCGGGATCGGTCGACAGGGTCGCGGGTTGCCAAGGAAGATAGCCACGTCATTCTCGAGCCCTTCGTTGCTGACTAAGCGAGCCTGTGATGGGCGTTCTCGGGCCCGGGCGACAGACCCTGTTATGGGAAACTAGCTATGCCCCTTGGTTATAGGTCGCCGCAGCCATCATAGGGGATTGAGGCTTTGCTGAGACGTCCCATCATGCGACCGTCTTCGACGGCCTTGCGAAGTTCGACGCGCACCCGGCGGGCAAGCTCGCGCATGGCGAGTGTGGTTGGCCTCTGCAGCGAAAAGGCCAGCATGAAGCGTTGCGTGAGATTGGGCTCGACCAGCTTCCTGAAGCTGAATTCGGGATTGCTGGCCTCGAAATTGATCACGCCGTGCGGCAGCACTGTCAGGCCATGCCCGTCGCGGACCAGTTTCTTGAGCGGCGCCAGAGCATCGACTTCCGCCTTGATGTCAAGCTCAAGGCCAAGCCGTTGCATGGCGCCGTCCAATTCGCGGCGCAGGCCATGATTGCGGCCGACGAGCAGGAGCGGCAAGCCGACCAGCGCAGGGGTCGGGAAGGTTTCCGTGTCGGGGGCGATGGCGTCAATATCTCTTCTTCGACCGAACAAAAGCAGGTCGACCTCGAGCAGGGGGTCCATGCGCATATATGGCGCCTTGCGTGCATTGTTGATGATGGCCATGTCGACGCGGCCGCTGGCCAGCCATTCATTGATGAAGCCGGAAAGGCCGTCCACCAGATGAAGCTTTATCTGCGGATAATGCACGAAGAAATCGCTCACGATCTCCGCGCCGATCGCAGCACTCATGGATGGCGGCATGCCGAAGACGATGTCGCCTGCGGGAACCTTGGCGGCGGCGACCAAGTCCGATTTGACCTGATCAAGCTCCCGTAGCACCGGCACGATGGCGGCATAGAACTGAGCCCCTTCCTCTGTGGCCCGAACGCCGCGACCGTGGCGATACAAAAGCTGCACCCCCAGTTCTTCCTCCAACTGCCTGATCTGGCGACTCAAGGCTGGCTGGGCGACTCCAATGATGCTCGAGGCCTTCGAGAGCGCGCCTGATTCCGTGACAATCAGGAAATGTCTTAGCTGTCGCAGTTCCAAAAGGGCTGACTCCAATCAGGTCGCGAGTGTTGTCCCGAGATCATGCCTGTCTGTTATATCTTAGAAAGATGCCGTGCTTAAAGCGCGATTCGCTGGTCTAAGGTCGTCCCGCATGAGAGGCAGCTTGCGGATCTCTAAGGCATTGAGACAGGAGCGCGGTTGCGGGAGCTTTTTGCACTGGCGTTGGCCTCATGAATAATCGGATGAGAGCAGGCGGCCAATGCGGTTGGCCGCCGCCGTGAGCTTGGGCAGGATCTTGGCGAGCTGCCGCCGCCTGTCGCCAGCCATGCGCAGCATCAGGCTGCTGAGGGCGATATATTCACCGGCCACGGTCGGCACAGGGACCGCCACGGCCCAGATTCGTGACTGGTAGACCTCGTCAAGGTAAGCCTGTTCGGCAAAGGCGTAGCCATGGCAACGGACGTCCTCGAGCCTTTCCGGGAGCGCCGCTAGAAGCGTGGGATTGCTATCCCAGCGCGACGAACTCTGCCCTCGGGCCAGCGCCTGACGGCGTTCCTCGGGAGACATGCGCGAAAGGGTCACGAGGCCGACGCCGGTGGCGACGAGCGGAATGCGCGCACCAACCCTGCCTGGGATCGATAATCCCAGCGCGGCGCGGTTGGAATAGGCGATCACCATGGCGTCGCCGTCGAAGACCGCCAGATTCGACGGCCACCCGATCTCTATATGCAACTGCTCCACCACAGGCATTGCGAGCTCGATCAAGCGATAATGAGGGTCATATCCGCGGCTGAGGGCTAGGGTCCGCCCGGTCACCTTGTAGGTCGTCTTGCCAGCTTGGCGATAGACGTAACCGCCCTCGAGCAGCGTTTCGACGAGGCGGACCACAGTTGGCTGCGGCAATTTGCAGAGGTTTGCAATGTCCGACACATTGATTGGTCCATGCTCGCTGACGGCTCGCAACACCGCCAGCCCCCTCTGCACAGCTCTCACCGGTTCAAAAACGGACATTGGGCAGTTGATCCCGGTTGTATCCTCCCGATCGCCTAGCTTATGGTCCCGATCAGGTCGAGAGCCTATTCCGCGGCCTGAGCGCTAACGGCAGGTGACAGTGCCGAGGCGATAATATCGTTTTGCTCCACCTCATGCCGGTCGATCGATCCACCGGCGGCTGCAGCCATCGCTGGCCGTCCGACATAGGCGAGCGGCCGGTCGGGCGCCATTTCGCCCACGCGATCCCGCATGAAAGACCATGCCCCTTGATTGGAAGGCTCCTCCTGGCACCACACGATCGGAATGCCCTGGAACCGCTGGAGGACCGCGCCGATGGCTTCGCTCGGGAAGGGATAGAGCTGTTCGACGCGGACCAGCGCCACGTCGTTGATGCGCTCTTGCGCCATAGCCGCCCGAAGGGCGTAGGCGATCTTGCCCGAGCAGAGCACCAGCTTGCAGCACGTCGAGGCGCAGGGGGCCTCGACGATCACTGGCTGGAAAGACGTTCCCTCGGCGATATCATCAAGCCTCGATACGCAATCGCGTAAGCGCAGCAGTGACTTCGGGGCGATCAGAAACAGCGGCTTGCGCATCGAGCCCCGTACCTGTCGGCGATAGAGGTGGAACAGGTTTGCCGGCGTCGAGGGGTTTGCGACGACAAGATTGCCGCCGGCACAGGATTGAAGTATACGCTCGATACGAGCCGAGGAATGGTCCGGGCCCTGGCCTTCGAGCCCGTGCGGCAGGGCAATGATGAGCCCGGAGCTCATCCGCCACTTCGCCTCGGCAGTTACAATGAACTGGTCGACGACCACCTGGGCGCCATTCAGGAAGTCGCCGAACTGGGCCTCCCAAACCACCAGTCGCGTCGGGTCGGCTAGGCTCATTCCGTATTCAAAGCTCAGCACCCCATACTCTATCAAGGGCGAGTTCACCGCGTCAAAGCGCGCGCCGGCCTGGCCCAGGCCCGCGAGAGGCATCGCAGTCTGACCGGTGCGCCGGTCATGCAAGACCAGATGGCGCTGCGTGAACGTGCCTCTGGCGCTGTCTTGTCCGCTCAGTCGCACCGAGGTGCCTTCGTCCAGAAGGGAGGCGAAAGCCAGAGCCTCGGCGGTGGCAAAGTTGAAGCCGCTGTTTTTCTCGATCGTCTCCAACCGCGCCGTCAGGAAGTTGCGCACCTTCGGGTCGGCTTCGAAGCCGTCGCCGACGGCACTCATGCGCCGGGCCGAGTCCAGCAGCCGATCGCGCGCGACGCCGGTCACGATGCCGAAGGGGAAGGGGCCAGCGGGCTGCGGCGGGGCAAAAATGTCAGTTTGGCGCTCCGGTTCCCCGTTACTCATCTGGTCATATGTCGTATAGGCTCGGTCGAGCGCCAAATGGAACGCCCTGCGCTTCGCCTCTGCCATATCGAACGCTGTGGCCGAGGCGGCCTTGACACGATCCGAATGCAATTGCTTGAGCGTCGGCCGCTCGTCGACCTTGGACCAGGTAAGCGGCTGTGTGAAACGCGGTTCGTCGAGTTCGTTGTGGCCGTTGCGGCGGTAGCAGACCAGGTCAATGATGACGTCCTTCCCTGTCGCATTGCGCCACGCGACCGCAACGCGGGCGACCGCAGCGGCGGCAATTGGGTCTTCGCCGTTGACATGGAAGATCGGCACGCCGAAAGCCTTGCCGATATCGCTCGGATGCGGCGACGAACGTCCCTCTGACGGGAGGGTCGTGAACCCGATCTGGTTGTTGACGATAAGATGGATAGTGCCCCCGACACTGTAGCCAGCCAGCGCGGAAAGCTGGAGCAATTCCCAGACGAGACCCTGGCCGGCAAAGGCAGCATCAGTATGCATCAGGAACGGTAGGACCTGCGAGGCACCGGTCGTGCCAGCGTTCGCCCTCCCCTTCTGCTCCTGTCTGGCGCGCGCCGCCCCGACAGCTACGGGCGCGACAACGATCAGATGGGATGGGTGAGGCAGCAGACGCACAGCCACTTTACCTGCGCCGGTCTCGACCTCCGCAGCCAGGCCGTTGTGGTAAGGCACGTCGCCGGTGAAGGCCGCAGCGCCATCGGTGATGTCGCGCCCCTTGATCTCGGCAATTAGCGCCGGCAGCGGCTTGCCGAGCACGGTCGCAAGCGTCGCCAGGCGGCCCCGGTGCATGCCGCCGATAACCACCTCCCGGACTCCCACCTCGGCCGCGTAGCGAAAGATCTCGCGAGAGATGACGGCCGACGACTCCGCCCCCTCTATGCCGAAACGCTTTTTGGTCGGCCATTTTGTTTTGATGAAATGTTCGAATTCGTCGGCCAGCATCACCGCTTCAAGCGTGCGCGCATACACCTCGTCGTTAGCTTTGGCGAGGATCTCGCGTTCGAAGCGCTCATAGACCCATGCGCGTTCATCGGTATCGAGTAAATGGCTGGCCTCGATGGCTGCCGTGCCGCAATAGATCGAGCCGAGCGTGGCGATCGCCTGTGCTTTTGGCAGGCTCACTTCCCCGCCGGCTAGCGTCAAGGCAACGGAATCTTCGCCGCCTTCAATAGAGTTCAGTTCCGGGATGAGGCCGGGAGCGCTCATTTCAAGAGGGTCGAGGCGGGCCTGGCGGTGCCCATAAATCCGAAACAGTTCGGCTATGCGGTCGCCATTGTCGCCACTGGCGTGCGCCGGCGCTTCCATCAAGGCGAGCTTCACCCGCCAGTCGGCTGGTACCGACGCCGGATCTTTCACGAAGCGTGCATACAAATCCAGGAAAAAGGCGCTATCGCCACTGAGGGGCAGGGTCATAGATGCTCTCTTGAGGGCACGTTCGGTTGTCGCCGAACCAATAAAGGGTGCTAAGAAGAAGTCTCGACATTTTGGAGCGCGTATTCACGCAATGAATAAAATGAGCCGTATTCCTTGATGGGCGGGGCTATTTCCCCCATGAGGTGAGCTGAACTTGACGGGTTAAGCGATGTATGGACTTCTTCATGGTGTGCGGGTGATCGAGGGGGCATCCTTCATTGCCGCTCCCTTCTGCGCGCTCTCGCTTGCCCAGCTGGGCGCTGAGGTCATTCGCTTCGATGCAATCGGCGGCGGTCCTGATTTTCATCGTTGGCCACGCTCTCCCGGCGGCGGCAGCTTCTATTGGGAAAGTCTCAACAAGTCCAAGAAGTCCATTGCCATCAATCTCGCGGACCCTCGCGGACGTGAGCTTGCTGCGGCTCTGGTGACTGCCCCAGGCGAAGGCGGCGGCATCTTCGTCACCAACTATCCTGTGGCCGGATTCCTGTCGCATGATCGGATGGCAGCGCGCCGGCCGGACGTGATTACGGCGCGTATCATGGGCCATGCCGACGGCGGCAATGCTGTCGACTACACCGTCAATTGCGCTATGGGCGTCCCGATGATGACCGGCCCCGCCGAGAAGCCCAACGATCCTGTCAATCACGTTCTGCCGGCCTGGGACCTTTTGGCCGGGTCGACTGCGGCGACCAGCGTCCTTGCCGCGCTTATCAGCCGTCGTGCCACCGGACTGGGTCAGGAGATCCGCGTCCCGCTAAGCGACATCGCCGCCGCCACGCTCGGCACGCTAGGCCAGGTGGCCGAGGTGGTTGTAAACGGACGGGACCGCCCGAAGATAGGCAATGACCTCTTCGGAGCCTTCGGCCGCGATTTTCTCACAGCAGACGGCCAGCGGCTGATGATCGTGGCGATTACCAGCCGCCAATGGAGTGGGCTGGTGCAGGCCCTCGGCATTGAGGCCGGGGTCGCTACGCTCGAGGCTGAGCTGGGTGTCTCGTTCGCACAGGACGAGGGGCTGCGCTATGAGCACCGTGGTCGCCTAGGCGCGTTGGTCGAATATGCCGTTTCAACGAGCCCGGCCGCTCACCTAACAGCGCGCCTTGATGAAGCCGGCGCATGCTGGGGGCCGTATCGCACATTGTCGGAAGCGGTCGCCAAGGAGAAACCCTTCCAGCCGGAAGGCGAACTCTTCACAGACGTGGACCATGTCAGCGGACACACCTATCCAACGCCAGGCTATCCCGCGACCTTCCGGGGACTTCAGCGCCAGACGCCGGTACGGGCCCCGAAGCTCGGAGAACACACGGAAGAAGTGCTGGCCGGCGTTCTCGCCCTACCCAGCCACGAGATTGCCGCCTTGCATGATAGCGGCGTCGTCCAGAGTCCAGGAGCACATGCGTGACGGCCAATCCTCTCGAGTTCGCTTCAGGCGCCACCCTTGTCGCGTTGGCGAACAGTGCCGTGACCGCAGCTGAACGCTACGTCGCTGCCGTCCGCGAAAAGGTTCAAACCTTGGTTGCTCCCCAAGGAAAGGTGGATTCGCGCTTGCTTGACCGGTCTCAGCGCGTGGCCCACGGCTTCGCCTGGCTGGCAACGTCGGTGGCTACGCTCAATGCGGTTGCGGCCTGGGGCGCGCGCCATCTGCGCGAAGGGACTTTGCGGCGTGGCGACGAACTCGTGATCGCTATCGGGTTCGGCGAGTATCTTGGCCAGCTCGTAGGCGGGCTCCCGATGAGTCAAAATGAGATTCTCCGCCCGGCGGAACTTAGCGCTACCGCCGAGGCCCTCGCGCTCCTGCGCGAGCCCTCGGTCGCGTCCTTCATGGCTCATGGCAATTCTCCCGCGCACCGCGAGGAACTTGTCTCGCTGGCCGCCCAAGGAGACGCGGTGAGTGAAAAGCTGGGCGATGACGACCTCGACTTGATCCGGCTCGAGATTCGGCGCTTCGCCGACGAGCGCATCTTGCCGAATGCCCATGGTTGGCACCTGAGAGACGAGCTGGTTCCGGACGAGATCGTCACAGAGATGGCGCAGCTGGGCGTGTTCGGCATCTGCATCGATCCCGCGTTCGGCGGACTGGGCCTTGGCAAGCTCGCAATGTGTGTCGTGACCGAAGAGCTGAGCCGGGCCTGGATTGCGACCGGCTCGCTCGGCACGCGCTCGGAGATCGCTGGCGAGCTTATAGCAGCCGCCGGCACGCTCGAGCAAAAGCAGCGCTGGCTTTCCCGCATCGCCTCTGGAGAAATCTTGCCGACCGCGGTTTTCACCGAGCCGGACACCGGGTCTGATCTTGCGAGCCTGAAGACCCGGGCGGTCAAGACACCCGAAGGCGGCTGGCTCATCCAAGGCAACAAGACATGGATCACGCACGCTTCGCGTAGCGATTTGATGACGGTGCTGGCCCGCACCAATCCCGCCTCGACCAGTCATGATGGACTTTCCATGCTGGTTGTCGAAAAGCCACGCGGCACCCGGGACGAGCCTTTTCCGTCTTTCGGCATGAGTGGTGGCGAAATCGAAGTCCTCGGTTATCGGGGGATGCGCGAATATGACATCGCTTTTGACGGCTTCGCCGTCCCGCCCGGCGGACTGCTCGGTGGGGCCGAGGGTCAGGGCTTTCGCCAATTGATGCGAACGTTCGAGGGCGCGCGCATCCAGACTGCAGCCCGCGCGGTCGGCGTTGCGCGTCGCGCGTTTGAGCTGGGTTTGGGCTATGCGCTGGAGCGCAGGCAGTTCGGCCGATCGATCGTCGCCTTCCCACGGGTCCACGACAAACTTGCCATGATGCTCACCGAAACCGTGATGGCCCGCGAGATGACCTATTTAGCCGCCCGCCAAAAGGACTTGGGCACGCGCTGCGACATCGAGGCCGGTATGGCAAAGCTGCTCGCCGCACGCGTTGCTTGGTCGAACGCCGACACCGCGCTCCAAATCCACGGCGGTAATGGCTACGCCCTTGAGTATGAGATCTCGCGTGTCCTTTGCGACGCCCGCATCCTGAACATCTTTGAAGGCGCTGCCGAAATCCAAGCCCACGTCATCGCCCGGGGCATGCTGCAACAGCAGCCGGGGCAGCAAAACTAGATCGGGGCGTTGCCAAGTCGCCCCAGCATTTCGAAATTATCTGTCAAAAAACGCATCAAGAACCTGCCCATTCGTCCCTAAGGCGGCTTGTGATCCTAGTCGTCGACAACATGTTGGCTATGCCGAACCCGGTGAGATCGCCGAGGCAGCGATCGCCGCCTATGCGCAGGAAGAAGCGACCGCCGCTCTCCAGCGCCCGAGCATCTATTCGCGATGCGCCAAGGACGGTCAATGGGAGCATAAGCCACTCCGATCGCACGAACCGTCGCAGCGTTGCGCACGGCTGTCGAGGCTTGGCGTCAGAATGGCCTGAAGGCGCTGTGGTGCCGCTATGGTGCGATGCATTCAGAGCGCCCGAGTAGCGCGACAATCCGGGAGAAGGCACTCTCACTTTGATTGCCGAGCTGCAAGCCCGTTGGTCTCGGCAATAGGTTCAGCTTTCGCTGATCGCAAATGATGATCTCAAAATGCGATGGGATACCCCGTTGATTTATATTGGCCATGCCGCTGTGTGCCTTGATATCATCCCTCAGTTCCTAATTGCGTCTAACTGGATCATTTAGGCGTCGCGGGTGGGCTAAAATTGTCTGTCGTAATGAAACTCTTGAAACGGAACACTTTGAGTTATCAAGGGATGAGGGCGTCGTAGCAAGGCCTAGACAGACTACGGCGTATCAGTTGCTCATCGCACAACGGGAGTACCAAATGACTACAGCTGAATTGCGATTTGAGGTCTCAGAATATCAAGAGCGCCTCGCCAAAACCCAAAAGGCAATGGAGCGAGCAGGGGTCGACTTGCTCATCGTCACCGATCCTGCAAACATCGGTTGGCTGACGGGTTATGATGGCTGGTCGTTCTACGTGCACCAATGCGCGATTGTTCGACTTGATGGGCCGCCGATCTGGTTCGGTCGCAAGATGGATGCGAACGGTGCAAGAAAGACGACCTATCTCGGCGAAGAGTGCATCAAGTTCTATGAAGACTACTACGTTCAATCTGACGACTTCCATCCAATGACCGTGCTTGGGCAGTTGATCACCAGTAGCGGATGGGGCTCGTCGACGATCGGCATTGAAATGGACGTGCCGTACTTCACCCATGCGGCTTTTGACGCCCTTGAGACGAGCCTTCCGAACGCAAAGTTCAAAAACACCACGCGGCTGGTGAAATGGCAGCGGATTGTGAAGTCTGCCCGCGAGATGGAATACATGCGCGGTGCCGGCAAAATCATCACTGCGATATACGAGCGCATCGAAGAAGTTCTTCGTCCGGGGCTAAGACAGAACGATCTCGTCGCTGAAATTTGCGATGCCGGTATCCGCGGTGTCGATGGATTTTGGGGTGACTATCCCGCCGCCTTTCCGCTCATTGGCGCTGGGGCGAATGCAGCGGCTCCTCATCTGACCTGGACTGATCGTCCTATAAAGCCACACGAGAGCATCTTTTTCGAATTGGCTGGCGTTTACAAGCGTTATCATGTCCCGCTGTCTCGAACGTTTTATCTGGGAAAGCCGCCCCGGAAGATTCTCGATGCCGAGAAGGCGATCCTTGAAGGAATGGGAGCTGGGTTTGAGCAGCTTCTTCCCGGCAAGACCTGCGAAGATGTGGCGTTAGCATTCTTCAAAGAACTTGCGCGACACGGCCTAAAGAAGGAAGGGCGAACCGGCTACTCAATCGGAATGGCCTACCCCCCTGGCTGGGGCGAGGCGTCGGCAAGCTTCCGTAAGGGCGATCACACGGAACTTAAGCCAGGAATGTGCTTTCATTTCATGTCTGGCCTCTGGTACGGCGACTGGGGTATCGAGATTACTGAAAGCCTCATGATAACCGACGGAAAGCCGGAAGTTCTGTCGAACAGCCCCCGCAAATTAATCATAATCGAATAATTCAGCTATGCATCGGCGACGTCGCCCCCGGTCAAAAGTTGGCTGTTCAACGGAGGGGTAGCATGCAGTCGGCTTGCAAAAGCGGGGCGGCGTCGCATCAGTGGCGTTCGGTAGAACTAAAGTGGGGAGCGCCCGCGCGGCTGGTAGCGGTGTCTGTGCCGGCACGACTCTTGGGAAAAACTGTACCAGCGGCCATACCTGGATTGCCACGTGCTCGCGTAGCGATTTTCGATAGTCATTCCGGCATTTCGGTGAGCCGATCTTGACATAGAGACCACCCCATCGATCCGGTCATTGCCTGTGTTCGTGCTCATACTGCTCGCCACCCTGGCCTCAATCCGCCCAAGCGGCTCAAACAGCTTCCAGCCGAAATGGATGCTTCTATAGGACCTCTCAATGAGCGACGTAGCTGACATTGTAGTCGTTGGAGCAGGAATGGTCGGGGCGGCGACCGCGCTCCAACTCCAGAGGCTTGGCCGTAAGGTCATTTTGGTTGATCGGCGGGAACCTGGATCGGAAACTTCTTATGGCAATGCAGGCGTTATTTCTGGCTTGAATATTCAAATAACAATCCCCAGGGAACCTCTGCAACTAGCGCAGCTTCTTCTGAACCGAGTACCGTATTTCCGTCAGAATCTATTTGCCCTTCCAAGCAATCTACCCTGGCTGTGGGCATTTTGGCGGGCGTCATCGGACTCGAATTTGTGGCGTATTGCCTTACAGTCTCAACCACTCTTCTCGACCGCGATTGCTGAGCACTTGTGCCTCGCGAGTCTATCACGTGCGTCTCACTTGCTGCACGATGTGGGATACCTTTCAATCATTCGGGACAAAACAAAGCTCAGTACAATCTCACGCGATAAGCGTTTAGCGCTTGCTTGTGATTATCCGTTCAGAATTATCTCGACGGAGGAGATAGCCGAACTGGAACCCTTTGTGAAACCAGGTGCGGCAGGAGGCCTGTATTGGCCCGGCACATATCATACGCCGGCTCCCGACCAACTTGCCAAAGCCTATGCGGAAGCGCTTGTGCGTTTCGGCGGTGAGTTCCGGCAGATGTCCGTCACCAATCTCGGGCGGCACAAAAGCGGTGCCTGGGATGTAGAGTCATTGAATGACACAATTCAGTCACGCAATGTCGTCATATCGGCAGGTCCATGGTCAAAGGGACTCCTGGAGCCACTCGGCTATAACTTGCCACTCGGCTCCAAACGAGGATATCATCTTCATTTTCGACCAAAAGACGGCGCGCACTTGACTCGTCCGGTAAAGGACGATGAGTATGGCTTTGTGCTTTCACCTATGAACCAAGGCATCAGACTGTGTGTTGGTGTGGAGCTGGATCACTTTGACGCGCCGGCAAGGGATATGCTTGTGCAAGGAGCCATTGGTCCTGCAAGAGAGCTATTCCCGATCGGTGAATCCTTAGACTCTACGCCCTGGCTTGGACGTCGGCCCACTTTTCCTGATCAATTACCGATGATCGGTGCAGCTCCTAACCACAAGGGCCTATGGTTTAATTTTGGCCACGGTCACTACGGTCTCACCCTTGGGCCAACTTCTGGAAAGCTGCTCGCTGAAATGATGGACAACAGAGTGCTCTCCATGGATCCAGTTCCTTTCGCGCCTCTTCGCTCGTTCCGACCGAGCGCCGCTCTGAAGTCAACGGGATAAGAATGTGGCCCCGTCGCGTCGTCGGCAGAACCGGCGGCACGTCGATGCGTCCGCGGAAAGCCGAAACGCGCGGCGCTTGGCGGATTTGCCTCGCTTGGCCCCTTCCACCCACGGAGGCGCCTCCAGTCGAACTCGCCGCGCCCGGTGCATCAGGCTTGCCTCGGTCAGCACGTCCGGTTGCTCTGTTAAGTGGCTAGCGAATCCGCAAAGCCATGATCTGGGCCAACGGAGAGTGGCAAGCTGGTAGCCGACAGAAATTCTTTGATCAAGCCGAAAGGATCAATATCAGAGGTAGCGATTGGAGAACGACTGAAGAGCCGCGGGGTACCCGCGAAGCGAGAAGAAGAAGTTTAACGGAACGGCCACAATGCCGCTCAAAGTACAACAGAACGTAAGGAACTTCGCCAGCTTGGAAGCGAACCCTTGAGTTCATTCTTTGGTGCTTCAACCATGATGTTTCAAAACCGACGTGCACTTGGAATTCTTGAGCTTGATGAAGGCGTGCAAGCCGAGAGTTCTTCGCTAGATCCGCGGCCCGGCGGCTTACTGAGCCCAACGACCTTTGATCACCCAATCGTGACGGAGCTCGTGGAGGGAGCATGGCCGGATATGGTCATTCGTGGTTACCCGTCGCTCGAAGGCGCGTGCGTGGCAGCCGCCACACGCTTGGTCGAACGAGGGGCAGCCGTGATTTCCTCTGACTGTGGTTTTTTCATCCGACATCAAGAGGCGGTCGCCGCTGCCGTCAATGTTCCCGTTGTGATGTCTAGCCTGCTCTTGGTTCCAACCTTGCTGCGACAGCTGGCGCATCCTCACAAGCTTGCCGTGGTGACCGCTGATTCAAGACATTTCGGGGAAGACCTGCTTAGGCTCGATAATCCGAGAGATCGGGCGAGGGTGGTCATCGGCGGCGTCGAAGGCGGCGAATTTCTCCGCAACGCTTTGATGCGTCCTGCAATCCGAACCGAAGTCGATCAGATTGAGAAGGAAGTTACCGCCTGCGTCACGCATCTTCGTGCTGAGCATCCTGAAATCGCAATGCTGCTGATGGAATGCACGGGGTTCCCTTATGTCACGAACGCACTCCGCCGCCATACGGGGCTACCCACCTATGACATTACGAACCTATGCCGGCTATCGCTTGCGGCCGTTTGCTCAGACTAACCTGTCTTCGCAAAGCGTTGCCTGGACGATTCGGGCGAAAGAGTAAGTCCATCGTGCGGTTAGATCCCTACAATATAAAAACTGTATTTGACGCAGCGAGAGTGAACCCCTAGCGTTCGCTATTTGGGTGCATAAGGTCGGCTGACAATGAGCGAAACACCATACCTGACGTTTGATCTCGACGCGCCTGGCATGTCCACGGGACATCTTGTTGTCCCCAAAGGCAACGACTGCGAAGCTATTTCGCTTCCGGTCTTCTGCCTCAATAAAGGGGAGGGACCGCGCCTCCTTGTCACTGGCGGAAATCACGGCAACGAATTGCAAGGGCCAATCCTGGCACGACGGCTTGTTGACTGGCTGCCCAAAGCGCAAACCTGTGGAAGCGTCATCATCGTACCGATGCTTAATCTGCCGGCGGTGCAGGCATGGAGCCAAAACTCGCCAATCGATGGCTTGAATCTTAATCGAGTGTTTCCCGGCCGCGCCGTCGGATCGATAACTGAACGCATTGCCGATGCGGTTTCGCGCCTGTTGTTGCCAATGGCCGACACGGTATTCGATTTGCACAGTTTCGGGCCGACATGGGATTTTCCACCAGCAGTCGTCACGCATCCCATTGGTGATGTGGATCTCATGGCCAAGACGCTTCAATTGGCAGAGGCATTCAAATTACCCGTGACATTGCTCTGGGAACACCCCGACACAAATGGAATGTTCGACACTTGGGCGCATAGCAAAGGCAAGGTATTCATTTGTACTGAATTCGGCGGCGGCACGGTCAGCTCCGAAGCGCTGGGGATCTATGAAAGCGGGCTACGCAACGCCCTAATCGCGCTCGGACTCGTAGAGGGAAAGGCCGAGTGTCCGACTTTCCGTCAACGGAAAGCCAGCAGGACACTTGAAACGCTCTTGTCTGACGAGCTGAAATCGCCGGCCCGCGGCATCTTCGAACCTCGCTGCTCCGTGCTGGATGAAGTGAAGCAAGGAGATCTCTTAGGGGTCGTTTATCCCGTGGAGTCACTGTCGGCTGATGCGATCGATATTCGCGCTCCCACTACGTCTGTCGTCTGCGCTGTAAAGTCTGGAATCCATGTCGACGTCAATCAAATGATAGCGATCCTTGCGAGGCCGCTCAAACCCTGAGCCTCAGTGCTGCACATCGATGAAAAATCAGCCGAGAATACTTGCGAGGGAGCCTTGGAACCGGGCAACCTATAGGAGGGCTCGTTGGAGATGAGACCTCGTCCGGCAACCTCACGAGAATTTTAACCACTGCCGGCTGTAAGGTCGGAGGGGCCAGCCGACGTGCATCTACAGATCGATCGCTGATAACAGGCTCTGGACTACGCTGGATAGGCCGTTTTGCGAACGCTAAGGGCTCAAAAGATAAAGGGTTGGATCTATTGATGACGAAGAGCGCCATGGCGCCGCCAAGACGCAACTTGCCGGGCTCGGCGTCGATTCACGCTTCCGCAGTGCCTATAATGCCGCCGGAATCATTCCTGCCAAGCATATTGCAAAGGCCACCATGGGTCATCAAACGACGCGATATCGAAGATTCGCCTCTGATCGAGTGCGTCGGGCACTTAAGGCGCCCGTCATTACAAGTTCGAAGCAAAAGACCATTGACTATCAATACCGATGGTGGCGTCACGGGCCGAAACGGTCGCCTTCAGAAAGGCGATCCGGGCGAGGGAATTAGGAATCAGCGGTTGAGGGAGCTTGTTCCTACACCCAAATTGCATACCGGAAAGACCTCCGTGACGAAAGCAAAAATCTACATAAATCAATTAGAAACGAGGAAATCAGCCAGCCAATCGCGGCCGATAAGTCTTGCTCGGCCGGCGCCAGACGATCCGGCGGGCCTGCCGGTTCTGAAGTTCGACACGTCGACCTATCACTACAAGTCCCGCCGCCGCGATCAGACCGGCATCGAGGCTCGGCTCAAGGACATTTGCGCGACACGCGTTCGCTATGGCTACCGACGTGTCCACGTGAGCTCATGCGGGAAGGGTGGGACATCAACATGAAGCCGACCTACCGCATTTACAAGGATCTGGGCTTGCAGCTCAGGAACAAAACACCGAAGCGCGAAGCTCCGGGACGGCCGCCAAGAGGGGCCCGAACGAGGTCTGGCGATGGACTTCGTCCACGATCAGCTCGCTACGGGCAAGAAGATCCGCGTGCTGACGGTCGTCGATACGTTCTCCGCTACGTGCCTGTGCTCGATCCCCGGTTCAGCTGTCGGGCCGAGACGTGGTCAGCGCTTTAGCAGGCTGTTGAAGAAGTGCTGGCGCGGCGGCTTTTGTCGTCGGATCACTTCTCGGTGGACGGGACGCTGATCGAGGCCTGGGCTTCGATCAAGAGCTTCCGCCGCAAGGACGGGGACGACAACGGCCCGGATGGAGCGGGGCGCAACGCTGAGCGCGGCTTTCATAAGGAGAAGCGCTCCAACGACACACACCAGAGCACGAGCGACCCGCAGGCGCGGCTCTACAAGAAGGGCGACGGGCAGCCGGCGAGGCTCTGTTATATGGGGCATGCGCTGATGGAGAACCGTCATGGGCTTGCGGTCGATGGTGGCATTACCCAGGCCAGGGGCACAGGCGAGCGTGATGCCGCTCTCGCCATGTTGTATCGCAGACCGTTGCGGCGGCGCATCACACTGGGCGCCGACAAGGCGCCTATGACGTGCGCCAGTTCATCAAGGGCCTGCGCGAGCGCAAGGTCACGCCGCATATCGCCGTCGGCCATCTGAGCAAAACCGGCAAGCCTCAAGTGACGGCGATCGATGACCGCACGAAGCGCCATCCGGGCTATGATGCCAGCCAGCGCTGCCGCAAGCGGATCGAGGAGGTGTTCGGCTGGATCAAAGCCTCGGCCGGCATGGGATGCGCCCGTGTGGGCGCGGCCTTCACCTTGAACTTGGCGGCCTACAATTTGGTCCGCTTGCCCAAGCTGCTGGCGGCTCCGATATGAGTGTCACCGGCCGCTGGCTGATCGTCGCGATGCCGACTATATCGGGCCGTCGCGGCATCATGCGCGGTGATCTTGCTCTCGATCTCACCGACACGGATGAGTGCCTGGTTCCAACGCGCTTCCAGTTCCGCCGCGACCAGCCGGTTCTCGGGATCGGCCGCGTCATATTGCCGGAAGGCCCGGTCGGCGGCGTAGCGGGCAGCTCAAGATCCCGACTGAGGGCGTCCCGGACCTGGTCACGACGATCGGCAGCTTGCGCCTCAGCTCCGGCAGCGGCAGCAATCGCTCCCGGCTCCACGACACGCAGGAGCGCTTCCTCAATCGCATCATCGACGCGCAGTCCCCCAAAGGCGATGCATTGCGGCTCACCATTGTCGAGCAGACCCCGCCAGCAGGAATAGCGCGGAATGTTGTGCTTGGTGCCCGTGTACCGCAGCGTGGGCTTGCGGCCGCAGCGCCGGCAGCGGACAAGCGCGGCAAGCAGAGCGTCGCCATGCTTGGGCGCCCCGTTGTCGCTCACCATCTTGCGGATCGCCTCTGCCCTTTCCCAACTGACATAGCCTTCATGGCTGTGTGGGATCAGCGCCAGCCATTCCTCGCGCGTCCTGCGTCGGATACCTGCTCGAACGGCGGATCGGCCAAATCCCGGCGCGACACGAGTTTTACCATAGGCGTAGGCGCCGCCGTAGATCGGGTTGTCGATCATGCGGTGGATGGTCGCATAGTTCGGCCTGCGCCAGACCACATCGCCGTTGTTGCGTTTGGCGGGCAAATCCAACCCATGCTCGAGGAACCACATCAAGGCCTGACGGGCGCTGCCGAGCTCAGCAACCTTGTCGAACACCAGGGTAATGGATTCCTGCACACGCCGATCAGGATCCTTCTCAAGACGATCGCCGACCTTCGCGAAGCCGACAGGAGCTGCCACGACGAGTTCACCGCGCCGGGCCTTCTCGTAGCGTGCGGAAAGGGAACGCTGGCGCAGAAGATCGAGCTCATACTCGTTGAGGCTCCCCTTCAGCCCCAATAGCAGCCGATCGTTGCCTTGCCGCGGCGCATAAACCGTCTCCTGGTCGACCAGCACGGTGTCGACGACGCGGCACATCTCGATGAGCTGCTGCCAGTCGCGGCTGTTACGGGCAAACCGAGACACTTCTCGCGCCGCAACCGCACCGACCTTGCCGAGGCAGGCCTCGGCGACCATCCGGTCGAAGCCGGCACGCGCGACGCCGCCGGCGGCAGAACGGCCGAGATCGTCGTCGATCGTCTCTACGCGAGACCAGCCAAGCGCCGTCAGGCGATCGCGCATCGCATACTGAAGCATGCTGCTCTCACGATTGTGCAGGACCTGATGGGCTGACGACTGCCGCACATACAGGATCGCTTTACGCTCCAGATGCTGCGGCCCAATCTTCTCATGCATCATGATCCGCGCACTCCCGTTGTACGGCACCCTCGCCGTCGACGTGCCCGAGGATCAGGCTGACCGTCAGCTTCGTCACTGATCGGCGCGTCGCGGCCGGCAGCGCCTGCCATTGCGGCGTCTGCCCCGTGTTGGCGTCGTTCGGCTTCAAGAACAGATCGAACTGGTATGTCGTGGGCTGGCGCGGCATGGACATCTCCCCGATTCGCGTGAGAGCCCAATGCTGCGCCCATCTCCGGCGATTGCGATGGGGCTCCGGTGTCGAGGAGCAGCTTCGCCAGGGTGCCCAGCGCGGCAAGGTCGACGTGCGGAGCAGTCGTGATGCGCCAACTCTTACTGAGGATCCGATCGAACATCCAAGCCGGGACCTCCAACCACCGATCCGAGGCTTGGCCGAAAACGCTACAGCAGAAGACTGCTGCGTCATTCCGATCGATCACTTCGTGAATATGGACTTGGCTACCCACCCAAGGATGCCATCGTAGAGAAGCTCGCGCTCCGGGCCGGTCCCGTGGGTGTTGCGTCGCTGAGTTGTTCAACGAGGTGCGCCCCCATGGCGCAATCGGGCACAAGGTTCCGATCTCGTTGCTCAATCCCGATGGCGCCGTCAGCCCGCCATCGTGAAACAGCCGGAAAACTCCACCTTCCGGCGGTCCAAAGAATGGTATCGGATCAAATCAGCCCGGAAGTTCCAGCCTGGGCGATCCAAAGACGGGGAGCAGCTCAACAAGGAGAAGAGTCCAGCTATGAACGAGGGCTCATCGGGGGCAACCTGACGTCGCCTGATTTCGTTCAAACGCGACGCGCTTTAGATCTCCGACCAGCGTCCGCGCACAGTCATCTCGCATCCAGATGATCGGCGGCGACAATCAATATTTGACCAATACGTGACGCACGTGAAGAATACGCCAGATTTAATGATCGGCCGCCATGCCTATCCTTCCCTTGTGTGACCACTCGGTAGCACCATCGAGTGTGTTGGCGCCAGACTAAACAATTAAGAGATACCGAAATAGGATTTCTGATGTCCCGGAAAGTCATTGTCACCTGTGCGGTCACCGGAGGGGGGGGCGCGGTTCTTGCGAAGCATCCAAATATCCCCAAAACGCCATCGCAAATCGCGGAAGCTGCACTGGAAGCTGCAAAGGCTGGGGCTGCGATTGTGCACATTCACGTCCGTGAGCCTGACACGGGAGCCCCATCAAACCGAATTGAGCTCTATGAACAGGTTGTTAAGAAGCTTAGGGACGCGGCGACGGACGTCATCATCAACTTAACCTGTGGAATGGATGGTGAACTTGAACTTGATTCTTTGAATCCTTTAAAAATAAGGAAAACTAGCACACTTAAGGACGCAATTGGACGCTGCTCCCATGCCGTCAAACTTCAGCCAGAGCTTAGCACCCTAGATTGCGGAACGATGGCTTTTGGTGAGCGGATTTTTGTTGCGCGTATGTCCGATCTGCGACAGATGGCGGCACTCATGCGCGAGGCTGGTGTCAAGCCCGAGCTCGAATGCTTCGATTTAGGCCACATCGAAGTCGCTAAGAAACTCATCTCCGAAAACATAATTGGCAGCCCGCCCCTTTTCCAATTTTGCCTCGGCACAGGTTATGGCGCTCCCGCTGTGCCGAGCGCTGTGCAGGCGATGCGTGAGATTCTCCCTTTTGGGGCAGTCTGGGGCGGATTTGGCTGCGGGGCAGATGAAATGCCGATGGTTGGACAGTTGGTGCCAATGGGTGGGCACGTTCGGGTGGGTTTGGAAGATAACATCTATCTCCGACGAGGGCTGCTGGCATCCAATGCCGAGCTCGTAGACAATGCGGTTGGGATCATTGAGCGCATGGGCGCCAGCGTCGCCACGCCTGCCGAAGCACGGTCAATTCTCGGCGTCAAAAAGCGCGGATGACCGCACTGGGGTATCCCATGCAGCGAACGATGATGGAGGCCAGAATGACGTCGCAAATCGAGAGCTGCCTTGGAATTCTGGGTTTGGAACCTGCCTTGCCACCCGGCGTGACGCCGCCGGCGCCGCCGTCCGGCTCGCTGTTTAGTTCAGCTACTTTCGACTTTCCCGTCATATCAGAAACCGTCGAAGGAGCTTGGGCGGATGTTGTCATGCTGGGCGAACCTGCGCTCCAGCCGGCTTTTGTGACAGCAGCTCGGAGGCTCGTAGAGCGGGGCGCGGTCGTAATCACCTCGGACTGCGGCTCTGCTGTCCGGCATCAGGCGGCGGTGGCTGCGGCTGTAAGCGTCCCGGTCGTAATGTCCAGTCTGCTCCTAGTGCCGACGCTGCTCCGCCAACTGCCCCCCAAAGCCAAACTCGCTGTCGTCACAGCTGATTCACGAGTGTTTCGAGATGATTTGCTTGGGCTCAGTGATCAGGCCGACCGGGATCGGATCGTCATCGGCGGCATTGAAGGCGGTAAGATTTTGGAAAACGCGTCCATGCGTCCGCCGCAACCGACCGATATCGCCGACATTGAGAATGATGTGGCAGCTTGCGTCGCCCGGCTCCGCGGCGCACATCCGGAGATCGCTGCGTTACTGTTCACGTGCACTGGATTCCCGCCGATAACGCCGGCAATCCGTCGTATGACAGGGCTGCCTATCTACGACATCACAACCATATGCCGGATGACGCTTGAGGCCCTTGGCGCCTAATGTTGTCATCGCTTCAGGTTCTTCGGGTTTTCTCGCAGCCCACCTGAGAAGTCACTCTCCAGATCCATTGATATGAGGTAAACTATGCGCGTCGCATGCATTGGCACAGGAACCATAGGCGCGAGCTGGGTGGCATTGTTCATTACTGGCACGCATGAGGTGACCGCATGGGACCCGGCACCGGGTTGGCAGGATCGTCTATTGGCCGCCCTCGACCGCTACGAGCCGCAATTGCGAGAGCTTCAAATGCCAACTGT
>NZ_VFUK01000022.1:0-22337 GCF_006440835.1 Mesorhizobium sp. B2-5-11
AACCGCTTCGACGCCAAAACAGAAGCGGACAGATCATGTGCTACCAAACCGGACAACTTGATTAGCTACCGACAGCCCGCGGAGAACGAGTGGGCCCATTCGGGCAGTCGGCACAACCCACTCACCGCCGCATTTAACGAGGGCAATGGCTCGCGGCGATCTTATCAAAACAGAAAATATCGCTGCGCCATCGGCAGCACCGTCGCTGGTTCGCAGGTCAAGAGTTCGCCGTCGGCACGAACCTCGTAAGTCTCGGGATCGACTTCGATATGCGGCGTGGCGTCGTTGAGCACCATGGAGTGCTTGCCGATGCCGCCACGCGTGTTTTCGACCGCGGCGAACTGCTTGTCGACGCCGAGCCGGCCGTGCAGACCGGACTCTAGTGCCGCCTTCGAGACGAAGGTTACCGACGAGTTGGTGCGCGCCTTGCCATAGGCGCCGAACATCGGCCGATAGTGCATCGGCTGCGGCGTCGGGATCGAGGCGTTGGGGTCGCCCATCGGCGCCGCCGCGATCATGCCGCCGATCAGCACCATATCAGGCTTGACGCCGAAGAAGGCCGGGTTCCACAGCACCAGGTCGGCGCGCTTGCCGACAGCGACCGAGCCGATGTCCCTGGACAATCCATGCGCGATGGCAGGGTTGATCGTGTATTTCGCGATATAGCGGCGGACGCGGAAATTGTCGTTGTTGCCGGTCTCCTGCGGCAGCGAACCGCGCTGGCGCTTCATCTTGTCGGCGGTCTGCCAGGTCCGGATCGCCACTTCGCCGACGCGGCCCATCGCTTGTGAATCCGAGGAGATGATCGAGAAGGCACCGATGTCGTGCAGAATGTCCTCCGCCGCGATGGTCTCCTTGCGGATGCGGCTTTCGGCGAAGGCAATGTCTTCCGGAATCGACGGCGACAGATGGTGGCAGACCATCAGCATGTCGAGATGCTCGGCCAGCGTGTTGACCGTGTAGGGCCGCGTCGGGTTGGTCGAGGACGGGATGACGTTGGGCAGGCCGCAGACCTTGATGATATCGGGCGCATGCCCGCCGCCCGCCCCTTCGGTGTGGAATGCGTGGATGGTGCGGCCCTTGATCGCCGCCACCGTGTTCTCGACGAAGCCGCTCTCGTTGAGCGTGTCGGTGTGGATCATCACCTGCACGTCATGGTCGTCGGCCACCGACAGGCAGCAGTCGATCGCGGCCGGCGTCGTGCCCCAGTCCTCGTGCAGCTTCAGCGAGCAGGCGCCGCCCAGCACCATCTCCTCGAGCGCCGCGGGCAGGGAAGCGTTGCCCTTGCCCGACAGGCCGATATTCATCGGGAAGGCGTCGAAGGACTGGATCATGCGCGCCATGTGCCATGGCCCGGGCGTGCAGGTGGTGGCGAGCGTGCCGTGCGCCGGGCCGGTGCCGCCGCCCAGCATCGTGGTGATGCCCGACATCAGCGCTTCCTCGATCTGCTGCGGGCAGATGAAATGGATATGCGCGTCGAAGCCGCCCGCGGTAAGGATCTTGCCTTCGCCGGCGATGATCTCGGTGCCGGGGCCGATGATGATGGTGACGCCATCCTGCGTGTCCGGGTTGCCGGCCTTGCCGATTGCCGCGATGCGGCCGTCCCTGAGGCCGATATCGGCCTTGAAGATGCCGGCGCTGGCGTCGATCACCAGCGCATTGGTAATGACGGTGTCGACCGCTCCTTCAGCGCGGGAAACCTGGCTCTGGCCCATGCCGTCGCGGATGACCTTGCCGCCGCCGAATTTCACCTCCTCGCCATGAATGGTGAAATCCCTCTCGACCTCGACGAAGAGTTCGGTATCGGCAAGCCGCACCCTGTCGCCGACCGTCGGGCCGTACATCTGCGCATAGGCGGCGCGGGTTATTCTGGCCATCAGTGATTGCTCCCGAATTGCGGTGCTGGTGAAACCGGGCTGCACATTGCTGCCATCCAATGGTCACGCAATGACCCGCTGGTCGACACCTTCTGATCCCATTTGGCGGTTGAGGTTGGAGGGTCACCCCAAAACGACCGTTTGCCAAATCGATGGAAGGAAAATCCATGCGCAAAACGATAGTTCTCGCCGCTGCCGCCACCCTGATGCTGGCGGGTGCCGCCATTGCCCAGCAGCAGCCCGCTCCAGCAGCGCCGGCCGCGCCCGCCCCCGGCGGGCAGCAGGCCGCGCCGACGATCCAGAGCGTCAACATCGTCGACATCACCGAACTGCCGAAGGACACCCAGACGCAGGTCAACCAGGTGATCGCCCAGCGCGGCGATGCCGGCCTGCAGAAGCTGCGCAGCTCGATCGATGCCACGCCTAAGGTCAAATCCGCCCTCGAGGCCAAGGGAATGACCTCGGCGCAGGTGGTCGCGGCCAGCATGGAGCCCAACGGCGCCCTGACCCTGATCACCAAGAAGGCGAGCTGACGGCGCGCCTGCGCGGCGGGCCGTCGTCCGGTCCGCCCGCGCTATCTGGAAGGGAACCTTGGCCGGGCAGGAGCCGTTTCGTTTCATCGGCGCTGAACGGCGCCGCGAAATGAACCCGTCCAGGAGCGAGCGATGGCGATCAATCCCGGCAAGAGACGGCTCTATGCCTTCGCCTCCATGGCATTCCTGGCGGTGGGCAGCCCCGGAGCCTCCCTTCACGCACAAGGGCTCGAAAGCCCTGAGACCGTCAACCGGATCATCGGCTCGGACGTCAAGCAGGAAGAAACCAGGAGCGATGCCGAAGCCGGCAAAGTTGCCAGGGCGATTGATCGGACGCGTGAAAACATCGGCACGGTGCGCAAGACATCCAAGCTCGACAAGGTCGATATCGTGTTCCTGACCGATGCCGCGCGCACCGAAGGCGGTCCGCCGCCGGCGATCGAAACCAAGGTCAAGCAGCATCAGGACGACATTGCGGAGCTGCGCAAGGAGATCGAGGCCAACGCGCTGCTGTTCAATGCCATCGACTCGCGACGCGTGCTTGCGCAGGACGTTCTCGCCGTGGAATTCGACGACCCCGGAAAAATCGTCATCTATGCGGCGGCCAAGCCGTCCGATTGAGCCGAGGGCACAACTCGCTTTCGTGCTCGCCCGAAAGCCCTTTGCCCTCTTTGCACGCCGCGCATGAGACGCCCTCGGCCTCACAGCCTGCCCATCACCTTCTGCTGAAAGCCATAGACCTCGCGCTTGCCGCCCAGCGGCACCAGCGTAACGTCGCGCTCCTGTCCGGGCTCGAAGCGCATGGCGGTGCCGGCGGCGATGTCGAGGCGCATGCCGCGCGCCTGTTCGCGGTCGAATTTCAAGCCCTCATTGGTCTCGAAGAAATGATAGTGGCTGCCGACCTGGATCGGCCGGTCGCCGCTGTTGGCCACTTTGAGCGTAACCGTCGGCAGGCCTTTGTTCAGGTCGATGTCGCCGTCGGCGGGAATGATTTCACCTGGGATCATCGTTCGTCACACGGCGCCGAAGACGAGGCCGAGCCCTATCGCCGTGCAGGCGGCACCCGCGGCCCGCACGAGCACGCGAAATCGCCTGCCGAGGCCAAGCCCGGCGGCGATGCCGACGGCGTGCAGCAGCGTCGTGGCGACGGCAAAGCCGGCCATATATTCAAGCCCTGCGGCATTTTCCGGCACTTCGGTGCCATGGGCGTGGCCATGAAACAGCGCGTACGCGCCGATGATGGCGACGCCGGCCGTGACGGGAAGATCGACGGCCAGCGCCACGAACAATCCGAGCGCCACCACCGACGCCAGTATGCCCGGCTCGACGAAGGGCAGCGGCACATGCAGCATGCCGAGCGCGCCGCCGGCCAGCATGACGCCGACGAACGCGGCCGGCCATGCCCACATGGCCTCGCCGCCTTTCTGTGCCGCCCACAGGCCGACCGCGACCATTACCGTGATGTGGTCGAGGCCGGAGAGCGGATGCATGAAGCCGGCCGCGAAGGAGGAGGTCGTGCCGGCCCCGACATGGGCATAAGCGGGCATGGCGGCTGCCATGAGCAGAATCGCCGAGAGGGCTGTGCGTTTCATCTGTGCTGAGATCATCGGTGCGTCTTTCCTATCAGGATCGTCTGGCCTATCAGGGTCTTCTGGCGTTCACGCGGCCTCGCGCGGGCCACAACCCTCAGCCTTGAGGATGCGCGTGGTCGAAGCGGGATATTTCTTCAGCATTGCCGCCGGACGGATCGGCCGTGCCGAAAAATTGCCGCCGCAATTGGGGCAGACGCCGCCGAGCACGTCTTCCACGCAATCGGCGCAGAAGGTGCATTCGAAGGTGCAGATTAGCGCATCCGTCGCCTCCGGCGGCAGGTCCTTGTCGCAGCATTCGCAGTTCGGGCGCAGCTCAAGCATATCTGTCTCCTCACCGTATCGGCTCATGCACGGTCACCAGCTTGGTGCCGTCGGGGAATGTCGCCTCCACCTGCACGTCATGGATCATCTCGGCGATGCCTTCCATCACCTGGGCGCGGCTGACGACGTGGGCGCCGGCTTCCATCAGCTCGGCGACGGGACGGCCGTCGCGGGCGCCTTCGACGACGAAGTCGGTGATCAGCGCGATCGCCTCCGGATGATTGAGCTTGACCCCGCGCTCCAGACGCTTGCGCGCCACGACCGCCGCCATGGCTATCAGCAGCTTGTCCTTTTCCCTCGGCGTCAGGTTCATGCGTTTCCCTGAAATGATGCGGACACGATCACAGTGACCATATTTTGGGCAGCCCCGCCTTTCCGTTGAGCAAGCCGACGAGCGGAACCAGATGCTGGCGCAGCCGGTAGCCGTCGCCGGCATACAGCCTCGCAAGAAGCTTGCCAGATTCCTGCACGCTCCAGGTGCTGGCGCCGCCCTGGCCGCCGATGATCTCCCGAACCGGATCGAGAAGCGCTTCCGCCCGCGGCGAGATCAATAGCACCGTCGCCATGGCGACGGCGCCGCCGGCAATCGGCGGACGCGCCAGGGTCGCGGCGATGTCGGGCCCGATGCGGAAATCCTCGGCATGGATGAGAGTCCCGCCTCGGCGAATGCGCCAGCGGTCGTGAAAGCCGCCCTGGACCGCGCGTTCGCCCATCGCCGTCCGGCCGAAGACGGTGGCTTCCAGCACCAGCGCCTCGGCGCCGGCGGCAAGATCAAGGTCGAGCGTGCGGGCAAAGGCCGATCGGTCGAAAACGATGGTCTCCTGCGGCAGCCAGGCGACGCGGCCGTTTTCGCCGACCGTTAGCCGGACGCTGACTTCGGCCCGGTCGGAAGCGGCGCGATAGATTTTCTCGCAGGCCTGCGTCGTTATCGTGGCGCTGGCATGCGCGCCGACGTCGATCTCCCAGCCGAGGCGGTCGCCTCCGGTCAGCCCGCCCGCGGTGTTGATCAGCACGGCTTCCAGCGGGCCGCCGGAAACGGCCGGCATCCTTATCTTGGCGGAACCGTCCTGATAGAGGCGGCGAAGCCGTGTGCGGCCGTCTTGACTGGCGCAGGCGAGCTGCGCCAGTCCGGCCGCCCGCTGCGCCGGCGGGGCCGAAAATCGGGTATGTTCGATCGTATCCACGCCGTCAGGTTAAGCACCGCGGCGGTTTTGTCGATATATAGCTTGTTGCTTGATGGCGTTTCCGTTTCTATAGAGGGAGCCACCTTGGTACGCTCATGCGACGCCTGGCGGGGGTCCAAGGCGACGGTCGCGGCCTGATATCGAGGACAAAAAGGGCGCTGTTCAGTTGGCGTCGGGAAACGACAAAGTGGGGAAGAAACCGAATGGCTGACCAACTGGCGACCGAAATCATCGAAAAGATCAAGGCTCATGCCGAGCCGGGCGGCGAGGAGATCACCACCAGCACCGAATTGACGGCGCTCGGCATCCATTCGCTGGAACTGACCGAGATCATCTTCGATCTCGAGGAGCAGTATGGCATCGAGATCGAGATGAACACGGTCGATGCCTGGAGCAACCTGAAGAATGTTGGCGACATGGTCGAGGCCGTTCGCGCGCTGATCGCGAAAAAAGCCTGACCGGATGCACAAGCGCGTCGTCATTACCGGCATCGGCGGTTTGTGCGGGCTTGGCACCGACGTGCCGGCGATCTGGACCGAGATGCGCGCCGGCCGCTCGGCGATCGGCCCCATCGATAACCCGTTCCTGCACGATTTGAAGGTCAAGATCGGCTGCGAGATCAAGGCGCTGCCCGACCATGGCATCGAGCGCAAGCAGCTGGTGTCGATGGACCGTTTCAGCCTGTTGGCGGTGATTGCCGCCCGCGAAGCCTTACAGCAGTCCGGCTTGGCCGCCCATGCGGACAATACCTACCGCATGGGTGCCGTTGTCGGCATCGGCGTCTGCGGCTTCGAGACGGTTGAGGAGAACTACCGCGCCATCCTGATCGAAGGCAAGAATCGCGCCGGCATCTTCACGGTGCCGAAGGTCATGCCGGGCGCCGCCGCCGGCCAGGTCAGCATGCATCTCGGCCTGCGCGGACCGGTGTTCGGCGTCACTTCGGCCTGCTCGTCGGCCAACCACGCCATCGCATCGGCGGTCGACCAGATCAGGCTCGGCCGCGCCGACGTCATGGTCGCCGGCGGCACCGAGGCACCGCTGGTCTGGGGCGTGCTGAAGGGGTGGGAGGCGCTGCGCGTGCTGTCGCCCGATACCTGCCGGCCATTTTCGGCCGACCGTCAGGGCCTGGTGCTCGGCGAAGGCGCCGGCATGGCGATTCTGGAAAGCTACGACCATGCGGTGGCGCGCGGCGCAAACATCCTCGCCGAAATCGTCGGCGCCGGCCTCTCGGCCGATGCCTCCGACATCGTTGCGCCGACCATAGAAGGGCCGGAAGCGGCGATGCGTTTCTGCCTGGCGGACGCCGGGCTGAATCCCGAGGACATCGATTACCTCAATGCGCACGGCACCGGCACCAAGGCCAATGACCAGATCGAGACCGCCGCGATCAAGCGCGTCTTCGGCGAGCACGCGCGCTCGCTTTCCGTCTCCTCGACCAAGTCGATGCATGCCCATTGCCTTGGCGCCTCGGGCGGGCTGGAGATGATCGCCTGCGTGATGGCGATTCGCGAGGGCGTGGTGCCGCCCACGGCGAATTTCCGCGAGGCCGACCCCGATTGCGATCTCGACGTGACGCCGAACGTCGCGCGCGAGCGTAAGGTGCGCGCCGCCATCAGCAACGGATTCGCTTTCGGCGGCACCAATGCGGTGCTGGCCTTCAAGGCGATCTGATCCCGGCGATCGTGCTCTGCCCGGCAGGTCAATCTGCCGGCTCCCGATGCCGGCATCATTCGATTTGTTGACTGTGCGTGCACGGCCAAACGTCTGCCGCCGCATTGATCATCCCTGGGCCTGCGCCTAATTCTTTGCCGACCCCACCCAGACCGCGCCGCTCGGTGCGAAATCCCGCCCAGGAGTTCTCGATGGCCGACCTGTCCGCCTTTCCAATCACCGCCCGCTGGCCGGCCAGGCATCCGGACCGGATCCAGCTCTATTCGGCGACGACCCCGAATGGGGTGAAGATATCGATCGCCCTGGAAGAGATCGGCCTGGCCTACGAGCCGCATTATGTGGACATCGGCAAAAACGAAAGCTGGACGCCGGAATTCCTGTCGCTCAATCCCAACGGCAAGATACCGGCGATCATCGATCCGAACGGTCCCGACGGCAAGCCGATCGGCCTGTTCGAGTCCGGCGCCATCCTGCTCTACCTCGCCGACAAGACCGGCCTGCTCGTCCCGGCGGACGCGGCGCGGCGCTACGAGACGATCCAGTGGGTGTTCTTCCAGATGGCGGCCGTCGGCCCGATCTTCGGCCAGGTCGGCTTTTTCCACAAATTCGCCGGCCGTGAGATTGCCGACAAGCGGCCGCTGGAGCGCTACCGCGATGAATCGCGCCGCCTGCTCGGCGTTCTCGACGGCAGGCTGAAGGGTCGCAGATGGATCATGGACAATGACTACACCATCGCCGACATCTCGCTCATCGGCTGGGTGCGCAACCTGATCGGCTTTTATGAAGCGCGCGACCTCGTCGGCTTCGATGATTTCGCGCATGTGGCGGCATGGCTGGAGCGCGGCCTGGCGCGGCCGGCGGTGCAGAAGGGCCTGACAATCCCGGCAAAGGGCTGAAGCTGCCTGACCGCCCTGGGGCGGCGGAGACGTCACCGCCTCAGCCGATGTAACTCGGCTATTTCGCCTTGGCTTTCGGGCCGCCCTTGCCAATCACGGAAGCCGCCAGCGAAGCGGCGCCGCGCGCCGTCGCCACCACCGCGCCGGCCGCGACGCTTGCCACGGTGCGGACGGCGCCGGATTTCTCTGGGGCCGGCTTGCGCGCGCTGGCCGGCTTTGCGGCCGCGGCCGCGACCTTCCGAGGCGCGGCCTTGCCGAAGCTGGGCTTTGCGTCCTTCGAACGTTCGGCGATCGCCGGACCAGCGCCGGCTTTCGCCTGCGTCGTCTTCGTCGTCCTGGTCTTGGCGGTCGCGGGTTTTCTTGCCTTGGTTGCCATTGCAAAATCCCCTTACGCAGGACAATCGGTTCCCGGCCATAACGGTGCGAAACCCCTTAAGGTTCCCGTCGAAAAATACCGACAATTAAGCAGGTTAACCAATCACCAGGTCGGCCGCCCGGCGCCGCGCCAGCACGCGTTCGATGTTGGGCATGTCGTTGGAGGCGATCCAGGCGCGCGCATCCTCCTCGGAGCGGCCATGTTCGTGCCAGCGCTCCATCAGCCGGCGCTCGAGCTCGTTGCGTGGCACCTCGACGAAGATCGAGAAATCGAACAGCGGCGCCAGCCGCGACCACGGCTCCTCGTCGAGCAGCAGATAATTGCCCTCGACCAGGATGAATTTGGTCTCCGCGCCGATGATCGCCGCCGCCGCGCGCGACAGTTCCATGCCGCGGTCGAACACCGGGATGGCGATGTCGGGCTCGCCGGCCCGGATGCGCTTCAGAAGCGTCTCGAAGCCGCCGAAGTCGAACGTATCCGGCGCGCCCTTTCGCGCGCGCAGCCCGCGCTGGTTGAGAACGACGTCGTCATAGTGGAAGCCGTCCATCGGCACGACCTCCACGGCGCCTTCCGGCAGCAGATCGTGCAGGCTCGCCGACAATGTCGACTTGCCGGCCCCCGGCGGTCCGGCAATGGCGACGATGAAGCGCTTTGCCTTGCCGGCGCGCTTGAAGATGGTGGCGGCGAGATGGGCGATTTCGGACATGGCGGCCTCGCTTGCCCCTGATGGTTGGCGCGACCGTTATTCTGGCGGCACTCGGCGGAAATTTCAAACCGGCATTTTGGGTAAGGGGCCGTGTCAAATGTCAAAAGCCGACGTTCGAAGCATCCACTCAACCAGCCGCGGCCTGCCCGATGCGCAGGAAATCGCTGTCGAACGGCACCTCCCGCGCCGAGCCTCCGCCCAGGAGCCGCATGCGGCCGTCCGCCGTGGTGACCTCCTGCGGCGGCTCGCCGCCCGACAGCGGCAGGGCGCCGATGACATGGCGGAAGGAGACGCTGGCGCCTTCGCCGAGCGCGAACGCCGTCGCCACGCCTTCGCGCGTCAGCCAGTTGTCGCCGATCGAGGCGGCATGGCCTATCGCCGTGCGCCCGTCCTCGATGCCGAGCACGCCGAGATGCCGGCCGCTCCACGGCGCGTAGTCGCGGCCGCCATTGCTGAACCACAGCATGGTGACCGGCAGCTCGGCCGGGTTCTTCAGCACCAGAACCAAATCGTCCTCGGCCCGGCGCGCCAGGGCCGTCCAGCCCGGCCCGCCATGATCGGCCTCGACCAGCGTGACAAAATCCTCGCGCCGGTCGTCCATGCGGTAATCCGTCAGGTCGAGCGTGCCGCCGCCGGCGGCGGGAAAATGGCCGAGATCGCTGCTGCGCCCGGGATAGGCGAGCAGGAAGCGGCCGCGCGCGGGGTCGGGCTCCAGCGGATCGGCGGGCGAGGCCGCGAAGCGTTTTGGCGAAAAGGCCAGCCGGCCGCCATCCGTCATCGCCGTCATCGGATGATGGGCGACGGAGATCGCGCCGTGGCCGCCGGAAAACACATGTTCCTGATAGAGGAAGGCATGGCCGTCGCGCAGCGTCAGGATCTTGTCGACGGTCGCGCCCATCACCTTGCGGCGCAGCCGGAAAACGGCTCGCCAGCCGCCGTCCACGGCGCTGCTTTCGGTGACGTCCCAGGCGCTGTTGGCCGGCCAGCCATGCAGCGGCGCTTCCTCGACATCGCTGCGCGAAAACGGCGCGCACAGGAAATCGCCGGACAGCCGTACCGTGCCCTCGGGCAAGTCGGCCGGCAGCGTCTCGCGTGGCGCGCCGACCCAGGGTGCGCGGTGCAGCGGCCGCAATTGGCGCCCGCCATTCTCGATCACCATGTCGGCGATATGGCCGACCGTGGTGTCCAGCGAAACCGAAATGCCGCGTGCCTTGAGGGTGACCGTATCCATAGCGCTCTCATCGAATCCGAAGGCGCAACAAGAACCGTTCGCCACCGGTTGCGCAAGCACCGCGACCGGCATTTTGCATCACCTTGGAACGCAAGCTTGCGAAAGCAGACAAAGCTGGGGCTAGCGCCATTAACCAAATGGACGCGGCTGGCGGGTTACGTTAGCTTCGCCGCATCTCAGCAACAGCCCAGCCAGAACAGACCTGTCCTTGTCCCCCTTGCGTCGCCTTCCGCTCGTCCAGAGACTTTTCGTCGCCCTTGGCCTGTTGCTGATGGCTGCGGGCTGCTCGACCACGACACCGCCGGACTCTGTGCTCGCCGTGCCGGCGCCGCCGCAGAAATACGCCGCCATCGTCGTCGATATCAGGAGCGGCAAGCAGCTGTTCGAGGTCAATTCGAGGGCGCCGCGCTATCCGGCCTCGCTGACCAAGATGATGACGCTCTACCTCCTGTTCGAGGCGATGGAGAGCGGCCGCGTCTCCAAGGAAACGCAGATCCCGGTCTCCGACCATGCCGCCTCGCAGCCGCCGACCAAGATGCGCTTCCGGCGCGGGGAAACGATCGACGTCGATTCCGCCATCCGCGCCATCGTCGTCAAGTCGGCCAATGACGTGGCGGTGGCGGTGGGCGAATATCTCGGCGGCTCGGAGGACGAGTTCGCCGCCATGATGACGTCGAAGGCGCGCCAGCTCGGCATGACCAGCACCATTTTCCGCAACGCCTCGGGCCTGCCCGACGACGGCCAGGTCACCAGCGCGCGCGACATGGCGGTGCTCGGCATGGCGCTGCACCAGCGCTTCCCCCAGCATTTCCACTATTTTTCCGAAAGCGACTTCATGTTTCGCGGCCGGCTGGTGCGCGGCCACAACGACATGCTCGGCCGCGTGCGCGGCGTGAACGGCATCAAGACCGGCTATATCAGGGCTTCCGGCTTCAACATCGTCACCTCCTACGAAGCCGACGGCCGCCAGCTGATCGTGGTGGTGATGGGCGCTGACAGCGCCCGCCAGCGCAACGACCATGTCGAGGCGCTGATCCAGCGCAATTTGTCGCCGGCGGTTGCCGACGCCCCGACCAGGGTGATGTACGCCGAACAGCAGTGAGCGGGCGAACTGCGGGGCTGCCTCGCTTCGGACCAGCTTGCTCAACTATCGAAGTCGGTCCCGCCCCTCATCGCCCTGCCAGGCACTTCTCCCCGTATAGTGACGGGGAGAAGGAGCTGATCGCAACCTCGGCACCCTTTTTGCAGCGTTGGTGATTGGCGAAACCGGCGATAACAGCCCCTCTCTCCCCGTTCTACGGGGAGAGATGTCCGGCAGGACAGTGAGGGGCGGCGCAGTCGCTCGAAAGCGGGCGATGGCGTCCACTTGACCCGATAGGAATTTTTTCTTGACAGGTTGAAGGCAACTATGCTACTATTCTCGCTATGGTGCTGATTTGCGCCAGCCACCCGCCGCAAGGCGGGTTTTTGTTGCCGTCGCCCAGGCGCTGGCCAATCACTTCGTCATCCACGGGCGGAGCAAGGAGCGCAGCGACGCGGCGCGAGGACCCATGCCGCGACTCGGCAGGCGCCGCAACGGTTCGCAATTCTGCTCCACTGCGGCCAATGCCACGGAATGGATCCAGGCTCCGCGACGGAGCTTCGCCCCCGTTATGGTTCCTCAGCGGTTGATGACGATTTCACAGAGCCGCCGCCAACCTCGAATGTCTACCAGGCGAGCCCCGAAAGGCGGCCCGCTGCCCCTTCCTGTCACGCAATCGTCCGCAAGACGTGGCATAGGCATGCCAAATCGCCGCGATGCTGGCTAAGCATCGCCGCATCGGTCTATCGTCTTCCACCACAGCAGGAGCCCGCATCATGAGCACCCTTCCCAAGGCGTCCGAGCAGCAGGCGGCGGACAATGACAGCGGCGGCGAGTATTTCGAGGCGCCGACCACGGGGGAGAACCTGCACGGGGTTTCGGACGAGCATTTCGACACGCCGGAGGTGCCGGACTCAGAGCCGGCCTTGCCCGGCGCTTCGCGGGCCAAGCCCAAGAAAAGACCGTCGGCGATCTCGGGCCGCAAATTCCGCAAGCGCGACCTGGTGCGCATCGACGATCTGCGCCCGAGCCTCGCCGACCGCATCCGCTCCGACCATCCGGACCTGCCGCATGGCGCCCGCATCAGCCGCGAGGAGCTCGGCCGCTACCGCATGCGTTACATGGAGGAGCTGCTCCAGCAGGAGCACGGCGAATTCTCCGAGCTCGACCGCCAGGTGGTGGAATCGATCGCCAGGCAGGACACCATTTCGGAAAACTCGGAGGAAGAATTCGAGGAGCATCGCTCCTTTGCCGATCGCGTCTCCGACAACATGGCGGCCTTCGGCGGCAGCTGGTGGTTCCTGATCTCGTTCGCCGGCGTGCTCCTGGTGTGGATCGCCATCAACCTGTTCGAGGGCTTGAACCGCGCCTTCGATCCCTACCCCTTCATCCTGCTCAACCTGCTGCTCTCCTGCATCGCCGCCATCCAGGCGCCCATCATCATGATGAGCCAGAAGCGCCAGGAGGTGAAAGACCGCCTGCGCTCCTTCAACGACTACCGCGTCAACCTCAAGGCCGAGCTCGAAGTGCGCCATCTGCACGAAAAACTCGACTACCTCATCTCCCGCCAATGGACGCGCCTGGCCGAGATGCAGCAGATGCAGCTCGACGCCATGCACGAGCTGACCGGAGCGAAGAAGGCCAAGCGCGCGGCAAGAGGCGTGAGGAGGCGGACGGT
This sequence comes from Mesorhizobium sp. B2-5-11, assembly GCF_006440835.1. Classification (NCBI taxonomy): domain Bacteria; kingdom Pseudomonadati; phylum Pseudomonadota; class Alphaproteobacteria; order Hyphomicrobiales; family Phyllobacteriaceae; genus Mesorhizobium; species Mesorhizobium sp. B2-5-11. The sequence continues at coordinate 13,147 of NZ_VFUK01000022.1, forward strand.
GCGGGGTGAGGCGGGCGGGTGAGGGTGAGACGGGGCAGTGAGGGGCTCAAGTTCCTCTCCCCCGCCAAGGGCGGGGGAGAGGTGGCTCGGCGAAGCCGAGACGGAGACGGGGAACGCCGCACGCGACAGGGCACCACCCGCGAGGCGAACCTTTGGAAACCGCCAATCTCCAATTGCCCGTTGAAGCCCGCCCCCGCTTCCGCTAAGAAGCCGTGACTTGCCGGTTCAACCGGTTCGTTTTCCGGCCCGCCGGGAAGCACCCGTAGCTCAGCTGGATAGAGCGCTGCCCTCCGAAGGCAGAGGTCACAGGTTCGAATCCTGTCGGGTGCGCCAATTTCTTCCTAGCGCATTGAAAAGCTAAAAGGTATAAGGTTTCAGGACCTTAGACAAAGCCGCCTTGTACACAAAGGGGTCCCACTTGGGCGGTTCATCATGGCGGCTTTGAGCTACATGCAGCGGCGGACTTCCGGCATCTACGAGTTTCGCAAGCGGCTCCCGCTGGAGCTTGCCGCCAAGCCCGTGCCCCCTCATCTCCGCCCCCGACTGGCCGAATTGATCAATCCCACCACCGGGCACTTCAAGCGGGAGCTTACGGTCTCCCTCAAAACGGCGGACTACAGGCTGGCCAAGCGGCTCGACCTTAGGGAGGCCGTGCGGGTCACGGACCTCCTAGCGCTGGCCTCGCGCCTAATGAACGGCGGCGAGCCGGAAGAGGTGGGTGCTAGCCCTTCTCCCGAACAGATTGAGGCGGACATAATCACCGCCTTGCTTAGGGCCGACGAGGAGGAGCGCGAGGAGGGAGACCCGAGGCGGCAGCTACAGACCCCCGAAGAGAGGGCCGCATGGCCTGACCTCACGGACCCCGGCTTCGGCACGAAAGGGATGGCGGAAGGTCACCTTGAGCTTCTCGACCTGCATACCTCTGAACTGGTGGGGGAGTATCGCAATGCACTGGCACGGCGAAAGCCCGAGATCGTGCGGGCGGAGCTTCACGCCTACCTCAAGGCACGCCAGCTTCCGATAGACCCCTCCTCACCCTTCTACCGTGAGGCAGGCCTTGCGGTGCTCAAGGGTCACGTAAAGGCCTATGAGATGATGGGGAGAAGGCAGGCAGGCGATGACATCCCTACGCCCCAGCCTAGCGTCGGCAAGGGGCCGCTCCTCTCTGAGGCTTATGACCTGTGGCAGAAGGGCAGCCCGGCGAGGGGAGGAAAGCAGTCCTCTCCCCATACCCTTCGCGAGGCAGAGCGCGCGGTGCGCTACTTCACCCAGTGGCATGGCGACCTTAGGCTAGGAGACATCGGGAAGGAGAAGGCCCGAGACTTCCGCAATGCCCTCGCCAAGATGCCTACGAGGATGACGGACAAGCAGAGGGCCTTGCCGCTTAGGGAGTTGCTTGCCGGGCACCTTGGGGTGCATGAGGCTGTGCATGCAGCCAGCGTGAACAAGTATCTCAACCTGCTTTCGGCGATCATCAGTGCGGCGGAGAAGGAGGGGCTGGTCGATGCGATGCCGGGCTTCACCAATCCCTTCAAGGGCCTCGCCCTCACGGTAGACCGGCGGGGAGAGGATGGCAGGCGGGCACCATTCGCTGAGGGAGACCTTAAGGCCATCTTCGGGACAGGCGTCTACTCGGCAGGTAAGCGGCCTGAGGGCGGCGGTGGTGATGCTGCTTACTGGTTTCCAATCATCGCCCTCCTCTCGGGGGCGCGGCTCAACGAGATCGCTCAGCTTCGCATCAAGGACCTCAGGCAGGACATCGAGACGGGCATCTGGCTTTTCGACATCGGCACAGATGGCGGGAGGGCGATCAAGACGGCTAGCTCTAGGCGCTACGTACCGGTCCACCCCGAGTTAGAAAGGCTGGGGCTTCTGAGCTACCGGCAAAGCTTGCTCGAGGGGAAGCCTAAGGGAGGCGACGAGGCCAGCCTGTGGCCAGACATCAAGTCCGCAGACCCATTCTACAGGTCGACGGCGTGGTCCAAGTGGTTTGGCCGCTTCCTGCGCATTGAGGCCGGGGTGACAGATAGCAACCTTGTGTTCCATTCGTTCCGCCACAGCTTCAAACGGATGGCCCGGGACGCTGGGGTGCTTGAGGAGACCCACGACGCTCTTACCGGCCATGTCGGCGGGGGTGGTGTTGGGCGAGGCTATGGGGGCGGCTTTGGGCTCAAGGCGCTGGCCGATGCCATGAGCAGCATAAAAGCTCCGCAGGCGGTCAGAGCCTTGACCAAATGGTCCCGGCGCGGAGGCCATGCGGTACGGCGTAAGTGAGACGGAAGAGAGGAGCCGAACCCCTTCTAACTTCCTCTCCTTCCGCCCCTGTCCCTTAAGCTTAAGGCGACTTCGGGTCAGGCCTTAGAGCAGCGTTCTCAGGAACATGTGGCCGTGCGCTAGGTCAAAGAGCCTGAAGCTACCCCGCACCAGCGGTTGGTAGTCGGGGCGGCTGAGCAAAGCCGATAGACCCCACTTCACAGCATTGGTATCGTAAGACTTGAGGGCCTCTGCCAAGGCCTCCCTCCTCCCCCTGACCACGGTGGGCTTACCGCCAACAATGGCGAGCGCTGAGGCCCTTAGGTCGTGGTGGTCCGCTTGCTGCCTGACTACTTCACGCGCGTATGCATCGGCCAGCAGGCGTAAGAGCGTAATGCCGCCCTCGTGCCCTAGTTCGACATAGTGCCTCTCCTCGCCACCCTTCTGGTTTTTGTCGATGAATAGACCCATGCCGAAGAGGATCAGGACACGGAGCATGAGGAAGCCCTCGGGGTCTATGGTCCGCTCGTTGCGGTCCTTGATGGTGAAGGCGATGGCGGGGGAGTTAGCTGGGCTGTCAGAGATAACCCTGGCTGAGGAGATGGGGCCTTGAGGGAGCCCAAGGAGGAGGAGCGCTAAGTCTGCCTCAGGGGCCGCCGGGTCCTTCCGGTGCAACGTGGCTTGGTTGTGGTAGGCGACGAGAGCCGTGAGGGCCTCGGCGGAGGTGGGTGGGTAGTTGTATGTTGAACGCGTCATTGGCGTTTATTCCTTTCGTTAGCGTGTGGTGGGTGATGGCCCATTGCGAGCCGGGGGCTAGCCGGGATTCGGCATAAGTGTGCCGCCTCCGAGGGAGCTGCCTCGGGGATGGCATTGGTTGATGTGCGGGCGGTGCTCTATGGCCGGGGCGCTTAAGGGCGCAGCGATAGGTTGACCGGGCAGCCGTGCCCCCAGACAGACCCATCGAGTCAAGGGTAACGGATGGTGTCTCTAAAGGGTGGCTTACGGGTCCAGTGCTCCCTCTAGGCGCGGCAATGATGTAGTCAGCCGAGTGGGTCTCTTTACCATCCTCGCCCGGACCAAGGGGGCCGCCCTAAGCCTTGCCATGTGGTCTAGGGTGGTGGCGGTGGCCTGTCGGGCTGCCTTCCTCCTTCCCCTCACCCCCTCGGCTCAGGGCTGGGCTAGGTGCTGGCGTGCGCCGGCAAAGGTGCCATATGGGGCTAGGCAACTAGGTGTCTGCCTCGGGCTGCTCCTAGGGGCCTTGGGCTGGCGCAGCGAGGCCGAGGAGTTGGCTTAGTGGACAGACCCATGCTCCCTGTCGGCCACCCTTCGAGCTAGCGCATCGGGAGAGGAGGAGAGGGGGTCTATACGGAGGCGGGGGCTTTGTTCCTCTATAAGGTTGCCCAATTCTAAGCCGTTGAATTTTTTACCATCTGGGCGAAGCCTATGTAGGGGTAATTCTCCTCCTCAACGTGCCTCGGCTTGTCCCGGCGAGTGTTGCGAACTCGTTTATGGGCACGGTTGAAGTCCTCGAACCGCTGGAAAATTTCCTCGGGCTCACTGCCGTTGCTATCCGCCATGCCAAACAAGACCTCAAGCATGTCGCGCAGGGTTCGTACGGTTTTCGCTTTCACACCATGGGTCGAGGCAAGCCCTCTTGCGCTATCGCCATACAGCTTCGCGTAGGTGTCGGCCTTGATGCGATTCGCGGTGATTGGTTTCATTGCATGTTGCCGCGCAGCCGCCTTCAGCATGGCTGTCCACGCGGCGTTGCGTCGAAGGATATATGCTTGGACCCCAAGCTTCACATTCACATCATCCATATCGGGTCTCTCAATACGGAGGGCCCGGGGGGCGCTCCTTGTTCATCTGGCGTTGGCTAATTCTAACCCATTGAATTTGTTAGGCAGGCAAATGGACCAGAACGGAAGCCAACCAGGGGCTAAACGGCTAATCTCGCCCTCAGCCTGATGACGCTTTGCGCCGTCCAGCGCCCGCCGCGAGGCGACCGAAAGCCTCGCTGGTTGAGAGCGCCGGCCAGCCCCCGTGCCGACAGTTCGCCGGCTGGATCGACATCGCGGACCACATCGCGAAACTCTTCGGCCCGGTCCTGTGCGCCCCGCTGCACGGTCGCCACCGCCGCTCCGTTGCCGAGGCCGCGCAGGCAGTCAGCGCCGTTAGGATTGCCGAGGCGGAGAGGCCGCACCGTGCCGTCTTCAAGCCGCCTTACGGGTTCCTGGCCCTGCGCTAGCAACGAGGCTGCCTCACGGGCCAATGCGTCCCGCTTGACCGCTAGGGCGGCCTTGGTGCGGCTCTGGATCATCTTCCGCTCATGCTCCGCCACCAAAGCCAAGACCCCAATGGTGAGATCGCAGGCGTCCGGCATATCGGCAGCCACGAACCGCGCCCCGCTATCCCTGAGGGTTAACAGGAAGGCGGCGTTGCGGCTGAGCCTGTCCAGCTTGGCGATGATGAGCGTGGCCTGAGCATGCTTAGCGTGGCGCAGGGCGGCTTGAAGCTGGGGCCGGTCGTTGGCCTTGCCGCTCTCAACCTCAACATACTCCTTCAGCGGCTCAGCGGCGGCCCCTGCGCGGCTTCGGATGTAGGCGGCCACGGCTTCGCGCTGCGCCTCAAGGCCAAGGCCTGATGCGCCTTGGCGAGCCGTTGAGACCCGGAGATAGGAAACGAAGAGGGGGGCGGTGACGGTGTTGGACATGGGTTGGCTCCTGAGCTATTCCCAAACAGTCTAACGAGGGTTAGGCGATTTGTGAAGATCCTTTGTAGCTTGCCCGATTAATCGCTCGCTCAAAAACTGTGCAGGGCATAGGACACCGTATTGCGGCTAAAAGTATTTAGACCGATGGTGCGCCCACAACTGGGCACTGTTGGGGAGTGAAGGAAATGGGTGAAGCAGAGTTGGATAGCCTATTAGAGCGGATGCCAAAGATTGCTGCCGCAGTGAACGAGTTTAAGTCCGAAGCAATCCAGCAGGCAGTATTCAATGCTCTGCTCGGGGCCTATGGCTTCAAAGTCGCGCAAGCAACACTGGCTAACTCAGCGCAAGCGCCAGACGCTTCGCATGGACAGGAAGATGAGGCGGCAGCCACGACGACCGACGAGGACGCCAAATCCAAAACTCAGGCTTCACCCAAGCAGCCGAGGCAGAAGAAATCTTCGTCGGGGGGGAACGGTCAAAACTACAAATTTCTCCGCGAACTGGACCTTCGACCAGAGGGCAAGAAGTCATTTTTTGATTTCGTCTCGGAGAAGGCACCCCAGACCAATGAGGATAAGTTTGCAGTAGCCGTCTATTACCTTGAGCAAACCCTCGAACTTCCGGCTGTCACAGCGGATCATGTCGGAACTGCCTTTCGCATGGTCCCGGAATGGCGCGAGCCTTCTGACGTTAAGGCCTCCCTGCGGGTTGCTTCAAGTCGGAAGGGGACCATCGTGACCACCGACATGGACAACATTCGTATCACCCCGCACGGTAGGAACTTTGTTGACCACGATCTGCCCCAGCCGGCCAAGGCCGCCAAGTCGTGACTGCTGCGACCCCTCAGGCAGCATTCTCGGGCATCCCTGAGGGCCTCAGACGGCCCCTGCTTGAGGAATACAACAAGGTCGCCAAGCACTACCGCGAGGGCCGCTGGGAGCCGACAGAGCTTAACGGCGGCAAGCTATGCGAGATCGTCTATTCGATCCTCAAGGGCCACGTTGACGGGGCATTCGCCGCAGCACCCTACAAGCCATCCAACATGGTCGATGCCTGCCGCGACCTTGAGAAGGCTACAGCCTTCCCTAGATCGGTCCGCATCCAAATCCCCCGCATGCTCCTGGCTCTCTACGAGATCAGGAACAACCGCAATGTGGGGCACGTTGGGGCGGACGTAGACCCCAACCACATGGACGCCTCAGTGGTCCTTGCGATGGTGAAGTGGGTCATGGCGGAGCTAGTACGTATCTTTCACGCCACCTCCCCCGAGGAGGCCACGCAAGTGGTCGAGAGCTTGACGGAGCGGAGCCTGCCGATCCTATGGCGCGTTGGGGGTCTGACGAGGGTGCTCGCCCCGCTCTCGGCGAAGGACAAGACGCTAGCGGTTCTCTACAGCGTGCCCGGTCCCTTGGATGTCCGCAGCCTGCTTGCATCGGTCGAGTACGGCAATGGTTCGCGCTACCGTTCAGGGGTCCTAAAAGCCGCTCACCGAGAGCATCTCCTGCATTTCGACACCGCAGCCGACACCGCTCAGATTTCCCCGCTAGGCTCGCGCTACGTTGAGGGTAGGGTGGCACTCGAAAGCTGAAAGGGTCCCATCGACGGCCTAAGGGGGGAAGCTGACCTCGCGCCTTCCCCAGATGACCTCTTAAATATCTGACCCATTTTTTCATCGACCGCCCCGCTCATGGTCGACTTCCCGAGGACACGATGGCAAGCCTACGAGAATATTTCTTCAAAGACGCCCATGCTCTAACTCAGCATACCGACATCCCAATTGCGGACGGTGACGGCAGGGAATTGATGCGGGTGATTGGCCGGGTTCATCTCAACTTTGAGGCCAACGCCTTTTATGTGTCATTCTATATCCCCGCTCGCAACGATGTCGAATGCCCGGAGCTACTTTGCCTCAACTTCCTACCGCAGCTTTTCGAATGGAAAGGCAATCTTCATGTGACCATGCGGCTGGCTGATTTGCAGGTGACCACCTCCGACAACCTTTGCTTCACGGGCCGAATTTTTCTGTATTCCGAAGAGCCGGTCCCCGAAGCCTTCAAGCAACAGATTTGGCGAGAAGCCGCCCCTCAGGGCCATCTCATTGAGTTTCGGAGTGTCGAGTACCAAGAAGCCCGCAACCGCAGTGAGAAGCCTCTGGCGTTCATCTCGCACGACAGCCGCGACAAGGCAGAGATCGCCCAAAAGCTGGCCATTGCGTTGAGCAGCCGCATGTGCCCCGTTTGGTACGACGAATACAGCCTCAAGGTTGGCGACAGCCTCAGAGAGAGCATCGAGAAGGGGCTAAAGGAATGCAGGAAATGCATCTTCATCTTGACCCCCAACTTCCTCGCTAACGGCGGATGGGCAAAGACAGAGTACCAGTCGATCTTTACGCGTGAACTGGTCGAGCAGCAGAAGGTCATCGTTCCCGTCTGGGCAGGGGTCACGTCCAAAGACATCTACCAGTATTCCCCCATCCTCGCCGATCGGGTGGCTGCACAATGGTCGGAGGGCCTCGACACAGTGGCGGCAAAGCTGGTGGCTGCTATCGGGGTATAATTTTCGGCGAAATTGGGCGGAAGATCGGCGGGGGGTTCTCCGAAAAACCGCGCGGGAGGCATGGCCCACTCTCGTTCCAACGATGCTTCACAAAGCTTTGGGTACCATGAGTAAACGCGTTTACAGGGCATCACGGTCGCGAGCGGCAATTAACCCATTCTCGCTGCGCCGTTCGCACAAATAAAAAGGGAAAAAAGATGACCATAATCGGTTTTCATTCGGAGCAGAGCCTAAACGCATACCATGAAATGCTGGATGTGGTGTATGGGCAGAGCCAGAACTACTCAAAGTCAAAATTCGAGGTGCTATCCCATCTCTCCGAGGTTTGCGGTATTGCGGGGAAATACATCGTCAAAAAACCTGACATTACTCAGGCCAGCCGGTTTGTTCCGAAGATTTTTGGATGGGCCTGCGCGTTGTTTAAGTCTATAAGCCCGCAGAATAGAGACGTTGAACAAGTGATTCTCAGGAAGTTTCCGGGGGTATGCCCGTATTGTTTGAGGGCTCCCTGCGAGTGCTGGAATTTAGAGAAACCAACTCTCGACGAAGCGCAGATAAGGGCCGCATTCTATAAGAATGCTGGATCGCAGCGGAGGACAATAAATGATTTTGAGCTAATGTTTAGCCAGATATACCGGGAAAGTTGGATAAATTCCTCCGAGTTCAAGCGCCCTGTAATCTATGCCTATTGCAGGTTGATCGAGGAGCTTGCGGAGTTGTCCGAGGCGGTCCGATTTTATCATTTATACCCAGTTAATTTTGAGAATGAGATAGCTGATTTCTTTGCTTGGTGGTTTGCGCTTTCGTCGCTGATACGAGAGGAGCAAGGTGAAGCGGCCACCGCGCTAGATACAATGTTATGGCGCTCCTATCCTGGACACTGCCGAGATTGTGAGTCGGCACCCTGTTTCTGTCAGCAGGGGCCGGTTCGAGAGTTGATGTCCAAGCCCGCGCCCGGCCAGTTGCATTACACCGATGCTTTGACCGGGCTGCGCAATCAAGCGTCGTATGAAAAGGATTTGAAGGATATCGAAGCGGGCAGGCTAGCGCTGCCGGTCCCTCTCGCGTGCATCAGAACTGACGTAGACAAGTTCAAGGCCGTGAACGACACCCATGGGCATCCTGCCGGTGATGCGGCATTGAAGCACATTGCGGCGATGATGCGGGGTAAGGCGCGTATGAGAGACAGGCTATACCGGATTAGCGGCGATGAGTTCGGTTTGCTGCTGCCTGATTGCACCGAAGAGGAAGCCTTTGGCCTGATGAGGCGCGTTTCTAAAGCACTTCGGGAGGGGGCAGTTAGGTGGACTGGGCCAGATGGCCGCAGCGCAGAATTTAACGTTTCCATTAGTGTCGGTGTGGCGGAATGCGCCGACGCAGCTCAGATTCAGGCCACGTTCCAGAAGGCGGACGACGCTGCATATCGAAGCAAGGAATCGGGTCGTGACACGATAACAAGAGCAAGTGGTTGACTGAGGCAGGATACAGCCTCATGGTACACACCAACAGGACGGCCTGTGAAAACAGTGAGGCGTTTCAATCATTTAGAGAGAGGTCGGGCGTATCCTGTCGGGTGCGCCAAAGACTTCAGGGGTCCGTTCCGGACACATAGGTTACGGTTTATACCGGAGACATGGGTAACACTTTTGGCCCGAAGGGGTTTTGGAGT
>NZ_VFUK01000023.1:0-22303 GCF_006440835.1 Mesorhizobium sp. B2-5-11
CAGACCTACCTACCAGCTCACAATGCCCGCTTCGCCAGGCCGGCCGCGGTCGAGGACAGCGCCTTTGTCGCCGCAGATCCGCAACAACTGGCCCAGATCCTGTGCAACGCCATCTGCCTCGACGCAACCATTCCGGCCTCGTCCATCACGAAAACGGTCTTGCCGTCGAGGAGGTCAGTACCCCTCCCCCACCGAAGCTCCCATGACGCCAATGTGCGCGCCGCGATTGCCGCTTCCTTTTCCAGGCCTTCGGCCGCCTTGCCGGCGAGCGCCCCACCAACGACGCGAAAACCTTCGCGTTCCCAAGCCTCCCGTGCCGCTTTCAGCGCGCTGGTTTTTGCGGGCTGGACTTGGAACGTCGCGCCTTGTCGGGGGTTGCCCTTCAGCGCGCGCGGATCGACAAATTTCAGTTCCATGGAAATGCTCCTTACGGGGTTGCCGGACACAGCCCGTCGCTGCGTCCTTTCTCGTCTTCTTCTCGAAGACACCCCCCGGCCCGCGGAGCGAGCGGGCCGGTGCAACTGCGGCCGAGCATCCCTGCCCGGCAGGACAAGCGGGGCTAACAGCCCTGCGAAGGACGACGTGGCCGGGATCGCGAGCGGCGCGGTTGAGCGCAAGCGTCAGCGGTCCGCTCGATCTGCGAGCAGGTTTTCCCCTCCCCTTCCTTCTCAGCCTTCTTCCCAAATTTGGATTGAACCCCGCTATTCTGACGCTATATTGCGTCATAATTATTGACATACAGGAATGGAGGTAAGCGTCATGGGACTTGCCCAATATGCTGACGGCGGACTTTTTTCACCGCGCAAAATCGCAGACGCCTTGCGTACTACCAGCGAGGAGATCGCCCGAACCGCCGGTCTCGGAAAGGATGCCATCCAGCGCAAGGACCGCATTGGCTCGGACAAGACGCAGCGACGGCTGCGCGAGATGTCGGAGATCGTCAACAAGGTCGAGCCCCGCTTCGGCTCGGCGCTGATGGCCTATGCCTGGTATCGCTCCGAGCCCCTGCCCGGCTTTTCCGGCCTGACCGCGATGCAACTGGTCCGTGATGGGCGCGCCGATGACGTGCTCGACTATATCGACGCGGTCGACGCCGGCGTTCACGCCTGATCCGGTCGATGCATTTCAAGGGGGAACTCTATCGGGCGCTGAATCCGATCTATGCACGCGAGCGGATGTCTGGCCGTGGCGCGGAGCTTTACGGTGGCCGTTTCAACCGGAAAGGAACGCAAGCGCTCTATATGTCCTTGTCGGTCATGACGGCGTTGCGCGAAGCCAATCGGGCCGGCAGTTTGCAGCCGACGACACTCGTGTCTTATGATGCGGATATCGAGGCGGTTTTTGACAGCCGCGACCATGAGCGCCTGCGTGCGGAGGGGATGGATGCGGCGGGGCTCGCCGGTACGACTTGGCGCGATCAGATGAAAGCAACCGGAGAGGCGAAGACGCAAGCCTTCGCACGAAGACTTGTCGCGGCTGGCTATCATGGATTGCTCGTCAGAAGCTTCGCCCCCGGAGCGACGGAGGACGGCCTTAATCTCGTCCTCTGGACATGGAGCGATGTGGCGCCCTGCCGTCTCACCCTGATCGACGATGAAAACCGCCTGTCGCGATAGCGGCGATCGAGGACAGCCGGTTATGGTTAACAAGAAGAAAGGCCGGCCACGCCGCGAGGCGTGACCGGCCAGCACATTCGATCAGGCGGCAATTGCGTCGGTCGCCCCGGCACCTTCAATATCCGTCGCCAGTGCCGCCTCCACCTCAGCAAGCTGCCGCCGCTTGTCGGCCAATTCACCCGCGAAGGCGAACTCGGCACTATCATCCCGGGACTGGTACGACGCAAGCCGGCGGCGGGCGTCGGCGAGGCGCTGGCGATAGCGCTCGCGCTCTCCTTCGAAATCGTCGAGCGCGTGCTTGAGGCGCGAAATCGCTCCGAGCGGCGTGACCGTCATGGCAAGCTCGATTTCGGAATCGGCACCGGTGCGCATCAGCGTGGTGCTATAGAGGCCGTTGACCTCGTCGTCATTGCCGGGGCGTGTACGCGGCGAAGCCTCACTTGCGCCCTGTCGGGCGCAAGTGGCAGGCAACGATCCCCTCTTAGTGAGCCGGGCGGTACTCGTAAGGATCGTATTCGTGGACCACCGTGCCCTTGTCACCGTCATATTCGCTCGACACCATGACGCCGAACTCGCCATCGACTTGGAAGAGCGTGACCGGGACCATCAAGGTCTGCGCGAGATTGAAGGCATGGTGCTGAGCAAGGGTGAAATTGTGCGACATCGTTTGGCTCCCGTCTTTGGGCGGGGTCCATCCCCGCTCGACAGGCGCCCGACGTGTTCAGGGCATGGCCGCGGTCACCTTGAAGGCGCAGCCGCAGAGGTCGCACGCTTGCGTAGCGAACCCCTTGCGGGTTGATTGTGGAAGGCCAGGACCTGAACCAGGAAAGCCGGACATGAGAGCGGGATTGCACCTCCTCAATGGCGGCCGCCCTGTCCCCCGTCTCACACTCCTTCACGTGCTCGCCCGAGAGCCGTTCATACCGAGCCCGTTCGCCTTCAGTTCCCCGCGTTCTCGAGAGGCCTACAACATCGCTGCTACAATCCGGTTCCAAGGCATCCTGAAATAAGCGCTAGAGTCCAACGCTTCATAGCTGCCACAGCCAGGATTTCCGCTTGCCGTTTGACAAGGCCCACCCGCCGAGCAGCATCAGCGCACCCCAAATCAAACAACCCGCGGTCCCAATAGACCCACTGGGACCGCGGGACGGTTTCGTTGACATGGTGTGTGCCGAGAAGCTGGTGATCGTCCACTCCCTCGACCAGGTTGAATATGCCAAAGCCCATGAGCATCGTTGCAAGTAGCAACTTTCCTGACCACCCGAGATGAGGTTGGCGCGCCGCACGCCATAGCACAATGAGACCTAATGCGACGAACACGTATGTGCCGGCGTGGAACCAGCCATCGAGGGACGTGTTGAACCGAAGGTTCTCAAGATTGCGGCGGGATAGCCGGCTGGTCGCCATATGATGCCACTGGAGCAACTGATGCAGAACGATTCCCTCGAAGAACCAGCCTGAGCCCGAGCAGGATTCCGGCCGAGGTCGGGAACCTGTGAGGCTCTTCGTCGCTGTTCCTTTTTCTCCTAAGGGGACCCAACGTCGAGCCCGCCAATGTACATCACCGTTTTTGCGCTACCGGCGCGTCATCATCGCTTTTTGAGAACCGCTTCAGCTGGCAGACCGAGACGGTGACCGCCACCGACCTTGTGGTATGCGACTGGACAGAACGCTATGATGTCAGGAGCAACTTCGCATGACCGACCAACAACTGATTATAGGAGCATTGGGAGTCTCGTCCAGTTTTGACGTCGCGCTTGAAACGCGCCGACGCATCGATTTTCTCGGCACCTATCTGCGTGCCTCGAATCTCAACACCTACGTTCTGGGCGTAAGCGGTGGCGTAGATTCGCTTGCTGCCGCTCTTCTTGCGCAACGGGCCGTGGAGGAACTGCGAACGGCAGGATATGAGGCCAGATTCCTGGCCGTTCGGCTTCCATACGGCTTACAGGCCGACGAGAGCGACGCGCAGCGGGCACTGGATACAATACAAGCAGACGAAGTGCGCCGGGTCGACATCAAGCCCGCCGCCGACGCGATGCTGGATTCGATCAAGCTTGCGGGCACCGACCTCGGCGATGCCGGCGGAGAGGACTTTTTGCTTGGCAACATCAAGGCTCGTGAGCGGATGATTGCCCAGTTTGCGCTTGCCGGCGCCACCCGAGGGCTGGTCATCGGTACCGATCATGCGGCCGAAGCACTGATGGGTTTCTTCACCAAGTTCGGCGACGGTGCTGCCGACATCCTTCCTCTTTCCGGGTTGAACAAGCGTAGGGTTCGCGCCTTGGCGGCGCATCTGGGCGCTCCGCCTCAATTAGTTGCCAAGATTCCGACTGCCGACCTGGAGAACCTAATTCCGCTTCGCCCGGACGAAGATGCCTATGGCGTAACTTACGATCAAATCGACGATTTCCTTGAAGGTCGGGAGATCGACGAAGCAGCGCGCACGCGCATATTTCAAGCGCACGCCGGCACCGCACACAAGCGCGCGCTTCCAGTGGCGCCCGTCGCCTCGTCCGGTCCATCACGACAGTAGCCGGACTCTCGGGATGGATGCTCACTATTGCTGCGACCGCCGCCAGATCTTCCACGTCCGATCCGACAGCGTCAGGTGCCGAATCCCGCCCTCGGGCTCACTTGGATTCAGCGAATAAGTTGAGCCGTCCTATCGCGCGCAATGCATCGGCCGTCGGCCCCGAGGGCGACTCTCGATCGAAACGAGCACTGCGTAGGGACGGTTGTCCGTCGCGGTGATGGCGCCTTTCCGGGCGCGCTGGGTTAAGCGACGTTTGAAAAAATCTGCTGATCCAGGTCGCACGTGGCCAGCCCATAGCGCCACCTGTGATTCGTTGCCTCGCGCCGGCTCTGATAGAACAGCGTCAGTTGCCGGCCCTCTATCATCACAGTCGAGTGCCCGTTCTCTCCCGGCTCGCCCGGATCCAGCACTGGGCCGACGGACACGTAAGGTCCTTCGACGCGATCGGCAATTGCGAAGAATACACGCTGGCGGCTGCCGCGCGGCCCCTCGGGCAGGAAGCAGGTTGCATTGAGCAGCACGCGTCCATCCGGCAACTCGACCAGTTGAGCGCCTTCGATGCCCCATTCATAGTCGGGATGCTCGCGTGCGTTGTGATGCGGAACGTCCAGGTGGTCCAGGATCTTGCCAGCGCGCTTCCATGGTCCGAACCAGGAGTCGGACTGGCTGCGTGCGAGATAGACGTCGGGTTGCGGGACCCTGCTGAATTTCGGCATTCCCGAGTAGACGATGTAGCGCTTGCCGCCGATGACCGCCGGATGGGGATCGTAGATGCCATCTTCATCGGTGTCCGGCAGGGATAATATCGCCGACGTCAAAACAACCCAGTGGAAACCATCATTAGACACCGCATGCTCGCACCGCCCACCCGACTTCATGAATTCGGTCTGGATGAACATGTGGAAAACCCCGCCTTCGTGGATGACACCGGGCGCCGCCACACCCGAGCCGGTGATCGGCAAGGCGATCGGTTCATGCTCGGTCCAGGGGCCACGCGGATCCGGCGCTGTGGCGTGCAGTATCTTCCATTCCTCGCTCGTGACGGTGCCGCTCGATCCGAACATGTGCCAGAGCGTTCCGTCGAATACGGGACAAGGATCTTTCAGGTCGTCCACCTGCTGCGGGTGAAACAACGGAAAGACGTGCGTTTCAAAATTGATCTGCATGTCCATAAACCTCGACAGCCTCTCTCAGCTTCCGACACCCAGGTCCAAACAAACTGATTCGAGGCGCTCTTATTCTAGCAGCGTCGGCTAACACGTGTCGATTTTCCCACAGGCCTTCAACAGCTCGAGGAGTGACAAAGCGCCACGTTAGGGCGCCGTGGTCCCAATTCCAGCGGATCTCGTGCCGCATTCGGACCGCCCGCGAAGCAGTCGAGCGGCCCTACCTCTGATCGTTGAGGCCGATGATCGGCCACGCAAATCAATTAATACCGCGGGAACAACTTACTAAATCGAAAGTTAGATGGAACTGAAAGCATCAGGCAGGAGTGTCGAAAATTAACCTAGGTTAATTCTTCGAGACTTGACTCGTATTAAAAGGGAAAATATATGGAAATCGCGCCGGCAAAAACAAAAAAAATCACGTCTATTGCGTACAATGCAGTAGTTATCTGCTTTTCACATCTCCGATGGAATTTTGTATTTCAAAGGCCACAGCACCTCCTGACCCTCGCCGCCCGGCAGCAACAGGTAATTTACTTCGAAGAACCAGCCTTCGAAGATGTCCGCGGTCCCTTCATGCGCGTGAACGACGTAGCTCCGGCAATCAGGGTTGTCACGCCGGTCGTCCCGCTTGGAACATCCGCGACAAAGGTGGACGCCATCCAGCGAAGCTTCGTCAATGAACTCGTCGCACCCGTTCCTCATGACCGGCTGATTGCGTGGTATTACACGCCAATGGCGCTGCGCTTCAGCAGTCATCTGCGCTGCAATGTGTGTGTCTACGATTGCATGGATGAGTTGTCCGCCTTCCGCGACGCGCCCGCGGAACTGGCACAGCTGGAAAGAGCGCTGTTCCGCCGTGCCGATCTGGTCTTCACGGGCGGGCAAAGCCTCTATGAGGCAAAGCGCAGTCAGCATCGTTCGATCTTTGCGTTTCCAAGCAGCATCGACGCTGCTCATTTCAACATGGCGAGAGAGGGGGGCGAGGAACCATCCGACCAGGCAGCCATTCCCCATCCAAGGGTTGGCTATTTCGGCGTGATCGACGAACGGCTCGACATCGCCCTTGTTGGCCAGACGGCTGCCGCGATGCCCGACATCCAGTTCGTCATGCTTGGGCCGGTGGTCAAGATCGATCCGGCGACCCTGCCACGGGCAGACAATTTGCATTGGCTCGGGCCCAAGAACTATGCCGACCTGCCGAGCTATCTTCGTCATTGGGCAGTCGGTTGGATGCCGTTCGCGCTCAACGAGGCAACGCGATACATCAGCCCAACCAAGACACCCGAGTTTCTTGCGGCCGGACTGCCCGTGATCTCCACCGCGATCGTTGATGTCGTTCGCACCTACGGTGCGGCTGGTCTCGTCGAGATCGTCGACGCCGACGACATTGCGACCAAGCTTCGCTGCATGCTTGCCCGCCCCAGAGACCTGCAGGTGAGGGCAGTTGATGCCTATCTCGCCGACAAGTCGTGGGAACGCACTTGGGATGCCATGACCTCACACATCCACGGTGTCCAGGCGATGAAAACTGTCGTTCCGCTGCGCAGGAGAGCCTGACGATGTTCGACTGGCTGATCGTCGGAGCCGGCTTTGCCGGCAGCGTGCTTGCCGAGCGCATTGCATCGCAACGCCGCGAAAGTGTCCTGCTCATAGACCGCAGAAATCATGTCGGCGGCAACGCCTATGACTGCTACGACGAAGCGGGACTCCTGATCCATCGCTATGGTCCCCACATCTTCCACACCAACGCGCAATCCATCGTCGACTATCTGTCGCAGTTCACGGCGTGGCGGCCCTACGAACATCGCGTCCTCTCTTCGGTAGACGGCAAACTGCTGCCCATCCCGATCAATCTCGACACGATCAATCGTCTCTACGGACTTGATCTCACCTCCGAACAACTGGAAGAATTTTTCGCTTCGCGACGAGAAACGGTGGAGGAGGTCCGAACCGCCGAAGACGTGGTGGTCAGCACCGTGGGCAGGGAACTCTACGAAAAATTCTTTCGCGGCTATACTCGCAAACAATGGGGCGTGGATCCGTCCCAACTGAGTAAATCCGTAACGGCACGGGTGCCGACCCGCACCACCCGCGACGACCGCTATTTTGGCGATACGTTCCAGAACATGCCCGCCGGCGGCTATACGCGGATGTTCGAGCGGATGCTGGACAGGCCTGAAATCAAGGTGATGCTGCAGACCGACTATGGCGAGATACGCGACAAGATCGGCTTTCGGCAGCTGATCTATACTGGGCCGATTGATGAATATTTTGATTGGAGGCTCGGCCGTCTGCCTTACCGTTCCTTGCGGTTCGACCATGTGACAGTGGATTGCGAACAATTCCAGCCAGTGGCGGTGGTGAACTATCCGCAGACGGAAAACTACACCCGCGTCACGGAGTATAAGCATCTGACAGGCCAACGGCATCCGAAAACCAGCCTCACCTACGAATACCCGACCGATATAGGCGATCCCTATTATCCTGTTCCGAGAGCCGAAAACGAGGAGCTGTACAAACGCTACGAGGCAATGGCGGACGCCTGCCCAAACGTCTGGTTCGTTGGACGGCTAGCGACCTACCGTTATTACAACATGGATCAAGTGGTGGGTCAGGCCTTGGCCACATTCGCGAGGATACAGAAGACCCTGCCGGCCTCGGCTTCGTTGGAGGCGCCGACATTTGCTGTGCTCGCGCCGTAACCATTTGCCGGACGAAGCCGAACGCGATGCCGTTCTACCCGACAGGCCCATGCTGCACGCGTGATGGCCGGGCTTACGCGAACAGAAGGCGCTGGCGCGCCAGCTCGTCCGCAACTGGCTGCCGGATGCTGCGCGAACCATCCGCGTGCACGGTAGAAAACAAGCCGACTTCGGCGTGGCGGGAATTGTCCCAACCCGGATAGGCTGTCACGGGATAAATGCAAATGCCTTGGATGGGGACGCCCAGCTTCATCGCGGCGCGGACCTCATCGCAGACATAATGCAGCCATGCTGGCCCGGCGGATCCTTCGGACCCGGTTTCAGCAATGAACATCGGCTTGCGGAACCTGTGAGCGACCTCGAGCAACATCTCGGACAGCGCCTGATATTCATGGTGGCCCATGGGAATGGTCGGACCGTTTAGATACCATTGGTTGTGAGGATAAAAGTTCAGGCCAATCACGTCGACAAGATCTTGGCTGCCGCCCAGTTCAGGCTCGACCTGTCCCATCAGCATCTCATACGCCTCGAACTGACCTCGCCGGGCGTTCTGCGCGCGTTGCCGTTCCGCTCGGCTGCCGTCGCGAGGCGCGATATGGATCAGCGGCTCAGCCCAGACGAATCGACAGTCGGGGTCGGCCTGTCGCATTGCACGGATGCCCGCGACCGCTGCCTTAACGAGATGCCGTTTGAACCATCCGCGCTTCTTTGGGCCGACACGCGGGAAGTAGCCGACTTCGACGGCCCAGGCAAAGAACGAGATTTCGTTGATTGGACAAAGCAGCGGAGAGGTGCCCGTGAAGGAGCGATGGAACCGCACGGCCTCCGCGGCAAAAGCGGCGTAGGCGTCGATGAATTCCTGCGATCCCTGATCGATGTGATCGGGCGACCCGTAATGAAAAACATCCCAGATCACCTGCACGCCAACGGCACGAGCCGCTTCGATCATGGCCGCCCAACTCGACCAGTCATAGATGCCCGGCGCCGTTTCGATCAGGTGCCAGCGCAACCCGTCTCGGATCGTTCGAAGCCCGAGCTCGGCACAGCTCCGGTAGTCCGCCAAGGCATGGATGTTGTGCGAGGTAGCGCGAACAAGATCGAGCCGGACACCGTCGCTCCGCCTGTGGGAGGAACATTCAAAGCCGGCCATGAAGAAGCTTTCGAAGGTTCGGCCGACCGCTCGGTGTTGACCATCGTCTACCACATCCTGGACCGGGCCGGATCGTTCGGTGGGGGCCGGCCTGGCCATCATGCTCTCTCGCGGGTCTGGCGATTTGCCCGTAGCTCGTTACAGTTCACGGTGCTACGCGATTCGTCGACAGGATCGGCTTCAGGATGCCGACTGGCGCGAGCCTCTGCTTGGCTTCTGTCCTGCTCGTCCATGCCGCGCTTGGCTGTGTGCGGCCAGGCTAGCCTACCCGAGTGTGCCGGCTCCTTGATTGTCATTGATGCATTTCTCCGCTGGCGATCGGCGCCGGAGCTAAACCGCGAGCACAATGCTTTGTTCCGGCTGCGCCCGTTACGAACCCCATGCGGATGATTGTTCCCCGGCGCGTCGCAAACCCCACGGCGGGTCACCGCCTGCACGAGAATGGAACCGGCGACCGTCCCGGTAGTTGGGATGATTATCGGTCGGAGGTTTGTCCATGCTTTCCCCATCGAGGAACTCGCGCGTTCCGTCAGGGAGCGGCGCGCGATCCTGTTCGTTGGGGCTGGCGTGTCAATGAGTGTCGGCCTGCCCTCCTGGCGTAAGCTCATCGATCATCTGGTCGAGGACCTGGGCATCGATGACGGCATCATCGCGCCGTCGGACGTCAGCTACCAGACCCTGGCGGAGTTCTACCGGTTGAAGCGGGGCACCATCGGACCGCTGCGAAGCTGGATGGATCGGAACTGGAGTGTCTCGCATGAGAAAGTGAGACGTTCGGAGATCCACCGCCTGATCGTGGCACTGGACTTCCCGATCATCTACACGACCAACTACGATCGCAACCTCGAGGTCGCCTTCGAAGTCCATAGCCGCGACTACGTGAAGGTGGCAAACGCAAAAGACATCGCCAAAGCCAGCAACGGGGTCACCCAGATCGTCAAATACCACGGCGACTTCGACGACGACTCCTCCCTCATTCTGGCCGAGACCGACTATTTCGACCGGCTGTCCTTCGATTCACCGCTGGATGTGAAATTCCGCGCGGATGCATTGGGGCGGACGATCCTTTTCATCGGCTACAGCATGTCGGATATGAACATTCGCCTGCTTTTGCACCGCCTGTGGCAGACCTGGAGGCTGTCCGGCTATGAGACCGACCGCCCCAGATCGTTCGTATTCATGCCTAGCCCGAGCGTCGTCCAGGAGGCGGTGCTGGGTCGATGGGGCATCGAAATGTTGAGCGAAGAGGCGGCTCAGCCTGAACAAGCGTTAGCAGCGTTTCTTTCCAAGCTGCTTGACGCCATGAGGGGTCCATGAGGGGGGACGAACCGGGCACCAGGGCCGCCTTGAGGGCGGGGTGAAGGCGATCACCCCGCGGGTCGCTTCATCTTGGTCTTGCGCCAAACAACCGCGCCCTGCCGAAGCGGATTGCACACGTTTCGCGCACGCGCGTCCAACTCGACATGGTCAGGATAAATACTGTCGAACAGAAGGAACATCTGGTTCTGCGGTCGGTTGGGCGAGATCAACGGAGATAATATGAGATGTTTTACACCGACAAGAAATTGCAATTCCCTGTGCGCGTGGAAACGCCCAGCCCGATCTTTGCTCGTGCTTTGCAGCAGGCGATCGGTGGCGTCGAAGGCGAGATACGAGTTGCGCTGCAGTACTTCTTCCAGGCCTGGGGCGCGCGCGGCCCAAGCAAGTATCGGGACCTGCTGCTGAACACCGCCACTGAGGAACTCGCCCACATCGAGAGCTCGCGACGGCCGTGGCGTTGAATCTGGAAGGGGCGCCGCTGTCTTTGCAAGAAGACATTTCAGCCGATACGATCGGCGGCTCCGTGTTGAACGGCATGAACTTCCGCCACATCCTTTCCACCGGACTCGCGGCATTGCCGGAAAATTCAAACGGCGTGCCCTTCAATGCTTCACACGTCTACGCCAGCGGCAATCTCGCCGCCGACATGATCGCCAATGTCACGGCGGAAAGCAGTGGCAGAGTGCTTGCCACACGCCTCTACAATATGACCGACGATCCCGGCATGAAGGAGATGCTGTCGTTCCTGATCGCCCGCGACACGATGCACCAGCAGCAATGGTTAGCAGCCATCGAGGACATGGGCGGGCTCGCGGCTTCACTGCCGGTTCCCAATTCCTTCCCCCAGGAACAGGAACTTCGCGACGTCAGCTATGCTTTCGTCAACTGTTTCGTCGACGGCGTGCCGCCGCCCGAGGGCCGTTGGTCGAGCGGCAAATCCATTGACGGCAACGGAGAGTTCACGACGGTCGCGGGCGAGCCGATGGGTGAGGAACCCATGCTTGGCTCCCCCCGCGTGGACAGCGGAGCACAGAGCGAACAGATCGGTTCTACCCGGGGCTCCAGTCGCGCCAGGGGGTCAGACGGTAACGGCGCTCGCGGCTAGTGTCATTCTCCAGCTTAGGCTGATGGCAACGCTTTCTCCCTCCAATCGTCGGAAAGCACCTATGGCGTCGCGCCTTCTGTTCAGGGTGAGAAGCCGTGTTGGTTCCCGAACTCACCACCTGGCCAAAGGACCTGCTGCCCATCAGTGGCCAGCGAAGCTCTTGTCACCGTCAATCGAACAAAACGATGAGGGGACGCGTGATCATGAGCCAGAAGATGGCGAGCACGGCGGCGAAGGCAGGAAAACCGAAGACAAACCACAACCGAAACAGCTTGTTGTACCGCTCCGGCGGCGGGTCGCCAGATGTGGCGGCGCGCGTCGCCAGATTGCGCATCTCCATCTGCATCCAAACGACCGGCAGCCAGAACAGGCCGGTCACGACATAGAGCACAATCGACAGCACGATCCATCCTTCCCTCAATGAATAGCCAGCCTGCCAGGCGAGGGCCACGCCGGTGATCGGCTGCGCGACGACGGCAGTCGCGGTAAAGAGGAAATCAGCGACAACCACGATGTGGGCAACTGCCGCGATTGTTGCGGCATTGCCGGTCCGGTGAGCGAGAAGCATGAAGAAGGCAATCCCCGCCCCTGTCCCAAGCAGCACGGCTGCGCCGATGACGTGCAGATATTTGACCACGAAATAAAGCATCAGCGCTCGTCCAAGATCGCCAGCGCAACGAAGTGCAAGGCGAGGATCGGCAGGATTTTCATCAGCGGGCCGAGTGGCTCGTTCCAGAGATCCGGGCGCAGGATGGTGCCGGCGATGGCGTAGGACAGCGAGATCGCGATCGCACCCCAAAGACCCGGGCGGCTTGTCGGCCGGAACGCGATCAGAGCGCCGACAGCCGCGTCGGCGATTGCACCGGCCACGACCGCGGCCTCGGCGTGGGGCGCCACCGCAGTGCCGATCAGCAGTTCGACGCCATTACGCCAGCCTGTCGTGAGCGAGATGATGCCGGTCATGATCCAGAAGAATGGCAGCACAACGAAGATCGCGGGCTTGATGAGATAGAGCCCGGCAAACCATCGCTCCTGGACCGTTGCCGGATCGGCCGCAAGTGCTGATGCGAGGCTTGCCGGGTGAATGCCTGTCGTCACAATCCAGGGCTGCGGATCACCGACAGCGCCTCGCGTGATTTCTTTTTTGCGCATTGCTGCGGATCGGCGGTCGCCAGCCGAGCCATCCAGCCAGATCGCCCAGACGATAGAGGCCTCTCGCCACCCAGCCGGGCAAGGTGAATATGGCTGCCTTCTTCCATCCAAACCACTGGCGGTAACGACTGACGAGCTCTGTCATGGTGAGCGCCTCCGGCCCCGCAAGCTCCAGCGTCAAGCGAGAAGGACTCGTGGGCAGGAGGAAGAAAAGAACGGTGGAGACAATGTCATCGAGCTGAACGACTTGCAGGCGACCGGTATTGGGCATGGCCGGCAACAATGGCAGCGCGGCTAGCCCACGCAACAATGCGCTTGCGCCAAAGACGCCGCGCCGCGCCACCGAGGGACGCAGGATCACCCAGCCGACATCGAGCGCCATCAATACCTTGTCGCCGGCCAGCTTGCTGGCGGAGAAGGCGGACAGCTGATCGCGGTCGACACCGATCGCCGAGAAATGGATGACCGTCTTGATGCCGGCCCGTTCGCAGGTCCTGAAGAGAGCGGAAGCGGCGATGGCATGGACCTCCTGAACCTTTTCCCGCGCGTTGTCCTGCAGAACGCCGGCGCAGTTGACGACGGCATCGACGCCTGAAAGAGGCGAACTCCAGTCCTCCGGTCGGACCGCCTCCGTCATGTCCAAAATGACGTCCGAACTTTTCGAAGAGCCGGCAGGTCGGGAGCGGCGGAGCACGCGCCGTACTTCGTGTCCCTCCGCCTCCAGGCGCGCGCATAGTGAGGCGCCTATCAAACCTGTAGCGCCGGTGACGAGGATCTTCATCCCGTGAGCCCGGCCTGCGGCGTCGCTCGAGCCGCCGGCGGCCTGTTTGCCGGCAGCACGCCTTGTTCGTCGAATCCCCATCTGTGGCAGGACCAGTACCATATCCGGTCGACCGGGTTCCAACCGTCGATGCAGCCGGCACTCGAACCGTCTGCCGCCTCGCTGATAGCGAGTTGCTCGCCATCATGGTTGATCACCCGGCCGTCGCCTGGGTCGATCTCATCGATCTCAACAGCTTTGGTGCGACGTTCGAACAGGAGCTGTCTTTTGCTCGACGCCGGTTCCGCGGACATAGGCGCGGCCGATGCTTGGTCAAGCGGCATGGGTTGCCGGACATCCATGACGGACCTCCTCGGCGTGATCCAGTGCGGATATCTAGGCCGCCTTTTGCATCGCTCTCTCGTTCACACCGGCCTCCCCGAGTTGCGTCAGTGCTTCATCGGTCGCCTTCTCCTCCTTGAGCGACTGTTCAAGCAGCGGAACGGCCTTTTTCAGCCCAAGCAAACCGGCCCAGGTGATCAGCGTTCCATATCGGGCGATCGATCTCATAATGCTCGACGGCTTGCGCGGCGGCCACGAGCCCGGCATCCAGGGCTGGAGCCTGTTGAAAGTCCTCCAGGATCTCCTGCCCTTCTTCTATGATGCCGTCGATTGCCGGGCAGGTCTTTCCCTGTGCCCGCTTGCCGAAGATCTCGAACACCTGCTGCAGGCGCTCGATCTGGCCTTCCGTCTCACCTCGATGCTTCTCAAAGGCAGCAATCACCTTTTCGGATTCAGCTCCCTTCGCCATCTTCTTCAAGGCGGAAGGATTTTGCGCTCGGCGTAGTAGATATCCTTCAAGCCGTCGTGGAAGAGATCCTCAAGTCCCTTTGTCTGCGAAGCTTTCTTGGTTGCCATCCTCATCTCCTGCTTGAAAGCGCGCCGGGCGGCACCCCGTTCAAACGAGGCGGCTCCTTGTTTGTTCCGCCGTTTTTCCCCAGCAGACGCCGGCACCCCGTCGGTTGCGAATAAGCGGCATCGACGGCAGTGCCTGAATGCGCACACAATAGGTGTTGTCTCGCCAATGCCGCATTGAGGCTCTTACGGCGCCAATGGGGGGCACCAGGATGCCGGGGAAGCGACGAATATCCCCGCGAGGGCTGCGCCACGCGCCATCCTGTACGACTGAACGACTGAACGACTGAACGACTGAACGAGGGCGGACCTGTTCACTCGTTTTGCGCAAGATAGCTGTGCATATCGGTTGCGGCGATCGCCGCGTGTCCGAAGGCGACCGCGACCTGGTTGATTTCGTCAACCACATCGCCTGCGGCGTAGAGGCCCGCAATTGCGGTTCGCTGGCGCGAATCCACGACAAGATTGCCGATTTCGTCACATTCCGCGCCGAGGTTGGTGGCCAGCTTCGATCGCATCGTGCAGCCCAATGCGGGATAGATGGTATCGAAAGACAGCGTGTTTCCGGCAACGAGCCTGATGGTCGCCTGATGGCCGGCAGAGCGGATCGAGCCCGGGAGGCACGCGTGCACCTTGATTCCAGCCTTTTTGAGCAAGGCGTCGGCGGCGGGGTCGAATCGAGTTGTCGTCTCGACCAACATGGTGACGTCACTTGTGTAGCTTCGCATAAACAACGCCATCTTCATTGCGTGATCTGCCGGGCCCATCACCGCAACCCGTCCGTCGATGACCTCGTAGGCGTCACAGATCGGACACAGCCGCAACGTGCCGGCCTTGATCATATCGGCGGCGTCGGGCGTGTCTGGAAGCGTATCGACAATACCGGTGGCCATGAGCACCGCGCGAGCCCGAATGGGAACCGATGCCGTGGCGATGAAATCGGTCCCACCCCGCTTAATGTCGTGGATCGTATCGTCCACGAGATCGACTCCGCTCAGCAGTGCCTGCTGCCGCAGACGATCAAGCAGCTCAACACCGGCAATACCGTCAGGAAACCCGGGACAGTTGTGGGTTACCGGTATCCACTTTGCGCGGCTTTGGCCGGCATCCACAAGGACGATCCGGCGCCGAAAACGCCCCAGGTAGGTCGCGGCGGTCAGGCCGGCCGGTCCGCCGCCGATGACCAGGCAGTCGTATGATTCGCCAGGACGGATTTCATCGTCTGAAACCACAAGAGAACTCCCGACATGAGCGCGTCATTCCTGGCTGCCACCGCTGAGCGCCTCGTAAACCTCAGAACGCAACCAAACGAAGATCATCGCTCAGTCCTTGAGGCAGCGGGATCCAGCACGTCCGCGACCGCGTCCTTCTTCGCGCGAGGAAGGAGCGTCATCAGAAGAATGAATGCCGAGAGAACGAGACAGGCGGCGTTTGTGATGATGATCGGCCACTCGCCTTTCATGGACCCGAAGATGAGCCAGAGGGCGAACCCTGCTGCCGTAATCGCATACATAGGCGCGGAGATACTGCCCGTGTCTCGCGTCTTTATGATCTTCCAGGCTTGCGGCGTAAAGCTCACCATCGAACATAGTGCCGCGAGATAGCCGACCAGTGTCTCAGTTTCCATGCAATCAAACCGTCGGCGCGCGGTTTTGTTCACGACGGGTGTCTCTAAGTTCAATTTGACCGCTGCCCTGGCACCCTGCAGATGGCTTAGGGCTTGGCCGTGGAGGACTGATCCGATTCGGGAAGTCGATCTCGAACCGCCTTTTCGGTAGTTTTTGCGGTGGCCTTGACGACCTCACCGACCTTACCGGCTAACGTGTCGGCGGTGCCGCTCGAGCCCTGCCGGTCCGCCTCGCTCTTGACTGTCTCGTAAGCTTCGGCAGCGATCTCTTTCGCTTGCTCCACGCCGTCCTCTAAAGCACTGTTGGCGCTGCCAAGTAGTTTGTCGCGGTAGCCGCCGAGTTGCTCGTCTTCCATGGTTGTGCGAGGCAGAAGCACGCCTATAGCCGTACCCGCCGCCAGGCCGAGGACGGCAAGTGCCAGTGGTTCGCGCTCAAATAGTTCCTGCGCGGTTCGACTCGCCTGCACAGCCATATCACTCGCACTGGAGCCAAGCTGCCCCACGGTGTTTACAACCTTATCCTTGGTCTCGCCAGCCGCAGTTGCGGCCGCTTCGCTTGCATTGCTCGCAATCGAGCCAGCGGTCGCGCCGGCATCCGAGAGCATCTCTGCGACCGCCGATGGTCCACCATTGGGGATCTCTTGTCCGGAACTCGGCCCTTCCGCAGCCCCCGTCACATCGCTGACCCCGAACGTCCCCCCATCCGTGTCGGCCTGATTGTTGACAGCCTGGGTTGCAGGAGAGCCACCCGCCGAAGCACCGCTGCCAAGCATCAGCCAAGCCAGGCCGGTCCCAACCAGCATCAGGGCCAAAGGGTTGTCGCTGACTTGGGTCTGGAATCTGCTGAGGGCGGCGGTCCCTGCGCCGCCAGAAAACAACCCGGTGAATTCGTCGATCAACTGACCGGGTGTCATTTTGCTGCGGATGGATTCGGCGGTATCGACGACCGCTGCGCGGGCAATCTCGGCTTCGCGTTCGAGTTCGGCTGCCGATTTCTCGCTCATCTCATTTGTCCTTTGATCACACGCGCATCGCTGTTGAGTTGTTCTTGTGTGCGGTCAGGAGCCAATCCGGAAGGCGCAATGCCGGCCATTCCCGTGCGAAGGAGAATCACCCCCAGGATCGCCACGACGACACCGACGAGCAGCGAGGCCCACCCGGCCCCCAGACCCGCCTTAGCCAAAGCGATCACGAGCGCTTGGAGCAGTACCACCAGCGATGCCAGCAAGCACACGGCACCGCCTACGACTTCGACCACGCCGTGCCCGGCTTTGCTGACGTTTTCGGATATTTCGGCCCGCAGAAGCCTTGTTTCGGTCTGTAGCAGGGTCGTCACTTGCTGTGTAAGGTCGCTCACAAGGCTCGCGAGACTGCGGCCGTCCTGATCGTTGTTCATCGGTCATGCTCCGTGCTCGGCCAAGAAAGTGGCTGCATTCGTTATGACGTGAGGTCGTCCCGTGGAGAGCTGCCTGTGGTCTTCGGGCGCGTTACAGTCTTTGGGGCGCCACTGCTTTTCAGCCGACCGTCCGCTTCGCTCGAATCAGCGGGTTGCGAGCTTTTGATGAAGCGTCCCAGAGCCAAACCGGCGAAAACCGACCCGGCGATAAGCACTCCAGAGTTTTCGCGCCCGAAGGACCTGACCTCGCCTAAGACTTGTTCGACTGGTTTGTCCCGCAAAGAGGACGAGAGGCGCTCCAGCCCGCCAGCGGCAGTAAGCACGAACTTCGAAACGGTGGCTTGATCGCTGTTGGCCAGATGCTCACTTGCTGCCCGCAACGCGCCCCCAAAAGCGGCTAAGCTCGCGCTCATGTCGCGCTGCGTTTCCTGCGCCTTCCCTGACAAAGCCTCCTGCGCTTCCGACGCGTACTCGCCAGCTTTGCTGACGACTTCGTCACTGGCGTCGTGAATCAACCGGGTGGCATTTTGGGTTTCTTCCTGGAGCCGGTCGGAGAGCTCGCTCTTTGCCGTATCGAAATCGGATGCTGGACGTCCTGGATCGCCTTCGCGTTGCATAATGGCTCCTAGTGAAAACCGAGGAAGGAGAGAATTGCCAGCACGACGACAACGAGACCTATGAGATAAATGACGCTGTTCACGGCCTGATTTCTCCATTTTCGTCGAAAGCAAACACGCTGAACCGCGCGATGTTCCATCAGCCAAAACTTTTTTAGCTCCCTTAGATTTAAAGACCCCCTGCGTGGGTTGATCGTGCGAGTTGAACGCGAGCACGTCGCCATGTTTGGAGCCCAAGGGTTACTCGTCACCGGTGCTCTTTTGGCTATCCAGTCTGTGGAAACGGCTGGCAAGACTAACGCCTCCCCCGGCTGTCATTCGACCTTCCGCGGGCTCAATCTCGAGGAGCCCTAGGCCGAGCTAAGCCCGTAGCCTCGTTCGAAGGTCAGGCGATCAGGCGCCGGAACAACCTTGTGGCGTCTCAGTTCGGATGGCGAAAACGGTGAGCCTTTTGGGTGCGACGTCCCAGCGGCGATTCGCCAGTCGCCGCAACCTACGCAAGGAGCACGGCAGCTTGTCTTTCCGGTTTCAATTCTCACTGAAACGATCATCACGCGTCTGGGTCGGCGGCCTGGTTGCGGCGGTGGCCTTGCTAGCGTTGAACAATCGAGCAGCGACCAAGCAAGCGCTTTCCGTCCGCGCGAAAGGAAGGACCATAGAGGTCGACGGTGTCCGCCTTCGATATGTCGAGGCTGGAAGCGGCAGGGACCTGGTTCTCCTGCATGGGAACGGTTCCGCCGCTGAGGACTTCCAAACCAGCGGTCTAGTCGACAAAGCAGCCAAGCGTTATCGCGTTATTGTATTCGACCGCCCCGGGTTTGGCGGAAGTACTCGGCCGCGCGGTCGCCTATGGACCGCCGCGGCCCAGGCAGATCTGCTCCAGAGCGCCACGCAGAGGATCGGGGCAGACAATCCCATCGTTCTTGGGGGGCATCGATCGCCCTCCAGTGGGCGGCCCGGTATCCGGACGAGATTGGTGGCGCGGTTCTCCTCTCCGGCTATCATTTCCCCTCCGCAAGGTTCGATGCCATGCTTGCCGCCCTGCCGGCACTGCCAATCGTGGGAACCATCATTTGCCACACCATCCTGCCGCCTGTCGTCAGGCTGATCTGGCCCGTTTTGATGCGCCGCCTGTTTGGGCCGCAACCTGTCCCGCCAGAGTTTTCAAATGCTTTGCGAGATCTGGTCAGCGCACCGTCGCACTTGCGAACGACTGCCGCGGAATCTGGTCTGCTGATCCCCGTTGCCGCGTTGGCTCCCAAGACCGCAGGGAGGACAAACGCGCCGATAGGTATCATGGCCGGGGACGCGGACAGCCTGCTCGACACCAACTATCATTCCCAACATTTGCACGCGGTCCTACCGGGCTCGATGATGCGCATCGTCGCGGGTGCCGGTCACATGGTTCATCATGCTGCGCCGCACCTTGTGCTCGAGATGGTGGACAGCATCGCGGCAGCCGGATCGCTCTCACCTGAAGAAGCTGCTTACTATGCTCCTGCACCGCGCGAATGACTCGGGCGGTAGCCCCGAGCCCGGGCGGCCAATCGATCTTTTCTGATCCAGGCACAGAGTCGTTTTGTCATAATTCGAAGAAAGCTTTTCGGGTCTTTGAATATAGTCTCTTCCGAGATCATCTCGTCATGGGTCCGCAACTCGGTAAGCAGCATTCCCTTGCCATAGGGCTGTATCACGACTTCGCGCCCGCGTTGGTACAGCACCACGCAGGACCGCGCCGCCACACCCTTGGCCATCGCTTCGCGCAGCACGGAGAAGGCCTCGGTGGAAGCACCGTCGGCAGGGATCAGGTAATAAGGCTTTTCCAGGTAGCGCGTGTCGATATCCTTGATGGCGACAAACTCGTCGACCTCAAGCGTGTGCTCAGACGTCATCTTTAGCTTTTTGATCTCGTCCGGTTCGACCTTGATGAAATCGCCCGCGTCTGCCTCGTAGCCTTTGACTTGGTTTTCGCTATCGACGACATCGCCCGTCTCTTCGTCAACATAGGCAGCCTTGACAGGCAATCCATCTTTCCGATTCAAAATCTTGAAGTGGATTTTCGATGCCTCGCTGGTTGCACCCACAAGCTTCACTCCGCACGACACGGACCCGACTTTTAAAATCCCTTTCCAAACTGCTCGTGGGGCTGCCATGCAGTCCTCCTGTCGGGCCGATCCTCGGCACAAACGTCAGCCAGATCGTTATGTTCCGCCCGCCTGACTTGGATTGCCGCCGGCGACTGTGCCTGGGTTGAGTGGGCCTGATCCAACGACACATGCTCCAAGGAAATGAGGCGCTCATGCCACCGCGGACTGAACGTCAGGCCAACGCACGATTTGGACCAGAAACTCGATTGCGATCGTACGCGATAAAAAAATCCTGCCTCACAACAAAATCCAGCTTGGAACCTTCTGAAATCGCCAAGGTTCGGACAGAAAGGCCCCGAACGGATACACGAACATGGCACGCTTCTTTTTTGATCTTACTGAAAATGGAAACGTTACTGAAGACAACGAGGGGAGCGAACTTCCCGATACGGAGACCGCTACAGATGAAGCTGTAAAGGCTTTGACCGAAATAGCGAGAGAGACACTCCCCCATGACGGCAATGAGTGCGAACTCGCTTTCATCATACGCGACGAGGAGCGACCAATAGCAGAGGCAGTTATACGGTTCGAACTTCGCCCGCTTTAAAGCGCTCCCCGGGCTGAAATCCATCGATCTGGCGACGCTCTCGGCAGGCGATCCTTGTCTGGTCGGAGAGTGTCCTGAAGCGCTCCATGTCGTTTCGGATTGCACAACTGCATCAGCCTCCACTACCATCAGAACCTCCCGTTTCGCTAGCGACTCCTCATCCGCGTATCCTATCGCGGCCTTCGACCGGCAAGTCGCCAGGCCCATTTGCGGCGTTGACCGTCTCGCTTACCGAACACCTCTGATAGGTATGTCTCATTGGGTGAGCCATTCGTGATGAAGGTCCGTCAGCGCTCCTGAGGCTGCATGGATCGAAACGCCAACCGACCAGTTAAGTGGGTCAGGTGGAGACACGGAGAGAGCTATGCGCCCAAACACCTCAGGCAATGACATGGGATCCGCCACCCCAACCACACCACCCGCGGACGGCCTCGCTCCTGCCTTGGCCCGCAACATCGAAGCAATCGTTCAACGACGGAAGCGCGATGCGAACGCTGCCACTGCGGAGCAACGCGCCGCGGGAGCAATTAGCCAGTTCGCAGGCAGCATGATGTTCGTCTATATCCATCTTGTTTTCTTTGGGGGCTGGATCGTCCTCAATATCAAGCCCGTCGGCTTTGTTCAGCCTTGGGACCCATCCTTGGTTATCCTGGCGATGATTGCATCCGTGGAGGCGATCTTTTTGTCCACCTTCGTGCTCATCAACCAGAACCGGATGGCCGCTGAGGACGATGCGAGAGCAGACCTCGATCTTCAGGTCAGCCTGCTCAACGAACACGAGACGACCAAGCTCATCAAGATGGTCGAGGAGATTGCCAAGCGCATGAATGTTGCCACGGAAGCGGACGATGAATTGAAGGAACTGAAGCGCGACGTGGCACCTGA
This sequence comes from Mesorhizobium sp. B2-5-11, assembly GCF_006440835.1. Lineage (NCBI taxonomy): Bacteria > Pseudomonadati > Pseudomonadota > Alphaproteobacteria > Hyphomicrobiales > Phyllobacteriaceae > Mesorhizobium > Mesorhizobium sp. B2-5-11. The sequence goes on from NZ_VFUK01000023.1 coordinate 21,645, forward strand.
AGCTGTTCTCGACAAGATTATGGAGGCAGAGGAGTAGAGGAGGTGTCGCCAGTATCTCACCGATAGGCGAAACCGTGTCGATGAACGCTCGTTTGCTGTCAGCAGGGCTGGCGGGTACAAAGTAGCCGCAGACAAAGACGATCCCTTCGCACACTTGCCCCCTCCGACATGGCTCCCTGCGTCGCAGCCGCTATACCTGGCACGACATGTGTCTCGTCGGATCCATTCGGTATCCCACACTGCACCTTTATCAGCGGCCTCCCTTCGCCGCTGCCATTGCCGGCAGAAGCTGGCATTGGTCGAATTCGATCTGGCTTACATCAGCGGCCAGATCGTCGACCATCAGAAGACTGTGCAACTCCTTGAATGGGAGATCGGCTCCGGCCGGGATCCGGATGTCCAGCATTTCGCCTCCGATATCCTGCCGGCCGTGCTGGAGCACCTGCGAATGGCGCGGGACGTCCGCAGCAAGCTGGTGAACCCGGCATTGGCCGATGCCTCGGGCCAGAGCAAGAAGTGACCGTCGCGTCGGCGGTCAATCCGCGCGTCGGCAGCGCCTCTGGCCGAACCTGCCATAGTCCAGGCGGAACCATCCTCTCCGCTCGCGGTTTGGGCGAGCAACCCAAAGGGAGAGCTTCATGACACAATCGCGCGACTGG
>NZ_VFUK01000024.1:0-14807 GCF_006440835.1 Mesorhizobium sp. B2-5-11
GCGCAAAGAGGCTCACCGGCGACGCCTGGGAGAAGCGGCTAATTGCAGTGCGACGTGCAGTCGAAAATATCTGAGATACTGCACGTGCTTGGGTGGCCGAGGAACCTCGCTCGCGGCCCTCTCGGGCCTGCTGCAGATGCCCTATTGCAACGACTACGCGGGACGAGGGCCTTTCGATGAACCCGCGGGTCCCGATGCGAAGCTTCGGCCCGCTGGCGCGGCGTGGCGGTATGCGAGGACATCGGTGCGATATGTTCCGGAAACGCCCGGCCTGCGGATGGCACCCCGGGCACGGACCGCGGCAGCTTTTCCTTCTCGGGCTACTGTGAGCACCAGAGCGGCCACGTCGTCGTGCAGCTCGATCCGTATGCCGTCAGGCCTGCGGTCAGTGCACTCTCCCCGGCCGAAAAATTCGGCGCGTCCACTCGTAAGATTCTCCGCTCGTTGAATACAGCGATGCAGAAATCGACGCGCTGCTCGCAGCCGGCAATGCGTAGCTATCGCTGGTGAGTTCGCAGTATTGTGCCCGCGTAACCCCGGAGAAGTTACCATTCTCCATTAGCGCGGTAGAATCTGAATTCGAGATGGCTTCAATCTGCAAACAACATTTGAATTAGCGACGCTCGCAGAAATAGTGTGTTGGACCTCTAAGTAAGTCGTGAATTCGTTGCAAAACTTGCGACCTACTCGGATATTTAGGAGCAGCACAAAGGACCCCCTCCCTGTCTCTCACTGGTCGCCGAGCTATGGTCTCCGCTGCGGCCTCCGGTATTGGTCGTGTTATCGCCGAGGCACTTGCGAAAGCTGGGGCTCCGGTAGAGGTGTGCGATGTTGATCAACAGAAGATTGCAGAGATGAGCCACCGACATCCCGCCATTGGCGCGACACGTTGTGATCTTGCCGAAGCGACCGATACTGAGCGCTTCTTCGAAGCTGCAGCCGAGCGGATGGATGGGATCGACATTGGAAACCAACGTTGGCGGTCAATTTCACCAGCCATTTTTGCTTGCGACCAGGAACAGTTCGCGCTCGCCTCGCAGACCAAGGCCGAGGCGGTGCAGAAGGCTGGCAGTTCAAGGATGAGATCGTCGCCGTCACCATCAAGGGCAAGAAGGGCGACACGATCGTCGACCAGGACGAATATATCCTCATGGCGCCGTCATCGACGCCATGACTAACCTGAAGCCGGCTCTCGACAAGGACGGCACGGTGACGCGGCCAATGCGTCCGGCATCAATGACGGCGCCGGCGCGCTGCTGATGACCGAGGCAGAAGCCACCAGGCCGCGGCATCGCCCGGCTGGTCCGCATCGCTGCCGGGGCGACTGCCGGCGTCGATCCGGCGATAATGGGCCCCGGACCTATTCCCGCCTCGAGGCGGGCGCCGGAGAAGGCCGGCTGGTCGGTCAAGGACCTCGACCTCGTAGAGGCCACGAGGCTTTCGCCGCGCAGGCCCGCGCCGTCTACAAAAGCATGGCCTGGGATCCACAATCGTTAACGTTGATGGCAGCCATCGCCATCAGCCACTCGATTGGCGCCTCCGGTGCCCGCGTGTTCAACACGCTGTCTACGAAATGCGCCGGCGCGGCGCGAAAGAGGGCCTGGCGACGCTCTGCATCGGCGGGGGCATGGGCGTCTCTATGTGCGTGGAACGAATATCGCGGAGCCAAGCAAAAGCGATGCACCGCCAACTTCGCCTCTGTCATGTGTCGCTTGAGCTCTCTTTCGGCAGCAGCGACGTGCGAGTAGAGTGTGAGCACGCAATATCGGCGGCACTGTAATCTTCTAACATTACAAGAGATTGGGCAAATAGATGGATGCGACCTGTAAATTCGCAACAATGGTGACCGACGATCTTATTGACGGATATGGGCACATGAATATGGTGCACTATCTGGCAGCGTTCAGTAAAGCTGCGGATGTACGGCTCGACACTGCCATACGTCTAAATGCGAATGGTTCGATGCTCTCTGGCCTCGTCACCGCCGAGGCGCGGATCGCTTACAAGAAAGAAGCGATGCGCGGCGACAATTTGGTCCTTACTACTTGGATAGCCGACATAGACGAAAAGCGAGTCCATGTCGCGCAAACCATGGTACGTGCCGACGGAGCGTTACTGTCGACAGCTGAACAGCTTTTCCTGAATTTCAACCTGCTATCGCGGCGCGTGGAACCATTCCTGCCCGATGTGCTGGCCGACCTTAGAGGCGGTGTTGAGGCGGACAATGGTAAATTCGATCCGGGCATTGTCAGTCGCCGAATGGGCATATCGAGAATAGTATGAATTTACCTGACCTTCGTCAGTCCGTGTCGGTGGCAACTTCTGCGTGTACGTTAGGCGGCGGATTCTGGGTGTCCACCGTCCCGTTGGCAGGCGTGATGATGCCTCGAAGGCGCGTATCACCAGTGGAGGAGGGATCCACCGGAAAGTCTGAATAGCGGCTTGGTTGGGTAACTGGCCGGGACGAAGCCTCGTGACAAAGACCGCCCCGGGCGGTCGAGCAATCCAGCGTGCCGTAACGTGAGTAAAGCCTGAGCAGGCCTCGAAAGAGTCAATGCAGACTCCGACCCATCTCTCGCTCGGGGAAGGCTGTGCGGACAGGGAAGCAATCGACATAGGCACCTGTCCGGTCTGCCGGGTATTGGGCACGGCACGTTGGAAAGGTGATGCTGGTAATCGAAGGGAGGCCCGTTCGGCATGAGGGTGGCGGCCTCAACCTCCGGGCGGCGGTGCCGGCGGGAGTCGGAAACGGTCGTCCGGCCGTTGAAGCCGGGTAATGCCAGCGGAGCGAAGGACCCTGACTTCTGGTGTGCTTTCGAAGGTGGTGGGGAGGGGTGATTGGCGACAAGCATGGAAACGCCGAAATGACCAGGTATCTGCAGAGGAAGCTGTATCGTAAGGCGAAGGCGGAGCCCCTTTACCGCTTCTACGTGCTCTACGACAAGATCTGCCGTGAAGACATGCTGCGCCATGCCTATGCGCTTACCCGCGCCAATGCGGGTTCGCCGGGCGTGAACGGCGTGACCTTTGCGCAGATCGAGGCGGAGGGTGTAACAAGGGGCCGCGGCTAGAAGTGCGTGTTCGGCTGAACCAGCTTTTGCTCGGTTGGTCGACCTACTTCAGCTACGACACCCGAGCGCCGGCCTATGATGCCGTTGACCGGTAATGTGTATGACCGCGTGAGCAAGTGCCATCGGCATAAGCTGCAAGGGTGCGGCGCGAAACAGCTCTCGCGGACCACATCTCCGAGAAACTGGGCGTGGTGTGTCTTCGTCGGCAGCGCGTATCGCCGCCGTGGGCCTTACGATGAGGCCAGTGGGAAGCTGGATGCGGGAGATCCGATGTCCGGTTTGATGAGCAGCGACTGGAAACGGAGCGACGGTCCGGACTGCGGCACCGGCAAAAGGCGGTTGTGTGAGTTCCGCAAAATGAGGCGGCCATGAAGCTGGTCATGCGGCTTGACGCAGCGCGAGCTTCTTGTGCTCGCGCAGGTCGTCCATGTTGATGAAGCGGTTGGCCTCCATCCAGTTTTCGTTGGTCTCGACGGCCAGTGCCCTGACGAGGCGCAGGCAGCGCTGTGAGTTTGGAAAGATGCGTACGACATAGGTGCGCCGGCGGATTTCCTCATTGAGCCGTTCAAGCATGTTCGTGCTCTTGAGATGCTTGTGATGCTGGCGCGGCAGACAAAAGAAGGTCAGCGTGCGCTCGATGGTCTCCTCCACCCAGGTCGTCAGCCTTGGATAGCGGCCCGACCATTTGGACAGCCATGCGGCGAGATCGGCCTTGGCCTCGGCGAGATCGCGCCGGTCATAGAGCCAGCGCAACTCCTGCAGGCAATCGTCGCCATGCTTTCTCGGTAGGTGATCGAGCGCGTTCCTGAGGAAGTGCACGTAGCAGCGCTGCCAGGCGGCTTCCGGGATCACCTCGCCGATCGCGGCCACCAGGCCGGCATGATCGTCGGACACGACCAGCTCGAGCCCTTGAGGCCGCGCGCCTTCAGGGCGACGAGGAAATCCCTCCAGGCCGAGCGGCTCGCGATTGGCCATCTCGACGGCCAGGATCTGGCGCCGCCCATCCCAGTCGATGCCGACCGCGATCAGCACCGCCTGGCTCATGACGATGCCGGCTTCGCGTACCTTCTTGTAGCGAGCATCGAGGATGAGGTAGGCAAAAGGCTCTTGAAGCAGGCGCTCGGCAAACGCCTTCAAACTCTCGTCCAGGCGTTTGTTGATGGCCGAGATCGACGAGGCCGAGAAAGCATGGCCGCACAGCTCTTCTGTGATCGCCTTGACCTTCCGGGTCGAAACGCCCTGCACATACATCTCCGCAAGCGTGGCCACCAAGGCCCGCTCCGAACGCTGGTAACGCTCGAAAAGCTCGGTGGAGAAGCGGCCGGCCCGGTCCTGCGGAACCCGCAGCTCAAGCTTGCCGATGACAAGGGTACGGCCATAGAACCCGAGCGGCAGCCCAGCCGCTCCGGTGTGCGCTCGCTCTTCAAAGCACCCAGCGCCTCGTCCATCTCGGCCCCGAGCACCTCCTGCATCACGGCGCGGATCACCTCGTGCAATCCATCCGGGTTCGAAAGCAGAATGTCTTTGACGGCAGCGCTGGCGGTCTTACTTTCTGTCTTGGTCATGGTGGCGTTCCTTCCAGGGAATCGGTGACGTTGAACATCACCAGCCTTCCCTCTCTCAGCGAATTTGCAGAACCCTCAGCACACTACCCACAAGGCGAAAGCCGTCGGCCAACGGCAACTCCCCGGAACCCACCGCCACCGCGCCAGTCGTTGACTCCTCATTCGATTGTGGCGAAAGCTTCTATACCCTGCTGCGCTGGTATCGCGATGGGGTCATTGTCGAGCGCAACCTGCCGGTGCTCTCGACTTAGTCGACTGTGAACAATCTTGATCGCTAAGCGGCAAGCTGCTTCGGCCGGTTCAGGAACGCGGCGATCAAGAGCCACAAAAGTTGCTTCAGCCACCTGAGCAGGAGGGAGAAGTTGTAACCGGCTGCGGCCAGGATGGCGTTGATCGCATCGCCTTGGATGTGAGCGAGTTAATTGCGGCCATTCTGTGTTCGTTCTTGATGTGGCCAATCACCGGCTCGATCGCGGAGCGGCGGCGCATTTGGCGCTTGATGGCCGGTGTCACGCGGCGCTTTTGACCAGCGGTGAAGACCCTGAACTTATGACTTTGCGGCGCATTGTGGCCGCGATAGCCGGCGTCGGCGAGAACGCGGCTGATCTCGTTGCCGATGGTCTTTTCCATGTCAGGGATGATCGATGAGCGTGTGGCCGTCATAGGGATTGCCGGGCAGCGCTTTTGCATGTAGGGCGAACTGGCCACCCTTTGAGCGGTTCAGTGTGGTGGCCACCGGCACCTTCACCCGAACTCGTAGGGCGCGTGCGCCTTGCCCTTGCCGATGCATTCCACCTCGTGCGCATGCAGGCTGTAGATCTTGCGGCCGCGCTGGCGCTGCTCGAGAACGGTGGAGGCCTGGTAGAGCGACCATTTGAAAAGCGCGTCCAGCTTCGCGTCGCCGGCGATCTGACGGGAGATGTCGCGGACGGTGCGCCCCACATACGTCCTGAGCCTGCGCAGGGCCTTGTTGGCCCGCTTGAATTGCTTGGCGTGGGCGTAGCGCTGATACATGATCAGCGCCTGTTTGCCGACCCGGACATAGGACTGACGCAGGTCGAGCCGCGTCTTCTTCGCCAGCCGCACCAGCCGCTCGCGGGCCCGGTGGATGAGCTTGGCGTTGGTCGGGAACAGGCTGCACGGTCGTGTCCACGATCACTTGGCGCGTGTCGGTCGGCTTCATCGCCCTGTTCTTGACCGCAATGCTGAGGCTTTCTTGCAAGCGCGACGATCCGCTCCTCGCCCATGCGGCTGCGCCAGCGCGTCATCGACGAGCGGTCGAACGGCAGGTTGTGGCGGAAGAACTCCTCGCCGGACAGACACTGGAAATACAGGTTCTCGATCCAGCGGACGCACAGCGCCTCGTCCGACAGGTTGAAGGTGTGCTTGAGGATGGCGAGCCCCGCTATTAGCCGGGTCGGCATCGGCAGCATGCCGGGACCGTTCGAATAGACCGCACCGAAGCGCGCCTCTCTGCTCAAGGCGAGCGCGGAACAGATCCTGTTCTCCAGTCTCACGCCGCTCGCGTGGTCTGCCCATCGCCTAGCTCCGATTCACTGCGATGAAAGCGGCGAATCGCGCTTCGCCAGGCGGCGAAATCGCAAACTGGAATTGCAAGAAACTACCCACAAACTGGCCGTTACCTGCAATTCGGAAGCTGAAAAGTAGACTATTCCTATGCGATATCAGCGGCTTCGGTATTCTTCACGGCCGACGACTTACCTCGGGCACGCACACGTCACCGACACCTACTGGGATCTCACCGAAACGCCAGAGTTACTGCAGTGCGCCCTACTGCGAGTGGAGCCATCTGAGCGGGGAGACCGGGATGAAGAGCGCCAGCACATTTCCCACACTGCTGGAGAGGTTCTTCATGGACCGGCTCATGCGACAGTGACAGGTGAGTCCTCACACGCTTGTGAGCTATTCTGAGCAAGGCGTTGACGTTGCCTGATCTGGAGCCCCCCTTCCGCGTGCTCGCGATGCCGACCAAGCGCTATTTGCGGCGACCAATTGAGAGCACACCTCCAGGACATCTGAGCAGAACGCGCTTTTCAAATACATCGGGGCTCTAGCATATCCAGAACCGCATTTAGCTGTCCGGGAGTGAGTCTGCAAGCGATTAGTGGTATCGCAGGAGATAATCGCCCCCAAGTTGGTGTCCTCTCCAAACAAGCGCTTCGCTGCCGGGGCTGGCGACAAGCGATTTACTTAAACAAAACACTGCAACCGGTCAATTTCCTTCGCCGTTGTCGAATACTGCTTTCCGCATGACCTCATTCCGCCATGAGCAGTTCGTGGGTTGCCAACTGGTCTCGGTGGGGGGCATCTTTCGGTGTATCGCAAATGAACATCTCGAAACGCGATGGGATACCCACACATTTTATGTTGGTCGTGCCGCCGTGTGGCTCGATATCATCGGTAACATCATACCTAGCGTTAGATCTTGACACGCTTGGCATGACCACGGGTCATCTTGTTGTCCCCAAAGTCCCACTATGGGTCATCGAATGACAAGATATCGTGAGGTGTTCCCAATTTTGGACCGCCCGGCTGGAGGATTTCCGGGCTGCCAAGACGCTTCCAGCCATCTAACTTCCAGATGGGTCTGATATTGATTATATTCTTGCTACCTCATGGGCCGAGGGGCTTTGGTTAGCATATAGGCGACGGCATGGAGGAGTGAGCGCTCGCGGCTGCTTCAGCCATGGTGATTGGCTATAGCGGCCCGTCGCTTCTGTATGAGCGGTACCGCCGAGTCTCATGCATCATATCAACCTCAAAGGGGAATGTACTATGAATAAGATTGTGACAATTATCACAGCGGCATCATTGTCCATCGCGTCGGTCGTTTACAGTACCTCGGTGTATGCCGGAGAGGTGCTGCAGCGTGTTCTCAATACGAAGACGCTCAGGGTTGCGGTTGGCACTGATTGGGGAGCAATGTCTTCCCTGAATGCGAACCACGAATTAGAGGGCTATGACATCGACGTCGCCAAAGGCGTCGCTAAATCCCTTGGTGTTAACGTTGAATTTGTCACGCCGGGGTGGGACATCATAGCCGCAGGCAACTGGCAGGGCCGTTGGGATATTAGCATGGGTCAAATGACCCCTACTAAAACCAGAGCTGAAAAATTCGACTATTCCACCACTTACTTCTATGAAAAAGCGGCTGTCATTGTTCACAATGACAGTAAGGCGTCTACACTTTCCGATCTAAATGGAAAGATCGTCGGCGTTTCCGCTGGAACCCTGGCCGAGGACTATGTAAACCAAAACTTTAAGTGGGATTGGATTGGCGCTCGGCCCGAGGATTACAAATTCAAGGCCGGTGAAGTGAAGGTTTATACCTCAACGGGTGTTGCGTTGGATGATCTCCGGCTAGGCGATGGTACCCGTCTTCATGCAATTCTTACTGACGGAACTCTCGCGGAAAGAGCAATCAAATCTGGCTACCCCTTCAAGGTGCTTGGGAGTCTCTTTGCCACGCCTGCTGCCATCCCTATGATGAAAGGCGACAAGGAGTTCAGCGAGAAGGTCTCAGCCGCCCTAAAGAGCATGAAGGATGACGGCACGCTCTCGACTCTGTCGATCAAATGGTACGGGTCGGACCACTCTGTCGAGAATTAGCAAGTTGGTGAAAGTTACGCGGCTCGGGTCAGCCCGAGCCGCCTTGTTGGAGGATGTCCCATGCTTTACCAGGATACGGTGGAATCCGAGGTCCTTGTCCATAGACCGTGGTTTGTTGCCTCGATCTTTGGCGTCGTCTTCGCGATTTGTCTCATGTTCAACCTTGTGGGCACAACCTTCGGCGAGCTTATGCGGCCTGTCATCGGCGACCCTCTGCAGAGTGGCGTCTATGGGCGTTTCGCAATCGCTTTCGTGATTGGGGTCACGTTCTGCCTAAACATCGTGCTAATCGGTTTTGCCCCCTTGAAGGCCCAGATTGGCATTGTGTGGATCGAGCTGCTGACTCTCTTCCTGGCCTTCTTCAAAGCGTTCAACCTTAGTCTGCCCTTCATCTGGGAAAATCTGCCATACCTGATTACGCAGGGTGTGGTGACGACGATCTATGTTTCAGCAGTTTCACTTGTTTGCGCATCAGTCATCGCCATCATTGCAGCGATTGCTAAACTTTCAAGCAACGGCTTCGCCTACGCTATCGCCAGCTTCTACACATCCTTTTTTCGTGGCCTGCCGCTTCTCATACAGATTTACCTGATTTACCTCGGGCTGCCGCAGCTGGGCATTGTCATCAATGCCGTTCCTTCGGGGATATTGGCGCTGTCGCTTTGCGTCGGCGCATATATGACTGAAATTTTCCGCGCCGGTATCCAAAGCATCGATCGCGGCCAATGGGAAGCTTCACGATCCATTGGTTTCGGCTTCGGTCTAACCATGCGCAGGATCATCCTGCCTCAGGCGCTGCCTGTCATCATTCCTCCAATGGGAAACACGTTCATCTCAATGCTGAAAGACAGCTCGCTTGTCTCGGTCCTCGGAGTGTGGGAGCTAACGTTCCTTGCTCGCACCATCGGCCAGCCAACCTTCCATCACATGGAGATGCTGATAACAGCCGCAATGATTTATTGGATCATGTCTGCCTGCCTCGAAGTGGCTCAATCGCGACTCGAGCGTCACTATGCAAGGAGCAAAGCACGATGACTGCTGGCCTCAAAAGTCACTTGAAGGGCCTCGATAGCGGCGATTCCTCGCAAGCGATTGGCAATGTGCTGCGCGAATCACTTTCATCCCAGGAGTCATTCAGTCAGAAGCACGGGTCAATGAGTGCTGACATAATTATCGAAGCCACGAATGTCTCCAAATGGTACGGCACCTTCAGAGCATTAACTGATGTCAATCTAACCGTCCGCAAAGGCGAACGCATCGTCATCTGCGGTCCCTCCGGATCCGGGAAGTCGACGCTCATCCGCTGCTTCAACCGGCTCGAAGCGCATCAGAAGGGCGAGATCACCGTCAACGGGATCAGATTGCACAACAAAATGCGCAACGTGACCGAAGTTCGCAAGAATGTCGGGATGGTGTTCCAGCACTTCAATCTCTTCCCCCATATGACCGTGCTGATGAACTGCATGGCCGGTCCCATGTGGATCAAGGGCGTGCCCGAAGCCCAGGCCAAAAAGACCGCGCTGAAATTTCTGGAGCGGGTGCGAATTCCAGAACAGGCGAACAAATACCCGGTTCAGCTGTCCGGCGGACAGCAGCAGCGTGTTGCGATTGCCCGTTCGCTGTGCATGGAACCCGCGGTCATGCTGTTCGACGAACCGACGTCGGCGCTCGATCCGGAAATGGTCTCCGAAGTGCTGGACACTATGACCAGTTTGGCAAGCGACGGCATGACCATGGTCTGCGTCACCCACGAGATGGGGTTTGCTCGCGCCGTCGCAGACCGGGTAATATTTATGGATTGGGGCCAAATCGTTGAAGAGGGCAATCCCAACGACTTCTTCACCAACCCCCAGCACGAACGCACCAAGCTATTTCTTAGCCAGATCCTGAGACATTGAAGGGTCTCGGCTGACACTCGTTGGTCTTGGTGCCACAGCTAACTAGGTAGCGGCAAGGGCGATCAGCGTAAGCGCCAAGCTGACCCCATCTGGCGCGGCTTGAGGTGATGAGCGATAGATAGTGACACTGAATGAGCTGAGGAGCTTGCAATGTCAATTTCTATGTCTGCGCCTATGCCGGATGACAGAAGCTTCCATGTCCTTGAGGCGGTTGCGAGCCGGCTGGACGCAAGTCCGCGGCGGCGCTGGTCGGCGGAAGCGTACGCAACCGGTGAAGAACGCAGACGTGCGTATCCGGCGGCCATGAGGACCTTAGCACTGCGGTGCTGGCGTCAAGTTTTTGATGGGGAGATGCGATGATATTCTTCGAGGAGGAGTTTAACCTCCTCGATGCCTTCATCGGTGAAGGCTAAGATCCCGTCGTCATCGTTGGTGCCGTACACCCAGATGACGCCGTCCTCCGGCTCGAGACCGAGGGTCAGTTCGTGGATGAGCGCTTCGCTGACGCCGAGGTCGCTGGCGACAAGTTCGACGGTGTAGACGTGGTGCACCTTATTGCGCTGCATGTTCAGGCCGCCGCTGGTTGGGTCCGCAGTTTTGCGGATCTCCAATTCCACGGCAGCAAATCATCGATCCAATGTGCCGGATAGGCGGGCAGTCGGGCGAGGATGTCGGCGAGCCAGGCCTGAGGGTCGACGTCATTCAACTTAGCGCTTTATGCCGACCGCCGAACTATGCCGAGCCTCTTCCGATCATGGCGGTATGACGCGCTTTGCCTGCCATTTCGACCAAGAACCGGTCGTTCACACTCGGCATAGGTCTCATGCTCAAAGGGCGTTCAGGAACGCGAGAAGCCGGTCGTTTGGTCGAAATCGTTCGGCCTTTGCGCGTTCGTATGGCTTCAGCTTGGCAAGTGCGGATTCCTTCAGCTCAAGATGTGCGTGAAGATAGGTCAGCGTTGTTTCCATCGCCTCATGGCCCAGCCATAGGGCGATGACCGAACAATCGACGCCCGCCTGCAGCAGCTCCATGGCAGCGCTGTGCCTCAAAACATGGGGCGACACCCGCTTCGAGCGGAGGGGGACGCAGTGTTCGCGAGCCTTGGCGACATATTTGTTCAGCAGCGCCTGCACGCCTCGGCGCTCAGCCTGCCGCCGTGCATGTTCGGAAAGAGAGCCGTTGTACCCCGCTTCCTGGGCTCGTTGAGCCAGCCCCGAAGGGCTTGCTGTGCAACCTTGGTGAGCGGCGTACTTCGCTCCTTGCGGCCCTTGCCAACGCATCGCACGTGGGCACCGTGCCCCAGCATCACCGAGTCCTGGTGGAGATCGATGATCTCCGAGACCCGCAACCCCGTTTGCGCGGCCAGCAACAGCAGTAATGCACGCCATCGTCGATCATCGAGATCAGGACCTGGCGCGCACTGCCGAGTTCGCGGAAGCGCGCGAATATCAGGCGAATGGTCTCCTGCAGGCGCATGTCGGGATCGAAACCGAGACCATAATCGCGGTGCCAGACATAGCCGAAGGGCACGGAGATGCGCAGTTCCCCACGCTGTGCCTTGGCGCGGGCGGCCTCGTACATGCGGGCACGCAGCACGCCGAGCTCGAACTCGCTGATGCTGCCCTTCATACCGAGCAGCAGGCGGTCGTTCGGCAATCCCGGATCGTAGACTCCGTCCAGATCGATCACGCGTGCATCGACTTCGCCGCACAACTCGAGCAGCCGATGCCAGTCCGGCCCGTTGCGCGACAGGCGGGACGCCTCCAGGCAAAGCACGGCGCCCACATGGCCGGTGCACAGATCGTCGACCAGGCGCTCGAAACCGGGACGCTCCACAGCCCCGCTTGCGGTTCGTCCCAGATCCTCGTCGATCACCTCTACTTTGCGGAATCCCCAGCGCCGCGCGACGTCGACAAGCTCATACTGCCGACGCTGGCTCTCAAGGTTGAGCTGGACCTGCGCCTGAGTGGACTGACGCACATAGACCACGGCCTTGCGCTTGAGGACGGCAGTCGGAATCAGATTACCGCTCGTCATCGCAGCTCTCCTCCTCCGTTGCCACGCCGGCGGCGGCCATCAGTACGTTGGCGAGCCGGGCGATCACTATGGTCCATTGCGCTGAACTCAGCCCGTTCAGCTTCTGCGAGTCGAGCGGCAAGCTGAGTTGGCGAACGACCACGAGAGATCGTGTCGGGGGTGGCAAGGTTCTCATGTTGCGCCTCCGCGATGGTGAAATCATCCGGAGAGCCTCGCCGGAAACGGCGTTCGATCAAGAGCTTGTTAAGCTCAAGCAGCGCGGCAAGCGATACGCGCGGGGAGCCAAGGTCCATCGCCGCGCAAGCCACGGGATCGATCATCCAGGCCGGAGCGGTAATGACATGCCCGGGCGCGACGACGAGATGAATGATCCGGCCGTTGGCGCGCTCTTCGCTGTTCTCGCAGCGAAGCCGACGTCCGAAATACGGGTGCCAACGGTAATGGACCTCGACCTCCTGCCCAACATGGGCAGAATGACCCCGAGATGGCGATGCCGCGCAGGGCTCGCTCGGCTGCATTGTTCGATGGGCAAATCCGCCCATCGTCGAGGAACCGGGTGAAGGATGACTAGCGACGCAGCATGTAGTTGAAGGCCTTGGTCAGATCGTGTCCGCGCGAGAGCTTGTCGCGCGTCTCGATCATCCAGCGCTCGAGCTCGGTGACCAGCGGCGCGCTCCGCTCTTGGCGCACGGCGTGGCGTTGGCCTGGGGACAGGCCGTTGATCGCGCGCTCAATATCGAACAGGGCATCGATGCGCTCACGGCTTAACCGCGAGCGGATAGACCAGGTTGGGCTTCTCGCCGCGCGCCTTCTTGCGCGCCGCCGCTTCGATATCGGCCAGCTCGAACACTTTGCGCCGGCTGTGGGCCCAGCAGCTGGCCTCCAGAACAGGCGCGGGCTGACGGCCCGTCGTATAGAGATCGCCATAACCGCCATAGGCATCGCCCTGCAGGATGCCGCTCCAGCCGGCGAGATGCGCCGCAGGATGCTCCCCTCGGCGATCGCGGGAATAGTAGAACACCGCCGCCGGCGGATCGGCGCCACCGAATGGTCGGTCATCGCGCACATAGGTCCATAATCGGCCGGTATCGGTCTTGCCCTTGGCCAGGACCGGAACCGTCGTATCGTCGCCGTGCAGACGTGAAGCGGACAGCAATGGGGTTCGAGCCGCTTGAACAGCGGCATCAGCGCCGCGGCGCCGGCGCCGACCTGGTCGGCGAGCGTCGACAGGCTGAGCGGCACGCCTTCGCGGGCATAGCGTTCAGCCTGGCGATTGAGCGGCTGATGCTGGCCGAACTTCTCGAACAGGATCATCGCCAGCAGGCCGGGACCGGCCCAGCCGCGCGGGGTGGCGTGGAACGGCGCCGGAGCCTGATGGGCGGTCCGCTGCCGCCAAAGGGCCGATCATCGCGGAGATAGGTCCAGAGGTAGGCCGTCTTGGCCTTGCCCGATCCCGCCGCCAACGTTGGCAGCGTGGTCTCATCGGCAAAGACCCGCTCACCCTGGTTGATGCCGGTCAGTGCGTAATCGGCGAGTGGCTCGAGCTCGAAGCCGACCTTGCCCATCCACTGGGCCATCTGTGACCGGTCGATCTCGACCTGATCGCGAGCATAGATCGCTTCGTGGCGGTAGATCGGCAGGCCATCAGCGTATTTCGACACCGCGAACTGCGCCAGCAGCGCTTCGGTCGGATGCTTTCGAATGCGGGCGGGAGCGGCTGCCTTGATAACGCCGTCCGACGGGTGACGATCACCCGGAACTTCGCGGGGTGACATCGAGCCGTTCGGAGACATCCTCGCCAATCGGGATCTTTTCCAGCGCTTCGCAGCCAGCAGGCGTTTCGGGCTCGATGACCACCTCGACCTGTTCGAGATGGGCCGCAAAGCCTTTGCGAGGACGCGGTGCGCGCTTCGCTTTCGAGCCGCCCACAGACTTGTCCATCTGCGCTTCGATGGCCGCCACGCCGGTTTCGGTCTCCTCGAAGACGAGAGCATACTGCTCCTCGCTCAGCTCACCGGTCCGCAAAACTTTCGGAGCGGCTGCCGAAGCGCGCGCTCTCCAAGCATCTTCACCACCGCGGTCAGACGTGCGATCCGCTCATCAGCACTTTTGTTGACCAACTCGAGATGAAGGCGCGCTCCTCCATAAGGGCGGCCTTTTCGGCCATGGCAACAACCATCGTCTTGAGCGCGTCAACGTCGTCCGGGAGTGCGAGATGGGGTGTCGACATGGCCAAAATCAGAGCATATTCGCGGGCAATTTTCCCGCTTTTCAGCCCCCTGATTCATCATGCCGCAGGGTTTTACCCAGCCGATTGCGGCCGCCTGACGGTCTCCGTCCGAACCCGTTTCCAGTCCATTCCGTCAACCAGAGCCATGAGCTGAGCATTGAGCTGGACCCGGTTGTGGCCGATCCGCGGCCAACTTCGCGTCGTTAGCCGCTTGGCATAAAAACACACGCCGCTGCCGTCCCACCAGACGATCTTGATCCTGTCCGCTCTTTTGGCGCGGAAGACGTAAAGCGCGCCGTTGAACGGTTAGGTGGCGCGCCACCTAACCCTAGTTATGCATCGGGTGAGATTTTGTGGCGGAGCCGTCCTGGCGCCA
>NZ_VFUK01000025.1:0-13366 GCF_006440835.1 Mesorhizobium sp. B2-5-11
TTGCTCTCCTTGCAAAGGGCCGAAAGTGTAACCCATCTATCCGGAATGAACTGTCACCCATCTCTCGGGAAGGGCACCTAAGCCGCTGATTTTCCTGAAGCGTTATTTTCCAAGGGTTTGACCCACCTCGACTGTCATACACGCTGTGATACAGTCGAGGAATGGACGACATGCGCAAGATTAGCCGCCCTGCTTGGGGCAAGAGTTGTCGAAGGTGACGATGGCCCAGCGGTTCTGGCGCAAGGCCAACTTGCGCATCCATCCGGTCCTCTCCCCGAACTTGGCGCGGCACCAGGCGCCGTCGGTCGCCGTCATGCACAGTTCGGTCGTGACGCAGGTTTGCGACGGAACCACGCCGACCACCTCAGCGTCGTCGCGCGCCTCGGCGCGGACGTTCAGGTTAACCAGGACCTGGACGCTGGCGCCTTCCGGCGCGGGAGGCGCGGCCTGTGCCGCATCCGCGCACTTGCTGGTGAAGCCCGAATAGAAGCAGCCCCCGGCCCGCTTGGCAGTCTTGAGCATGGCCGCCGTTCCGGCAACACCGACCTTCTCGAAGATCAGGGGAGCGCCCGATACGCTGGTGCCGCTGATCCGCCGCTGGTTGCCGCCAAGACGGGCGATCACCGCTCCGGCCGCATCGAACAGGGCCATCTGACCCTCGCTCACGCCCCAGGAACTGACCAGAGCGGCATCGCCGCGGCAGCCCAGCCCCTTAATGGCGAAGCGGCCGTTCGCATCGGCTGTCGACCCCAGCGCCATGTGGCAAGTTGAGGGAAGGTTGGAATAGCGCGCATCGACGAGCTGCCAGGTGCCGCTGAATGCCTGAACGAACTGGTCCACGGACTGCGCCCGTACCACCGTGGCCGGGAACGACATGCCCGCCACGGCCAGAACGACGGTCAAAAATCTCGCAACCTTCATGATGCCCTCTCCGCTGCGCAAAAGTCGAAAATTAGGGAGCTAGCGACTTCCTCAGGGCTCGCCCGCCGAAACCTCGGCCTGGCCGACGACCCTGCCGTCCTGCCGGAGAACAACCCTGATGGAGATGTGGTCGCCCTTGGCGAGAGACAGCGCAGTCCTGGCTATGTCCTGGGATTGGCCGGCGGAGAGCCTCAGTGTGCGGTTCTGGCGCGTGGTCATCGTGCCCGAGCCGCCCGTCCGGTCGATCTCAACCGAGCCCTCGATCTCCACAACGCCAAGGCCGACGGCCGATGCAGTGATCTGGACCCCGGCGCCCGTGGGCACAATGGCGATGGAGGGGACCGCGACGGCGCCTCCGTGCTGCGCCACCGCGCCGCCTGCACCGCAGGCGGCGGCAAGACCCACGACGAGTGCAGCCGCGCCGCGCATCGCTAGAAACCGGTCTGGGTGATCGAAACTGTTCCCGGCGCCGTCGAGAACACCTGCATGCCTGTCACGCCGACCGGGCTAAGATTGTTGCCGTTCTGCGTGATGGTCACGGCGGTGTTGGCCGCCACGGACGTGGAGAAGGTGTTGCCGTTGCCGTTCTGAACTATCTCGCCGCTGCCACCAGAACCCACGGTGAGTGAGTTGGCATTGCCGCTGCCGTTCTGCACGATCAGACCGGTTGCGCCACCGCCTACGGTCAGCGATGCATCGTTGCCATCGCCGAGCTGCAGGACGGCGCCAAGGGAATCGGCTCCAAATGCGCTCAACTGAGCCGAATTGCCCAACGTCCCGCCAGCCGAATTGTCCTGGAGAAGAAACAACTGACCACCATCGCCTTCGATGGTCAGCGTTGCGGTGTTGCCCTGGCCTGTCTGAAGCGCGGACGGCGCAGTCGCCTGGTCCATCCGGTACAGGTCGCCGACAGCAAGCGTGCCGCCGAGCGCGTTATCCATCATCTGCTGCGTCGGGCCGGCGACAAGCGAACCGGTGGCGCGCGACTGGTCTGACGACAGGACGTTTCCCTCGAGCGCGCCAGGAGGGCTGGTCTGGATGATCTTCAGGACGTTATTGTCGCCAGCAAAGGCCGGAGAGGAACATAAGACGAGAGCGCTCGCCAGAACAGCCGTAGATTTGCGCATGATGCGAACAAGCTCCCTGTGTTGCGTCACCAGGATGTCTGCGAGACGCTGACCGTATTGCCGTTTCCGGACTGTGAAAATCCCACGACGTTATTTCTTCCGGATTGGGTGACGGCTGCCTGATTTGCCATGCCCGAGATCGAGGCTGTAAGCCGGTCGCCGCTGCCCTCCTGCGCGAAAGCGAAGAGATTGTAGCTGCCGGTTACGCTGGCGATGATGTGGTCGTCGAATCCGCTCTGTGTGATCGAACCGGGCGTGAGGCCAGCCGAGAGGATCGCTCCGATGAAGGACGGGCCAAGCGGGCCGCCGTTGAAATCGCTCTCGATGTTGACGTCGATCACGTTCGCCGCGCCGAGACCGTGGTGGGCCTGAAGAACGGACACCGCATTGAGGCTGCCGCTCACGCCGAGCATGAGCGAATTGGACAACCCGTGCTGGGCCAGGATAACCAGTTCGTTGCCGGCCTGGGCAGGCGCCGACGCCAAGACGACGCCCGCAACAAAGACAGAATGCAGATTCATTGTTACAGTCCCCTCGTAATGTGGGGAGATCATCGCAAGTGCTGCCTAATATCCGGGCCTCGGGATCGATCAAAGTTGAAGCAACGTCGCTTTCTCCGGTCCGACCGAAGACAAGGTCATTGCTGGAGCACGACGGCGCTCTGCCAGAACCAGCCTGAGGCGCCACGCCACCGAACTGGTTGCTGTCGCCGTGCACCGACGCCAGGAGGGTAAGCGCCGCGCCGCCCTTTGCGTTGGAGAACGGATTGAGAGGGTCCATGAGCATCGTCAACGCACCGGCGCTATCGAGGCCACATAGTCACGTTGCCGGGCCGCCTTCGGAGTCGCGGCAGGGTTTGGCGCCGTCGCCGCGCCGGCGACCGCAGGCGAAGCCTCGGGAACGGCCACGCCCGGCTCAAGCGAGCCGACGGTTTCGTCCGGCGCTGCGGGAGGCGGAGCCACGGGAACGGGCGCGCCCGGCGGCGGAGCCGCCAGGGCCGGAGTCGTGCGTCGCGGCGCAGCCGCCGCGCGCGGCCATGCGGCTGTCGTCTCGACGACGTCCGCGGCGTTGCGTGTCTTGGGCGGCGGCACGATTTCAGCGGCCGCGGTCAGCTTGGTGCCATACTTCTCGTTGCGGTAGTCGGCTATCAGCTCGCGTCCTGCATCCCGGTCCTCGAACGACCAGACACCGAGTTCGGCGCCCTCGATGATCATACCCATCACCGCCTTCTCGATGGCCTGCTGCACGGCGATCTGCTTGGGCTCGTTCTGGGTGACGCCCGCCTCAGCCTCGAGGATCTTGTCCAGGGCGACATAGCGGAATGCACCGCCCTGCAGCGCGTAGGAGGCGATCATCTTGTGAACCGCCACGCTGGACAGCACCTCTCCCGTGTTCGTCGAAACGGCCCGCAATGTGACGGTCACAGTGTCCTGCTGCCACTTCACATCGCCGCCGATGCCCAGGTAGCGCGCGCCGATGCCGCCCGTCATGGTGTTGGTGTCGTAACCGGTGATTCCGCCCTGGAGGATGATGCCCGCGTGATCGAGCGGCGGCAGGACCCGCGCGTCGATACGCTGCTCGTTGCGGTAGAGCCGCCGCATCTCGGTGACGATCTGCCGTTCCTTGAGCAGGTCGTCAAGGCGGGCACGGTCGAGCACAGTGAACCAGCGCTTCTCGCCAGCATCCTGCAAGGCCTTGATCAGCATGGGCGCACCGCCCTGGGTGACAGCCCGCGACAGGGTCTGGACGTTCTCGCGTTCCTTGTACTGGCCGGTGAGATCGGGGAAATCGTAGACGGCGACGGTAATTCGCTTCGAGGGGGCCGGGATGGTGCGCAGGCTGTGGCTCTGCTTCGTCACAGGCGTATAAACAGGCTGCAGAACGCCTTCGGTCGGCACCGCTTGGCATCCGCCAAGCACTGACACGAGTGCGCCTACGACGGCGACCCTTGCGATCTTTGTCCCAAAGCGCCGGCTTTTCGGCATGTCGCCCTCCCGTGAGGCCGCTGCCCGCACTCGCACTGATCCATCCCGCATCGAAATCAATTGAGCCCCGGGCTGAGCGACGTGCTCGACGTCAGGTCGCCGCTCAGGGCGCCGGTGTTCAATCCGCCGGACAGAGCGTTGCCCGACTCCAGGCCACCAGCGCCCTGCATGAGGGAATTCACGGTGTTGTTTGTCGCGACCAGCAGGGGCACCACGATCTCGGTGACGCCGGTCGGGTCAGTGATGATCAGCCGGATCGAATCGACGGTCCGCTCGAAGGTGACGGTCGTCTCACCGAAACGGACCGTACCCGAGTCCTGGGGATTGTCACCGAAGATCGCCTCGGTAACCTGACTCGCGAGCCCCGAAAGCAGGCGGCTCTGGAGCTGGCGGATGAAGAGGTCCGCGTCGGTGGAGCCCGGATCGCTCGGATCCGTCGAATCCGTGCCCGGGCCTGGCGTGCGGGCCGTGGCCGTACGCTGGGCGTTGGCGAGGCCGAGCAGGTGAGACGAATTCAGCGGGCTGCCGCCGAAGGAGGGGTTGACCGGAGTGTAAACCATATCCTGAGCGACCGAACCGCCCGCGGCAGCCAGAACAACGCCAGCGGTCAGAAGCGCCGCACAAGCAGTCTTCATCATCTCATCTCCCCCAACACCTTGCGAATGAAAACCGCCATAACGGCGTTTCTTGCAAACACTTCCAGGCACCGTTTCCGCCACCCTGCCGCTTTTCCCCAACGTACATGGCAGGATCGCTATTTGCGCCTGCGCCCGCCCTCACTGCGCTTTTTACGGAACGTGCTGACGGGGCCGCCCGGCGACCCTACTGCGAGACGCCAATGCTGTTTGAGCTGCCGATCTGGCTGAACGATGCATAGTTGCTGTTCCCCGCCTGGACGATCGCGACCTCGTTGCCGGTTCCCATGGTCGACCCGTCGATCGTGTTGCCGCCGCCGATCTGGGCGAAGGCGAACTGGTGCAGATTACCGACGACGTCATAGGTCAGGCTATTGCCCGACAGCGCCGAGGACGAGTCCTGAAGCGCCCTGCCCGCCACGAGTTGACCGCCAGACGTGCTGACCAGCAATCCCGCGGCGCCGGTCAGGCTGCCACTGCCGTTCGAGTCCCCCTGGAAGGTCATGCTGACCGTATTGAAGCTGCCGTTCTGGTCGATCGCTACATCGTTCTGGTCGCCGAAGATGTCGACAGAGCCGGTATTCACGTCTCCTGTCTGACTCAGCGTGACCTCGTTGGCATTGCCGTTCGCCAGCGCCACCGCGTCGTTGAAGGTGCCGTCCTGATCGACGTCGAACTGGTTGCCGTCCCCGTAGATCTCGATGAGCGCGCTGTTGATGGCGCCGTCCTGGGCGAGCGTTGCGCCGTTGAGGTTTCCGGTGACGACCATCCCGCCCGTATTGCTGCCCTCCTGGTCGACCGCCACGTCGTTCTGGTCGCCCTGGATGTCGACTGTCGCTTCGTTGGAGCCGGCCGCGCCGAGTTGATCGACGACAAGGTTGTTGCTGTTTCCATCGACGCGGATCCCGGCTTCATTACCGAAGGAGGAGATGGCTTCCTGGTCGAGCGAAACGACGTTGAGGTTTCCGGTGACGAACACCTCGCCCGTATTGCTGCCGTCCTGGTCCACCGCCACGGCGTTCTCGTCGCCGAGAATGTCGACGGTCCCGTAGTTGCTGCCGATCACGCCCAGCTGGTCGAGCGAAATCGTGTTGGCGTTCCCGTCGACGTCGATCTCGCCGACATTGCCGAACGAAGCGAGGCTGTCCTGGTTCAGGACCACCGCATTGTCGTCGCTGCTGCCGGCGGTCCGGGATCCGATCAGGACCTCGCCGAGATTGGCGATTCCGATCTGGCTCAGTGTAAGTTCGTTGGAGTTGCCGTTCGCAAACGCCAGCGCCTCGTTTGCCTCGCCAATCTGGGCAATGCCGAACTGGTTGCTGTCTCCGCGGATCTCGAGTTCGGCGCTGTTGACGTCGCCTTCCTGCGATACCGCGACCTGATTGGCACTTCCGTCCACAGTGCCGACGATCCGGTTACCCAGCCCGTCCTGGACGAAGCCGAACAGGTTGCCGTCGCCGGTCGCGACATAGCTCAGGTCGTTGCCTTCCCCGGTCTGGCGAATGCGCGACTGGGAGATCCCCACGCCCAGCGCCACCCCGGTGAAGACGCCGGACGTCACCCCGTTGCCGGCACCCGAGAAGGTCAGCCTCGCGGTGTTGTCCAGGGCGCCGGTGTTGGTCTGGCTCAGCTCGCGAATCTGGTTGCCATTGCCGCCGCCCTGGGTCACCGACCCGACGTTCGTGCCGCCGCTCGAGGCGCTGTTGATCTGCGTCGCCGTGTAGACGAGCTGGGAATTGCCAGTCTGGTTGACGGTCAGCTGGTTGCCGAAGCCGGTCTGGTGCGCGCCACTGCCGTCATTGCGCGGGCCGCTGCTGGTGTTGCCCACGCGCGAAGACTGGCCGGTCTGGGTGATGGTGACGTCGTTGGAACCGTCCGCGGCGCCGCCGGTGAAGGTCTGCCGCAAGTTGGAGACGCGTGCCGACCAGCCGCCGTTCTGGGTGATCGTTGCGTTGTTGGAAGAGGTCGTCGCAGACGTGCCGCCATTCTGCTGCACCTCGAAGACGGCCTGGTTGGCACCCGTCTGATCGATTCGCAGATAGTTGGAGTTTCCGATCTGGTCGATGCCAAGACCCGCCTGGTCGCCCGGCGCTCCTGCCCGGTTGATCTGGTTGCGCGGCGGGCTGTTCACGTTCGAGTCATGCGTCTGGTTGATGATCAGCTCGTTGTCGGTGCCGTCCTGCCGGATTCGCTGCGTCGTATGTCCGGCTCTGTTGCCGACGGCTGAACCGTTCGACTGGCCCTGGACGATGGAGGCCGAGTTACCGTCGCCGATCTGGTCGATATAGGCCTCGTTCTCGCCTGCGAGTGCCGCCCCCATGAGAAGTCCGACCGCCGTGGTGGTCGCAAGTGTCAGCTTGAATGTCATCGTGTAACCCCTGTCACGCGGTTGAATGTTGCTCGAAGACGTCGGCCGGGCGGCTTCCCGCCCGGCCGATAGTGCTTACTGCGAGACTGAGAGGCTGTTCGAGCCGCCACCGTTCTGGGTGAACGACGTCACGTTGTTCGACCCGTTCTGCAACACGGCAACCTGGTTTCCATCGGATGCGCCGGCGTTGCCGACGAGGCCGGTGATGGAGTTGCCGCCACCGATCTGAGCAAAGGCGAACTGGTTCAGATTGCCGATGACCTCATAGGTCAGGCTGTTCCCCGTCAGGGCCGAGGACGAGTCCTGAAGAGCCCTGCCCGCCATGAGGAGGCCGCCAGAGCTGCCGGCCAGAGCTCCCGCAGCGCCAGTCAAGCCGTTCGCGCCGTTCGTGTCACCCTGGAAGGTGATGAGGGCCGTGTTGAAGCTGCCAACCTGGCTGATCAGCGCTTCGTTGCCATTGCCGGTCGCCAGGCCCAGCGCATCGTTCAACGTGCCGGACTGGACCACCGCCAGCTCGTTGCTGTCTCCGAGGATCTCGATCTGCCCGTTGTTGGAGTCGCCGGTCTGGTCGAGCGATGCGGTGTTGAGGTTTCCGACCACCGACACCAAGCCCTCGTTCCTGCCGACCTGGTCGACCGCGACGTGGTTCGTGTCGCCGAAGACGTCGGCGAGCACGTTGTTGCCGTAATCGAGACTGGTCACGCCGAGCTGGTCGACGGAAATCGTGTTGGTGTTTCCATCGACGAGAATCTCGGCTTGATTGCCGAACGAGGCGCCGCTGTCCTGGTTCAGAGCCACGACATTGTCGTCGCTGCCGCCGTTCCGGTCGCCGACCAGGATCTGGCCGATATTGGTGCCTCCCGTCTGGCTCATCGTGACGTCGTTGGCGTTGCCGGTCGCCCGCGCCGTCGCCTCGTTGTAATCGCCGGACTGGTCAACGTCGAACTCGTTGTCGTCCCCGATGATCTCGAGCAGCGCGCTGTTGACGGCGCCGTCCTGGTCCAGCGTTGCGTCGTTGGCGTTTCCGACGACGTACACGTCGCTCTGATTGCTGCCGTTCTGGTCGACAGCCAGGTCGTTGTCGTCGCCCTGGACGTCGACGGCCGCCTCATTGTAGCCGATCGCGCCGAGCTGATCGACCGACACCGTATTGCCGTTTCCGTCGACCAGGATCTCGGCTTCATTGCCGAACGAGGAGCCGGTGTCCTGGTTCAGAACCACCAGGTTCTCGTTGCTGGCGCCATCCCGGTCTCCGATCGCGATCCGACCGATATTCGCGTCGCCCGTCTGGCCCACCGCGAACTCGTTGGCGTTGCCGGTCGCCCGAGCCACCGCGTCGTTCCCCGAGCCGGACTGGTCGATGCCGAACTGGTTGCCGTCACCGAGGATGTCGAGCAGCAGGCTGTTGCCGTTGCCTTCCTGCTTGATCAAGCCTTGCGTCACCGAGGACGAGGTGCTGACAAAGGTGCCGAAGCCGGTCGTGCCGTTCGAGTTGCCGACCTGCGACGCTTCCGCGGTGTTGCCATCGCCGACCTGCGACCCGTCGATCGCGTTGCCGTCGCCGTCCTGGCTCATGGCCGTCGCATTGCCCTGGCCGTTCTGGAGCGAGGCGCCGATGCGGTTGCCTGCCCCGGTCTGGCTCAGGTTGGCGTCGTTGCCGCCGCCGGTCTGCATCACCCCGCCGCTGACGGAGTCAGCGTTGCCGGTGCCGATGATGTTGCCGCCGGCGCCTTCGCTGGTCTGGGTGATCGCCACAGTGTTGGCAGCACCCGAGACATGCGTCTGTGCGATGCCGGTGACGGTGGAGAGCCCATCCACAGGCTCGCCCGAAGCGGTCTGCTGGGTGACGGTCGCGCTGTTGAGCCTCCCCGAGCCGCTTGCGCTGCTCTGGTTGATCTGGTTGACGCGGTTGCCGTCGGAAAGCTGGTCGATGACCAGCACATTGCCGTCGCCTGTCTGGTCGAGGCCGGTGCCGCGGGTACCCACCTGGTTGCGGTTGCCGGCCTGCCCGACATCGAGGTTGTTACCCGAGCCGTTCTGGCTGGCCGCGTCCGTCGCGGTGCCGACTTCGTTCTCGTCGCCGGGACCCTGGACCACCATGCCAGTGTTGCCGCTGCCCGTCTGCGAGACGTTAGCGAAGTTGTCGTCGGCCCAGGCCGGCGCAGACACCAGCGCCATCGCCGTCGCGGCCAGAAGTGTCGAAGCGAAACGTTTGGATGAGAGTAGTGCCGTCTTCTTCATTTTGATTATCCCCAACTAGAGTGAGAGATGTCGATGCCGGTCGCGCCCGGATGCCGGAAGCCGGATTGGAGCGCGGGGGCATCGTCAATTTGTTGAACCTTGGCGTCTGCGACGTGTCGTAAGCCGCGCACACTGCTTGCGGCTTCAAACTGACTCGGACGCACGATGCTTCTGCAAATGGACGCCGGAGCAGGCGAACCTGGCTCCGGCGCCATAAGACCTCTATGGCTTGGCAACTGCCGCCATAGCGGCGCGCGCCTGCTCGACCAGATCGACGCCGATCTTTTCGCTGTACTCTTTCACGACAGGCGCAACGCGTTCGGTCATGGCTGCGAGCGCTTCAGGCGTGGGTTGGGAAATCTCGAAGCCCTTCGCCGCGAGCTCCGCCTCCAATTTCCCTGCCTCCTTGCGAGAAAGATCCCGTTGGAAGGCTGCCGATTCCTTCGCAGCTTCCATGACGGCTGCCTTGTCCTCCTCGGAGAGGCTTCCAAACCATTTCTGGCTCGCGAGAAGAACAAACGGCGTATAGACATGGCCCGTCTTGGTCAGATACTTCTGCACCTCATAGAACCTTGCGGTGTAGATAAGAGCGTACGGCGTCTCCTGGGCATCGACGGCGCCATTTTCGAGCGCGCTGTACAGCTCAGGCCAAGGAAGCGGCGTCGGATTGGTTCCCAAAGCCGTCCAGGTCGCAATGAACAACGGGTTGGGTATGACGCGGATGTTGATCCCTGCCATATCGTCCACCGTTTTGACGGGACGAACCTTGTTGGTCATGTGGCGGAAGCCGTTGTCCCACCACGCCAGACCGACGATGCCGGTCTTTTCCTTCAGCTGTGCAAACAGCTGCTCGCCGACCGCGCCGTCCATGACGGCATCGACCGCGGCGAAGTCCTTGTAGAAAAACGGAAGATCGTAGATCATGAATTGCGGAACGACGCCGACCAGGTTGGGCGTGGGGCCAACCATGATATCGATGAAGCCGGCCTGAACCGACGCCTGCATCTCGGGCTCGCTGCCGAGCACGCCATTTCCGAACGTGTCGATCTTGATGCGCCCGCCCGTCTTCTCTTCCACCAGCTTCGCAAAATAGCGCGAAGCCTGTCCGACCGGATGGTCTTCCGTAGGCACGTAGCCCAGGCGCGGGTTCTGAGCCATGGCCGGAGCGGCGGCCAAGAGCCCTCCCAGCAGCGCCGCAGTCAGAAACAATACTTTCTTCATAGTTCAACCTCCCAAGAATTGGTTCAAAGGAACCAGAATGCAGGAACTGCAACCACTAAGGAACAGGACCGGCGGTACGAGAATGGCCTATTCGGCCAAGACTAACGATATGGCGTCCCTGGCTGCTGAAGCGGACGGTACGCCGCTTCTGCTACGGCGCCGACGAGCCTCCGACGGGCGGTGTGATCAATTCTACGGCCACGATGAACGCGCCCCCGCGAATACACCCCGGCCGATGCTCCCCCGCGCCAAAGTCAGGTCAGACCAACGGCCCGCCCTCACGATGAGGACGGGCCACCGGCAACATCAATCAAGCCATCCCTTGCCCGAGATCGGGGGCATCGGTGGGTTGGGCTGGCTGGCAGTCGGCGGCCAGTTATGCGTACCGGTCGGGAAGGGATTGATGGCAATCCGCGTGTCACTCCCCGGACAATAGTTCGCCGCCGAGTGCCACCGGCCGGCCGGGACATAGACAATGTCGCCGGCCTCCGAGACGAAGCCCGGCAGGCCTTCGAGGTTGTATTGGATCTGACCTTCCATGATGAACCAGAATTCACCATAGTTGATGTGCCTGTGTCCGAGCGCCGTGGGGGACTGCATATTGCAGTTGAACGCCTGGCCGCGGATGGCGTTAACGAACAAGCCAGGGGCGGTTACGAATGCGCCGCCCGAGGGCGAAGCAAGGAAATCCCTGAAAGTAGAATTGCCTGTCCCAAGGGCTTCTGCACCCGGATCCTGTCGCGTCAACGCCCAGGTCATCCCCGGCTGCGGCTTAGGCAAGGTTGCCGCCGCCTGCGGGTAAGTGATCTTGGCGTCCGCGGTGAAGACCTCGAAGTGCAAGGACGGCACCGCGCCGACGTTCTTCATCTGGAACTGCGTGCGCGCGGGGACCTGGACCATAAAGCCTTTGGTGGCCGTAAACGGCGCCTCGCTCCCGATCGTGAACTCGACCGAACCTTCCCAGACAATGAAGGCCGCGCGAGTATCCGATATGAACATGGCCGGCGACTGATCACCGACCGCCAACTGAACCCATGAAGCCCGCAGGTGCGCGTCGCTGACGATCTCCTGGTGCCAAGTCTTGGACTGATTGGCGGGAGAAATCTTGGCGCGCACGTCGGCTATCGTCGTGTGCGGCTTGTTCGGGGCCTTGTATGGTGCCAGCGCCACCGGCTTTGGCGTCCAGGTGAACACCGTCTGTGCGAGCGCCGCGGTGGACGATACCGCCCCGATCGCCAGCGCGGCCACCACGGCCAATCCGCCTTTCCATAGGTTCATGAGAGTCACTCCTCCGTTTTCTGCTTGACCGATGGTGACACCGCGAATCTGACCGAAACCCCAAGCATCGACCGATCAGAAAAATCCACAATGTGGACGCGATGTCCAACAATGCATATTGGGCAGACTATTAATGGGTTGTCAACGCCTCACCGCGGCGCTTCAGGGCCTGTCGATCGGATGCTTGCCTGTTGGGTTAACGTGCATGGATCATAACGTCCGCTGACAGTGCAGGAGGCCTCGGCGGCTGATCGGAGGCTGTCTAGGGTACGGGTGTGATCGCCGCTCCACTCTGGAACCAGGCGATCACGTTCTGGGCCACGAGGTCCGCCATTGCGGTGCGCGTACTGACCGACGCGGACCCGATATGCGGCAGGATCGTCAGGTTATCGAGCGCCAGCAGGTCTTCGGAGACATTGGGTTCATCCGCGAGCACGTCGAGGCCGGCCGCCGCAATGGCTCCCGTGCGCAGGGCGCCGATCAGTGCATCCTCGTCCACGACGGTTCCGCGGCCTACATTGATGAACACGCCCTCGGGCCCGAGGGCGGACAGCACCTCGGCATTCACGCTGTTTGCGGTCGACGGGTCGCCCGGCACGATGGAGATGAGCACATCGACGGCACTGGCAAGTTCCAGCAGTGAAGAAAAGTAGTCGTACGCAACCCCCTCCGCCGGGCGCCGGCTGTGATAGGCAACAGGAAGCCCAAACGCTTCAACTCGTCGGGCGATGCAGCGACCGATCCGCCCCATTCCGTAGATGCCGACCCTGCGGTTCCGCAGTGTCAGACGGCTAAGCGGGTAGTCCGATGCTTTCCAGTGGCCCCCGCGAACGAAGGCTGCCGCCTTGGGTATCTCGCGCACGACGCTGATAAGGAGCCCCAACGTGAGATCGGCGACCTCCTCGTTCAGGACATCAGGGGTGTTCGTGACGACGATATTCTTGCTTCGTGCGTAGGCAGCATCCACCGCGTCGTAGCCGACGCCGTAGCTGGCGATGATCTCAAGGTTGGGAAGGGCGTCTATGAACTGCCGATCGATTCTGGCGCGACAGGCCACGCCACGAATTGACGCCCGCACCTCCGGGGACAAACGGGCGTGAATGTCACAGTCAGGGGTTTCGACCAGGCTGAAATGCGTTCCGAGCATGCAGCGGGCATGCTCGTGCATCCAGCCTGGTATCAACACGGTGGCGGCGGGTTTCGACAAAGGCTTTCCTTCCGGTTCGGGGTGTCACTGCCGGCACGAATGGCCGCAGGTGAATCAGGGTTTTCGCACGGGAGGCCTTTGGATTGCGCAATGCGCCGATAGTGAGCCGCGGACTTGATTTTGGCTTCGAGTTCGCGGCGGCTGGCCAGTTTCTCCAGCGCAATCGGCATGTCAGCGGTTCCTGTACCACGTCCTCCAAGGTCGCCATCGATGTGACCATAATGTGGTCAATCTGCCCAAACTTTGATAGGAGCCCGCGACCTCTTTGTCAAGGCGGCGGGAACGCCGTGTCGTAAGCAGATGAGTTGGGTATCGAACATATTCCAGCCTATTCCCCTGAAGCGCGAGGCCGCTCGGAGCGGATGTTCTCCACCTTGCAGGAT
>NZ_VFUK01000026.1:0-12190 GCF_006440835.1 Mesorhizobium sp. B2-5-11
GCCGGCTGGAGCGCAGGTTCGCCCAGCATGACAACATCCGCCCAAGCTCCTTCGACGGTTTCTGATATGACGGGAAACTCGAAAGTAGCTGAACTAAACAGCGAGCCGGACGGCGGCGCCGGCGGCGCCACGCTGGGTGGCAAGGCAGGTTCCAAACCCAGAATTCCAAGGCAGCTCTCGATTTGCGACGTCATTCTGGCCTCCAGGGTCGTGCAGATACATTTGATGTGCATGGTGTATGCGCATTCATCAAATATCGACTGTCGCCGCCGACCACCTGGGTGCCAAATGTCCATGTGCGGTAGCAATTTCGCAGATCCAGTGGTTACAGCCTGACAGAAGAGTCCGATTTTGGCATTCCCTTTGGGAAGTGTGCGTCGAGTCTGGCGCATGCGGACGGAAGATGGTCCGCTCCCAGTCTCGCCGAAGCCAGAAACAGAGCTGTGTGTTCAGCTGCGTCTCCGCTCTAGACCAAATGTTCTCCTGGGACATTCAGTCTAGCAAGTTCGAGGTGTCCTTATTTCGACGGATGGTTACGGATGCATATTCGCTCGTACAGGTCGCCGAACGTCGCCGCCTCAATTATCTCATCCAATTGCGGCGACCTCCAATTGTTGCTTTTATCCAAATTAGCTTGGAGCTCTGCGGCGATAAGGCTGTCTCCCCCAACATCAAAAAAGTTATCGTCCAAGCATATTTCGTTATCTCCGATAATATTTTTAACTTCATCAAGAAAAATTTTCCTCGGATCATCGTTGCTAAACATGTTTAGTTTTCCTGGTTCGACTACTTTTTCTGCCATAACCCTTTTCTCCTCTTATTACTACTCGTCTGGCGTCGTGAACTCTTCTCCCCTTTGCTGTTCTCGCTCCCCGGACTGCCGCGGAACCGTCCGCCTCGCAAGCTGATCGTCCGGCCAGCATCGGTGACCGTCGAATGAGTACGTTGGAAGGGAAATGCGACGGCGAGTACCGAACGGTTCCAATTGATCACTGGCCCGTTTCCAATCCACCGCAACACCCGCGGCCCAGAGTGCCCCAAGGCATTCCAGAAGGACATGGCGGTCAGTGGATTGTTCATCGTTCTCGTCGCGCGCGGCTGGGACGATCGATGGAATTCGGGTCTTCCGGTCCTCTGAGTTGATTGCTCCCTGTGCCAGACGCGCCAGATTTCGTGAGGGCCCGATGTCAACGAGTGCAGCTACACCAGCCGCGACAACGGGCTTGAGAGCACGATCAAATCGGAGAGGCTCGATCGCTTGCCTGCTCAAGTAGGTGTCCTGCAAGGGTATTTTCGCTTCATGCAGAGCTCCTGAGTTGAGAGCAATGGCCACATTCGGCAGGCCCTTTTCGAGTGTACGGACCCGCGCGTCGATGGCGTCAGTCGCTCCTTTCATCAGCGGCGAATGGCTGGGGACGCCAGCTGTAATAAGGAGGTTGTTGGTGATCTGTCGATGTTCGAGACTTTCCTGAAGCCTTTCCAGAAGTTCCCGCTTGCCGGTGAACACGACGTCGGTATTTGAGTTCACGATACCGACGCCGATCTCGCCAGCTTCTGCTCGATCACGCCAAGCGTCCTCCGTGAGGATACGCTCAGCCTCGCTCGGGCCGCATCCGGCCGCAAGCATAGCACCATCGATACCAATATTTGCCACCGCACGGCTCCGAGCGATCGTCAGCTCAACAGCATCTTCCACTTTTAGAATGCCCGCTAGGGTAGCCACAACGTATTCGCTCATGCTGTGTCCGACGAGATAAGCGGGCTGAACTCCGAACAGTTCTAGCGAACGCGCCATGGCGAATTGCACGGAGAAAATCATGACACTGATTTCTTCGAAGGAAGCCGTCCGGTATTTGTCGTCTTCCCCAAACATGACCGTCTCCAGGTCACGATCCAGGAGCCGGCGACAAGCGGCCGCACAAGTCAGGAAAGCATTGCGGAAGTCCGGCACGTGATCGAACAGATCCTTGAACATCCGCGGGTGCTGCACTCCGCAGCCCGGCAGCATGAAGCCAATAGACGGCGAGGAAAAGGTCCGATCAGCTGTACGATCCCCTTCTTCTTCCAACCTCGCGATGGCCGTGCCCAAGTTGCGCGCCACCACAACGGTTCGATGCGCGAAGTGGCATCTCGCCACGCGTAGTGTATGAGCGACGTCACCAAGATCGATGTCGCGGTTGCGCCGCAAGAACGCAGCTAGATTCAGGCAGGCCCGGCTTAGCGCTGACGGGGTCTTTGCAGATAGGCAAAGGGCGTGAGATCCCCGTGCAATCGATCCGGGCCAAGCCCTTGCATTGTCGCTGTCCCATTCCTGCAGCACGATATGGCAGTTGGTTCCTCCCATACCGAGTCCAGTAACTCCGGCAGTTCGTGAACGTCCCGGCGGACGGGGCCAAGGTCTAAGCTGCTCATTGATGAAGAAAGGCGTGTCTTCCAGTCCCAGATCTTCATTCAGCCGATTGATTTTGATTGTCGCTGGGATTACTCCGTGCTGAAGCGTGAGAGCTGTCTTGATAAAGCTCGCGACCCCTGAGGCGATGTTGGCATGGCCGATATTCGGTTTAATTGACCCGAGCGCACAGGCGTTCGCCTGCCCCGCGAAGACATCTGCCAGTGCGCGGACCTCGATTGGGTCGCCGACCTTGGTGCCGGTCCCATGAGTTTCGATATATTCCACATCTTCAGGGCCAAGTGCCGCGGAGGCAAGTGCTTGGCGCACAACTTCGGCCTGGCCTCGTGCGCTAGGCGCCGAGAAGGATGATTTGGCGCGG
The DNA here is from genome assembly GCF_006440835.1 of Mesorhizobium sp. B2-5-11. NCBI lineage: Bacteria > Pseudomonadati > Pseudomonadota > Alphaproteobacteria > Hyphomicrobiales > Phyllobacteriaceae > Mesorhizobium > Mesorhizobium sp. B2-5-11. Next base: position 2,772 of record NZ_VFUK01000026.1, read on the forward strand.
CCGTCGTTGTTAATGGCACATCCTTTTACCACCGCGTGGATCGAGTCGTTCGCCTCAAGCGCGTCTTCAAGGCGCTTGAGAACGACAACCCCTACCCCATCTCCGAGCACCGTGCCACTTGCATCGGCATCAAAGGCCCGGCACACACCGTCCGAAGAATTAATGAAGTCCTTGACAAACTGATACCCCGCTTGAGGGAAGGTGATACTCGAGCCCCCTGCCAACGCCATGTCGCAATAGCCGGCCGCGAGCGACTGAGCGGCGACCGCGATCGCCACTAACCCAGTTGAGCATGAGGTTTGCACCGCAATGCTTGGGCCGTTAAGGTTCAGCATGTAGGACACGCGCGCGGCAAGGTAGTCCTTCTCGTTGCCGAGCTCCGTCAGGAAAGCGAGTGGCGCGTTGGTGGGATCGCTGAGGCTGCCCTTCAAATGGTGCAGTAGATAGAGTGGGGAAGAAGACCCTGCGAACACTCCGGTCCGGCCTTCATGCTGGGTTGGCGCATATCCGGCCGACTCAAGTGCCTTCCAGCAGCATTCGAGAAACAGCCGATGCTGCGGGTCCATTAACGTTGCCTCACGCCTCGAGAGGCTCCAGAAATCCGGATCGAAAAGGTCCACATCGTTGAGATGGGCGCCCACGCGCACATAATCCGGGCGATTCAGGACAGCTTCCGCAATGCCTCGGGCCTTGAGCTCCTGCCTGGAGAGCGAGGTGATCGAGCATACCCCCTGGCAGAGGTTCTCCCACAGCGCGTCTACCGTCTCCGCGCCAGGAAAACGCGCGGCCATACCAATCACCGCAATGTCCATACTGGGGCTGCTTCGACGGTCCAGCGCCTTCACATGCGCCCTACGCGCCAAGACTGGCGGTGTTTTGGGGAGCTTGCCGATTTGGGGACGTCCCTGCTCGCCAATGCGTTTGCGGAGAAGAGCCGCGAGTTCGTTAAAGGTCGGATTGAGGAAGACCTCCACTACCCGGAGTTGCACCTTCAGACTCTCACGAATCTGCGTGCAGAGGCGGGCAGCCAGAAGGGAGTGTCCGCCGCAGTCGAAAAAATTGTCGCCCAGATCGGCAGCTTCGGCCTGGAGAAGGTCTCGCCAGGCTGCGCGAAGTGCTGATTCGACCTCGTCGGTACCGGTCACCAGAGCGCACGACTCTTGCGCGAGCCCGCGAAGGCGCGACCGATCAAGTTTTCCGTTAGCCGCAATGGGCAATTCCCGTACCGCCACGAAATGCGCAGGTATCGCATAGTGCGGTAACTCGGACTTTAAATGCGCTCGCAAAGGAGCCTCCCAGCCTCTGCAACCATCGTGCAGCACCACATAGGCGACCAGTCGGTCCGGCTGGCCTGTCGTCGAATCGAGCTCAGGCAATACGGCGGCGGAGCGGACCCCGGCGTAGCGAAGCAAGGCAGCTTCTACAGACCCGGGCACGAGGCTGTAACCTCGGATCTTCACCATGAAAGCGCAGCGCCCGATAATTTCCAAGTGGCCACTTGGCAGCATACGACCAAGATCGCCAGTGCGGAACATCGTGCCATCTGCGCGAAACGGGTCGGGAAAGAACCTTTCGCGTGTCATCTCTGGGCTGCCGAGATATCCATGAGCCAAGACATCGCCGCCGACGAAGACCTCGCCCAAGAAGCCCATTGGGACGGGATCGCGTTGCTCCCCCAGGATATAGACACTGACATTGTACTGAGGCCTACCCACCGGCGCGACCTTTTGTATTATCGCAGGATCGACCTCGCTCAAGTCAATATGCGAAACATCACATGCCTCCGCTGCGCCGTAGTAATTGATGATTCTGATGTGCGGCAGCGCGTCCCTGACCCGCGCAAGCAACGCTGCTGTTAGTACCTCGCCTGATAGGTAGATCAATCTGAGATCGGGAAGGCGGGAGGGGAGGTCAAGGAAGCCGCTGCTGATAATCACGTCCAGCAGTGATGGGGTTAGCAATATTCTGGAAATTCGATTTCGCTCCAGGTACTCGACCAGCTGATGCGGATCGTAGATAACGTCATCGGGGACCAGATAGGCTGGAATCCCGGCGAGGATCGGCCGCATTATGTCCCCGAAGAGATTGACCGCCTCACGCTCACCAAGCGTGTATGGCAGCGCATGATAGCGCCACTGGTTGGCGCATACACTGCTTCGGTGGGGGCAGACAATCCCTTTTGGTTCACCAGTCGTGCCAGACGAAAATGAGATCTGGGCCGGCGCATCGATATTCACCGGTTGCGGATTGGCCGGGCTGGCCTTGCCAAGTTGTGCTTCCCAACCCTCGTCGAGCGACAGCGCAATACCGGACCAGTCAGGCGGAAGCTTGGCTGCGAAATGGTCGCTGGTGACGACGATTTCAACACATGCTTTCGCAAGTATTCGCTTTACCGCAGCGGCGGGCAATGCTTTGTCAAGCACGACGTAGGCCGCCCCTGTTTTTAGAATACCGAACAAAGCGACGGCGTATTCAGGTGAAGTATCCATCAGGATACCCACGCTGGAACCTCGGCTCTGACCATGTCCAAGAAGGTGCCTGGATAGAATGTCGGTTAGGTCGTCGAGTTCACGATATGTGATGGTCGTAGCCTCTGAAACGATGGCAGGACTGTCGGGGGTGAGAGCTGCTTGTTTGCGGAATCGCTCATGCAGCGTTAGATTAGTATAAGGGAAGACCTCGCCGTGTTGGATAGAAACCGGAAGTTGTCCCTTCACCTCGCTAACCTCGCGCAGGAGGCTGGACACCACCTGCTCCGTCATGGCATGGGTGAAAAAGTGATCGCCATCAAACATAATCCGGGCGAAGCGCGACGTCGTAAGCCGACGCCATCCGTCTAGGTCATTGGCATTGATTTCGTCCTCAACTCCGCCCATTGCGGTGATTGCCGCCTTGAGAGGCTTTGGCAGGTTTCGGTCGTAAGTCTCCGCAAGTTCGAAGTCGGCCCGCAGGGGCGGCAAAATGAAGTCCAATAGCAGTTTCTCGTTTGCCAGCGCCTTCTTGGGGACCATACCAAGGGTACGAATCACATCGGTTAGCTTATCATCGGTGTATGTATACATCGGCGGCTCTTGCGGGGGCAGATCCGCTGACGGGTGAGCAGACACGACCACATGGAAGGGAGATGGCCGACCGGCCTCCTCAAGGGAGCGGGCAATCTCGTAGGCCACGAGGGCACCTGCGCTATGACCGAAGAAAACGAAGGGGCTATCGCTGTATTCCTGGAGCGCCTCGATGACCATGGGTGCCAGTACGTCCATGCTGCGAATGGCGGCCTCCGCTGATCGTTTGCCGCGCCCGGGAAGATCCAAGCAAATAAGCTCAATGTCGTCAGGGAGATAGTCTGGCCAATTACGGAACGACTGGACGCTACCCCCCCCATGGGGGAAGCAAATTAGCCGATACGACGGCGCAAGTGAACTCTTTACAACACTAAGCAGTGTTTTTGACTTACCAGGAAGTTGTTCCATCTCTCAAGCCACTCCACCTAGATTCCGCCTGAAAACGCCTCTTTCTTAGCGGACATTTCTTTTTTATGAGGACTTCCAATTCGGTCTTTATAGCACTAGAAGCTGCCACTTCGACCTAAGCTTACGGCAGCCAAAGTAGCACGGTTATCTAATGTAGAATGTTAAGATGTATCAAACTTCAGTTCAGGCATCTGTTAAAAAGTGTTAAATATCATTTTGCACAACGATTTAATTTCTAATTTGATAAATTTACGCGAACGGCGCCATTGCAGTAACGCTGTCGACCCTTATTGCGCCCCTGCATTGCGTACTCGTGCAGCGTCCGAGCGCAATTCGGACACAAGCCTTTTTGGCTGTCCCTGACCTCAGACCTTGCTGTGAAGGTACCATTGTCCGCGACCTTCGATCATGAAGGTTCAGTAATTTATTTGGTATCCGGCTGTCCAAGTTGGTCAACCAATTGAGATGGCAGGGTGCGCATGATGATCTGCTGGGGACAAGGCGATGCTATATGCCCTATTAACTGCCCGCGGATTGGGAGCGCATTGAGATAATAATGCAGGCCACCAAATTCCACAACCTGCTCATCCCAGCCCGTGTGAAGCGTTAGCGGGTCCTGCTGGAGACCAAGACCTACGCATTTCAGTATAGCCTCTTTCCTGGTCCACAGCTCCAGGAACTCTCTCGCAGACTGTTTGCGCGTAACGTCTTCAAACCTCCTGACTTCTTGGTCAGTCATAATGTGGCGGGCCAATTGTCGGCAATTTGCCAAGGGGCGCCAACGCTCAATATCTATCCCAATCAGGCCCACGGCTGAAACGGCGACGGCGGACCAATCCTGGCTGTGAGACTGGCTCACTTCGATATCGCGCGCCGGCAATCGAGGCTTGCCGAACCGCGAAACGGTCATCTGGAGATCTTGCTCCGGAATATGCAAGTGCGCAGCAAGGATGGTTCGAAAAGCAAATTTTGCTTGAATGTATGAAAGCCGCAGATCTGAGTGGCGGATTCTTTCGGCCCGCTCCCGCTCAGTTGGGCTTAGCACTTCACGCATGTATGGCGTTGGGATTGTCAGCTGTGAATGCCGGAAAACCCAAACATCGATCGTACCAAACTGCCTCTGCGAATGCATTCGTCACAGCCTTTGGCTCGCTCCACCACATGCCCTTGCCTGATCAGCGCGAGGGTGAAGTCGTTATTGCTTCCCCCATTTACACGTCCACAGTGCGGTAATGGGGCGGGTCGTTACTGACTTGGGAAAGCTTCTACACTGCCATTGCGTCTCTGGGGTTAAACATTTAAGAAACAACTTAAAGATTTATAAGACCTCTTTGAGCTTCTTTTCATCAGTCGTATACTATATCTTTTGCTGCACCGAACTAGCACCACTAATGTTAACGCGATGTGATTGGCGGCCCGCCATTAGCGCCGTTCCGAAAATAGTTGAGTGATTTCAGCCGGTTGTGATTCCGTCGGATTTGCGAGCTTCGATGGAGATCACGATGGCCTGGACTGAAACCACCCGTGCGCATCGCGGCGCAAGGCTGAGCCGGGCAACGAGGCGCATGTCGGAGCACCGATGCGGGCGTCGTCTCGGCGCTCGCCGTTGCCGCCGGCCAGGCGGTCAAGGCCGGCGACGTGCTTTTGTCCATCGAGGCGATGAAGATGGAGACGGCATTGCATGCCGAGCGCGACGGCACAATCGCCGAAGTGCTGGTCAAGGCCGGCGATCAGATCGATGCCAAGGGTGTCCACAGCCTAAGAAGCACCTCAGCTATTCACTTAGAGGCGCTGAAGCTTTCCCGACGTCGGGCCGACGACCATCTCGTCTCCCGATGAGTAGGCAAACTGGAGTGCGGCAATACCGCGCTCGGCCATCTCCTCAAGATCACGCAGGCTCAGATTGCAGGCGAGAGATAGCAGCGCACCAGAGCAGGACCGCGGACTTGTCGAACTGACAGCCTTTGAACATTGCAACACTCCGAAAACGAAGGTTCCTTGCCACAGCACTGTAATCAAAAGTTGCAGCAGATCAATTTAGGCTCGTGCGCCTGCGCTCGACCCGGAAAAGGAGGCAGAGAATGCGACAGGGTTCATCTCGTTTCCGCCAACCGATGTGCCCGTCAAGGCCGGCGCGCTGACCGGTCATCTGGTCGAAGCCTGCTAAACGGCGAAGGTCATCTCCTCTAGAGGGAAGGTCCCAAACGGATCATGCTGCCGTCGCTGAAGCGTGATTGGCGGAATCTGTGGAGGTTGTGCCCTGTCTCATTTCCTTGGACCAGGTCGGCCCACCAACCCGCCCATGCCGGGTCCGATACCGAAGCCGTGGCTACTCATCCCGGTCGCGATAACCAGACCTAGGATCGCAGCGGCGCGATCGACGATAGGCACGACATCCGGCATTGCATCGATCATGCCCGCCCAACTCGCCTTGAGCGGCACTGTCTTGAACTGCAGGAAAAGCCCGTAATCCCGCGGTCGATGGGCGGAGTGCAGAGGCTTCGGGAGCGGGATTCCCATCTCCAACAGTGATACCGAGATATTCCGGCGCGCCAGAACAGCGCCGTAGTCACGCCGACAATGCCGCCGCCGATGACCACGACTTCCGAAGTCTTCGGCGGAGTCGCTTGAAACTGTACGGGGTGGCTTCGGTGAAGGGGAATATTGTCAAAGAATACTGTCCTTTTGGTACGCTACGGCGGTATCCGGCCTACAGACTTGTCTCGCCTGCGACACCACAAATCGCTTGCAGGATCGCGCCCGGTGCCTGCTGAAGCCGATCCGCATCTGCCGGAGCCATAGTTGAACAATTGGATCAATCAGGACCATCGGCGCATAAAGCACCGTGTCCGAACGATGTGCGGCTTCAATCCTCAGTAAGCGTCGGCATTATCCTGTCCGGCATTGAAATGTTTCACATGATGAGCAAGTGACAGGCCAGGGACGCCTTCAATCCGAATCCGTCGCTGGCCGGACAGTTCGCCATTCTCGCCGCCCGACCAGAAGCGCAAACAATCCTCCCTGCGTCCCAACTCAACCGTTGCAAAACCGATCCTAATCGGTTCGCAATTTGAGATACTCGATCCTGACGTAGCTGCCGCGTCAATCGCCCAGCCGCGCCTCGTCGAGCGTCGCATCGATCGGCGCTTCGCCGGCGACGCGTGCGGCCGCATGGGAGCGGATCGCGGCGACAAGCGCGCATTGCGTTGCCGCACCACGTGCAACTGCTGGAATCCCGCCGAAGAGGACGGGATCGACGCCGGTTTGCAGGAAGAGCTTGCCCCCCACAGTAATCCGCATTCTATTTGACGAAAAGCTCGCGCGCTGTCTTCGTTAAAGGGTCAAACCCACGATCCTTAACAGCAAAACTTTGGGTGATCGTGATTCCAACGTTGTCTAGCCACAGGCCAGGCATCATGTGGAAAACCATACCTGGCTGAAGAACTGTTTCATCTCCCTTGCGGATACTAGCCGTACGTTCTCCCGATGCGGGCGGAAATGCGATGCCAGTCGGATATCCAATTCGGGACTCCTTTTCAATCCCATGGCGAGCAAGCACTTGACTGAATGCGCTGAACACTTCTGAACAGGTCCGCCCAGGACGCACACTTTCGAGGCCGACGTTTAGGGCTTCTACAGCAATCTTCGACAGATTTTGGAATGCAGTTGAGGGTTTGCCGACTACGATTGTACGAGAGAGTTGAACTTGGTAGCGGTGCCGGCACCCCGAAAGTTCAAGATTAACAACAGAGGAATTCGGCACCGGTTCGTCGGTCCAAGCTGCATGTGGAGCGATTGAACGCTCGCCTATGCAAAGATCGGGAGGGCAAGCAGGGTAGTCACCTCCAAACTCAGCCGTACCCGACACTTGCTGGTGATAAATAGCTGCCGCGATATCGCATTCACGAACTCCAGCTTCCACCGTATCGATCACACATTGCATCGCCACATCTGCAAGCTGACCAGCTTGACGCATGATTGCGATTTCAGTCGGGCTCTTTATCAGCCGGAGCCATCCAACGAGTAGGTCAGCATCAACGAATTCCGCAAGTGGCAAAGCCCGGGTAAGATCCTGGTGAGCACGGGCGGAATAATAGTATCCTCCCATCTCGACGCCAACGCGCGCCTTCTCGCCCCCGACTTCCCTTACAATATCGGCCATAAAGGTGTAGGCCGATAGGAAGGGCGAATGAACATGCGTTTCGGGGTAAGCTCTGATGTTTTGATCGGCAAGATAGGTAGTCATTAATGCCGAAACGCGATCCATCAACCGGCCCACCCAAATAGGCTCGTCGTGATCGAGTGACACGATCACCATTTGCGGAGTATAGAACGAGTAAGCGTTATAGCCGGTAAGATAGTTTTGGTTAGGCGGCTCTGACAGAAGAAGGATCTCGATCCCTCTCGTCGTCATTTCTTTCTTTACCGCTGTTAGACGTGACTGAAACTCGGCAATCTCAAAATGCAGTTCTTTTAGCACGTTTTTCTCCTTCTAATTCAAATCAAAGCGACCGTCTTGGGTGGCATCATCATTTCCAGCGGTGTGCGTGGCACATCTGGAGGGAGAAGGGCGGAGCCCACCCCCCCCCGCGTTATGTTGACACGATCGGAGACCATTGGTCGGGCCTGCGATCCCTCGTCGTAGCTCGAACCGCCCCAGGTGTTGGGAGGGCTGGGTGCCGGTCGCCATTACCAGTGGAATGCGGCCAGGCTATAGGCTGACTTGTGGCAGCACAATTCGGATCTGGCAACAATGTATCGGCCGGTACCTCTTGCCACAGTGGGGATGTACCGCGTTGATCGAAGACCTTCACGTAGGTCCCACCATCGCGAGCTATCTCGATCATGAACACAGCTGAAACCGTACCGCTTCGCCGGACCATAGGAAATACGGTCGCTGCCGTCGACCTGCAGGACGCCGCGATAGCCATCCAGATGGCGGGCGACGCATTCGCCGGCACGGCTGTCCTCAAAGCGGTCGGCGACGGGGCTGATCGTCTCGCAGTCGCGGCAGGTGAACTTCTCCCGCACGTGCTGGATCACCTTCCATTGCCGCGGCACCACCTCCAGCGTCTCGGTGATATCCTCACCCAGCTTGCGTAGCCGATGACCGCCGCAGCAATGGCAAGCGGTCGGCGCCGGCTCGACCACGCGTTCGCGCGGCAGATGCTCGGGAAATGGCTGACGCGCCGGTCGTTTGCGCACATAAGGCACCACCTCGGTGGTCCTGGCCGCGGCCTGTTCGGCGGCGATCTCGTCTTCCGTCGCGGTGCTCTCGAGCTCCTCGAAGGTGAGCTCCATCTGGTCGTGCAGGCGGGCTGAGCGTTCAGAACTCTGACCATGCAGCGCCCGCTGCAGCTTGCGGATCGTCAGATGCTGATGTGCGATCAGCGCCGCATCATCCGATGCCTTAGCCCTGGCGACCGCCAGTTCGGCCTCGACCAGCGCAGCGCGCGCGGCCTCGTCTTCGGCTCTGGCCAGCGCTGCGGTCAGCGCCGCTCTGAGCGCGCCGATATCGTCCGGAACAGCATCCTGGGCGGTGGCAACCATGCCCTGGAGTGAATCATAAAACGCGCCCGCTGACTCGCGGAAAATGGCGCAAACTCAAAGAAAAACTCAGCCCGCGCGCTGCGGGCGGAACGTGTGGCGCGGGTTGCGCCAATCGATCCCGTCGAGCATGTAGGCGAGCTGCGCCGGTGATATGGAAACCGTGCCGTCCGCCGGCGACGGCCATAGAAACCGGCCCTTCTCGAGCCGTTTGCATACAGCGACATGCCAAGCCCATCATGCCAGATAATCTTGATCAGATTGCCGCTGCGGCCGCGGAAGACATAAATATCGCCGGCCTAGGGTTAGGTGGCGCGCCACCTAACCGTTCTTATGCATCGGGTGAGATTTTGTGGCGGAGCCGTCCTGGCGCCAGCCGAGGTCTGCCAAATCTGGAATCCT
>NZ_VFUK01000027.1:2500-5676 GCF_006440835.1 Mesorhizobium sp. B2-5-11
GTTCTGTTTGACATCGTAAAGAGAAGATTTGTTCGAACTTCATGATCCGAAAGGGTCGTGATTTGTCGCGGGAGACGCTCAATCTCCCGCATATGATGGGTTTGCCTAACCGCGCCCTCGAACCGATCTCGAGAAGCTGGTCTTTTTGTGCCAATGACATCGAGCCATATCCCGCACAGGATCTGGCTCAGGCGACGATCCTTTCGGGATCGCGCGGATGGGTATTGGCAATGAGAACGATCAAGTGTCTTAAGGGCAATTGGTGGATGCCTTGGCATGCACAGGCGATGAAGGACGTGATACGCTGCGATAAGCTACGGGGAGGTGCGAATACCCTTTGATCCGTAGATTTCCGAATGGGGAAACCCACCTAAGGTGCTTGGAAAATCAGAGCAGCCAGTGGTCGAAAGACCGTCTTGCTGCTGTGGTTTCCAAGGATCTGTTATAGGTAACTTATCCTGAATACATAGGGATAAAGTGGCGAACGCGGGGAACTGAAACATCTAAGTACCCGTAGGAAAGGACATCAACCGAGACTCCGGAAGTAGTGGCGAGCGAACCCGGACCAGGCCAGTGGCGATTGAGAGACAAGCGGAACCTTCTGGAAAGTAGGGCCATAGTGGGTGACAGCCCCGTACGCGTAATGCGATCAATCGTCCTTGAGTAAGGCGGGACACGTGAAATCCTGTCTGAAATTGGGGGGACCACCCTCCAAGCCTAAGTACTCGTGCATGACCGATAGCGAACTAGTACCGTGAGGGAAAGGTGAAAAGCACCCCGACAAGGGGAGTGAAAGAGTACCTGAAACCGATTGCCTACAAACAGTGGGAGCCCGCAAGGGTGACCACGTACCTTTTGTATAATGGGTCAGCGACTTAGTGTGACGAGCAAGCTTAAACCGCTAGGTGTAGGCGCAGCGAAAGCGAGTCTGAACAGGGCGTTCAGTTCGTCGCATTAGACCCGAAACCGAGTGATCTAGCCATGAGCAGGTTGAAGGTAAGGTAACACTTACTGGAGGACCGAACCCATAACTGTTGCAATAGTTCGGGATGACTTGTGGCTAGGGGTGAAAGGCCAATCAAACTCGGAAATAGCTGGTTCTCCGCGAAATCTATTTAGGTAGAGCGTCGACCGAATACCCCAGGGGGTAGAGCACTGGATGGGCTAGGGGTCCTCACCGGATTACCAAACCTAACCAAACTCCGAATACCTGGGAGTACTAGTCGGCAGACACACGGCGGGTGCTAACGTCCGTCGTGAAAAGGGAAACAACCCTGACCTACAGCTAAGGTCCCCAAGTTATGGCTAAGTGGGAAAGGATGTGAGGATCCCAAAACAACCAGGATGTTGGCTTAGAAGCAGCCATCATTTAAAGAAAGCGTAACAGCTCACTGGTCTAAATAAGGGTCTTTGCGCCGAAAATGTACCGGGGCTAAAGCCATACACCGAAGCTTAGGGTTCGTGAGCAATCACGAGCGGTAGCGGAGCGTTCTGTAAGCTGATGAAGCCATACCCGTGAGGGGTGGTGGAGGTATCAGAAGTGCGAATGCTGACATGAGTAACGTAAGGGGAGTGAGAGACTCCCCCGCCGAAAGACCAAGGGTTCCTGCTTAAAGCTAATCTGAGCAGGGTTAGCCGGCCCCTAAGACGAGGCGGAAACGCGTAGTCGATGGGAACCACGTTAATATTCGTGGGCCTGGAGGTAGTGACGGATCACACAAGTTGTCCAATCTTATCGGATTGAACGGGCAGCGGAGTGGTTCCAGGAAATAGCTCCTCCTTATAGACCGTACCCGAAACCGACACTGGTGGTCTGGTAGAGTATACCAAGGCGCTTGAGAGAACTATGCTGAAGGAACTCGGCAAATTGCACGCGTAACTTCGGAAGAAGCGTGACCCTTTTCTGCGCAAGCAGAGGAGGGTGGCACAGACCAGGGGGTAGCGACTGTTTATCAAAAACACAGGGCTCTGCGAAGCCGCAAGGCGACGTATAGGGTCTGACGCCTGCCCGGTGCTGGAAGGTTAAGAGGAGGGGTGCAAGCTCTGAATCGAAGCCCCAGTAAACGGCGGCCGTAACTATAACGGTCCTAAGGTAGCGAAATTCCTTGTCGGGTAAGTTCCGACCTGCACGAATGGCGTAACGACTTCCCCGCTGTCTCCAGCATAGACTCAGTGAAATTGAATTCCCCGTGAAGATGCGGGGTTCCTGCGGTTAGACGGAAAGACCCCGTGCACCTTTACTATAGCTTTACATTGGCATTCGTAGTGGCATGTGTAGGATAGGTGGTAGGCTTTGAAACCTGGGCGCCAGCTCAGGTGGAGCCACCCTTGAAATACCACCCTTATCACTATGGATGTCTAACCGCGGCCCGTTATCCGGGTCCGGGACAATGTATGGTGGGTAGTTTGACTGGGGCGGTCGCCTCCTAAAGAGTAACGGAGGCGCGCGATGGTGGGCTCAGAACGGTCGGAAATCGTTCGCTGAGTGCAATGGCATAAGCCTGCCTGACTGCGAGACTGACAAGTCGAGCAGAGACGAAAGTCGGTCATAGTGATCCGGTGGTCCCGCGTGGAAGGGCCATCGCTCAACGGATAAAAGGTACGCCGGGGATAACAGGCTGATGACCCCCAAGAGTCCATATCGACGGGGTTGTTTGGCACCTCGATGTCGACTCATCGCATCCTGGGGCTGGAGCAGGTCCCAAGGGTATGGCTGTTCGCCATTTAAAGCGGTACGTGAGTTGGGTTCAGAACGTCGTGAGACAGTTCGGTCCCTATCTGCCGTGGGTGTAGGAATATTGAAAGGATCTGTCCCTAGTACGAGAGGACCGGGATGGACGGATCTCTGGTGGACCTGTTGTGGCGCCAGCCGCATAGCAGGGTAGCTATATCCGGACGGGATAACCGCTGAAGGCATCTAAGCGGGAAACCCACCTTAAAACGAGTATTCCCTGAGAACCGTGGAAGACGACCACGTTGATAGGCCGGGTGTGGAAGAGCGGCAACGCTTGAAGCTTACCGGTACTAATAGTTCGATCGGCTTGATCGTTCTCATTCCTTATGCCCATCGTGAAACACGATGGTCTGGCCAGCGCTCACGCATGAGCGGCCCTTACGGGCCTATGCTCCGCGAGGGCGCCGGACGACCGGCGACGCGCAGTCGCGCTTGCGGGCTT
>NZ_VFUK01000028.1:0-3231 GCF_006440835.1 Mesorhizobium sp. B2-5-11
TAGCTTAGATGCTGTTCAGCAGTTGCAGAACGGCATCGGTGGGCCGGAAGCGCGCCCCGTAATTGCCCTCGATGCCCGCCTTTTCGATTCCGTTGCGCATCATCTCGACATCCGCGGCGGCATAGCGGTGGGTGGTGGCGACCTGTGCGTGCCCGAGCCAGGCTTGAATCGTCAAAAGATCCACGCCGGACTGGAGAAGCTTCATGGCGAGGGAGTGCCGGAAGATGTGTGGCGATATGGGCTTTTCGGCCAAGTCCGGCCTAATGGCCACTGCCTTGGCCGCCGCTCGTCGTACGATGTGGGTCGCCCCGAAGCGCGTCAGGCGCTCATTGTGGGCGCCGACAAAGATCGGTCGTGGTTCGAGGTTGGCGATTCCGCGTTCGCGCAACAAGGCCGCCAGCGCTCTCGCCAAATCCTGAGAAACGGGGATGACGCGATCTCTGCGCCCCTTACCGTGCAACAGCACCTGCGAACGCGGGCGTTCCAACTGAAGGTCGTCAGCATTGACACCAATGGCTTCGGAGACCCGCGCGCCGGTCCGCGCCAGGAACAGCAGAAACGCGCGGTCGCGCCGACCACGGGGCGTCCTCTGATCGGGCGCCGCAATGATTGCGTCCACTTCTGCGTTGGTGAGGTGGCGCGTCACCTCAATGTGCGCCCGTTTTGTGGGAATCGTCAGCACGCGTTGCGCGACACCAAAGGACGCCGGGTCGGCCGCTGCCACATGGTGGAAGAAAGATCGTATCGCAGCTAGTCGGGCATTGCGCGTGGCGACGGTGTTGTTCCGCTTCTCCTCGAGTTCGTCGAGAAAGGCGAGAACGAGGTCTCGATCGAGATCTTCGAGCACCAACGCCGCCGGCCTCTTCCGCAACCTGGCGGCGGCAAAGAGGATCAGCATGCGCAAGGCGTCGCGATAGCTCGCGACAGTCGCGGGAGTGGCGTTGCGCTGCTTGGTCAAGCGCCGGCGAAAGTAGGATTCCAGGAGCGGCGCCAGGAGAAGATGTTCGCTCATGCTGCACCTCCATCGAGGAAAGCGCGGTCCGCCGCAATGGCGAGAAGATCCGTCGAACCAGTGAGGTAGTAAGCGGTATCGCTGTAGCTGGCGTGGCCGAGATATGTGGCGAGCAACGGGAGCAGCGCCTGAACGTCTGCGCGCTGTTGGTGCCAGAAGCTGAGGCGGGTCACGGCGAACCGGTGCCTGAGATCGTGCGGCCTTAAGGGCTTACCGCCATCAAGGCCGGCGAGCTTGCGGACCTCGGCAAAACCGTTTTGCAGGCCGGTCGCTGAGAGGCGGTTGCCACGAGAGCTGAGGAAGAAGCCCTGGTCCTTGGGCGTGGGAAAAGCGGCGTCACGCTCACGGGCGTAATGGCGAAGGGCAGCCTGGGTCGTCGTGTGAACTGGAACGAGACGGTCCTTGCGGAACTTCGTCTTCCGAACCAGAAGAACCCCGCTGGTCAGATCGACGTCGGAACGATCAAGCCTGACCACTTCGCCAGATCGCAGTCCCGAGCTTGCTAACAATCCGATCAGCGTTGCCATCGTCCGCCCCCTGAGAGGGATGCCTGGCGAAATGCGCGCACATGCGTCGATGAGCGACGCCAACTCTGACTCGCTGAGGATCCGCGGCGGCGGAATCGCCCTGGATCTGGGAAAGACTCTACGCTCCAAGGTCTCCGTTTGGGCGTCATAGACGGCGAGATACTCGTAGAATCGGCGGAGCACGCCGTGACGAGTGGTGCGGCTGTTGGCGGCGCCGCCGAACGACAGGACGAAGTCCAGCGCCATCGTCCGGGTGGCGGGCGCATCGAACTGAGCGCGTTCAACGTAGCGGACGAAAGCCCGCAACGTGCCAGCTTGTTTGCTGAAAGAGTAGCCGAGCGAGTGGCGCAGTTCGATGTAACGCTCGGCCTTCTCGCCGAGGAATCGGGTAAACGCGGTCATGCCGCGCCTCCCGGAAAGGGGAGTGCGACCTCGGCGAGTTGCGAGGCCGCAACCTTCACGTACAGCGCCGTTGTGTTGATGCTCCGGTGGCCAAGAAGATCGGCGACCTCGTTGATTGGCCTTCGCTGCCTGACGAGCTGGGTGGCAAGGCTGTGGCGCAGGAGATGCGCACCTGCGACCCGCCCGAGTTCGACCCCGCCATGCCGCAACCGCTTCCGCACGATCCTCGAAACAGGCGACGCGCACTTGAACGGCCCCAGCGGCGGCGCGAAGGACAGGAACAGATACGGACTATCCACCTTCGGTCGAGCGCGCAGGATGTAATCGGCGAGTGCGGCGCCGGTCTCCTCGAGGAGTGGTACCACCCGATCACGCTTGCCCTTGGTGCGCCGGACAAAAACCTCGCCAGTACGCCAGTGGATATCCTTCAGCCGAATGGCGCGTAACTCGCCGTTGCGAATGCCGGTGGTGGCGAGCAGCAGCAAGACGGCTCGATCGCGGATGTCGACCGGCGTCGTTGCGCCGATCGCATCGATCGCCTGCCGAACGTCATCCCATGCAAGGCGCGGCGGCAAATGTGCCAAACGCCAAGAGGGCGTCCTTGGGACAACGCGGGCGAGATCTTGGCGATGGTGGCCAGCCCAATACAAAAACCGAAGAAATGTTCGGATGTGAGAAGTCGCTGCCGTGCGGCTGCTGGAGGTCGCCGATAGTGACAGCCGATGCTCGACAGCAGCGAGGACGTGCTCAGCCGCCAACGCCTCGAGGTCCTGGCCGGGATGGTGATGGCGGAACCAATCCAAAAAGCGGCGACCGCCCAGAAGAACGCCTTCGCGGGTCTTCGGCTCCAGGCCCCGCACCCTGCGCAGATAGTCCGAAAAGGAGGCCAGAAGCGGATTATCCGGGTCAGCATCTACACTGGGAACGGAAGCAATGAATCGCTCCGGAGCCACTCGCAGTGCGTGTCCCAGCGCCGACACTGCTCCAATGCGTGGAGAATCCGTCGTAAACGTGGACAAATAGCTATCGACGACATCCTGATGGATCGGCATCGGACCACAGCGCGTCGCGGCAAACTGGCTAAAGCGCGCAATCCGGCTCAGGTAAATCTTGGCGGACGCTCGCTTATAACCAAGCGTGAAAAAATGCTCCGCGAGGCGATCCATCTCGCCGCCGAGCGCACCGCTACGCAGGCGCTTGAGTACCCCACGATACGAAAAATAGAAGTCGAGCATATTGCCCCTCCAGCATTGCGGCGCAGGGGGATCCCGCGTCCGTCAGAGAGGCATG
>NZ_VFUK01000029.1:0-1684 GCF_006440835.1 Mesorhizobium sp. B2-5-11
CGCGGCAGCAGGCCTCGCGCCTCAAAAGCTGTCTTGACCGGATCGGAGAGGGATCCTCCGCGATGAAAGACGCAGGTGGCAAGCTCACCGCCATGGCCCAGTCGATCAGCGGCGTGTTCGCCGGCGACGAGGTGATGAAGGGTTCGCTTGCCAGCTATACTTTCGAGCATATGGAGATTGCCTCCTACACGATGCTCATCGCCGCGGCCCACGCCGAAGGGGAGGCCGAGGTGGCGCGTGTCTGTGAGCAGAATCTGCGCGAAGAGGAAGCGATGGCGGATTGGCTCAAGAGCCACCTCGCCGAGACGACGCAGATGTTCCTGTCTCGCGCCGCGGCCGACAGCGATGCCGCAAAACGGTGACGCCCAAATGGCGCGGGCGGACTTTTTTTCTGGCGATCGGGTCCGCGGGCGGCTCTTGCGCCGGCCGCTGGGTCTTAGGTCGCAGCTAAGAGCCCGCTTCTCCTCCCACAAGAGCGGACTCTTGTCTCGAGTTTATGATCGGCCGCGGATTCGTCAGGGCACGGGTGGGGCAACATGAAGCGACTTCTGTCAGATCTCGCCGCAATGGCTGAGCCCGGCTTCTGGATCGCCCTGGGGCTTTTGGCGCTGCCTTACGCAAGTGGGCGTATTCGTCCTCATTAAGACATGCCGGTGCCTCTGATCGCTCAGGCTTCCAGCCGCCCATGCGCGGACCTTAATACACCATCGTTGAGAGCACTTTCGGGTCTCACTGTCATGATCGCAAAGGGGCCGCGTGACCGACGAGGTGGGGATGCATCGACCGATGAAGTTGCAGGGCGCGTGTTGAGCAATCCGCTCGGTGTTATTGCGGGGTTGCTCCCATTCTTGCGCGTGGCGCACCATATTAGCCATTTGACGGGCGCAGATGCCGTTTGCGGGGACTCGCCCACCAAGAGGCTCTAGAGTTGCGAGTGTAGTCTGCTGGCCAGCCAGTCCGATACTTTTTCGGTCAGGGGGCGCGCTTCCCATTCGCCCAAACTGATCTGCCTTGATCGCGCAAGATCCTGGCTGAACAGGTCGATCTGCGTTTTGGCAAAATCCCGGCCGTAGACATTCAGCGTGGCTTCGTCGTTCAGCCGCAAGGAGCGCTCGTCCAGGTTGGCAGAGCCAAAGCTCGTCCAGACGTCGTCGACGATCAGGAGTTTGGGATGATACATCGTTGGCTGGAACTCGAAGATCCGGACCCCAGCTTTGAGCAAGTCGCCCCAGAAGTACCGCGAGCCCTTTCGGACCAGGGGCACGTCTGTGAGCCAGTTGGGCACGATCACGTCGACTGCTACCCCTCGTTTCCTGGCGTCCAAGATCTGCTGCAGGGCAATATCGTCAGGCACGAAATAGGCCATTCCGATGCGAAGATGATCCCTGGCGGCAGCGATCGCCGCCAGCATCATCAGTTCCATGTTCTCCGAGCCATTTGGCTGCGATGACAGGATCAGCTGAGCGCTAAGCGACCCCGCAGGTTCGGAGGGTGGGTAGAACTTCTCACCTTGCAATGTCTCGCCGGCCGTCTCCAACCAGTTTTCCGCGAATGCCGCCTGGAAGGCAGACACTGCGGGTCCTTTGACTTGATAGTGCGTGTCGCGCCACTCATCTGGATTGCGGGCGTTTCCGAGCCAGTTGTCGGCAATACCGACGCCGCCGGTGAACGCGACCAGCCCGTC
>NZ_VFUK01000003.1:0-581805 GCF_006440835.1 Mesorhizobium sp. B2-5-11
CGAGCCGTATTCGCCGACGCCGCGCGCGAAGGCCAGCGCGAAACCGGTGACGATGGCCGGCGCCAGGCCCGGGAACAGCACCCGGGTGACGATCTGGAAGCGGCTGGCGCCGAGCGTGGCGGCGGCCTCCTCCACCTCCTTGTCGATCTCCTCCATGATCGGCTGCACGGTGCGCACGACGAAGGGCAGGCCGATGAAGACCAGCGCGATGACGATGCCGAGCGGGGTGTAGGCGACCTTGAGCCCAAGCGGCAGCAACAGTTTGCCGATCCAGCCATTGGGCGCGTAGAGCGTGGTCAGCGCGATGCCGGCCACCGCCGTCGGCAGCGCGAAGGGCAGGTCGACCATGGCATCGACGATGCGGCGGCCGGGAAAGCGGTAGCGCACCAGCACCCAGGCGACCAGCGTGCCGAACACGACATTGACGGCGGCCGCGACAAAGGCGGTGCCGAAGCTGATGCGGAGCGCGTTGATGGTGCGCCGGTCGGTGGCGATCGCCCAGAAATCGGTCCAGCCGAGCGCCGCAGAGCGCCAGACCAGCCCCGACAGCGGAATGAGGATGATGAGGGTAAGGTAGGCAAGCGAGAAGCCGAGCGTCAATCCGAAACCCGGAATGACGCTCGGCTGTCGAAACCGCCAACCCGCCCGAGCGGGTGCTGTGATCATATCGTCCTGAATATCGACTGCTTACTGGGGCTTGTAGATCTGGTCGAATATACCACCATCGCCGAAATGGTAAGGCTGTGCTTTCTTCCAGCCGCCGAATTGTGGGTCGTCGATGGTGACCAGCTTGATCGGCGGTAGCTTGGCCAGGTCCTCTGCCGACACCAGATCGGGCTTGGCCGGACGATAGTGGTTCTTGGCGATGATCGTCTGCGCTTCCTTGGAATAGAGCCAGCCCAGATAGGCTTCGGCGACCTTGCGCGTGCCCTTGGCATCGACATTGGCGTCGACCAAAGCGACCGGCGGCTCGGCCAGGATCGAGGTCGGGGGATAGACGATATCGAAATTTTCGGCACCGAACTCGTCGAGCGCTAGATAGGCCTCGTTTTCCCAGGCAATCAGCACGTCGCCCAGGCCCTTTTGCGCGAAGGTCACCGTCGAGCCGCGCGCACCGGTATCGAGCACCGGAGCGTTGGCATAGAGCTTGCCGACGAACTCCTTCGTCTTGGCCTCGTCGCCACCGTCATTGGCGTTGGCATAAGCCCAGGCGGCGAGATAGTTCCAGCGTGCGCCGCCCGATGTCTTCGGGTTGGGCGTAATCACCTGGACGCCGTCCTTGACCAGGTCGTTCCAGTCGTGGATGCCCTTGGGGTTTCCTTTGCGGACGAGGAAGATGATGGTCGAGGTGTAGGGTGCCGAATTGTTCTCGAATTTCGTGCGCCAGTCCGGATTGATCTTTTTCGACTTGGAGACGATGGCGTTGATATCGCCTTCGAGCGCCAGCGTCACCACGTCGGCGTCGAGGCCGTCGATCACGGCCCGGGCCTGTGCGCCCGATCCACCGTGCGACTGCTGTATGGTGACCGTTTCCCCTGTCTCGGCTTTCCAGTGAGCGGCGAAGGCCTCGTCATAAGCCTTGTAGAGCTCGCGTGTCGGATCGTACGACACGTTGAGAATGGTGGTATCGGCGAACGCGAAACCGAGCGTGCCGAACTGGACAGACGTGGCGACCAGTGCGCCGAGCAGTCTCCTGAAACGAGGTTTGGTCATTTCTGCCTCCGTTGAACCCACGTCAAATCTACCGAATTGGTAGAATTTAGATGCATTAAATGTTGCCTTTTTTGTCGTTTTGGAGAAAATCTTGGACCTGATTTCGCGGTGCGGAGAAACATTTTCCCTCAAACGTCCCCTTGGCGAATCCCCATCGACCTATCTAGGAACAAGCGGTGCCGAAGCAAGGCTGTGGCATTTGGTCGGCACGCTATCCGGCTGGACTGGGAAATCGAAGCGCTGCTTGGCGGAGGGATCGTGGTTCAGCGTGAAGGTGCCGCCATTCGCGTGCATAGTTCTTGAATCCGGCCGAGTGCATCGCGCCGAGCAGCAGCTTGCGGTTTGCCGTCGCTTCGCTTGCGGTACAGGAAAATTGTCCGTTCCGGCGTAACGGATATCCTGGCGGATCGAGGGGCCGGCAACGCGGACGAAGTCGGCGGGCAGGGCGTCGGCGCGGGCTGGGAGGAGATTGCGGGTAAAGGAACTGGCGTCGCGAGTATTGTCGCGAGGCGCCGTACCTCAGGCGAAGAAGCGCAATCCCCTGAATCGCTTGCGCAATCTTATTCAACAAACACCTTCACACTTGCCGCGCGTCCCGCCGCATCGATTACGGTCAAGGTCGAGTAGCCGGTGCCGTCCGGTTGCCATGTCGCGGTGCGCCGGCGGTCGATGCCGGTCAGCGGCTTGCCGTTGGCCAGCCAGCGGAACGGCGCGCGCCCGCCTTGCAGCTTCATTATCAGCGGCGAGGCGTCGGCCGAGTTGGTGGCGAGATCGACGCGGGCGCCGTCGGGCGGAAAGATAATGGTCGGCGCGGGCTCTGTGGGGGTCGAGGCCTGAACCAGCCCGTCGGACCCGGCGCCGAAGCGGGCAAGCGTCACAGGCAGGTCGTTACGTCGAGGAGTGAAGGCGCCGGGGGGCTTGCCCGGCAGCGGCACGGTGGCGAGACCCGAGCGGACAAAGCCCTCGAACAGAATTGGGGCTGCCGACACATAGCCGGACAGGCCAGGCACCGCGCCGGCATCGGCCCGGCCGACCCAGACGCCCAGCACGTAACGGCCGTCGAAGCCGACCGACCAGGCATCGCGGTAGCCATAGGAGGTGCCGGTCTTGTAGGCGATGCCGCGCTGCAATGCACCCTCGGGCGGCTTGACGCCCGACAGAATGTCCATGATTTGCCAGCTCGCCTGGTCATCGAGGATGGTCGCGGTGGTGCGCTCGGCATCGACCGGCTCGGTGCCATCATGCAGCGTGTGCGTCTTGCCGCCATTGGCGAGCCCTGTATAGAGCTGGACGAGATCGCGCAGCGTAATCCCAACGCCGCCAAGGCCGATGGCCAGGCCCGGCGCCTCGTTGACCGGCAGGATCGGGTTTACCCCAGCCTGGCGGAATCGGGCCGTCAGCCGCGCGGGACCGACCGCGTCGAGCACGCGGATCGCCGGCACGTTGAGCGACAGTTGCAGCGCCTCGCGGATGCTGACGTCGCCCTGATAGCCCATATCGAAATTCTTCGGCCGGTAGCCGCCGAAATCGGCCGGGCTGTCCTCGATCAGCATTTCCTGCGCCACCAGTCCCTGTTCGAAGGCAAGACCGTAGATGAATGGCTTCAGCGTCGAGCCCGGCGAACGCACGACCTTGGTCATGTCGATCCAGCCGGAGCGGCTGGCGTCGAAGAAATTGGCCGAGCCGACTTCGCCCAGAATATCGCCGGTGCGGGAATCGGCCAGCACCATGGCGACGGAGAGACGCGCCCCAAGCTTGGCGGCGGCGTCGCGCGCTACCTGTTCCAGCCCTTCCTGGACGCTCTTGCGGATCGTCAGCTTGAGCGGCTGGCCGGGAACCGCCTTGGGCAGCATCGCATAGGCGGCGTGCGCGGCGAGCGCCGGCAAGCTACGGCGCAGGCCAGACACATCGTCGAGCGCGGCGCGCGCGGCCTCGCGTTCGCCAAGCAGGCCAGCCGAGGCCATGCGGGACAGCACGCGGTCGCGGGCGGCGTGCGCGATCGCGAGGTTGCGGTCGGGCCGGCGCTTCTCCGGCAGCTGCGGCAGGGCGACGAGAAGCGCGGCTTCCGAGACGGTGAGCCGCTTCGGCTCCTTACCGAAATAGGCGAGCGAAGCGGCGCGCACGCCTTCGAGATTGCCGCCATAGGGCGCCAGCGTCAGATAGCGTTCGAGGATCTCGTGCTTGGACAGCCGCCGCTCGATCTGGATGGCGCGCAGCATCTGCTTGAGCTTGGAGCCGAGGCTGCGGCTGTCGCGCGGCTCGATCAGGCGGGCGAGTTGCATCGACAGCGTCGAGCCGCCGGACACGATGTGGCCACTGGTGGCGAACTGGCCGGCGGCGCGGGCAAGCGCCAGCACATCGACGCCTTCATGGTTCCAGAAGCGCTTGTCCTCATAGGTGACCAACATGTCGACGAACTGCTTGTCGACCTGGTCGAGGCGGGTTTCGAGCCGCCAATAGCCGTCAGGCGTGGCGAAGGCGCGCAAAAGCTGGCCGTCGCGGTCCTGGACTTCCGTCGAGACGGTAAGCTTTTCAGGAAGCGGAGGCGGGAAGGCGCGGTCGAGCTGCCACAGGGTAGCGGCGGAAACAGCAATAACAGCCACCAAGGAGGTGCTAGCGATAGCCGCGCGGCGCAGGAATTTTCTTGAGGGCATGGCGCTGCCCCTCATCCGCCTGCCGGCACCTTCTCCCCGCATAGTGGCGGGGAGAAGGGAGCTGTCGCAATCGTCGGCGCCTTTTCTGTAACGTTGAAAATTGGCGAAAGCCTTGGTGCAGGCCCCTTTCTCCCCGTCACTAAACGGGGAGAAGGTGCCGGCAGGGCAATGAGGGGCAGCGCAAACTTCACGTTCATGTCCGCCGCGACACCTTACGGCGCCTTGACCTCCATCATGCCGGTGGCGGTACGGGCCGAATATTGCGGCCGGTACATATCCTCCACCGTTGCGGCCGGATGGGCGTAGATGCCCGGCGTCACGGCGCGCACGACATAGGCGAGCGTCAGATTGTGGTCGTGGTCGCCGTCGCTGGGGTTGAAGGCGGCGACGAAACGGTCGTCGCGGAATTCCAGATGCGCGGCGTCGGTCTGCGCCAGCCAGGAGAAGTTCGACAATTGCGCGCTGGAGACCAGGCCGGGATTGTCGATCTCGAAGCCGGCCGGCAAAAGGTCGGTAATCAAAAGGCGCGAAGGCCAGTTGTTCTGTTCGTTGACCTTGAGTACGACGACATAGCGTTCGTTCTGGGTTGCCTCCGTCACATTGGCTTCGGTGCCGTCGAGCTTGTAGTAGGTGCGCTCGATAGTGAAGCCGTCACCTCCCGCCGGCAAGGGCTGTACCGGCGACGCCACGGTGGTGACGACGGCCTGCAGCGGGGTCTTGCCGGTGTTGGCGATGGTGAGCGGGCTGTCGGCCACATCGCTGCCGTTGATCTGGCTGGAATAGCCGCCGGAATGCGGTGCACCGTTGACGGAAAGCGTGATCGAATCATTGCCTTGTCTGAGGGCGCGGGCCGCCAGCAGCATCCAGGATTCATCCTGGGTGCTGGTCCAGCGGACCTCGGCGCGTTCCCTGGTCACCAGCTTGATCAGCTCCGGTACGACCGACGGCACCGGCTTCGATTCCGCCGCAAGCGCCAGCATTGCCGCCCCGTCGCGCAGCGCCGAGCCGTAGTCGGAGCGATAGTAGTCATAGGCTGTGCTCGACTTGGCGAGCCGCAGCGCCGTCTGGAAGGTCGCTTCCGAACGCTGGGCGTCGCCATAGAGCGCCAGGCTCGCCGCCAGCTGGGCGACAGCCATCGGGCTGGTGAAGGCCTCGAGCTGGGTGTCCGCGTAATAGCGCAGATCGCCGATCGAGGCCTTCTTGTTGCGGGCAAGCACGTAGAGCGCGTAAGCGATCTCGCTGCCGCGGTCCTGTACGCCCTGGTCGTAGCCGAGCGAGTTCTGCAGATTGCCCAGCGCCTGGTTCATGGCGAGCGCCGGTACATCGTATTTCTGCTCGCGCGCCCTGGTCAGGAAGTCGGTGACATAGGCGTCGAGCCACAGATCGCCGGAGCCCGGGCCCCACAGGCCGAAGCTGCCGCCCGAAGCCTGGTAGCTCAGCACCTTGTAGATCGCGTCCTGGATGCGGCCATGCAGGTCGGGATCGCTCTGCATGCCGACGCCCGAGGCCATTTCGTTGACATAGAGCAGGGGCATCGCCCGGCTGGTGGTTTGCTCGGCGCAACCATAGGGGTAGCGGTCGAGCGTCATCAGGAGCGAAGGCACATCGAAGGCCGCCGCCTGCGAAACGCCGACACTGACCGAAGCGCCGTCGAGCAGGCTTGCCGCCAAAAGCTCCTTGTCGACGCGCAGCGCGCCGCCATTGCCCTTGAGGTCGACCACCAAGCGGGTGGTGACCGGCAATTGCGCCGGACGCACCGGCACGTAGAGCGTCTGCTCGACCTTGGTGCCGTCGGCGTGCGCCAGCTTGATGGTGAGCGAGGCATTGCCTGCCGTCTGTGCGATCAGCGGCACGGTCAGGGTCTGGCGCTTGCCCTGCGCCAGCGTCAGTTTCTGGGGCAGGGGCTTGTCGCCCGTCGAGAGGTCCCCCGTCGTGTCGATCGACAGCGCATAGTCGCCGGCCGGACCGTCGGTGTCCGCAATGTCGAGCCGCATGACGGCGGCGTCGCCGGGCGCCAGGAAGCGCGGCAGGCCGGCGGTGATCACCACCGGATCGCGCACGATCACGTCCGACTGGGCGTGGCCGACCGCTTCCTTGGTCCAGGCGACGGCCATGACGCGAACCGTGCCGTTGAACTGCGGAATATCGAAGTCGACGCGTGCTTTGCCGTCGGCATCGAGCTGCACCGGGCCGGAGAAGAAGGCGACCAGCTTTTCGGTCGGCGGACTGCCCTGCGCCTGCATGTTGGCGCCGTCGCCGCCGGTCCTGAGCTTGCCCATAGTACCGAGAGAGCCGTCGATCAGGCCGCCGTAGAGATCACGGATTTCCATGCCCAGCATGCGCTGGCCGAAAAACCAATTCTCAGGATCCGGCGCCTTGTAGTTGGTCAGGTTGAGGATGCCGACATCGACGGCGGCGACAGTGACATAGGCGTTGCTGCCGGGCTCTACGCCGGCGACCGCGACCGGGATCGACAGCTGCTGGCGCGGCATGGTCTTGTCCGGCGGGGTAAGGGTGACGGCGAGCTTCTTCGAGCCCGGATCGACCTTCAGCCATTTCACGCCGATGGCGCGGGCCGGCATGCGGCTTTCCTGCGCGTCGCCAGGCCGGAACAGGGTTGCCGTGACATAGGCGCCGGCGCCCCAGTCGTCGCCGACCGGGATGTCGACCGTGCCGCCGCCGGCCGGCACCGATGCCGTGACGGTCTTCAACAGCTTGTCGGAACCGATGTTGACCAGAAGTTCGCCGGCAAAATGCGGCGAGACCTTGAGCCTGGCCACTTCGCCGGCGGCATAATTGCCCTTGTCGAGGGCGATCTCGAGACCATCAGGCGTTTCGGTGGTGGTGGAGGAGACATACCAGCCGCCATCGAACTCATAACTGGTCGCGGGTCCTTCCGGATCCGCTGTCTCGACCTCGAGCCGGTAGCGGCCCCAGTCGACCGGGATCGACACTGTCGCCTCGCCGTCGGCGCCAAGGTCGACTTGGCCATTGGCGATCGATTTGGTGAAGGTGACGGGTTCGTAATTCCATGAGTTGTTGGAGCGGTACCACTGGTAATTGCGCTCGACCTTGACCAGCGACCATTGCGCACCTTTCAGCGCCTCGCGCTGGCCGTCGGGGTCGACGGCGATCAGGCTGAATTTCGCCGTGCCGCCCTGCGGCACTTCATCATCGGCAAAGTCCGGCCGGATGCCGATCATGTGGCCTTGCGGGCGGATGCCGATATTAAGCGAGCGCTCGATTGCGCGGCCGCCGGTCTCACGCATACGGACCGTCACCTTGGCGTCGATGAGCTTCGTGGTCGACGGCAGTTGCTCGACGGAGACCGGGAAGGTCGCCTTGCCATCCTCGCCGACCACCGGAAGATCGGTGAACGGGGTGACGGTCGGTTCCGACGACTGCTCGTCGGCAAGGCCAAAGGAATAGCCGTTGAAGCGGTCCCAGTCACGCGCGGTCGACAGGGTCAGTTCGCCTTCGAGCGCGAGGCCAGCAGCCGGTGCGCCATAGAGAAAGCGGCCGTCGACGGTGATGTTGGCGGTTTCGCCCTGCGCGATCTCCTGCTTGTCGGCCTTCATGTCGAATTCGATGCGGTCCGGCACGAAATCCTCGACCAGGAACATCTGGCTGGCGACGGCCGGTTGCTTGGGATCGGTATAGATCGATACCGACCAGGTGCCGCGCATGGCGTTTGGCTGGAGCGGCAGATCGACGGCGTGCCCGCCGGCTGACGCGCCATCGCTGACGACGCGGCGATCCTCGACGCCGTCCGGGCGCGAGAAGATGAAGGTCAGCGGCAGGTTCTCGACCGCCTTGGCGGCGCCGTCACGGGCAAGAGCCGCAACATGCACCTCCTCGCCGGCGCGGTAGATGCCGCGCTCGGTCCAGGCGTAGATATCGAGCGCGCCCGGCGCTGCGCGTCCAGTGACGCCGCGGTCGGACAGGTCGAAACCGGCGCGGGCCATGTCGAGGAAGACAAAGTCGTTATCGCCCTGCCTGGCCATCAGCACGGCCGGCACCATGCCGCCGTCGCCGCGTGTTAGGCCGGGATTGAACACGGCATGACCATCGGCATCCGAAGTCGCGGTGCCGAGGATCTCGTTGTTGCGGGCAACCAGCGTCAGTTCGGCGCCCGCTATCGGCTTGGCGCTGCCCAGCGAACGGGCATAGACATTGAGCCCGTCCTGACCGGTATAGGTCGAGAGGCCGATGTCGGAAACGACGAACCATTGCGTGGCCATCGAGTTGTAGTCGTCGCTCTTCTCGCTGACAGCCTGGGCAGTCAGCACATAGACGCCGGGCTTGCGCCGCGGCAGCGCCTCGTCGACCGGGAAGGAGGTGGTGACCTCCTTGTTCAGGTCGTTGGCGATGTCGAGCTGGCCTTCCCAGACCGGCTCGCCCATCTGCTCGGAAATGTTTGAGATGTCGTAGCTGTCGAGCTGATGCAGGAACTGGTAGCCGGACAGAAGCTGGGCCAGCGAGCGGTCGCCGATGCGATAGAGCTTCATCTCGGCGGCGTTCATGTTGACAGTGACGACGGGGATGCCGCGGCGCGCGCCGGCCGGCAGCACGAAGCTGTCGCCGGTGAAGCGGGCCGAAGGCGCACGGTCCTGCACATAGATCGACAGCACGACGGGCGCGGCGGTCACTTCGCCGATGGCGGCCGGCAGGCCGGCGCGGAAGGTCACGTCATAATGCTGGCCGTGTTCCAGTCCTTCGACGCAAATCTGCTTGTCCTTGGCTTCAACGCCTTTGGGCGGCTGGTTGTCGACGGTGACGAATTGTGCGTAATCGACGCCGGTCTTGACCAGTTCCTCGGAGAATTGGGCGCAGATGCGCGGGGCGCTGGTGTCGGCATCGACGGTGTGGTCGATGACGCGGAAACCCTTGCGAGCCTTGAGATCAGAATAGTCGGCCTGGACCGCAGGCGAAGGTACCAGGGCAAGGCTGGCTTCATAGGCCTGCAGGGCGGGGCGATAGAGGTCGCGCTTGTCGAGGCCGGAGCCGATGAGCGCCAGCGTCTCCGCCCGCGTCCTGGCTGTACGCAGGAGCTTGTAGGCATTGAAGGCGGCCGACGTACCGTTTGCCGGCAAGGTGGAGGCCTCGGATGTGTTGGCCGCCGGCTGCACGGCAAGCGTTTCGCGCGCCAGGTTGAGCCAGAGCTGGCCATCGTCGGGCATGACAGAGACCGCGGCCTCGTATTTCTGCACGGCAGTGCGATGATCGCCGGTGAGCACCGCCTGCTCGGCCGCCGTGGTCAGCGCGGCCATGCCCTCGGTCGGCCTGTCATAGGCCGGGCCGAGCAGCCGGTTACGGTATTGCTGGGCCTGGTCAGCCATCCAGTTGGGGAAGAAGGCGAGTTCCGGCGGCGCGCCGATGTCGGGGTCGCCGTCGATATTGACGACCTTGCCCGCGACCGCGCCGTTGAAGGGCTTCAACTGGTTATAATCGGATTTGAGGAAGCACCATTTGGCCTTGGTGTTATAGGTGAAGGCGCGGCAGGCGGGATCGCCCAGGCAGGTGGTCTTGCATTGATCGAGCGTGACGTTCTGGTCGGACCGGAGGTCGAAACCGAAATAGTCGGAATTGTCGGTCGTTGCGACTCGCCGTGCTTCGGCCGCTTGCGCGACGTTACCCCAGGCCAAGACATTGGCCCAGGCGAAGAAGAGAAGGATCAGGAAAGACAGACGACGAGCCGCGCGCATTGCCATAACACCCTCCAGACAATTTGCAGACGTCCGGGCATGTTCAAGCTTCACTCAGGCTTGTCAACATGAGGACGCGGCAGGGTTCCGCCTGCCAACGGTTTCCTTTCCGGCCAACAGCCGGTAGTACCTCCATAGGACAGGGGATCACGCATTCTTGCGGCAATGCAAAAGGTGTGAATTCCAAGCCCGTCCTATTTCAGACAATTGGATTGTGGCCCCTTTACGAGCGCTTCAGAACTTCATTCCAATTTTAGGTTTGTAAAGTAGGTTGTCTTAATGCCGGCGTATGAAAGGCAGATGTCAGGGGGTACCGAGCCAAAGCGCGTGCTTTCGCGCGCGCTGCTTCTGGCCGTGATCTGCTGCTCGCTGATCGCCGGACTGGGACCGGCGGCCGCCTTCGAAATCTTCGGCATCAAGCTGTGGGGCTCATCGAGCGACGAGGATGCCGACATCGTCGATCCGATGCGCTACGCCGTGACCATCTCCGCGCCCGACGCCGACAAGGACCTGGTGAAAAAGCTCGAAAACGCCTCGGCGCTGAAGAGCGACGAAGACCATCCCGTCTCCGGCTCGCTCGGTCTGATGGCCAAGGCGCGTAGCGATCGAGAACAGCTTGTGGCGGCGCTCTACGCCGATGCCCGCTACGAAGGCGTCGTCACCATCACCATCGAGGGCAAGCCGCTGGACGAATTGCCGCCGGACGCCGAATTCAAGGGTCCGCAGCCCATTCCCGTGGCCGTCAACATCGCCGCGGGTCCCAAATTTACCCTCGGCGATATCCGGCTGGAGGGTGACGCCGCTGGATTGATGGGCGCCGACTACGGCCTGATATCAGGCGGCGACGCTGGGTCTGGCGCGGTGCTCAAGGCCGAGGCGCTGATCGTGCGCACGCTGAAGGAGCAGGGCAGGCCGCTGGCCGAGGTGACCAGCAGGCACATCGTCGCCGACCATGACACGTCGACCCTCGACGTGACGCTGACGGTTGCTGCCGGGCCAGTCGCCGGCTACGGCGCGACCACGGTGGAAGGCACCGAGAAGGTCGACCGCGACTTCACCGAATACATGACCGGGCTGAAACGTGGCCGGCAGTACTCGCCTCAGGAGATCGACGATGCGCGCGACAGGCTGCTGGCGCTCGAGGTCTTCAACAGCGTGACTTTCAAGGAGGCCGACAAGCTCGATGCCGAGGGCAACATTCCGATCGGTGTCCAGGTCAGCGAGCGCAAGCCGCGTTATTTCGGGCTGGGCGGCACCTTCTCGAATACGGAAGGGCTGGGGCTGGAGGGGTATTGGGGCCATCGCAACCTGTTCGGCCGGGCCGAGAAGCTGCGCATCGACGGAGCCATCAGCGGCATCGGCAGCAATGACCTGTCCGAATTGAACTACAATGCCGGCATCATGTTCGAGAAACCCGGCGTGATCGGGCCGGCATCTAAATTCTTCGCCGGCATCAAGACCGTGCTCGAACATCCCGACGCCTACGACCATTTCTCGGTCAAGGGCAACACCGGCCTGTCCTATGAACTGACCAAGAACCAAACCGTGTCGGCCGAGGTCGCGCTCGACTATTCACGCATCCACGATTCCTTTGGCAAACATAAATACCTGATCGCCAGCATCCCGCTGCAATATGTCTATGACAACAGGGACGTCAGGCTGAACCCGACCAAGGGTTTCAGGTTGCTGGCCTATGCCGAGCCGAGCTACGACATATTGAGCGGTGCCGCCTTCCTCAAGCTGAAGGGCGAGGGATCGGCCTATCAGTCGCTGGATACCGCTTCGAAATTCGTGCTGGCGGAACGTGTCGCACTTGGCTCGATCGTCGGCACCAGCCTGCAGAACGTGCCTGCCGACCGGCGTTTCTATTCCGGCGGCGGCGGCTCGGTGCGCGGCTATGCCTATCAGGGCATCGGCCCCAAGGATTTCACCGGCCAGCCGATCGGCGGCCTGTCCTTCTTCGAGACCTCGGTTGAAATGCGTATCGCCATCACCGACACGATCGGCATCGTGCCGTTCGTCGATGCCGGCACGGTATCGACCAAGTCGTTCCCCGATTTTTCCGACGTCAAGGTGGGCGCCGGCGTCGGCTTGCGCTATGTGACGCCATTCGGGCCGCTGCGTATCGACGCCGCCGTGCCGCTCAACCGCGACCCAGGCGACCCTCATTTCGGCATCTATGCCGGCATTGGCCAAGCGTTTTGAACATGAAGACGGTCTGGCGCATCCTTCGCATTTTTCTCTACACGCTGCTGATCGTGGTAGCAGGCGCCATCGGCGCGCTTTTCGTGCTGACCAAGACCGAGCGTGGACGCGACAATCTCGCCGGCATCATTTCGCGCCTGGCCTCGAGCGACGAGCGTAAGGTCACCGTCAGCGGCATCGACGGTATCTGGTCGGGCGCGCTCAGTGTCGACCATGTCGTGCTGGAGGACCGCGAGGGCGCCTGGCTGGTGGCGCGCAAGGTGGCCATCGACTGGTCGCCGCTGGCACTGTTGTCCAAAAACTTCAGCGCCGACCGCATCGCGGCGGAGCGCATCGAACTTGCGCGTCTGCCGGTGGCCGGCACGCAGCAGCCGGCGCAAGGCGGCGCGACGACGCTGCCGGTTTCCATTGATATCAAGCAGATCGACTTGCCGGAAGTCGCGCTTGGCCAACAACTGGCCGGCAGCGGCATCGCCGAACTCGCCGCCAAGGCCTCGGTGAAGGCCGACGCCGCACCGCTGTCGGTCGAGACGGTGCTCAACATTACCCGCCATGACGGCAAACAGGGCAATGTCGACGCGCAGATCCATTTCGCGCCAGCGGACAACAAGCTCGACCTCAACCTCAAGGCGTCGGAACCGGCCGGCGGCATCATCGCCAATCTGCTCAATCTGCCGGATACGCCGCCGGTCGACATCGTCGTCTCGGGCACCGGCCCGCTGGCCAACTGGAGTGGCGTCGGTACCTTCCTTGTCGATCATCGGATCGTAACCCAGCTCACCGGCCGCCATCAGCTCACCGACAAGGGTAACTATCTCGAAGCCAAGGGCGACGGCGATTTCGCCCGCTTCCTGCCGGAGAACCTGAAACCATTGTTTGCCGGTAAGACCAGCTTCGATATGGCGGGCACCGCCACGACGGCGGGCGGGATCAGTGTCGACCGGGCCAACATCGACAGTGATGCCGTGCACGGCACCGCGACCGGTATCGTCGATCCCGCCGGAGCCAGCGATCTTTCGGTCGAACTCGCCGCCAAGGGGCCACCCGTGGTGGTTAGCGTCGGCAGCAAGGCGCAGCCGATCACGCTGGCGATCAAGAATGCCACCGCCCGGGCGTTCGGCGACGGCAAGGCGCCGGTCGTCGATATCGGCGCCTCCTTCGTTTCGATCGTCGTCGGCGGCACGCGGCTAGACGACCTGGCGGCGCAGATACACTCCGACGGTTTCGACATCCAGAACCGCACCGGGCCGGTTACCGTCAAGCTTGGGGCCGGTGGCCTGAAAACCGACGTCGCGACGCTGGCGCCGCTGGTCACTGGCAAGGTCGATGTCGGCCTGGCTGGTTCCCTCAGCAAGGACGCCATTGTCATCGATCAGGGCACGCTCCGGTCCGATGCGCTCAATGCCTCGCTGACGGCGACCGTGGCGCTCGCCGACCTGTCGATGCAGCTCAAGATGAATGCCGATGCCGTGGCGACCGCCTTCCCGCAGCAGATCGCCTCGGTGCTCGGCGGGCGGGTGAAGTTCTCGGCCACAGCGTCGCGCGATCCGCAGGGCTCGTTCGCCGCCAACTCGATCGAACTCACGTCCGGTTCGCTCAGCGCCAGCGGTACCGCCAGCATGCAAGGTACCGACATCCTGGCCGATATCAAAGGCAGGCTGGGGGATGTTTCGGTGCTGTCGCCGACGGTCGGCGTCCCGGTCGAGGGCGGTGTCGATTTCGCCCTGTCGGCAAGCGGCGCCATGACCGCGCCGGATTTCACGGTTTCCGCCAACAGCGATAGCCTGACGGCCTCGGGCCGCACGGTGAAGTCGATCAAGCTGACCGCGAGCGGCAAGGCCGACATTGCTAGCCCTTCCGCCAATGTTTCGCTGACCGGCGCCGTCAACGACCAGCCGCTCGACATCAAGGCGGCGCTGGTGACGAGCGAAGGCAAGCGCTCGATCAATGGCTTTGCGGTGTCGCTGGGTGACAACAAGGTGTCGGGCGATCTGGCACTGGATGACAAGTTCATGCCGCTGGGCACGCTCATTCTTTCTGCGCCTGCAATCGATCAGCTTGCGGCGCTGGCCGGCCAGGCGGTGACCGGCGACATCAACGGCACCATTCGCTTTGCCAAGAGTGGCGACGCGCCCTCCGTTGCCATTGACGCGAAGAGCACGTCGATCGCGCGCGGTGAGGTGACGGCCAGCACAATCGCCGTCAATGCCTTGATTGCCAACTATCTCAAGGCGCCGGCGATTTCAGGCTCGATCAAGGCCGATGCTGTGACGTCAGGGACCACCCAAGTCGGCGGCATCATCGTCGATCTGAAGCGCGACGGAGACTGGACGAATTTTGCCGGCGGCGCCACCGTATCCGGTATTCCAGCGAAGGCGGCGGGGCGCGTGAAGATCGCCGATGGCGTCACCAGCGTCGAGATCGCCTCGGGCGAGGCTACGATTCGCGGCATCAAGGCGGCAATTGCCGAGCCATCTATGCTCAGCATCGCCGATGGCACCACCAGCATCGAAAAATTAGCGCTCGATGTCGGCGGCGGCTCGGTGGCGCTGTCCGGTACAGCCGGCCAGACGCTCGATCTCGCGGCAAAGGTCTCCGCCTTGCCGGCTGCCCTTGCCGACGGCTTTTCGCCCGGCCTCGATGCCGCTGGAACGCTTAATGGCAGCGCTGAGGTAACGGGCTCGCCGTCGGCTCCGGACGTCCGGTTCAATGTGCAACTGGCCGGTGTCGAAACAACCCAAACCCGCCAGACTGGGCTTGGGCAGCTCGCAGTCGACGCGGCCGGCAGCTACACCATGGCCGGCGGCGTCGTCCTCGACCACGCGACGCTCTCCGGTGACAAGGTTTCCGGTCAAGCCGCCGGCACGATCAATCCGAACGGCGCCAGCGATTTCGCCCTTGACCTCGTCTCATCCGGTCCAAGTCTGCCGCTCACGATCGGAAGCGCCGAGAGTCCCATCAAGATCGAGGTCCGGTCGCTGTCGGCAAAGGTGGCGGGCGAGAGCACGCGGGCCCGATTGGATATGTCCGCGATCCTGCCCTCGATCGCCACGAGACCGGCGAAGGTGGACGGGCTGAGCCTGGCATTGCACTCGGATGCGTTCGATCTGAAGAACCGCGCCGGGCCGGTTTCGGGCACAGTTTCGGTGGATAGGGTTGGGCTCGACAATCCCACCATCGCGCCGCTGATCGCCGGCAAGGTCACGGCCGCGCTCAGCGGGCGCCTGTCAGCCGACGCTGTCGCCATCGACAGCGGCTCGCTCAAAAGCGATGCGCTCAACAGTGAGGTCGCCGGCCTGGTGTCGCTGCGTGACGGCGCCATCGACCTCAAGCTGAAGGCGGATGCTCCATCGTCGGCCCTGCCGGCCGCAGCACGCGGCATGCTTGGCGAACGGGCGCAGTTGAGCGCCACGCTGAAGCGCGAGCCCAACGGTAATATCGCCATAGGCGGATTGACGCTGGCCTCCGGCGCGCTGACCGCACAGGGGCAGGCGAGCCTTGCCGACAATACGCTGGCCGCCGACATCAAGGGCGTGCTGAGCGATGTTTCGCTGCTGTCGAAGGATGCCAAAGGCGCTATCGCCTTTGCGCTGAATGCGCAGGGCCCGGCGACCGCGCCGGATCTGTCGCTGACCGTCGACAGCGACAAGCTTTCGGTGGCGTCGCGCGAGATCACCGGGCTCAGACTAACCGCCACCGGCAAAGCCGACGCGGCCAAGCCGGCGGCCAATGTGCAGCTGACAGGCAATGTCGCGGGCCAACCCTTGCAAGGCAGTGCGGTGCTGGCGACCGCGGACGGCAAGAGCGCCATCAATGGCCTGCTTTTGTCGCTGGGCCAAAACAGGATTTCCGGCGACCTGGCGCTGGACGACAAGTTCATACCCGAAGGCACGATCTCTCTCGACCTGCCCGATATAGGACCGCTTGCCGCACTGGCGCTGGAAAAAGCGGAAGGCGATGTGCGCGGCACGATTGCGTTCTCGAAGAACGGTGCCGCACCGCAGGTCGCCATCAAGGCTACGACCGCCTCGGTCACGCGCGGCGATCTTCAGGCGAAGGCCGTGTCGATCGACGCATTGATCGCCAATTACCTCGCCGCTCCGGTCATCTCCGGAAAAATCCATGCCGACACCGTCACGTCGGGCGGCACGGTGATCGGCGGCATCGATGTCGACCTGAAGCGTGACGGCGACTGGACCGGCTTTTCCGGCGGCGCGACGGTGAAAGGAATTCCGGCGAGGGCCGCGGGCCGCGTGAAGGCGGCAAACGGCACGACGACCATAGAGCTTGCTTCCGGCGAGGCGACCGTCCAAGGCATAAAGGCTGCC
This sequence comes from Mesorhizobium sp. B2-5-11, assembly GCF_006440835.1. Taxonomy (NCBI): domain Bacteria; kingdom Pseudomonadati; phylum Pseudomonadota; class Alphaproteobacteria; order Hyphomicrobiales; family Phyllobacteriaceae; genus Mesorhizobium; species Mesorhizobium sp. B2-5-11. Next base: position 16,606 of record NZ_VFUK01000003.1, read on the forward strand.
ATCGCGCAGGCTTCGACCGTCACCATCGCCAATGGCACGACGACGCTGGACAGGCTGGTGCTCAACCTGGGCGGCGGCACGGCGACGGTGACCGGCAAGATCGGGCAGGCGCTCGACATCAACGCGGCGCTGGCGCGGGTGCCGATCTCGCTTGCCAACAGTTTTTCGCGGGGTCTCGATGCCGCCGGTTCGATTTCGGGCACGGTGAAGGTCACCGGGGCACCAGCCAGCCCCAGTGTGGCGTTCAACCTCGACGCTGCCGGCGTGCAGACCTCCCAGACCCGCGGCGCGGGGGTCGGTGCGGTGAGTGTCTCTTCCTCCGGCACCTTTGCCGGCAACAAGCTGACCTTCAACGCCAATGTCAGCGATGGGGCCGGCCTTGGTCTCAAGGGGGGCGGCACGGTGACGACATCAGGCACGCCGGCGCTCGCGCTCGACTTCAATGGCGCCGTGCCGTTCGGCATCCTCAGTCAGAAGCTCGCCGCGCAAGGCCTGTCGCTGACGGGGACCGCGAGTGTCAATGTGCAGGTACGCGGTCCCGCGACATCGCCGGTCATCGGCGGCAGCATCAGCACGTCGGGCGCCCGCCTGCTCGACGCGCGTTCCGGGCTTGCGGTCAACGACATCGCAGCCGAAATTTCCATCGGCAATGGCGTCGCCAGGATCAACCGGCTGACCGGGACGCTGTCGACGCGCGGCAGCCTGTCGGCCAGCGGCACGGTCGGTATCAATCCGGCGCAGGGGTTCCCGGCCGATCTGTCGATCAAGCTCACCGACGGCCGCTACACCGATGGGCGGGTGGTCACCGCCAATCTTGGCGGCGACCTGACGATCAAAGGGCCGCTGACGTCGGCGCCGGTGATTGCCGGCACCGTCAACCTTGCCAAGACCGTGATCACCGTTCCGGACAAATTGCCAGGTTCGCTTTCGGCGCTCGATGTCAAACACAAGAACGCGCCCGGCGCGGTGAGGGCGCAGGACAAGGCATTGCGCCCGGCCACGACCAGCGGCAAGACGGGTGGCAGCGGCCTTGTGCTGGATGTCACCGTCAACGCGCCGAACCAGATCTTCATCCAGGGCAGGGGCGTGGACGCCGAACTCGGCGGCTCGCTCAGGCTGACCGGTCCGGCCTCATCGCCGCAAGCGGTCGGCACTTTCACGCTGCAACGCGGGCGGCTGTCGATTCTCGGCAAGCGGCTGACCTTCACCGAGGGCACGGTCGGCTTTTCTGGCTCGCTGGTGCCCTATCTCAACCTGACCGCGACAACGACCACGAGCAGCGCAACCGTCACCATCGTGGTGTCGGGCGAGGCGACCAATCCGAAATTCACCTTCACCTCGGTGCCGGCGCTGCCCGAGGACGAGGTGCTGGCGCAACTGATCTTCGGGCGGTCCATGTCGAACCTGTCGCCGCTGCAGATCGCGCAACTGGCCGAAGCCGCCGGGCAACTCGCCGGTGTCGGCGGCTCGACGTCGCTGCTGGAAAACCTGCGCAGCGCGATCGGCGTCGACGATCTCGATGTCACCACCGACGAAAAGGGCGGCACGGCGGTTTCTGCCGGCAAGTACCTCAACGACCGCACCTATGTGACGATCCAGAAAGGCGACAAGCCGGGCTCGGGCAAGGCCACGATCGACCTCAACGTGGGACGTGGCGTCAAACTGCGCGGCGAGGCGACGGACGCCGGCGAAGCCAAGGGCGGCATCTTCTACGAGAAGGAATATTGAAGCGGAGACTTGGGCTGGCCCTCATCCTGGCGAGGGCTGGTCCTGTCGCAAACCGCGCCAATGTCTCAGTTTAATCGCCTGAAGAGATTTAGTGGAAATCCGTCGCGCACTAGCAATTTTGCGCCAAGACTGTCGCTATCACGCGAACCGCTCCCCCTCCAAAGTTGCACATTCGTCAATATGTTCCCAACCATGCCGTCTTTGACATCATGGCCTGGATGCGGAATGTTAATCGGCGGAAAGCCAACAATGGGAGTTAGTCATGACAATCTACAAGAGTAATGGCGATAGCGTTCCGGATCACATCCTGGCCATGGCCGAAGAGGCCAAGTCGGGTAAGGTCGATCGCCGCGAATTCCTCGCGCTCGCCAGCGTCTTCGGCGCTTCGACGGCCATGGCCTATGGCCTTCTGGGGCTCGCCGCCCCGACGCCGGCCAAGGCCGAGGACGTGCAGGGTAAGAAAGGCGGCGTGCTCAAGGTGGCAATGTCGGTCAAGGATCCCAAGGATCCGCGCACGGCCGACTGGTCGGAAATCTCCAATGCCGAGAGGCAGGCGCTCGAGCCGCTGGTGAAATACACCCACCAGTACACATTCGCGCCCTATCTCCTGGAAAGCTGGGACATCAATGACGACGCCACCGAGTACACGCTGCATGTGCGGCCGGGCGTCGAATGGAACAATGGTGACAAGTTCACCGCCGACGACGTGATCTACAATTTCACCCGCTGGGCCGACAAGGCCGCGGAAGGCAACTCCATGCCGGGCCGTCTCGGCAGCCTCGTCGATGACAAGACCAAGAAATTGCGCGAAGGGTCGGTCATCAAGGTCGACGACATGACCGTCAAGCTGAAGCTCACCAAACCCGATATCGCCATCATCCCCAACCTGACCGATTATCCGGCACTGGTGGTGCACAAGAGCTTCGACGAGAAGGGCGCCAACTTCAAGAACTGCCCGATCGGTACGGGTCCGTTCGAGCTCGTCTCCTACGACGTCGGCCAGAAGGTCGTCTACAAGCGCCGCGAGACCGGCAAGTGGTGGCAGGGCGAAGCCTTCCTCGATGGCGTCGAGTTCATCGATTACGGCACCGATCCGGCCGCAACGGTTTCGGCCTTCGAATCGGGCGAAGTTCAGACCAACCATGAGACGACCGCCGACTACGTCAAGATCATCGCAGACGTCGGCGCGCCGCCTTCCGAGGTCGTGACCGCCGCCACCGTGGTGTCGCGCTTCAACGTCAACGCCAAGCCTTATGGCGACCAGAAAGTGCGTCAGGCGATGTGTCTGGCCGTCGACAACTCGGTGGTGCTGCAGCTCGGCTACGGCAATGCCGGCACGCCGGCCGAGAACCACCATGTCGCGCCGATCCATCCCGAATATGTCGAGCTGCCCAAAATCAAGCGCGACATCGCCAAGGCCAAGCAGATGCTGACGGAAGCCGGCGTGATCGATTTCGAACACGAGCTGATCAGCAACGACGAGGACTACCACAAGAACACCACGGACGCGATCGCGGCCCAACTGCGCGAGGCTGGCATCAAGGTGAAGCGCACCGTGCTGCCGAGCTCGACCTTCTGGAACGACTGGACGAAATATCCGTTCTCGGAAACCAACTGGAACATGCGTCCACTTGGCATCCAGGTCATCGCCATCGCCTACCGCTCGGGTGAAGCCTGGAACGAGACGGCCTACGCCAATCCGGACTTCGACAAGAAGGTCAACGAGGCGCTCGGGATCGCCGACGCGGAGAAGCGCAAGGTGGTGATGAAGGACATCGAGCAGATGCTGCAGGATTCCGGCATCATCATCCAGCCTTACTGGCGCAAGCTCTACATCAACATCAAGCCCGAGGTGAAGAACCACTCGATGCACCCCACCTACGAGCACGACTTCGGCAAGGTCTGGCTCGATCAGGCGTGACCCACAGCCTGTCGGGAGCGGGGCGCCAGCGCGCCTTTCGCTCCCGCGGCATCGCCGCCGTTGCATTGGATGCAGCGGCGGCGTGACGTCACAAGGTTTTTGATACAGGGTTGAACCTATCTGACCCCAACCCGGCCGGCAGGGGGGTACAATGTTCTCATTCATCGCCAGACGCATCGGCACGATACTGCTCACGATGCTGTGCCTGACGCTGGTCGTCTTCTTCCTCGTCAATCTGGAACCCAACCTGAAGAAGCTGGCGATCAGCCAGACCGAGATGCACACCTCGGCCGAACAGCTGGAAAGCTGGCTGGTCAATCACGGCTACCGGCAGAACTTTTTCGTGCGCTACGGCCAGTGGCTCGGCGTCGTGCCCAAGCAGCCGGTAACCGATCCGGCGACCGGTAAGCCGGCGCAGCGCTTCTCTTTCTGCAATGATCCGGCCGAGCCGAAGTTCTCCGGCGTGCTCCAGGGTGATTTCGGCTGCTCGACCAAATTCAAGACCACGGTGGGGGCCAAGCTATTCCCTGCGCTCGGCGCCACGGGCATCCTGATGTTCTGTGTGCTGGCGGTGATGGTGCCGGTCTCGCTGCTGATCGGCATCCTGGCCGGCATGCGCGAGGGGTCGCGCACCGACCGGGTGCTGTCGGTCGCCTCGATCGCCTCGACGGCGACGCCCGAATATGTATCGGGCGTCATCTTTACCGTCATCTTCGCCTCCTGGCTTGGCTGGCTGAACGGATCCGCCGCATCGGCAAGCCAGGGCATCACCTTCTATAACTTCACGCTGCCGGTGATCACGCTGGCCATCTACGGCATCGGCTACATCGCGCGCATGACGCGTGCCTCGATGGTCGAGGTGATGACGCAGCAATATATCCGCACCGCCCGGCTGAAGGGTCTTTCCTTCAAAAGCGTGGTGGTCAAGCACGCGCTGCGCAACGCTCTGATCGCGCCCTTCACCGTGATCATGCTGCAGTTTCCGTGGCTGCTCACCGGCGTCGTCATCGTCGAGGTGATGTTCCGCTATCAGGGCTTCGGCTACACGCTGGTCGAGGCCGCAGGCAACAACGACATCGACCTTTTGCTCGGCTGCTCGCTGGTCTCGGTGTTCATCGTCCTGATCACGCAGCTCATTTCCGATGTCGGCTACGCGTTCCTCAATCCGCGCATTCGGGTCCAGTAGGGGAGACGGCGCATGCAAGCCCAATATATCGGCGCCTCCACCGTCGTCCTCGAAGTGCTCTGGCGCTTCTGGCCGGTCTGGCTCGCGCTTCTCATCGTCATGGGCGCGAGCTTCCTCTACAAGAAGAAGCTGGCTCTCTACGGCCAACTGTTCGACAGCGGCGTCGGCATAGCGGGGGTGGCCATCTGCCTGTTCTGGCTGTTCACGGCGATCTTCGCCTCGACCATCTCGCCTTTCGATCCGCTCGGCCAGATTCCCATCATGAAGGATACACTGCCCGGAGCCATCGAACCGCAATCGGGCCTCGCTTATCTATTCGGTGGCGACAAGCTCGCCCGCGATGTCTTTTCACGCATGGTCTATGGCAGCCAGATCGTCCTGATCATCGCGCCGGCGGCGACCGGCTTCGCGCTTATGGTCGGCATCACGCTCGGCCTGCCGGCCGGCTATTATGGCGGCAAGATCGATACCGTTTTGTCGTTCCTGGCCAATCTCGTGCTGGCCTTCCCGGTTATCCTGCTGTTCTACCTCCTGGTGACGCCGGGCATCATGGACACGCCGATCCCCTACGCGCTGGCCGGCGTTTTCTTCCTGTTCCCGATTATTTTCTTCTGCGTGCTGTTCTGGACGCGCTACAAGAACCGTTCCGACCGGATCTACATCCTGCTCGGACTGACGCTGGTGGTCGGCGGCTGGATCTATGCCGGCCTGGTGTTCGATGCCGACCCGCTGAAGATCGTGCATATCGATCCCAACCAGCTCAACATCTTCGTGGCGGTGGTGTTCGCCTCCAGCCCGGGCGTGTTCCGCATCGTGCGTGGCCTGACCATGGATATCAAGACGCGGGACTATGTGGCGGCGGCCCAGACGCGCGGTGAATCGCCATGGTACATCATGCTGTGGGAGATCCTGCCCAATGCGCGCGGACCGCTGATCGTCGATGCCTGCCTGCGCATCGGCTACACAACCATCCTGCTCGGCACGCTGGGCTATTTCGGCCTCGGGCTGGCGCCGGAAAGTCCCGACTGGGGCACTGCGATCAAGGATGCCAGCCGGCTGCTGCGTTCCTTCATCCACCCGGCACTGCCGCCGACGATCGCGCTGATGTCGTTCGTGCTGGGGCTAAACCTGCTCGCCGACTCCCTGCGCGAGCAATCGATGAAGGATTGATGGCGGGGTCCTCGACCCTACTTGCCCGGAAAAACCAAGGATTGGAGCGACCCATGAACGAGGCAGTTCGAAATCCGGCCAGGCCGAACAATGGGCCGATCATCGAGATCGAGAACCTGTCGATCTCCTTCTTCACCCGCAAGGGCGAGATACCGGCCGTGATGGATTTTTCCTGCACGGTCATGCCCGGCGAGGCGATGGGCATTGTCGGCGAATCCGGCTGCGGCAAGTCGACCGTGTCGCTCGGCATCATGCGTGATCTCTCCAACATCGGGAAGATCGTCGGCGGCAAGATCAAGTTCCAGGGCAAGGACATGGGCGAGCTCTCCGAGGAGGAGCTGCGCAGCATCCGTGGCAACAAGATCGCCATGATTTATCAGGAGCCGATGGCGAGCCTGAACCCGGCGATGAAGATCGGCCAGCAGCTAATGGAAGTGCCGTTGATCCACGACAAGGTGTCGAAGGAAGAGGCCTATAAACGTGCGCTCGAAATGGTGCGCTCAGTGAAGCTTCCCGATCCGGAACGCATGATGCGCTCCTATCCGCACCAGCTTTCCGGCGGCCAGCAGCAGCGCATCGTCATCGCCATGGCGCTGCTGTCGAAGCCGGCGTTGCTTCTCCTCGACGAGCCGACGACGGCGCTCGACGTGACGGTGGAGGCGGGTATCGTCGAACTGGTCAAGGGGCTGGGCGAGAAGTTCGGCACCTCGATGATCTTCGTGTCGCACAATCTTGGCCTGATCCTGGAGACCTGCGACCGCATCACGGTGATGTATTCGGGCGAGGCCGTCGAGACCGGCAAGATCAAGGACGTGTTCGACCGGATGCGCCATCCCTATACGCAGGGCCTTTTCCGCTCGATTCCACTGCCGGGCGCCGATAAGAACTCGCGGCCGCTGATCTCGATCCCCGGCCAGCTGCCCCTGCCGCATGAAAGGCCGAAGGGCTGTAATTTCGGTCCGCGCTGCCACCATTTCGTCGAGGGCGTCTGCAACGCCGCCGAAATCCCGATGATCGAAGTCGCGGGACATGAAGGTCATTTCTCGCGCTGCGTGCGCTTCAACGAAATTGATTGGGACGCCCTGCCGCCCGGCGCCAAAAAGGTCAATGAGAAGGTCGTGCCTGGCGCACCGGTACTCAAGATCGAGGACTTGAGAAAATACTACAAGGTTGGCGGCAGCGAGGTGTTCGGCTCAAGCGAGGGACGCGTCGTCAAGGCCAACGAGACGATTTCGTTTACGGCGCGCGAATCCGAAACCGTCGCCATTGTCGGCGAATCCGGGTGCGGAAAATCGACGCTGGCCAAAGTACTGCTCGGGCTCGAGACGGCGAGCTCCGGCAAGGTCACGCTCGCCAACAAGGAAATCCAGTCGACCGGCATCGAGAGCCGCAGCGTCGACACGGTGTCGTCGATCCAGATGGTGTTCCAGAACCCGTTCGATACGCTCAACCCCAGCCATTCGGTCGGCTCGCAGATCATCCGCACACTGGAAAAATTCAACGTCGGCAAGACCGTCGCCGACCGGCGCAAGCGCATGCTGGAATTGCTTGACCTGGTGAAGCTGCCGCGCGCCTTCGAGAGCCGCAAGCCGCGCCAGCTTTCGGGTGGCCAGAAGCAGCGCATCGGCGTGGCGCGCGCCTTTGCCGGCGATGCCAAGGTGGTGGTGGCCGACGAGCCGGTCTCGGCGCTCGACGTGTCGGTGCAGGCGGCGGTGACCGAGCTGCTGATGGACATCCAGCGCAAGAACAAGACGACGATGCTGTTCATCAGCCACGATTTGTCGGTCGTGCGCTATATCGCCGACCGGGTCGTCGTCATGTATCTCGGCTATATCGTCGAGCAAGGTACGACCGACCAGATCTTCGCGCCGCCCTATCATCCCTACACCGAGGCACTGCTTTCGGCGATCCCGATCGCCGACACCAGCGTGGTCAAGAAGCACATCGTGCTGGAGGGCGACATACCCTCGGCAATGAACCCGCCGACAGGCTGTCCATTCCAGACGCGCTGCGGCTACAAGAGACTGGTGCCGGATAATCTCTGCGAAACCAAGGTGCCGCCGGTAAAGAACCTGGGCGGCGGGCACATGAGCCTGTGCTGGCTCTCGGACGACGTTCTGGCGACGATGGAGCCAGTGATCAAGTTCGACAAGCAGCATGCCGACCATGAGGGCGTGCCGGACGACGCGCCGCATGGGGCCGGCCCGGGCTTTGCCGGTCAGCCACCCAACCGACCACATGGCAAGACCGCCAGTGCGGAAGCCAGCGCGGTGGGAGAGGACGCCGAGGAGACAGAAGCCGTGTGGCGAGCCCGCCGCCACGAGGTGCGCGACGAGGTCTCCGAAACAGGTGCACCGGCGACCGATGCCAACGCGACCTCCGCGCCTTTCAGGCCGAGAACGCTCGGCGAGGGCCGCCAGGCAGAGAATGCGCGTGTCGCACCAATTAGCGGCCGTGCGGCCAGACCAGGCGCGGCGCGTGATGGCGCGGCCGACAGGAACCGACCCGCCGGCATCTCCAAGCCTGCCAAGCCGGACGACTTGAAATTGATATCCGGCGTGGGTCCGAAGACGGAAGCCATCCTCAATGGCCTCGGTATCTTCACCTACGCTCAAATTGCCTCGTGGAAGAAGGCCGAACGGGAGTGGGTCGACGACCATTTGAGATTCCAGGGCCGCATCGAGCGCGAGGACTGGGTCAAGCAGGCGAAGGCGCTCGCCAAGGGCGGCGAGGCGGAATACATCAAGGTGTTCGGCAGGAAGCCGCGCTGACAGGCGCTGTCGTTGTAGCGGGAGCCCTTTAGCTGCCGCACTGCCTTAGCTGTTCGGCATAGTCGCGGGCCATCTTGTCGGTGGCCCGGGCATAGCTCTGGACGCCGGAATCGCCACGATTGCCGCGGCCATAGGCGGTCCAGCCGAGATAGTAGGCAAGGTAGAGATTGTAGGTGTCGTTGCGGGCGACGCCGTAGGTATCCGCTGTCTTGGAATGGTACCAGCCGACGAAATCGACGGCGTCGGCGAATTTGGTCCGGCGCGCCGCCCAGTTGCCGGTTTCGCTCTGATATTGCGACCAGGTGCCGTCCAGCGCCTGCGAGAAGCCGGTGGCCGACGAGACGTGCTTCCATGGGATGAAACCGAGCAGTTTGGTGCGTGGCGGCCGGGCGTTGCTCTTGAATCCCGATTCCTTGCGCACGGTCGCCATCAGCACGGGGACGGGCACGCCGTATTTCTGCTCGGCGCGTTCGGCGGCCGACTGCCAATTGTCGAACCAGCCGTCATTCTGGTCGAAGACGGCGCAGACATTGTTGATGTGGCTGGGGGCCGTCGCACAGGCCGAAAGTGCCAGCAGCATACCAACCGCTACAATTTTACTAAAACTCGACCTACGCATCGGCAGAGCAATAGGCTCAAATCATAAAGGGAATCTTGCTGCCCTCGTTAACGGGCCGCCGATGCGGGCGCTTCAGAAAAATGCCATATTGATCACCCGACATATCTTGTCGCTTTTCATAAATCGATGTTTCGAAAATGCCGCCTCGGTTAAAATCGCGCCCGCAAACGGCGTATTTCTGACAGCTGGCGCGGTTTGCCGAGGCTTTGATGCCTGGCATGAACGAACCAAGACGCAAGCGCGGCGCCGAGCGCACCAGCAACCGGGGACCAGGGCCTATCCCGCAGCTGCCGGCGAGGCGGGTGACCAATCCTTATCCGCCGATGGCCTTGCTGTCGCCCGACCAGATCGAGGCGATCCACCAGGCGTCGATCCACATATTGGAGAATTTCGGCATCGAGGTGATGAGCCCGCGGGCGCTCTCGCTGTTCGAGCAGGCCGGTGCCAGCGTGGACCACGCGTCCGCGAACGTGCGCATTGACCGCGGCATGGTCGACGAGGCGCTGAAGACGACGCGGTCCAATTATTCCCTTACACCGCGCAATCCGGCCAACGCCGTTCATCTCGGCGGCAACACAATCAATTTCACGCTCGTTGCGGGGCCGCCCAACGTGCACGACATGGCGCGGGGCCGCCGCCCCGGCAATTTGCGCGACTATGCGGACCTGACCCGGCTGGCACAGCATTTCAACTGCGTGCACATGCTCGGCAACCAGGTCTGCGCGCCGGTCGAATTGCCGGCCAATTCGCGCCATCTCGACACCTATTTCACCAATCTGACGCTGACCGACAAAAGCTTCCATGTCTCGGCGATCGGCCGGGGCAGGGCGCTGGACGGGATCGAGATGATGGCGATCGCGCGCGGGCTGACGCTGGACCAGTTGCGCGACGATCCCGGCATCGCCACCATCATCTCGGTCAACTCGCCGCGCCGTTTCGACGAGATGATGGCCGAGGGGCTGATGACGATGGCCGAATTCGGCCAGTCTGTGGCAGTGACGCCGTTCACGCTGATGGGCGCGATGAGCCCGGTGACGCTGGCGGGTGCGCTCGCGCAGCAGAATGCGGAAGCACTGTTCGGCGTAGTCCTGACGCAACTTGTGCGTCCGGGCGCGCCGGTCATGTATGGCGCCTTTACCTCCAATGTCGACATGAAGTCGGGCGCGCCGGCCTTCGGCACGCCTGAAAACACCAAGGCCAACATCGCGTCGGGGCAATTGGCACGGCGTTACGGGCTGCCCTACCGGACAACACCGGGCTCGGCCTCCAACGCCGCCGATGCGCAAGGCGCTTACGAGACGTTGATGGCGCTGTGGGGCGCTGTGCTCGGCCACGGCAACCTCGTCTATCACGCCGCCGGCTGGCAGGAGGGCGGGCTGACGGCGTCGTTCGAGAAATTCATCATCGACGTCGAAATGATCCAGCACATGATGGAGTTTTTGCGCCCGATCGTGGTCGACGAGGCCGAGCTTGCCGTCGAGGCGCTGGGCGCGGTGCCGACCGGCGGCCATTTCTTCGGCGAGCCGCACACGCTGGAACGTTATGCGACGGCCTTCTATCAGCCGATGCTTTCGAACTGGCAGAATTTTGAAGCCTGGCAGGAAGCCGGCGGCCTCGACGCAACCGCGCGCGCCACGCGGTTGTGGAAGAAGGCGCTCGAAGACTATGTCGAGCCGCCGATGGACGTCACCGTGCGCGAAGCGCTGGAGGCCTACGTGACCAAGCGCAAGGAAGAGATTGGGGCGGGCGAGCCGTGATGCGCCACGAACGTCCCGTTTTGAATCATCTAGCCCATCCAACTCACTGATATCAGAGAAGAACCCATGAAATCGCATGCAAAGGTCGTGGTCATTGGCGGCGGGGTTGTCGGGTGTTCCGTGCTGTTCCATCTCGCCCGCCATGGCTGGACCGACGTCGTGCTTCTGGAGCGAGACGAGCTGACTTCAGGCTCGACGTGGCACGCGGCCGGCGGCATGCACACGATCAATGGCGATCCCAACGTCGCCAAGCTGCAGAAATACACGATCAACCTCTACAAGGAGATCGAGGAGCTTTCCGGCCAGGCGACCGGCGTGCATCTGACCGGCGGCGTGCTGCTGGCGGCGACCGAGGCACGGCTCGACTGGCTGCGTGGCGTCGTCGCCAAGGGTCGCTATCTCGGCATCGATCTCGAAGAAATCTCGCCGAAAGAAGCGGCCGAACTGATGCCTCTGCTCGACCCCAAGCAGTTCGTCGGCGCTGTCCGCAACAAGGAGGACGGCCATCTCGATCCCTCCGGCGTCACCCATGCCTATGCCAAGGCTGCGCGTAAGCTGGGCGCCGAGGTCGAGCGCTTCACCAAGGTCGAGGACATCGTGCGGCGTCCCGACGGGCTGTGGCGCGTCATCACCAACAAGGGCGAGGTCGTGGCCGAGCATGTCGTCAACGCCGGTGGCCTTTGGGCGCGCGAGGTCGGCCGCATGGTCGGGCTCGAACTGCCGGTGCTGGCCATGGAGCACATGTACCTGATCACCGAGGACATGCCGGAGGTCGCCGCCTGGAACGCCAAGACCGGCACCGAGATCATCCACGCCGTCGATTTCGACGGCGAGCTCTATCTGCGCCAGGAGCGCGGCGGCATGCTGATGGGCACCTATGAGAAGGCCAACAAGGCATGGTCCGAGCACCAGACGCCGTGGAATTTCGGCCATGAATTGCTGGAGCCGGACATCGACCGCATCGCGCCGTCGCTGGAAGTCGGCTTCCGGCATTTCCCGGCCTTTCAGAACACCGGCATCAAGCAGATCATCAACGGACCCTTCACCTTCGCGCCTGACGGCAACCCGCTGGTCGGGCCGGTGCGCGGTTTGCCGGGCTTCTGGGTGGCCTGCGGCGTCATGGCCGGTTTCAGCCAGGGCGGCGGCGTTGGGCTCGCGCTGTCCAACTGGATGATCGAGGGCGATCCCGGCGCCGACATCTGGGCCATGGACGTGTCGCGCTATGGCGACTGGGCGACGATGGCCTACACCAACGCTAAGGTGCGCGAGAACTATTCCAGGCGCTTTTCGATACGCTTCCCCAATGAGGAATTGCCCGCCGGACGGCCGCTGAAGACCACGCCGGTCTATGACCTGCTGTCGGCCAAGGGCGCGCAATGGGGCGTGTCCTATGGGCTGGAAGTCCCGCTCTGGTACGCGCCCGAAGGCGTCAAGGACGAGTTCTCGTGGCGTCGCTCGAGCGATTTCGCGCATGTCGGCAGGGAGGTTGCAAACGTTCGCGGGGGCGTCGGCCTCGCCGAGATTTCGAATTTCGCCAAATACGGCGTGACAGGCGAGGGTGCTGCCGCATGGCTCGACCGGCTGCTCGCCTGCAAGCTGCCGAGGCCAGGCCGCATGACGCTGGCGCCTATGCTGAAGGAGGACGGCAAGCTCATCGGCGATTTCACGCTGGCCAATCTCGGCGGCGAGGAGTGGTTCATCGCCGGTTCCGGCATTGCCGAGCAGTACCATATGCGCTGGTTCGAAGAGCATCTGCCCGCTGATGGTTCTGTCCGCATCGAGGCTTCGGGCGCGAAACTCACCGGCCTTGCCGTCGCCGGGCCGAAGGCGCGGGACGTGCTGGCCAAGGTCACGCGGACGGATGTCTCGAACGCCGCCTTTCCCTTCATGGCCATCGGCAAGATGGATATCGGCATGGCGCCGTGCCTGGTAGGCCGCGTCAGCTACACCGGTGATCTCGGCTATGAAATCTGGGTGGCGCCGGAATATCAGCGCGCGGCGTTCCAGGCGCTGATGGCGGCGGGCGAGGAGTTCGGCATTGGTCTGTTCGGCTCCCGTGCGCTGAACGCACTGCGGCTGGAAAAGAACTATGGCTCGTGGGCGCGCGAATACCGGCCGATCTACGGACCGCTGGAGGCAGGGCTCGATCGCTTTGTCGCCTATGGCAAGGAAGCCGATTTCATAGGCAAGACCGGGGCGTTGGCAGAGCGCAGGCAGGGCGGCAAGCTCAGGCTGCGCGCCTTCATCGTCGAGGCTGCCGACGCCGATGTCATCGCCGACGAGCCGATCTGGTTCGGCGGCACGGTGCGTGGCTGGGTGACGTCAGGCGGCTATGCGCATCATTCAAGGAAATCGGTGGCCATGGGCTACGTGCCGAAGGAGATCGCCGAGGAGAGCGAAGGCTTCGAGATCGAAATCCTCGGCAAGCGCCACGCCGCACGCATGCAGCCGGTGCCGCTGTTCGACGCCAATTTGGAGCGGATGCGGGCGTGAACAATCCGCATCCGGCTCGCATCAGGCAGCGCGGCGATTGTCGAGCGCAAAGGCGCCAGGACCGGCGAAGAACAGATAGAGGAAGATGAAGCAGAACGAGATCGCCAAATCGCCGCCATTGTTGACCGGGAAGAAGCCGCGCGGCATGTGCGCCATGAAATAGGCGATCGCCATCTCGCCGGCCAGAAGGAAGGCGACTGGGCGGGTGAACAGCCCCAGCGCGAGCAGGATGCCGCCGGCGAACTCGAGAATGCCGGCTGTCAGCGTCAACCCGCTGAGGGCGTGGGGTTCGGCGCTTGCCGGGAAATTGAACAGCTTCTGGCTGCCATGCTCGATGAACTGCAGCGCAGTCATGATGCGCAGAACGCCGAGCGCCTGTGGCTGGTATCGGGCCAAGCCTTCGAAAAGCGCCATCTGAAACTCCGTTTTCGCCCTCCTGGCCCGACCTAGATTATCGCCCTGAAATGGACCATTCACTTCCCGCTACCTAACATCAACAATCGGTGATGCGAGACGTTCCGCAACGCGTCGATATTTTCTCCCTAAGGTTGCATTATTATCCCTATGGTTGTATCGATTTGTAGATAGTTGAAATCGTTTGGGGGTCTCTCGCCATGAAAAAAGTCGTCATCAGCTTTTTCGCAATCCTTGCAGGTACCAGCTTCGCGATGGCCGAGGATGCCGGCTGCGAGGCTTTCAAATGGCCGGTAACGCGCGAGCAGGCGCTGTTCGCCGCGCCTCCTTCTGCTGCGTCGGGGACGACGCTGGCGGTCGGCGCTGCCGCCGATCTGGTTCTGGTGCCGGCCGAGACGGCGGAATTCGCCCTCCCGCCGGAACGTGCCCCGGCGCCTGGCACGTTCGGCGCTGTCGCCAGCATGGTTGTGCCGCCGGAAGGGGGCATCCAGATAAGCCTGTCGGGCGAAGCCTGGATCGATGTCATTCAGGACGGCCATACCGTGAAATTGGCCGGCTACAGCGGGGTCAAGACCTGTCCGGACATTCGCAAGAGCGTTCGGTTCAAGCTTGCGCCCGGCCCGGCCACCGTCCAGTTCAGCGGTGCAAAAAAGGCAGGCCTGAAAGTCGCGGTGCTGACGCCGGAATAGCTCGGCGCCAGGCTGGGGGACGGCCTTCAATCCCTTGGTCAAAAGGCCGTCCTCCTGTGCGACGTTGAGCCCCTTACCGTCCGGGCGCCATCAAGGCGAAATGGGCGCCTTGCGGGTCCTGGCATTGCACGATCCAGCTGCCGCCGGGGACCTCCATCGGGCCCATCAGGATCTTGCCGCCATTGTCGGTCACCCGTTTTGCCGCCGCGTCGATGGCGGTTACGTTGAAATAAAACTGCCAGACCGGCACCGGGATCTGTTCGGGTTTGTTCATGATGCCGCCACCGGATTCGGGGCCGGCCGCGAAGGTTTGATAGGTTCCCATCGGCCCCATGTCGAAATCGCCGGCATTGGTCCATCCGAACTGGCTGGAATAGAAGTCGAACGCAGCCTTCCAGTCGGTTGTGTAAAGCTCGTGCCAGCCGATATGGCCCGGCGTGCTGGCCGGCACGACCGGCTGGTCGGGCCCGTTCGGCTGCAGGAACATGAAGGTCGCGCCTTGCGGATCGGCGACGACGGCAAAGCGGCCGACGCCCGGAATGTCGTCGGGCTGGCGATGAACGGCGCCGCCGGCTTTCTGCAGCGACGCCGTGGCAGCATCGACATCCCTGGTGTGGATATAGCCAAGCCAGGCGGGAGGCATGCCCATCTTGGCGGCATCCTCAGGCATCGTCATCAGCCCGCCGACGCCACGCTCGCCGACATTCATGACGATGTAGCGCGGCATGCCGGGAGCCTTGTCGAAGGCTTGCGCGGTCCAGCCGACCACCTTGGTATAGAACGCCTCGGCGGCGTCGAGGTCTGATGTCATCAATTCGTACCAGAAGAAGGGCATTGGGGATTTCGGCATCGTCGGTCTCCTCACCTTTTGCGTCGATCGTCCTTCGATCCATCATAGGACGATCTTCGAGACGGAAATCCGACAGCGGAGGAAAAATTGCGGCTCGACAGGCATGCCATGATTGCGGCCTGCCGCTTAGCGGACCGTCCTTCCTCGAAAGTTCGACATTCGCGCATTATGATATTAAACGTGAACCAAATTATCATGTTTTATTCGAGCCTTTTCAGAGGCTTATGTAGAAAATTGACCAATTGATAAAAAAATAAAACGTGCTAGCCTTCCCTAAAACGAAAACAAGGGGAACTGACGATGGCAGAAGGCCAGTTCAGGGAAGGCATTGCAGGCGGCCGGCTGCCTGCCGATCAGTATGCGGACAATTTTTCCGACCTGCATCCGCCGCTCGATCACCACGAGGCGCTGGTCGAAGCGGACCGCTGCTATTTCTGCTACGACGCGCCGTGCATGAACGCATGCCCGACCTCGATCGACATTCCGCTGTTCATCCGCCAGATCTCCACGGGCAATCCGATCGGCTCGGCCAAGACCATTTTCGACCAGAACATTCTGGGCGGCATGTGCGCCCGCGTCTGCCCGACCGAGACGCTGTGCGAGGAGGTCTGCGTGCGCGAAGTGGCGGAAGGCAAGCCGGTGCAGATCGGTCGGCTGCAGCGCTATGCCACCGATATCGCGATGAGCGAGAACAGGCAATTTTATCCACGTGCCGCACCGACAGGCAAGGCGGTCGCCGTGGTGGGCGCCGGGCCGGCCGGCCTTGCCGCCGCACATCGGCTCGCCCGCCATGGCCACGACGTCACAATCCTGGAAGCGCGCGCGAAGGCGGGCGGGCTCAACGAATACGGCATCGCCGCTTATAAGAGCGTCGACAATTTCGCCCAAGCCGAGGTCGAGTACGTCACCTCGATTGGCGGGATTGATATCCAGAACGGTAAGGCGCTCGGCCGCGACTATCAGCTCTCCGACCTGATCCGCAATTATGACGCGGTGTTTCTGGGCATGGGGCTCGGCGGCGTCAATGCGCTGCGCGCCGATGGCGAGGCCGCCGTGGGCGTCACCAACGCCGTCGAGTTCATCTCCGAGCTGCGCCAAGCCAGCGATCTCTCCGGCCTGCCGGTCGGCCGCCGCGTCGTCGTCATCGGCGGCGGCATGACGGCGATCGATGCCGCGGTGCAGTCGAAGCTGCTTGGCGCCGAGGAGGTGACGATCTGCTACCGGCGCGGCCAGGAACATATGAATGCTTCCGAATTCGAGCAGGACCTGGCGGCCGCCAACGGCGTCGTCATCCGACACTGGCTACAGCCGAAGCGGGTGATTGCCGAAGGCGGCAAGGTCAATGCCATCGAGCTTGAATACACCGCCATGAACGGCGACAGTCTTGCCGGCACCGGCGAGACGCTGACCCTCGTTGCCGACCAGGTGTTCAAGGCGATCGGACAGAGTTTCGTCCCCGCTGCGCTCAATGGCAGCGGTGCTGCGATCGAGCTCGAGGCCGGGCGCATCAAGGTCGATGCGGAAGGGCGCACCTCGCTGGCCAAGGTCTGGGCCGGCGGCGACTGCATATTCGGTGGCGACGACCTGACCGTCTCGGCCGTGGCGCAAGGGCGTGATGCGGCGGAATCCATTCACCGGGCACTGACCTCGAACGGGAGGGCATGAGCATGGCAGATATCAGGAATAATTTCGTCGGCATCAAATCGCCCAATCCGTTCTGGCTGGCCTCGGCGCCGCCGACCGACAAGGCCTACAATGTCGTGCGCGCCTTCAAGGCCGGTTGGGGCGGTGTCGTCTGGAAGACGCTGGGCGAAGAGGGCCCGCCGGTGGTCAACGTCAATGGCCCACGCTACGGCGCGATCTGGGGCGCCGACCGCCGTCTGCTCGGCCTCAACAACATCGAGCTGATCACCGACCGCGACTTGCAGACCAATCTGCGTGAGATGAAGCAGGTCAAGATGGAGTGGCCCGACCGGGCGCTGATCGCCTCGATCATGGTGCCTTGCGTCGAGGAAAGCTGGAAGGCGATCCTGCCGCTTGTCGAGGAAACCGGCGCCGACGGCATCGAGCTCAATTTCGGCTGCCCGCACGGCATGTCGGAGCGCGGCATGGGCGCCGCCGTCGGCCAGGTGCCGGAATATATCGAAATGGTTGTGCGCTGGTGCAAGCAGTACACGCGCATGCCCGTCATCACCAAGCTGACGCCCAACGTCACCGATATCCGCAAGCCGGCGCGAGCAGCACATGCCGGCGGCACCGACGCGGTGTCGCTGATCAACACCATCAACTCGATCACCGGCGTCGATCTCGACAGCTTCGCGCCGATGCCGACCATCGACGGCAAGGGCTCGCATGGCGGTTATTGCGGCCCTGCGGTGAAGCCGATCGCCATGAACATGGTGGCCGAGATCGCGCGCGACCCCGAAACGCAGGGGCTGCCGATCTCCGGCATTGGCGGTATCACCACCTGGCGCGACGCTGCCGAGTTCATGGCGCTCGGCGCCGGAAACGTGCAGGTGTGCACGGCCGCGATGACCTACGGTTTCAAGATCGTGCAGGAGATGATCGCCGGTCTCGAAAACTGGATGGACGAGAAGGGCCATCGCTCGCTCGACGACATCATCGGCCGTGCCACGCCCAATGTCACGGACTGGCAGTATCTCAACCTCAACTATGTCGCCAAGGCGCATATCGACCAGGATGCCTGCATCAAATGCGGCCGCTGCCACATCGCCTGCGAGGACACCTCGCATCAGGCGATCACCAGCATGGTCGACGGCGTCAGGCATTTCGAGGTGATCGAGGCCGAATGCGTCGGCTGCAATCTTTGCGTCAATGTCTGCCCGGTTGACAACTGCATCACCATGGAGCCGCTGGCCGCCGGGGTGATGGACCAGCGCACCGGCATGCCTGTGTCGCCGGTCTACGCCAACTGGACCACGCACCCGAACAACCCAATGGCCAAGGTGGCGGCGGAGTAGGGCGGAACAATCAAGGAAAAAGCGGCGTCCTCGGGCGCCGTTTTCATTTTGCTATTGTAGATAATAAAAATCCACGATATAGATTATCCATGAACAAGAGGCCAACACCATGAAGCTGGGCGATGGCGTCGAAGCGGCCATCCACTGCGCGGCGACGCTGGCGGGCGTCGATGGCGACAGCACCATGCCGGGTGCGGCCCTGGCGGAGGCGTTTGGCCTGTCGCCGAGCTATCTCCTGAAACATCTCAACATGCTCACCGCTGCGCGCATCCTGGAATCGGTTCCGGGACCAGCGGGCGGCTACCGGTTGGCGAAACCGGCCGAACGCATCACGCTGCTGGACATCGTGCTGGCGGTCGAAGGGCGCGAGCCGGCTTTCCGATGCGGCGAAATCCGCCAGCGCGGCCCGACGAAACTCGATGCATCGGCCTATGTCAGGCCGTGCGGCATCAATGCTGCGATGCTGAAGGCGGAGCGCGCCTATCGCGCGGCGCTGGCCGAGGTCAGGCTGTCCGACATCGTGGCGGACTTCATGAAAGGCGCCGATCCGCGGTCGGTCGCGGCAAGCTGCGCTTTCACCGAGCGCCACCAGCGGCAGCAGAAATCCAGTTCAACCAAGCAAACATGAAAGGAAAGATGATGAGACAGAGGCTCCAGTTCTTCGCCAAGGCGCCCGAGATCATGAAAGCGGTATCGGCGCTCAACAAGGCGGTCGACGAATGCGGGCTCGAGGAAAGCCTGCTGCACCTGATCAAGCTCAGGGCCTCACAGATCAATGGCTGCTCCTTCTGTGTCGAGATGCACAGCCGCGAGGCGAGGCGCGACGGCGAGACCGAACAGCGGCTTTATCTGGTTTCAGCCTGGAAGGAATCGCCGCTGTTTTCGGAGCGCGAGCGCGCCGCTTTGGCCTGGACCGAGGCCGTGACGCTGATCGCCAACAATGGTGTTTCGGACGAACTCTATGCCCGCACGCTGGAACATTTCTCGGAAGAGGAGTTGGTCAAGCTCTCCGTGGCGCTGGGCATGATCAATACCTGGAACCGGCTTTGCATTCCGTTCCACGCCATTCATCCGATGCCTGCCGCCAAGGCCGCCTGATTGTTCGATCACGATCGGAGCGCCGCCAAGGGAGGCGGCGCTCCCATTATTTCAAAGGGAGAGCGTTTGATGCTTGCCGATTTACCCGCCGCCTTGTTGGTTCTCGGCCGGCTGTTGCTTGGCGGCGGGTTTGTCTTCGCCGGCTTGCGCAACATCCAGAACGCGGGCTTCTTGACGGGGCTGATGGTCGCGCGCGGTGTGCCGCAGGCGCGGCTGGCACTTTGGGCCGGCATCGTGTTGCAGATCGTCGCCGGCGTGCTGGTGGTGACGGGCTTCTGGACCGCCACTGCCTGTGCGGTGCTGGTGCTGTTCCTGATCGTCGCCACGCCGATGTTCCACAATTTCTGGGATCATCAGGGACAGGAGCGTGCGTCGCGTATCAATGGTTTTGTTGGCAATGTCGCGCTGAGCGGCGGCTTCCTGACACTGATCGCCCAGTCGCTTTGACGGTTGCAGCTAGGCCGCGAACCGCAAACCACCATCGCAGGTTAATACCTGGCCGGTCATGAAGCCGTTGGAGACGAGGAAGGCTATGGCCGAGGCGACGTCCTCGGCGTGGCCGATGCGGCCGACCGGTGTCTTGCCGGCATAGTCGGCAAAGATCGCCTGCCGCTGCTCGTCCGGCAGAAAGTCCCACCAGGGTGTGTCGATGACGCCGGGCGCCACGACGTTGACGCGCAGCGGCTTCAGCTCGACGGCCAGGATCGGTGCCACCGTCAGGAGCATGCCATTGACGGCGCCGATGCCGGCGACGCCCGGCGTGGCGAGCTGGGCGGATACCGCCGAGATGAAGGTGACCGATCCTGATTTGTCCAGCGTTGGCAAGGCCGCCTGCAGGCAGGACAATTGCGGCCGCACCTTTTCGTCGACGCCGCCAGCGATATCGGCAAGGTCGAGTGTTTCGAACGGGCCAAGGCCCTTGCCGCCGCTCGCCGCCAGAACGAGATGGTCGAACGGGCCGATGCGCTCGAAGAATTGGCGCACCTCGTCGGGCTTGGCAGCATCGAACGCCGCTTTGTCAGCGGCGCCACCGAGACTTTTCCATGCGCTGACGAGCTTGTCCTGATTGCGCCCGGTGATGGTCACCTTCATGCCGGGGCCGAGCAGTTTGCGCGCCGTCGCCAGGCCGATGCCGGACGAGCCGCCGATGACGACTGTGTGTTCGATCTTGTCGGTCATGAATGTTGTTCCTTCTTTACTGTAGCCTGCCCGACTAGGTCGAGGCTCAAGTCGCGCAATTGTTGTCTTGCTCTGGCGTCGTAAGCCTGGGCGTCGGCG
Source organism: Mesorhizobium sp. B2-5-11 (assembly GCF_006440835.1). Lineage (NCBI taxonomy): Bacteria > Pseudomonadati > Pseudomonadota > Alphaproteobacteria > Hyphomicrobiales > Phyllobacteriaceae > Mesorhizobium > Mesorhizobium sp. B2-5-11. Next base: position 37,561 of record NZ_VFUK01000003.1, read on the forward strand.
CGGGATTCGCGCAGGCCGTCGAAATAGAGGCCGCTGCGCGCTTCGAGCGCGGGGGAGGTGGCGAGATTGACAATGGCCTCGGCGCCGGTCTCCACCGAGCTCCATGGCGTGACGCCTGCCTGGCGGACCATCGTTGTGTTCATGTAGCTCGCCGGGTGCAGGGCGTTGACAGTAACCCCGCTGCCCTTGAGCTGCTCGGCGAGATCGATGGTGAACAGGATCTGCGCCAGCTTGCTCTGGCAGTAGGCGCGCACGCCGCTGTAGCCATGGGTAAGCATGACGTCGCTAAAGTCGATGGCCTGCTGGCCCGCCGAGGCGACGTTGACGATACGCGCCGGCGCGCTGGCCTTCAGCAGGGGCAGCAATTCCTCCGTAAGCAGGAAGCCGGCGAGATAGTTGACGGCGAAGCGCAGTTCATAGCCGTCGGCGCTGACCTGCCTTTTGGCGTTTTGGCCAGCCGTGCCGACGCCGGCATTGTTGATGAGGATGTCGAGCCGAGCGGTTTTTTCACGCACGGGCTCGGCGAGCCGGCGCACCTCGGCCAGCGAGGCGAGGTCGGCTGCGAAGAACTCGGCCTTGCCGCCGGCCACCTCGATGTCCGCGACCGCCGCCTTGCCGCGCGCTGCGTCGCGCCCGTGCACCAGCACCCGGGCGCCACCTGCGCCCAGCCGTTGCGCGACGACCCGGCCGACACCATCGGTCGAGCCGGTGATCAGGATTGTCTTGTCTTTCAGGTCCATGTTTGAGCCTCCATTCGTCGCTCCCGACAGAAGATGGGGCAGCGGGTGCGCGCCAAACAGTTCAAACTTTATCCTGGTATTGGTACTGCTATAATAGGATCATGGATGCTCCTTCTCATTCCGCTGAAGACAGCCGCCGGCGCGAGCTCGGCGCCTTCCTGCGCTCGCGCCGCGAGAGGCTTTCGCCACAGGCCGCCGGCATTGCCTGCGGCGCGCGGCGGCGCACGCCGGGCCTGCGGCGCGAGGAGGTGGCGATGATCGCCGGTGTCGGCACCACCTGGTACACCTGGCTGGAACAAGGCAGGGATGTCAGGCCCTCGGTGGAGGTGCTGGCGGCGCTCTGCGAGGCGCTGCGCCTCGACGCTGTCGAGAAGCGGCATTTGTTCATCCTCGCCGGCCGCCAGCAGCCGGAGCGTCGTGGGGCAACGCCCGAAAAGGTCGACGGGCCGTTGCTGCACATGCTGCAAAGTCTTGTGCTGCAACCCGCTTATGTGGTTGGCCGGCGCTGGGACGTGCTCGCCTGGAACCCGGCAGCCGTCGCGGTGTTCGGCGATTATGGCTTGCTGGAAGGCGACGCCCGCAACATCGTCCACATGGTGTTTACAAGCCCGCAGCACCGTCGCCTGCTCGTCGACTGGGAAGAGCTTGCTCGCGTGGTGCTCGCTTCGTTTCGCGCTGAAAGCGCCAAATATGTCGGTGATCCCGATTTCGACCGGCTGGTCGCGCTGATGATGCGCTCGAGCCCCGAGTTCCGCGATTGGTGGCCCCGACGTGACGTGGCGCGAAAGCTGACGGGTCTGAAGCACGTCCGCCATCCGACGGCCGGCGCCATGGCCTTCGAGCACATGAGCCTGTCGATCGACGATGGATCCGACATGCGGCTGGTCGTCTACACGCCGCTGGCCGAGCAGAACTCGATCGCCAAGCTGCAGAGCTTGCTTGATGCGCTGCCGGCCGAGCGGCGCAGCGCGTGAGCCTTCAGGGCAGGGTCAGGCCTTCGGCTTCAATCCGTCGAGGAACAATTGCTCCAGGAACCTCGCTGCGTCCTCGAAGCGGCCGTCGCCGCCACGGTTCGGGCCGAGCACGGCGCGGACCTGGACGTCGAAATCGGCATAGTGCTGGGTCGTCGCCCAGATCGAGAAGATCAGGTGCCAAGGATCCGTCCTGGCGATCTTGCCGGCGCGCATCCAGCCCTTGATGACGGTTGCCTTCTCGTCGACCAGCGTCTTCAGTTCGCCGGTCAGCAAGGGCATGATGCGTGGTGCGCCCTGCAGAATCTCGTTGGCGAACAGCCGGCTCTCGCGCGGAAAATCGCGCGCCATTTCAAGCTTGCGCCTGATGTAGCTCCTGAGCTCGGTCAGGGGATCGCCGATGTCGTCGAGTTCCCTGAGCGGCGCCAGCCATGTGTCGAGCAGGCGCTGCATCAGCGTCTCGTGAATGTCTTCCTTGCGGCGAAAGTAATAGAGCAGGTTGGGCTTCGACATCCCAGCGGCTTCGGCGATCTGGTCGATGGTCGAGCCGCGGAAGCCATTGGTGGAGAACACCTCGAGCGCGGCTTCGAGAATGAGTTCGCGCTTCTCCTGCTGGATGCGGGTGCGGCGAGGGGCTTCCGTGCTGGTGTTCACCGTTGCGCGCCCTCGTGTTGAAAGCGGTCTGGCCCAATTCTCTGGACCAGTTTTTCCCCGGCCTGTGGAACGCACTTCAGGAGCCGCATTTCCGCTAGTAATCCCTTGACCGCCGACAGGGCGGTGCTAACGTTTGTCCAATCGGTCAAAAATTTGCGTAGCACGAAAGCGCGGCAAAGACCAAGCGTTGGACGTACCGAAACAGGTTACAAGGGGAAGTCTTGGTCATGTCCAACCGGCTGAAAGTCACGCCGAACGATCTCAGTGCATTCTGGATGCCGTTCACGGCAAACCGGCAGTTCAAGCAGGCGCCGCGCATGTTCGTGTCCGCCAAGGACATGCACTACACGACCAGCGACGGCCGCAAGGTGCTGGACGGCACCGCCGGCCTCTGGTGCGTCAATGCCGGCCATTGCCGGCCCAAGATCACCGAGGCGATCCAGCAGCAGGCCGCCGAGCTCGACTACGCTCCGGCCTTCCAGATGGGCCACCCGATCGTGTTCGAACTGGCCAACCGCCTGGTCGACGTCGCGCCGAAGGGCATGGATCACGTGTTCTTCACCAATTCCGGTTCGGAATCGGTCGAGACCGCGTTGAAGATGGCGATCGCCTATCACCGCGTGAAGGGCGAGGGCTCGCGCACCCGCCTGATCGGACGCGAGCGCGGGTATCACGGCGTCAATTTCGGCGGCATTTCGGTCGGCGGCATCGTCACCAACCGCAAGATGTTCGGCACGCTGCTCGGCGGCGTCGACCATATGCCGCACACGCACCTGCCGGAGAAGAACGCCTTCTCCAAGGGCGTGCCGGAACATGGCGCGGAGCTGGCCAATGAGCTGGAGCGCATCGTGGCGCTGCATGACGCCTCGACCATCGCGGCCGTTATCGTCGAGCCGGTCGCCGGCTCCACCGGCGTCATCCTGCCGCCCAAGGGCTATTTGCAGAAGCTGCGCGAAATCTGCACCAAGCACGGCATCCTGTTGATCTTCGACGAGGTCATCACCGGTTTCGGCCGTCTTGGCGCGCCGTTCGCGGCCGACTATTTCGGCGTCACGCCTGATATCATGACCACCGCCAAGGGCGTCTCCAACGGCGTCATCCCGATGGGCGCGGTGTTCGTGAAGAAGGAAATCCACGACGCCTTCATGACCGGCCCCGAGCACATGATCGAGTTCTTCCACGGCTACACCTATTCCGGCAATCCGATCGCCTGCGCCGCGGCGCTCGGCACGCTCGACACCTACAAGGAAGAGGGCCTGCTCACACGCGGCGAGGAACTGGCGCCCTATTGGGAAGACGCGCTGCATTCGCTGAAGGGCGAGCCGCATGTCATCGATATCAGGAACATCGGCCTGATCGGTGCGATCGAGCTGGCGCCGATCGCCGGGCAGCCGACCAAGCGTGCCTTCTCGGCCTTCGTCAAGGCGTTCGAGCGCGGCGCGCTGATCCGCACTACCGGCGACATCATCGCGCTGTCGCCGCCGCTGATCATCACCAAGGGCCAGATCAACGAACTGATCGATCATGTGCGTGAGGTACTGAGGTCGATCGATTGAAGAACTGGGCGCGGATATCCCTCCCCCTCGAGGGGAGGGTGGCCGCGAAGCGGTCGGGTGGGGTCGGTGCGACGGGGTGCCGACCTGATCTGTTGCCGCGAGGCTGCCGTTGATGCCCCGCACTCGCGTGAGCTACGAAATGCGCCAAAAGGCGCGCGCGCTTCGAGTTCACGCAACCAGGGGTGAATCCTTGCTCTGGTATGAACTGCGCGAGCTGAAATCGGCCGGCATCAAGTTTCGTCGTCAGTGTCCGATCGGGCCTTATATCGTTGACTTTGCCTGCCTCGCCGTGAAGCTGATCGTTGAAGTTGATGGCGATCTGCACGAACACGAGAAGGGCAAGCGGCATGATGCCGTTCGTGATGCCTATCTGCGCTCGCTCGGCTTTGATGTCTTTCGCGTCGATGAGCCCGATGTCATAAACAACCCTTGGCATGTTGCGCAGGTGGTCAAAGGGAAGGTCGAGCGCATGTCCGGCGATCCCACCCGACCGCTTCGCGGCCACCCGCCCCTCGAGGGGGAGGGGAACGCCACGCAATTGGAGAGGTTTTGAATGGCCGCACCCGGCGAGAATCTGCGAATCAATTCAGACCGTTTGTGGGATTCCATCATGGAGATGGCGAAGATCGGCCCCGGCATTGCCGGTGGCAACAATCGCCAGACCGTGACCGACGAGGACGGCGAGGGCCGGCATCTGTTCAAGCGCTGGTGCGATGCCGCCGGGCTCGAAATGGGCATCGACGAGATGGGCACCATGTTTGCCAGGCGCGAAGGCGCCGATCCCAGCCTGCCGCCGGTCTATGTCGGCAGCCATCTCGACACGCAGCCGACCGGCGGCAAATATGACGGCGTGCTCGGCGTGCTCGGCGGCCTGGAGATCGTCCGCTCGCTCAATGATCTCGGCATCAAGACCAAACATCCGATCGTGGTCACGAACTGGACCAACGAGGAAGGCTCGCGCTTTGCCCCGGCGATGATGGCGTCCGGCGTATTCGCCGGTGTGCTCGACCAAGCCGACGTCTACGAGCATACGGACAAGAACGGCAAGAAATTCGGCGAGGAACTGGAGCGTATCGGCTGGAAGGGCACGGAGAAGGTCGGCGATCGCAAGATCCACGCGTTTTTCGAACTGCATATCGAGCAAGGGCCTATCCTCGAGGACGAAGGCATCGACATCGGCGTCGTCACCCATGGACAGGGGCTGAAATGGCTGCAGGTGACGCTTACCGGCAAGGAGGCGCATACCGGCTCGACGCCGATGCCCAAGCGCCGCAATGCCGGGCTCGGCATGGCGCGCGTGATCGAACTGGTGCACGAGATTGCCATGGACTACCAGCCGGACGCCGTCGGCGCGGTCGGCCACATGGAAGTCTATCCGAACTCGCGCAACATCATCGCCGGGCGCACGGTCTTCACCATCGACATCCGCTCGCCGGAGAAGGAAGTGCTCGACGCCATGGATGGGCGCATCCGCGAAGGCATCGACACGATATGCGAGGCGCTCGACATCCAGTACAAGATCGAGCAGGTCGGCCATTTCGATCCGGTCACCTTTGACAAGGGCTGCGTCAAGGCGATCCGTGATGCCGCCGACCGGCTCGGCTACACGCACCGCAACATCGTCTCGGGCGCGGGCCACGACGCCTGCTGGATCAACCGCGTCGCGCCGACCGCCATGGTGATGTGCCCCTGCGTCGACGGTCTCAGCCACAACGAGGCCGAGGAGATCTCCAAGGAATGGGCGGCGGCAGGAGCCGACGTGCTGTTCCATGCCGTGGTGGAGACAGCGGTCATCGTGGAGTAAGCTGGAAAGCTGGATTTCCAAACGCTGCTCGCAAGAAGCGCGAAGGAACAAGGGAACGAGAAAAATGACCAAAGTCATCAGAAACGGCACCATCGTTACCGCCGACCGCACATCGAAGGCCGACGTGCTGATGCAGCACGGCAAGATCGTCGCCATTGGCTCCGACCTGCACGGCGACCATGAGTTCGACGCCACCGGCTGTTATGTCATGCCAGGTGGTATCGATCCGCATACTCATCTCGAAATGCCGTTCATGGGCACCTATTCGGCCGACGATTTCGAGTCCGGCACGCGCGCGGCACTAGCCGGCGGCACGACGATGGTGGTCGATTTCTGCCTGCCGTCGCCGCAGCAGTCGCTGCTCGAGGCCTTGCAGATGTGGGACAACAAGACCTCGAAGGCGTCCTGCGATTATTCCTTCCACATGGCGATCACCTGGTGGGGCAAGCAGGTGTTCGACGAGATGGCCACCGTCGTCGACAAGGGCATCACCTCGTTCAAGCATTTCATGGCCTACAAGGGCGCGCTGATGGTGGACGACGACGAGATGTATGCGTCGTTCCAGCGCTGCGCCGAGCTCGGCGCGCTGCCGCTGGTGCATGCCGAGAATGGCGACGTGGTCGCGGCGCTCTCGCAGAAGCTGCTTGCCGCCGGCAACAATGGCCCGGAGGGGCACGCCTATTCGCGCCCGCCGGAAGTGGAAGGCGAGGCGACCAACCGCGCCATCATGATCGCCGACATGGCCGGCGTGCCGCTCTACGTCGTGCATGTTTCCTGCGAGCAGGCGCACGAGGCCATCCGCCGGGCGCGTCAGAAAGGCATGCGGGTGTTCGGCGAGCCACTGATCCAGCACCTGACGCTGGACGAGAGTGAGTATTTCGACAAGGACTGGGACCATGCGGCGCGCCGCGTGATGAGCCCACCCTTCCGCAACAAATTACACCAGGATTCGCTGTGGGCCGGCCTGCAGGCGGGATCGTTGCAGGTGGTGGCGACCGACCACTGCGCCTTCACCACGGACCAGAAGCGCTTCGGCGTCGGCAATTTCACCAAGATCCCGAACGGCACGGGCGGCCTCGAGGATCGCATGCCGGTGCTGTGGACCAGGGGCGTCAACACCGGGCGGCTGACGATGAACGAATTCGTCGCCGTAACCTCGACCAACATAGCCAAGATCCTCAACATGTACCCGAAAAAGGGCGCCATTGTCGAAGGCGCGGATGCCGACATCATCGTGTGGGATCCCAAGCGCAAGAAGATCATTTCTTCGAAGAAGCAGCAGTCGGTCATCGACTACAATGTCTTCGAAGGCGTCGAAGTGACAGGCCTGCCGCGCTATGTCTTCTCGCGTGGCGAATTGTCGATCGAGGAGACCGAGGTGAAGGCCAAGCCTGGCCATGGCCAGTTCGTTGGCCGCGAGCCGAACGCGGCGGTTAACCGGGCACTGTCGACCTGGAAGGAGATCACCGCGCCGCGCAAGGTGGAGCGGACAGGCATTCCGGCGACTGGGGTTTGAGCTTGCGCAGCTCGAAAAGCGCCAAGAAACTGATGATCGCCGACAAGGACGGCACCGTCTGCGGGGAAGTTTCCGGGTGCTGATGATTGCCGAAGTTGGTGCTGCCCCTCATCGCCCTGCCGGCACCTTCTCCCCGTATAGGGACGGGGAGAAGGGAACTGAACGCAATCTTGGCGCCCTTTCCGGCAACGCTGGAAATCGGCGAAATCCTTCGCGAAATCGTCCTTCTCCTCGTCCCTATACGGGGAGAAGTGCCCGGCAGGGCGATGAGGGGCAGCGCAAACCTCAAGCAATTGGCCGATGGGCGCTTAGCCCCGCAAGGCCGGCTTCAGGCGACCAATGCATCCAGTTCCGGCAGCAGGACGACGCTTTCCTGCTCTTTGGGATCGGTGCGGGCAATGACGGCCGAAGACGGGGCCCCACTCAGATTGGCGGGCAGATGCGGCACGCCGGCCGGAATGTAGAAGAGGTCGCCGGCTTTGGCGACGATGTGGTTCTCAAGCCGGTCGCCGTACCAGGTATGGACCTCGCCGGAGAGCACGTAGATCGCCGTTTCATGGTTCTCATGCAGATGCGCCTTAGCGCGGGCGCCGGGCGGCATGGTGAGCACATGCATGCAGATACCAGATGAGCCGACCGACTCGGTGGCGATACCGGCGAAATAGGTCAATCCCTGCTTGCCTTCATAAGAGCTTTCAGGGCGGATAAGATGGCAAGTGGGTTGAGGCGACATCGGGGAAACTCCGGGCGTCGAATGAGTGGAACAAGACCAATGGGACTGGGCGAGTGGAAAACAACATCGCGATAAAAGCAATCGGAATCGGGCCGGCACTAAAGGGGCAGGAACAGGCAGGCCGCGGCCGATGACGGGGATTTCGCCAGCCGTCGTCGCGGCAAGCAAGCTTGGCCTGACCTTCCAGACCAATGACGGGCCGGTACAGGCGCTGTCCAATGTCGACCTGACCATCGGCAAGGGTGAGTTCGTTTCCTTCATCGGGCCGTCGGGCTGCGGCAAGACGACCTTGCTGCGGGTCATCGCCGATCTTGAGAAGCCGACCTCGGGGACCATTTCGGTCAACGGCATGACAGCAGAACAGGCGCGCGAGAAACGCGCCTACGGCTATGTCTTCCAGGCCGCCGCCCTGTTTCCCTGGCGCACCATCGAGCGCAACGTCGCGCTGCCGCTGGAGATCATGGGTCTGTCCGGGGCGGAGCAGGGAGAGCGGATCAGGCGCACGCTCGATCTCGTCAACCTTTCCGGCTTCGAGAAGAAGTATCCTTGGCAGCTTTCCGGCGGCATGCAGCAGCGCGCCTCGATCGCTCGCGCGCTCGCCTTCGATGCCGACCTTCTGTTGATGGACGAGCCGTTCGGCGCGCTGGACGAGATCGTGCGCGACCATCTCAACGGGCAATTGCTGCAATTGTGGGCGCGCACCAACAAGACCATCTGCTTCGTCACGCACTCCATTCCCGAGGCGGTGTATTTATCGACGCGCATCGTCGTCATGTCGCCGCGTCCGGGCCGCGTCAGCGACGTCATCGAATCGACGCTGCCGAAGGAGCGGCCACTCGACATCCGCGAGACGCCGGAGTTCCTGGCGATCGCCGCACGGGTGCGAGACGGCTTAAGGGCAGGGCACAGCTATGATGATTGAGCGGGGGCAGGATGGACTGGCGGCAGCGCCCCGAAAGGCGCCTCCACCTCACGAAGGAGCGGCCACCTACGCCTTCGTCATTCTAGGGCGGAGTAGCCGCGAAGCGGCATACGTAGACCCTAGGATCCATGCCGTGACGCCTGCCGAAAGGCGCAAACAGTCGAGAATATTCGGCAGGCTAAGCGGCGCGGAGGGAGCCATATTCCGAATGGTCGCGGAGCGGAGAGGTAACGGCATGAATTCTAGGGTCTGCGCCGCGTCGCTTCGCTCCTTGCTTCGCCCTAGGATGACGAAGGCAAGGGCCCCCGACCTCCGCTTCGCTCCGGCCACCCTCTCCCCGGTGGGGAGAGGAGAAGGGCGGCGCTAGATGGACACCTTCCGCTCAAAGGTCATCCCGGTAACCTCCATCCTCGCCGGCGTGGTCGTACTCTGGTACGTCTTCGCCGTCATACTCAACACGCCGTTCCAGCGCGATCTCGACCAACGTGCCAACGAAACGCCCGGCACCGTCGAGTTCATCGGCAAGACGCTCTCGCAGCCGAAGCCGACGCTGCCGGCGCCGCACCAGGTGGCGGTGAACTTTTTCGAGAACACGTTCCTGCGCAACGTCACTTCGAACCGCAGCCTGGTCTACAATGCCTGGGTGACGCTGTCCTCGACGCTGCTGGGCTTTGCCTTCGGCACGGCGCTCGGCATCATCATCGCGGTGGGCATCGTACATGTGGCGACGCTCGACCGCAGCCTGATGCCATGGATCATCGCCTCGCAGACCATCCCGATCCTGGCGGTGGCGCCGATGATCATCGTGGTGCTGGCGGCGATCGGCATCACCGGCCTGATCCCGAAGGCGATGATTTCGACCTATCTGTCGTTCTTCCCGGTGACGGTTGGCATGGTGAAAGGCCTGCGCTCGCCCGAGATCATGCATCTCGACCTGATGCACACCTACAATGCCAGCCGTGCGCAGACCTTCTGGAAGCTGCGCGTGCCGGCCTCGGTGCCGTTCCTGTTCACCTCGATGAAGGTGGCGGTGGCGGCCAGTCTGGTCGGCGCCATTGTCGGCGAACTGCCGACGGGCGCCGTCGCCGGCATCGGCGCCAAGCTGCTCGCTGGCGCCTATTACAGCCAGTCCATCGACATCTGGTCGGCGCTTGTCGCGGGCTCGATCGTGGCCGCGCTGCTGGTCATGGTGGTCGGCATTGCCGGGCGCCTCGTCGACCGCGCCATGGGCGGGAGGCCGGCATGAACCGGCTGAAGCCTTCCTGGCAGGCTGTGCTGGCCATCGTGCTGTGCCTGATGGCGGTCGCACTCGGCGCCATGTCGAAGCCGGAAGCGGCGGCGCTAGCGGACCCGACAACCAGCGCCAACTATCCCTATCTCGGAACGAAGGGCCTGATGTTTGGCCTTGCCATGCTGACGGCCCTGGTCTCGATGATCAGGATTTCGCGCTTTGTGGAAGCGGTCGTACTGTTCGTCGGCGCCCACCTCGTCGCCTGGCTGCTGATCTCAGGTATCGCTGGTTTCGAAGGCACGGCACTGGCGCCGTATTTCGTGCTGCTCACGGCCGCCTGGCTGCTTGGCTGGCGCTGCGTCGCGGTGCTATCGGGACTGCACCCCACCGCAAGCTGGATGCGCACGGCGCTGCGCCTGATCATCCCCGCCATCTTCGGCGCCTGGATCCTGATCATCTGGGAAGCGGTGACGCGTGGCGCCGGCATCCCGTTCATCCTGTTGCCGCCGCCGAGCGCCATCGGCGCGCGCATCGCCAGTTCGCTGCCGATCCTTGGCGCCGATGTCCGGCAGACCATCTTCAAGGCTGTTATCTTCGGCTATATCGTGGGCAGCGGCGCCGGCTTTGTCACGGCCATTCTCGCCGACCGGGTGCCGTTCCTGCGGCGCGGCTTGCTGCCCATCGGCAACATGGTCTCGGCGCTGCCGATCATCGGCGTGGCGCCGATCATGGTGATGTGGTTCGGCTTCGACTGGCAGTCCAAGGCGGCTGTCGTCATCATCATGACCTTCTTCCCGATGCTGGTGAACACCGTCGCCGGTCTGGCCGCGTCCGGCCATATGGAGCGCGACCTGATGCGCACCTATGCGTCGGGCTACTGGCCGACGCTTATCAAGCTCAGGCTGCCGGCCGCCGCTCCCTTCATCTTCAACGCGCTGAAGATCAACTCGACGCTGGCGCTGATCGGCGCCATCGTCGCCGAGTTCTTCGGCACGCCTGTCGTCGGCATGGGCTTCCGCATCTCGACCGAAGTCGGACGGATGAACATCGACATGGTCTGGGCCGAAATCGCAGTTGCAGCCCTTGCGGGTTCGGTCTTTTATGGTGTGGTCGCTCTTGTCGAAAGAGCCGTCACGTTTTGGCATCCCTCTGTCCGTGGTGGATAGGGGCGGTGGGTTTGGGCACTAACTCCAGAGGGAAAAAAATGAGAAGACTGATTGTTCCTGTACTGGCCGGCGCGATGTCGCTGGCCGCGTTCCAGGCAATGGCCGCCGACAAGGTGACGTTGCAGCTGAAATGGGTCACGCAGGCCCAGTTTGCCGGTTATTACGTCGCCAAGGCGAAGGGCTTCTACGAGGCCGAGGGTCTCGACGTCGACATCAAGCCGGGCGGTCCCGACATTGCGCCCGAGCAGGTGATCGCCGGCGGCGGCGCCGATGTCATCGTCGACTGGATGGGCGGCGCGCTGGCAGCCCGCGAAAAGGGCGTGCCGCTGGTCAACATCGCCCAGCCGTTCAAGAAGGCCGGCATGGAACTGGTCTGCCCGAAAGACGGCCCGATCAAGACCGAAGCCGACTTCAAGGGCCACACGCTCGGCGTCTGGTTCTTCGGCAACGAATATCCGTTCTACGCCTGGATGAACAAGCTTGGCCTCAAGACCGATGGCGGCCCGGATGGCGTCACCGTTCTCAAGCAGAGCTTTGACGTGCAGCCGCTGATTCAGAAGCAGGCGGATTGCATCTCGGTCATGACCTATAATGAATATTGGCAGCTGATCGACGCCGGCTACAAGCCGGAGCAACTCACCGTGTTCAACTACTCGGCGATGGGCAACGACCTGCTCGAGGACGGGCTTTATGCGTCGGAGGATAAGCTCAAGGATCCGGCCTTCGAGGACAAGATGGTGCGTTTCGTGCGCGCCTCGATGAAGGGTTGGAAATACGCCGTCGACAACAATGACGAAGCGGCGGAGATCGTCATGGACGGCGGCGGCCAGGACGAGAACCACCAGAAGCGTATGATGAGCGAAGTCGCCAAGCTCATCGACAATGCCGACGGCAAGCTCGACCCGGCGACCTATGAGCGTACCGCCAAGGCGTTGCTCGACCAGAAGATCATCACCAAGGAGCCGAAGGGCGCCTATACCACCGCGATCACCGACAAGGCGATCAAGTAGGCCTCAACGGCCTCGTGACGGGGCTTGATGGACGATGTTGGAGGGGCGGGCGACCGCCCCTTTTTCATGCGGCCAAATCACAAAAGCGTGTGCCTGGATACATTGGGGCGGCCGAGCGTTGCGTCGGAGGCATGCGCGTGCGGGGAGCCACGGCGGATGCTACAGCCAATCGGAGGTTCTTCATGCGCACACAGACCGTCTTGCCGACGCTTTCGGCGCTGGCCATTTCGACCGCTTTCCTGTTCGCGTCGCCGGCCCTGGCCGACATGATGAAGTTCAAGGCGACGCTCGATGGCAGCCAGCAGAGCCCACCCGTTACCACCAAGGGCAAGGGAACCGCCACATTCACCTTTGACACCGCCAAGAAGAAACTCAGTTGGAACGTCAAATACTCCGGCCTCAGCGGGCCGGCGACGGCCGCACATATTCATGGCCCGGCCGCGAAGGGGGAAAATGCGGACCCCGTAATCCCGTTCAAAAAACTCAAGAGCCCGATCAAGGGATCGGCGACATTGACCGATACGCAGGTGACCGATCTGGAGGCCGGCAAGTATTACGTCAACATACACACCGCGGCCAACAAGGACGGCGAGATCCGCGGTCAGATCGAAAAGGCGGCGGCGTCGATGTAACGCGACGTCGCTCGGGGCGCGCGCCCGTATTTGCTTGCGAAAGCTTTGCGGGACAGCGCCGCCCTTTCTCCTGCCGGAAACCGACTTTCAGGCCTTGTCTCTTATTTGCGTCATCGTTCGGGTCGGGGTGATTGCCTCCGGATCGAGCCGGATTTCGACGATTGCCGGCTTGCCGCTGGCGCGAGCACGCTCGAAGGCAGGGGCGAAGTCGGCGGTTTTCTCCACCGTTTCGCCATGGCCACCATAGGCACGCGCCAGGGCGGCGAAGTCCGGATTCTTGAGGTCCGTGGCCACCACCCGCCCGGGGTATTCACGCTCCTGGTGCATGCGGATGGTGCCGTAGATGCCATTATTGACGACGATGACGATGATCGGCAACCCGTATTGTACGGCGGTGGCGAATTCCTGCCCGTTCATCAGGAAGCAGCCGTCGCCGGCGAAAGCGACTACGGTGCGATCCGGATAAAGCGCCTTGGCCGCTACCGCCGCCGGCGTTCCGTAACCCATCGAGCCTGAGGTCGGCGCGCCCTGTGTGGCAAAGCGGCGGAAGCGATGGAAGCGGTGCACCCACGTGGCGTAGTTGCCGGCGCCGTTGGTCAGGATGGCATCGTCGGGCAGCACCGTTTCGAGATAGGTCATGATCAGCCCCATCTGGACGGCGCCCGGACCGCTTTCCGGTGGGGTCGACCAGTCGAGATAAGCGGCATGGAGCTTTGCCGTCTCCGCCGCCCAGCCCGGCGATGCCGGTCCCTTCCGGTTGGCGAAGGCGCGCACGAAGGCGGCGGGCGAGGCGTTGATCGCAAGCGTTGGACGGTAGACGCGGCCTAGTTCGCCGGCATCGGGGTGGACATGGACCAGCGTCTGGTCAGGGTAGGGGCTCTTCAGCAGCGTATAGTCCGAGGACGGCATCTCGCCCATGCGGCCGCCGATCAGCAGCACCAGATCGGCCTGCTTGATTGCTGTCGCCAGCTTCGGGTTGATGCCGATGCCGACATCGCCGGCATAGTTCGGGTGCAGATGATCGAACAGCATCTGGCGGCGGAAGGAGCAGCCGACCGGTAGCGACCACGCCTCGGCGATGCGGGTGATTTCCTGAACAGCCTGGAAATCCCAACGTGTGCCGCCCAGGATCGCGATCGGTCGTTTGGCGGCATTGAGCAGCGCCTCGAACCGGTCGAGTTCGGCTTCGGCGGGGCTGGTCTCGACCGGGGTGTAGGCGATCGCGGCCGGTGCATCGACGACACTGGTCAGCATGTCTTCCGGCAGCGAGATGACGACGGGACCTGGGCGTCCGGAGGTCGCCACGGCAAAGGCGCGGGTGACGAATTCGGGAATACGCGACGCATCGTCGATCTCTACCACCCATTTTGCGATGTCGCCAAAGAACCTGACATAGTCCACTTCCTGGAAGGCCTCGCGCTGCTTGGCGTGGCTGGCGACCTGGCCGATGAACAGGATCACGGGAACTGAATCCTGCATGGCGATATGGATGCCGGCGGAGGCATTGGTGGCGCCGGGGCCGCGGGTGACGAAGCAGATACCGGGTTTGCCGGTCAGGCGGCCTTGGCAGTCGGCCATCATGGCGGCGCCACCCTCCTGGCGGCAGACGATGGTGCGGATCGCCGAATCGTGCAGCGCGTCGAGCACCGCGAGGTAGGATTCGCCTGGCACGCAGAAGATACGGTCGGTGCCGTTGGCCTCGAGCGCGTCGACGATCAATTGTCCGCCGGTTTTCATTTTGCTCTCTCCAGTTCGGCAAGGATTTCGTCAGTATGTTCGCCCAGGCGGGGCGAGGGGCGCTCATAGACGAGCGGTGTTTCGGACATGATCATCGGTGCGCGAACCGAGGGCAGAAGATTGCCATGGCCGTCGTCGAGATCGAGCCGCATGCCGCGCGCGATCGCCTGCGGGTCGGCGAACATCTGTCCGATCGTGTTGATCGGGCTCGCCGGCACGCTGGCCGCTTCCAGCTTGGCCAGCAGCGGGTCGCGATCCTTGGTCTTCAGCGCCTCGACGATCCGCTCGCGTAGCGCCGCCCGGTTGGCGACGCGGGCCGGATTGGTGGCGAAATCGGGATTGCCGGGCAATTCGTCCAGCCCGACCACCGCGCAGAACCTGGCGAACTGGCCGTCATTGCCGACCGCCAGGATGATGTGACCGTCCCGGACCGGCAGCACCTCGTAGGGCGCGATGTTCATATGCGCGTTGCCCATCTGCACAGGCGACTTGCCGGAGACGAGATAGTTGAGGTTCTGATTGCCGAGCGCCGAGATCTGGGTGTCGAACAATGCCATGTCGATGTGCTGGCCTTCGCCGGTTTTTTCGGCGTGGCGAAGGGCCGCCTGGATGGCGATGACGGAATAGAGGCCAGTGAAGATGTCGGAGATGGCGACGCCGGCCTTCTGCGGCTCGCGTCCCGCCTCGCCGGTGATCGACATCATGCCGGCCATGCCCTGGATGATGAAATCGTAGCCGGCGCGCGGCGCGTACGGACCGTCCTGGCCGAATCCGGTGATCGAGCAATAAACGAGGCGCGGATTGATCTTGCGCAGGCTGTCATAGTCGAGTCCGTATTTCTTCAAACCGCCAAGCTTGAAGTTTTCGATCAGCACGTCAGACGTTGCCACCAGCCGGCGCACGGTTTCGGCGCCCTCCGGTGTCGAAAAATCGATGGCGATGGAGCGCTTGCCGCGATTGCAGGAATGGTAATAGGCGGCCGACAGGTTCTCGCCATCCTTGCCCATGACGAAGGGCGGGCCCCATTTGCGGGTGTCGTCGCCGCCGTCCGGGCTTTCGACCTTGATGACGTCGGCGCCGAGATCGGCAAGCAACTGCCCGGCCCAGGGCCCGGCAAGGATGCGGGCGAGTTCGACGACGCGGACGCCTTTCAGCGGGGGCTCAGCCATAAATCACCAGAATTGGTCGGAACCGAAGCCTCTATCAACAGAGATTGCCGCTGTCACGGCTCTTGCAATGGGCCAACGCTTCATCGCGTCAGGATCGTCTCGGCCCATGCCGCGAAATCGTCCATGACGATGTCGCGATTCACCTCGTTCAGGCTTTCGTGGCGGGTCTCGCTGTAAACCTTTGAAACGAGATTCGAAAAGCCCATTTTGCGCATGCGTCCGGCAAGCTGGATGATCCCTTTGCCATAATCCGAGGCAGGGTCTTTTTCGCCCCCCACGACGCTGACGGGGAGGTCGCGCCGAACGCCGACGAAACCGGCGTCCCTGCCGCCATTGAGCGCCATCTGCACGACATCGCGCCACATCGACACCGAGGCGTCCCAGCCGCATAGCGGGTCGGCGATGTATTTGTCGACCTCGGCGGGATCGCGTGACAGCCAGTCGAACAAGGTGCGGTGGTTGGGCACCGCCTTACCCCAGGCCTGGAAGGTGAGTTTCGGCAGCAGGCGCGATGGGACGTCCGAGCCGAGCCGCATCCTTTCCCATGCAAGGATGCCGAGCGCCACCTGCCCGAGCAGGCCAGCTGAAAAATTGCCATTCCAGATGGCGGCGGCGTGAACGCGGTTCGAATGGGCCAGGAGAAAGTTCAGCGCCACGGACGCGCCCATCGAATGGCCGAACAGGATGACGGGCAGGCCCGGCTGCTCCCTGGCGATGAGATCATGGATGGCGCCGACATCGGCGATGACCTTGGCGGGGCCGTCCTCATGCGCGAACCTGCCCAGCGGTGCGTCGGGCGCCTTCGTTGCGCCATGGCCGCGATGATCGTGAACATAGACGCTAAAGCCGCGCGCGCCCAGGAAATCGGCAAAACGATCATAGCGCGCCGCATGTTCTGCCAGACCGTGATTGATCTGGATGACGGCGCGCGGATGGCCGTCGGCCTGCCGGACCAGAAGATTGAGGTCGGCGCCGGTCGGCGAACGGACCATGCGCTGCTGGCTGAATGACATTCAGTGATTTCCACCCTGGCCCGCCTCGGTGGCGCCGGCCTTGTTTGCGCCGGGGCCGGTTCAGCGTCAATCCGCCATTCCGGATTTCTCGCGATGATGTTTCTTGCGTCTGGCCGGTGGAATATCGCAATTCTGACATGGAGACAGCTTCAGTCTGTCGCCCACCTTTTTCATCCAGGGATTCCCATGCGCATTGCTGTTGTTTTCGGATTGGCCATGTTGGCGGCATCGTTAACGGGTGCGGCCCATGCCGACGTCAGGATGAGTGGCACCTTCGTTGCCGACGCCTCCTGTCCAGCGACGCAAGCCATCAAGAACGGCAAGAATCCCGGCAATGTCTCGACTGATGCCGGACAGAGCTATCAGCTGCTGGCGGGCAACAAGGATGCGCCGACGCACTATCTCATCCTGGTGCCGAGCGCAGATCCGGATCGGCGCTGGGTGAAGGTCAGTTGCGGACATCTCTCCGGCAGCAGCGCAGCAACGCTGCCGGCGACCCCCGGCGGGCAGGGCAAGCCTGCGGCGTCAGGAAAACCCGAATATGTCTTCGCGCTGAGCTGGCAGCCGGCTTTTTGCGAGACCAAGTCCAGCAAGAGCGAATGCAAGGCACAAAACCCGAATGAATTCGATGCCAGCAACTTCACCTTGCACGGCCTGTGGCCGCAGCCGAACGGGAACTTCTATTGCCAGGTACCGGCCAGCGACAAGGCCAACGACAGTCCGGCGCACTGGAAGGATCTTCCGCCTGTCAATTTGGACGCCGGCACGCGCACGGAACTCGACAAGGTGATGCCGGGCACTGCTTCGCAGTTGGAGCGGCATGAATGGATCAAGCACGGCACCTGCTACGGCAAGAACCAGCAGGAGTACTTTTCCGACGCACTCAGCCTGATGCGTGCGGTGAACGGCTCAGCGGTGCGCGATCTCTTCGCCAAGAACATCGGCGGCAAGCTGACGGCGGATCAGATCCGCGGCGCCTTCGACCAGGCCTTTGGCGCCGGCGCCGGCGATCGCGTGCGCGTCTCCTGCGTCATCGATCCGTCGAGCGGCCGGCGGCTGATCGGAGAGTTGACGCTTGGCCTTGCCGGTCCGATCGGCCCAAACAGCTCGCTCAAGGACCTGCTGCTGGCCTCGGTGCCGACCAACAAGGCCGGTTGCCCGACCGGAACCGTCGACGCAATCGGGTTCCAGTAGGTCCTGAGCTCATTCCAGCCGGCAGGCAGGCCGGGGCGCCAACGCCCGTTGTTGTGCGGCCTGTGATCGGTTCGATGCGGCGAAAGCGATTGCCGTTCGGCTCCGCATCGCCTACATAGCGGCCAACCTCCATTCAGATCGACAAATCAGTCAGTTTTTCAGGGAAAGCGCGCGTGGCACGCCAGTTCATCTATCACATGTCAGGCCTGTCAAAGGCCTACGGCACCAAGAAGGTGCTCGATAACGTTCATCTGTCCTTCTACCCGGACGCCAAGATCGGCATTCTCGGTCCTAACGGTTCGGGTAAGTCGACCATCCTGCGCATCATGGCCGGGCTCGACAAGGAGTTCCAGGGCGAGGCGTGGCTGGCCGAAGGCGCCACGGTCGGCTACCTGGCGCAGGAGCCGCAGCTCGACAACAGCAAGACCGTGCGTGAAAACGTCATGGACGGCGTCGGCAGGAAGACCGCCATCATCGAGCGCTACAACGAATTGATGATGAACTATTCCGACGAGACGGCGGACGAGTCGGCCAAGCTCCAGGACGAGATGGATCGGCTCAACCTTTGGGACCTCGAGCAGCAGGTCGAGATGGCGATGGACGCGCTGCAGTGCCCGCCGGCCGATTCCGAGGTGACCAATCTGTCAGGCGGCGAGCGCCGCCGCGTGGCGCTGTGCCGGCTGCTCCTGGAACAGCCCGACCTGCTTTTGCTCGACGAGCCGACCAACCATCTCGACGCCGAGACCACGGCGTGGCTGGAAAAGCACCTGCGCGACTATCCGGGCTCGGTGCTGATCATCACCCACGACCGCTACTTCCTCGACAACGTCACGGGATGGATCCTCGAGCTCGATCGCGGCCGCGGCATCCCTTACGAGGGCAACTACACCAAATATCTCGACGCCAAGGCCAAACGCTTGATCCAGGAAGGCCGCGAGGACGACGCCCGCCAGAAGTCGATCTGGCGCGAGCGCGAGTGGATCCAATCCTCGCCGAAGGCGCGCCAGACCAAGTCCAAGGCCCGTATCAAGGCCTATGAGGAACTGGTCGAGCAGTCGCAGAACCGCAAGCCGACCGACACGCAGATCGTCATTCCGTCGGGCGAGCGGCTCGGCAATGTCGTCATCGAGGTTGAAGGGCTTACCAAGGGCTTCGGCGATGAGCTTTTGATCGAGGACCTGTCGTTCAGGCTGCCGCCGGGCGGCATTGTCGGCGTCATCGGCCCGAACGGCGCCGGCAAGACGACGCTGTTCAAGACCTTCACTGGCCAGGAAAAGCCTGATGCGGGGTCGATCCGCATCGGCGAGACGGTCAAGCTCGGCTATGTCGACCAGAGCCGTGACGCGCTGGACCCGAACAAGACGGTGTGGGAAGAAATCTCCGGTGGCGCCGAAGTCATCAAGCTTGGCAAGCACGAGGTCAACAGCCGCGCCTATTGCTCGTCCTTCAACTTCCGTGGCGGCGATCAGCAGCAGAAGGTCGGCAACCTTTCGGGCGGCCAACGCAACCGAGTGCATCTGGCCAAGATGCTCAAAGGCGGCGGCAATGTGCTTTTGCTCGACGAACCGACCAACGACCTCGACACCGAGACGCTGAGCGCGCTCGAAGACGCGCTGGAAGCCTATGCCGGCTGCGCTGTCATCATCAGCCACGACCGCATGTTCCTCGATCGCATGGCGACCCACATGCTCGCCTTCGAGGGCGACGCGCATGTCGAATGGTTCGAAGGCAATTTCGAGGAGTATGAGAAGGACAAGGTTCGCCGCCTGGGCGCGGAGGCGGCGGCCCCGCACCGCATGACGCATAAGAGGCTGACGCGGTAAGGGCCGTTATTGCAGTGGCGGTTCCGGGTCGGCGACGACGGGATCGTCATCCAATTGGGATAGCCGGCTTGTCGCGCCGGTCATGGAAGGTGGCAACCGCCGCGAGGTCTTACCGTTGAACAGCCCAGCAAAGCCCGATTGGTCCGCCGCCCAATATTTGAAGTTCGAGGACGAGCGCACGCGTCCTGCGCGCGACTTGGTGGCGCAGGTGCCGTTCGACTTCCCCCGCAGGGTTGTCGACATAGGCTGCGGGCCGGGCAATTCGACGGAGCTTCTGGTCGCGCGCTGGCCGGATGCACAGGTGAGCGGCTTCGACACGTCTCCCGACATGATCGAGAAGGCTAGGGCACGCCTGCCCAATGTCAGCTTCGACCTTGCCGATGCCTCGACATGGGCGCCGGCTCAACCGGTCGATGTGATCTTCGCCAATGCCGTGTTCCAGTGGCTGCCGGAACATCCTGATGTCTTCCAGCGGCTGATGGGGTTTCTTGCGCCCGGCGGCGCGCTCGCCGTGCAGATGCCAGACAATATGGGCGAGGATTCCCACAGGCTGATGCGCGAGACCGCCGCCGAAATGCCGTTCGCAGCCAAGCTGAAAGGGGCGGCGCGCGCGCCGCTGCCGCCGGTGTCGTTCTATTATGATCTGTTGTCGCCACTCTCGGACCGGCTCGACATCTGGCACACGGTCTATAACCATCCGCTGGCCGACGCCGGGGCGATCGTGGAATGGGTGAAGTCGACGGGCTTGAAGCCTTTTGTCGACCCGCTCGATGCGGACGAGAAGATGCTGTTCCTCGAAAGCTACACGGCCAGGATCGCCAAGGCCTATAACAAGACCGCAAATGGCAAGGTGCTGTTGCGTTTCCCGCGCATTTTCATTGTCGCCAAGCGGGCTTGAACGACAACGTCGATGAGGAGCCGGGGCAGTTCGTGTGCAGCCGCGACGGTGCATGCTGGAACAACTCACAGACTAACACCAAACTGTGCGCATGGTGAGGGGACGTGGGAACCGGTTTAAGCTGGCATAAACCGGCTCAATGCGACAAGGGTTGCGCCGGGCCTCCCTTACGCCCACATCAAAGCCCCTGAACGCCTGCGGATGGGACGGACTGGACATGCATCGCGTCATCATCAGCGGTATCGGCGTCGAAATCCCCGAGCCAGAGATCAGCAATGAGGAACTGGTCGCCAGTTTCAACAGCTGGGTCGACACGGAAAACGCGCGCCGGTCGGGCACGGACCAGCCGCTGCTGCAGAAATCGGACAGCGACTTCATCGTCCACGCCTCGGGCGTGCGCAGCCGTCATGTGATCGAGCGCGAAGGCATACTCGACCCGACCCGTATGGCACCGCGCATTCCGGCGCGGCCGGACGATGCGCTGTCGCTGGAGGCCGAGTTCGGCATCGCTTCGGCCCGCAAGGCGCTTGACCATGCCGGGTTGCTGCCCTCCGATATCGACCTAGTGATCTGCTCGGCCTCGCACCACCAGCGGCCCTATCCGGCGATCGCCATCGAGATGCAGCAGGCCCTGGGCACCAAGGGGGCGGGCTTCGACATGGGGCTCGGCTGTTCCTCCGCCGCGGCAGCATTGCACATGGCGGTCAATCTCGTGCGTGCGGGCGCCCACAAGCGCATCCTAGTGACGACGCCCGAGATCATCACCGGCCATCTCAATTTCCGCGACCGGCAGACGCATTTCATCTTCGGCGACGCCTCGGTGTCGATGGTGGTCGAAGGGCTGGCACTCGGCGAGAAACGGCCGGGACGTTTCGAAGTGCTCGACACGCGCATCTGGACGCAGATGTCGAACAACATCCGCACCAATCTCGGCTACCACACCCGCACCGCACAGGACGATCCCTACAGGATCGATCTGGAGGGCAATCTGATCAAGCAGGTCGGCAACAAGGTGTTCAAGGAAGTCACCGTCGCCGGGCACAAATTCATCGTGGAGTTCCTGGCCGAGCACGGCCTGACGCCGCAGGCGGTGCGACGCTTCTGGCTGCACCAGGCCAATGCGCGCATGAACGCCATGATCCTGAAACTCTCATTCGGCCACGAGGTCGATCATGACCGCGCGCCCATGGTGCTGGAGCGTCTCGGCAACACGGCGGGCGCCGGCGCCATCGTCGCGCTGTCGGAGAACCATGCCGACATGAAGGCGGGCGACTTCGGGCTGATCTGCGCTTTCGGCGCGGGGTATTCGATCGGCGGCGCGCTGCTGCGGATGCTGTAGGACGCGCTTGCCGCTTCAGGCCGGCGAAAAGGGAACGAGCATCGGCACGCGGCGCGCGTAATCGTCATAGGCGGGCCCAAGCTCGCCGCGCAGGAAACTTTCCTCCAGCCTCGCCTTGATGACGATCCCGACAAGCAGCAGGGCGGCGCCCGCGACGCCCCATACCGTGCCCTTGACGGCCATGGTGGCGAGGACCGAAAGCAGCAGGCCGGTATAGATCGGATGACGGACAAGCGCGTAAGGGCCGGTGTCGATGATGCGATGATCGGCCTTGGCCGTTACCGTGCTGGACCACAGCCGGCCGAGATGCAGGCGGGCCCACCATGCACAGGCGATGCCGATGGCGATCAGGGCGACGCAAATCCAGGCTTGGGTGAGCGTCGGCGTCCAGAGCCGAAGCCGACCCACATAGCCGTGCGCCGGAACGAACAGCAGGACGGTACCGGCGAGCCAGAGAACCCGATATCGCGCCTCCGCCCTGAAATCCGCCCGCTTGCGCACGGGATCGGCCCATGATGCGGCAAGGATCCACGATACCAGCCAGAACAACCAGAGCGCGGCAACGGCGTGTCCCACCTGCATGACCCGAACCTCCTCCCGATCTGGCGCCATCGTCTATGCCCGCGGCGCGGCGGCAATGCGGCGCGCTGAGGACGGCAACGGCGTTTCCGGTAAGAAAGTCGTGATCGGCATCAAACGGCGTGATCGGATCATCAGCGCTTTCGACTGGACCGCATTGCGGAGGGCCTCTAGACGAGACTGATGCAGGAAACCAACCTCGACCTTTTTCCGGCGGACCTGACGGTCGACATCGTGCCGGGCCGCAAGCTGGCGGCAAGAGCGGCGGCGCTCTATGCCGCTCCGTTCGACCATTTCGAAACCAAGGCGGTCGAGGAATTGCAGTTGGGCTTCGACGGCATAGCGGGCGATTTTCATGCCGGGATAACGCGACGCTCCGGCGGGCGCGAACCCTGGTATCAGCGCGGCACCGAGATGCGCAACGAGAGACAATTGTCGCTGGTGTCGGCGGACGAACTCGCGCTGGTCGCCGAACGCATGGGCCTCAAGGAGATCAAGCCTGAGTGGATCGGCGCCAACGTGCTGATCGAAGGGATACCGCATCTTTCGATGCTGCCATCCGGCTCGCTGCTGTTCTTCAAGGGCGGCGTGACGGTCAAGATCGATGCCCAGAACAAGCCATGCCGCGTCGCCGGACACTCGATCTCCGAGCATGTCCGGGCGGCGGACCGCGACGCCACCGCGCTGCTCTTCCCGAAAGTCGCCAAGCGGCTGCGGGGCCTTGTCGCCTGGGTCGAGAAGCCCGGAATCGTCAGGTCCGGCGAGGAAATCTCCGTGCGGGTGCCCGAGCAGTGGATTTATCGCGCCTGACGAGGCAGCCTCGCCGCCGCTCGAAACGGCGTGGGCTGAGTGATCTGACTAGGCCTTGCGGTTCTTGTTGGCGCCTTGCGCCATGACGGAGACATGGTCCCACTTTTCCCAGGTGGCGATGCGGTTGGCGTATTCCTGTTTGATCATCGGCAGCCCGCCGTCGCCGAAGAATACCCTGAGAGGCGGCTCGGCCGCGTCGACGATGGCCAGCATCGCCGGTCCGGTGGCCTCGGGATCGCCGGCCACCGCGCGGCTGCGGCGCTCCGCCATGGCGGCGCGGACGGGCGCATAGGCGTCAAGCGCTTTCGAGACCTTTGCAGACGGACCGGCCCAGTCGGTGGAGAAGCCGCCGGGCTCGACCAGCGTGACATGGATGCCGAACTCGGCGACCTCGAGGCTCAGCGACTGGCTGAAAGCTTCCAGCGCCCATTTCGAGGCGTGGTAGAGGCCAAGCGAGGCGAAGGCATTGACGCCGCCGATCGAAGAGATCTGGATGATGTGGCCGGAGCGCTGCGCACGCATGATCGGCAAGGCGGCCTGGGTGACCCACAGCGCGCCGAACACATTGGTTTCGATCTGGTCGCGGGCTTCCTGCTCGCTGACCTCCTCGATGGCGCCGAAATGGCCATAGCCGGCATTGTTGACGACGACGTCGAGCCGGCCAAAGCGCTTGTGCGCCCCGGTGATTGCGGCATCGACGGCTTTCTTGTCGGTGACGTCGAGCTCTATCGCGGCGATGTTGTCGCCATATTTCTCGACGAGAGCGGCGAGTGTGCCGGCATCGCGGGCGGTTGCCGCGACGCGGTCGCCGCGGGCGAGCGCGGCCTCGGCCCAGACGCGGCCAAAACCTTTCGACGATCCGGTGATGAACCAAACCTTGTTTGTCATGATGAAGTCCTTGCCCGTGCAAGCTGGAATTTTTTCAGAGATAAGTGGAGGCCTCTCCGCTTTGTGCCATATACGGTGCGTCCCGCGACTTTCCAGAGGCGGTGGCGGAATTATTTGGACGGGAGCGGCGACCGGTCAGGGGTAGCGTACAGCGCTCGACCAGGCCGGATCCTTATGCTTGTCCCAATAGAGCGCCATCAGTCGGCCGGTAATCGCGCCGGGCCTGCCGTCCGCGACTGGGCTGCCGTCGATCATCGTGACCGGCATGATGCCGCCGGCGGTAGAGGTGATGAAGACCTCGTCGGCCTCGCGCAATGCCGCGACACTGACGTCCGCCGGGGTGGCGAAGAGGCCTTCCAGCGCACAGAGATCGAAGACAGTGCGGCGGGTTATGCCGGGTAGCACGCCGATCGCCGGCGTCGAGAGCTTGTTGTCCTTGATACAGAAGACGTTGAAGCCCGGACCTTCGGCGACATTGCCGTTGAAGTCGAGAATGAGCGCTGTCTCGGCGCCGCGGTCATAGGCATCGTAAAGGCCGCGCACCAGGTCGAGCCAGTGGTAGTTCTTGATCGCCGGGTCGATCGAGGCCGGCGGAATGCGCACCTTGTCGCTGATGGCGACATTGAGGCCGCGCTGTAACTGCTCGGGATTGGCGACCGAGCCGAACGGCACGGCAAACGCCATGAAGCGGTTGATCGCCTGGCGCGGATCGCGGCTGAAAGTAGGGGAAGCGCCGCGCGTGCACAGCATTTCGACATAGGCGGCGCTGTGTCCCGACAGTGCCACGCAATTGTGCAGGATCTCCGTCACGCCATCGCGGTCGAACGGGATCGTCATGCGCAATTTCTCCAGTCCGCCGAAGAAGCGGTCGAGATGCAGGTCAAGCCGGAAGAAGCAGCCGTTCCAGACATGCACCGTGTCGTAAGTGGCATCGGAATGCAGGAATCCCCAATCCAGCACCGAGATCTTGGCCTGCGACATCGGCAGGTACTGGCCGTCGAGGAAGGCGATGCCGTCGGGATAAGCATGCGGGTCGACGTGGCGGTCGCTCACCACAGGCAGCGGCCGTGTATCCTGTGCGGTCTGGCTCATCGGCACCTCCTTGCATCACAGGCTATCGGTGTCAGGCAGAGGGCATAGAGCCAGTCATCCGGCGTCGTTCGTCCTCGAAGTGAAAAGCTGCCAGCCATGCTACCGAGCGCCGTGCCGGACCGGCAACAGCTTCAATCATCCTCGTCGTCGGCGTCGAGCAGGCGGGTGGCGCGCCAGCGGGTAAGTACGACATTGGTCTGCTCGATGACGAAGAAACGCGCCGAGTCGCGGTCATAACCTTCGGCGAGCAGCTTTTCGTAGTCGGTATGGGCGTGGCGGATATGGGCAACCGTCGCCAGCCACACGGCAATGGTCGGCGGCAAGGTCTTCATGTGGACGGAGCCGGCATCCGCTCGGATCTTCTCCATATCGGCATAGGGCGCCAGCGGCAGAAGCGCGGTCAACGCCTTGGCGACGGCGCGCCGACGGCCGGTCGGCGCCTTCATCATTCGTCGCGCCCTTCGATGGTCGCCTCGGCAAAGGCATCGGTCGATGCGAAATAGGGTTTTATGTCGACCACCGGGGTGCCGTCGAGCACGTCGATGGCGTCGATCTCGATGCGCCCGGTGGCGAGGTCGAGCGCAACCAGTTTCGCCACATGCAGGCCGATCGGGTTCGGTCGGGCAGGGGAGCGCAGGCCGAATACGCCTTTTGCTTCAGCCGCATGGCGCGGTTTCTGCACGATCAGAGTCCGCGGCGCGTGGTGGAGCCACGACAGGATGACGAGATGGCTGGTGCGCTCCAGCCCTTGCAGGCCGGCGCGGTAGGGCGGGTCGATCGTCAGTGCTGCCGGCTGCCCGGTCTCGCGCGCCGCGCGCATGTTCTTGGGGCAGGTTTCGCGCGTCGTCCATGGTGAGGCGATACGGCCGATGAAGACGACGCCGCCATCCGCCGGCATCAGCGCCGGATCGATCTCGAGCCTTTTTTCACCCTCCCGCACCTCAAACATCTCACGCCGCCCGGTCATTTTATCCATCTTTTTGTTGACGCATGTCTTGCCCTGAAACCGCTACACATTTTTAGGCGCGACATGCACCGAGAAATCACGCCTGCGGCATTTTCTTGTCCGGAAGCGACATAGCGCTTGCAAGGCTGTGAAAATCGACATAAACATATGTTTATATCTTTTTCAAAGAGAATACGCTGATGCATGTCGCGCTCGACACCATGGTGGACACATTGAAGGCGGCGGCCGAATCGAGCCGCTTGCGCATACTGGCGCTGCTGTCGCGCGGTGATCTCACCGTGTCCGATCTTACCGAGATTCTCGGCCAGTCGCAGCCGCGCGTGTCGCGGCACCTGAAGCTGCTCCTGGAGGCCGGGCTGATCGGCCGTTACCAGGAGGGGTCGTGGGCTTTCTTCCGGCTGTCGGATACGGATTCCGCGCGCGACTTCGTGCTGCGGCTGGTCGCCGGCATTCGCGGCGCCGATCCGCAGGTCGAGCGCGATCTCGAGCGGCTGGCCTCGGTCAAGCGCAAGCGGCAGGACCGCGCGGCGGAGTATTTTTCGCAGAACGCGGCAAGCTGGGACCATATCCGCTCCCTGCACGTGCCTGACCGTGCGGTCGAGGCAGCGCTCATGAAGCTCGTCGGCAAGCGGCCGTTCCAGTCGATGCTCGATCTCGGCACCGGCACCGGACGCCTCTTGGAGATATTCTCGCCGCTCTACCGGCGCGGCATCGGCATCGACATGTCGCGCGAGATGCTGACCGTCGCGCGCGCCAACCTCGACAAGGCCGGCGTCTCCAATGCTCAGGTGCGGCAGGGCGACATCTTCTCGCCGCCGGTCGAGCGCGACGCCTTCGATCTCGTCACCATCCATCAGGTGCTGCATTATCTCGACGATCCTGCGCGCGCCGTCCATGAGGCGGCGCGGCTGCTGCGCCCTTCCGGACGGCTGGTGATCGTCGATTTCGCGCCGCATACCCTGGAATTCCTGCGCGACGAGCACGCGCATATGCGCCTCGGCTTTTCCGACCGGCAGATCGGCGAGTGGTTCTCCGAAGCGGGCCTTGATCTCGAAGATGCCCAGGAGTTCGAGCCGCGCGGCGGCACCGAGGCCAGGCTCACGGTCAAGCTCTGGCTTGGCCGCGACCGGCGCCTGCTGATCGCCGATCCTGCCAATGACAGCCAGCAGACCAAAGTGAGTTCGATAGGGGAAATCGCCTGATGAACCAGTTCCGCTTTTCCCGCCGCCCCGACATTGGCGACAAGGTCAGGGTTTCCTTCGAATTCTTCCCGCCAAAGTCCGACGAGATGGAAGCGAGGCTGTGGGACACGGTCACCCGACTGGAACCGCTGAAGCCGAAATTCGTCTCGGTGACCTATGGCGCCGGCGGTTCGACTCGGGAGCGCACGGCACGCACCGTAGGCCGCATCCTGAAGGAGACCAGCCTGACGCCGGCAGCGCACATGACCTGCGTCGACGCCCCGCGCCCTCAGGTCGATGCGGTGATCCAGGAATTCGCCGAGATGGGTGTGAAGCGGTTCGTCGCCCTGCGCGGTGATCCGGCCGCGGGCGTCGGCACCGCCTATCGTCCGCACCCGGACGGCTATGCCAATGGCGCCGAGCTGGTCGGTGCGCTGAAGAGCGCCGGCGATTTCGACATCTCGGTCTCGGCCTATCCGGAAAAGCATCCGGAAAGCCCCGACTTCGCCACCGACATCGACATGCTGAAGCGCAAGGTCGATAATGGCGCGACGCGGGCGATCACCCAGTTCTTCTTCGACAACGATCTCTACGAGCGCTATGTCGAGCGCGCGCGTCGAGCCGGCATCTACATTCCGATCGTGCCGGGCATCCTGCCGGTGCACAATTTCACCCAGGTCGCCAATTTCTCGGCGCGTTGCGGCGCGCTGGTGCCGGCATGGCTGGCCGAACGTTTCGACGGCCTGCAGAATGATCCGCAGACGCATGCGTTGGTCGCGTCGGCGGTGGCGGCCGAGCAGGTGCTGGACCTGGTCGAGCGGGGCGTGGGCGATTTCCACTTCTATACGATGAACCGGGCCGACCTCGTCTTTGCCGTCTGCCACATGATCGGCATCCGCTCGCATGAGGCGGAAGTGGCTGGCTCCGCAGCCGCCTGAACCGGGCTTGAGATGCAGAAAGGCCGGGTAAAAACCCGGCCTTTCAAACTGGTTGATTATTGGGTGCTGGTCTTCCCCGTTTTTGGCGGGTTCAGGGAAGAACGCCTATAATGAGGGCGCCGATGAATGCAAACGCAGCACAGATCATCAATGCGTTGATTGGCCTCGTAAGTCCCATGACATAGCCTCCTCTTAAAGAGCTATGCCCGGAGTCTAGGGTCATTTGTGCCACAGGCAAGCGGAAAATGTGCTGCATTGCGACGCGATTGTGGAGTTTGCGACCTCATTTTCGCCGTTAGGCGTTGAAACTTCTAGGCAAAAACCAGATACGAACCTGTGAATAAATTATGGCGGCTTCGTGTCGTTGGCATGTCATGGCAGCGCTACCCTGCGGATGAACAGGCGCCCGTCTATGATCACCAGGCCGAGACCGATCAGCATCATGCCGCCGATTTCGAACAATTCCAGCCGCTCGCCGAGGAACAGGAAACCGAGCAGCATGGCACTGACCGGCACGATCAGCGTCACCAGGGAGGCGTTGGTGGCGCCGGCCGAGGCGACGAGGTTGAAATAGAGGATATAGGCGAAGGCGGTGGACAGCAGCGCCAGCGCCAGCACCGCCGCCCAGACGGGCGGGGAGGCCGAGAATAGGCCGGCGGGACCGTGCGCAAGCAGCACGACCGGGATCATGATGATGGTCGAGGCGGTCAGCTGCCCGGTGGCAATGACCGGCGAGGGCACGCCCTTGAAGCGACGGGCGACCATCAGTGCGACGCCGTAGGACAACGATGCTCCGATCAGCGCGAATTTGGCCCAGACCGGGCCGCCGAGGCCGGCAACCAGGCCGGGGCCGATCATCACAGCCGTGCCGGCGACGCCAAGCGCAATGCCGGCCAGCTTGTTCCAGGAGAGCTTCTCGTCCGATGTCAGGGCGTTGGCGAGGATCAGCGTCCAGAACGGCGTGGTCGCATTGAGCACCGAGGCGACGCCGGCGCCAAGCTCGGTCTGGCCGGCGAAGATCAGCGAAAAAGGCACGACGTTGTTGGTGAAGGCCAGTAGGAAGAACAGTCCTGCATGAGGAAGGGCAAGGCGGGAGGATGGGCCGCGCAGGAAGAGATAGAGCTGTAAAGCGAGTGCCGCGATGGCGACGCGAAACAATACCAGCACCAGCGGGTGAAGCTCCGCCACGGCAATGCGGGCGAAGAAAAAGGAGCCGCCCCAGATCGCGCCGAGCAGCAGAAGCTGCGCCCACTCCTTGAGCGCCATCGGTCCGCGCGGTGCTGATGTCGCGGCTATTGCCATGTGATGCGTCCTCCCCGGACGGCCGAATGCAGGCAGCCAGACAGAAGCCATATCGGGTTCGCAGGCAAGAACCACCCGAAACCTGCCCGATGGCCTGTCTCCCCTGACAAAGCCTAGCGCCCTGCCGTCAGGCGCACGAGACACAGAATTGTTTTCATTGGCCGCTAGCTGGATTAATTGTGCGCAGGCTAGGTCAAGGATTCGTCCATGCAGCGATTCGAGAATGCCCGCGAGGCGGCACTGGCGCTTCGCCCGGACGATCCGGTCTACTGCTTCCGCCCGCAGGTGCTGAAGGCCGATGCCTTGCAGTTCATGGGCATGTTCGCCGGCAAGACGGCCTATGCGGTCAAGACCAATGGCGAGCAGATCGTGCTGAAGACGCTGGTCGAGGCCGGCGTCTCCGCTTTCGACGTGGCCTCGCCCGGCGAGTTCGCCGCCGTGCGCGCGGTCTCGGCCGATGCCGAGATGCTCTACATGCATCCTGTCAAGGCGCAGTCGGACATCAGGCTGGCGCTGGAGAAATACGGCATCCGCGTCATTGCGCTCGACCACGAGGACGAGATCACCAAACTGACGCGGGTGGTCAGGGCGCTCGACATCGACCCGGGCGCAATCAGCGTGTTCGTTCGAGTGCAGACCAAGGGCCATGCGGCCTACGAGCTGTCGAAGAAGTTCGGCGCCGGCCCGGCCTATGCGGTCGAGCTCGCCGAACGGCTGAACCGCACCGGCTACAAGGTCGGCCTGTGCTTCCATGTCGGCAGCCAGATCGAGGACCCCGACACCTACGAAAGGGCATTGGCTTCCGCCGACTGGGTGCGCAACCGGCTGACCTTCGACCTGGCCGGTCTCGATGTCGGCGGCGGTTTTCCGGCCGAATACGGGCATGATCCCAACCGCAAGCAAGTCGCGATGCCGTCGCTCGGCCAGATCATGTCGCGGCTTTCTGGAGACCTCAAGGAATACCAGTTCGACCAGATGCCGCTGGTGGCCGAGCCCGGCCGGGTGATCGTGGCGCGCTGCCTGTCGCTGATCGTGCGGGTGCTGTTGCGCAAGGGCAAGCGGCTCTACATCAATGACGGCATCTGGGCGTCGCTGTCGGATTCATGGACCGGCAAGATCACGCTGCCGGCACGCTTCATTCCCGATCCGGCGATCCGCACGCGCAATGGCGACGAGAAAACCATCGTGCCGTTCAAGGTCTGCGGCGCGACCTGCGATTCCGTCGACATATTGTCGCGGCCGTTCTGGCTGCCGGAAACCGTCGACACCGGCGATTGGATCGAGATCGGCCATATCGGTGCCTATTCGCTGTCGCTGAGAACCCGCTTCAACGGCTTTTATCCCGACACTTTCGTCGAGGTGGCGACGCCGTTCGACGAAGGCGACGCGCCGGTGGGATTGGCGAGTCTGGAGACGATGGCGGATTAAGTAGGGAGTAGGGAGTAGGGAAATGGCTCCGTCACTACTTACTACTCACAGCTTCGCTAAAAGCTCCGGCGTCGGCCAGCCGTCCACGGGCAATCCCAGCCGCGTCTGCTCCTTGCGGATCGCTTCGCGGGTGTTGGTGCCCAGGATCCCGTCGACCGTGCCAACATCATAGCCCTTGGCCTCCAGTTTGGTCTGCAAAGCCTTCATCTGCTCGTTGTTGAGGCCTGGTTCAGGATTGCGCGGGTCGATCGGTGGCGCGCCGGCAAGCCGCGCGGCAAGATTGGCCGCGGTCAGCGCGTAGGTGAAGGACTGGTTCCATTCGAGATAGACGTCGAAATTTTCGTAAGTGAGGAAGGCCGGCCCCTTGCGGCCCATGGGCAGCGCCAGCCCGGCCTTCAGGCCCTTGTCGACCAGCGGCGAGCCGTCGGGATTGGTAACACCCCTCTGCGTCCACTGTGTCAGCGGCAATTTGTTTGTGCGCCCGGTCTGTTCCCATGGCATCTCGTCGGGCACGCGCACTTCCTGGATCCAGGGCTCGTCGCGTTTCCAGCCGCGCGACAGCACCTTGTTGGCCGTCGTCATGATCACGTCCGGCACGCTGCCCCGCAGGTCGATCTTGCCGTCGCCGTCGCCGTCGACGCCACGCGCAAGATAATCCGAAGGCAGGATCTGCGTCTGGCCGATCTCTCCAGCCCAGGCGCCGTTGACGTCGGCCGGCAGCACGCCATGGTCGATCAATTCCAGCAGTGGCACCAACTGCTGCCGGAACAGCTGCGGGCGGCGGCAGTCATGGGAAAGCGTCACCAGCGCGCTGAGCGTATGGAAATCGCCCTGCACGGCGCCGAAATCGGTCTCCAGGGCCCAGAAGGCGGTGATGACCGGCGCCTGGACGCCGAACTGCTGGTCGGCGCGGGCGAAGATATCGGCATATTTCTTCATGTTCGCCGCGCCCTGCTTCAGCCGGTAGGCCGAGATCATCCGGTTGGAGAATTCGATGAAGGTCTGGGTGAAGACGCCCTGCGCACGGTCGCGCGCCAGGGCCCTCTCGTCGAAGCTGGCATCCTCGAGCGCTTCGAGGCCGACAGGGCCGACACCCGCCGCCTTGGCTTCCGCAGCCACGCCCTGCTTCCAGGTTTCGAAGTCGCCGCCACATTCCTGCGCCATTGCCGGCAAGGCCGTGGCGCACAGGAACAGCACCGCGAGGGCTTGGGGACGCAGTCGCATAAACTTCCTTTCGACATTCAGGATTCCGGGCGGCCTGGCTGTCCATCTGGATGCGCGTCGCCCCGGAACACCGGCGGCTGCACTCTTGGCCGCCGGCCGTGTCGAAAGCAGGCGGCAGGCCCGGTGTCAACGGGTGTTCTGCAGCAACCCTTCCTCCGGGCGGCTTGGCACCCGTTGACACGGTGTCAACGGGTGTTCTGCCTCAACCATTTGTCCCAGGCGGCTTGGCTGCCGTTGAAGACGTTTATATCGGACTTGCCGATCATGCCGGGAACGATGCCGGTTCCCGTATACTGCCAGAAGGTGAAGGGGTGGCTGCCATATTTCTGACGCGGGTGGCCGGCGACGGAGCGTAGCCAGTAGGGATAACCGCGGAAGGTCGACAGCTCGTTGTCTTCAAAGAAGTCTACCGACGTGTAGATGATCGGCTTCTTGCCGTAATGCCGCTCGACGATTTCGAGGAAGGTGGTCATCTCCGCGCGCACGGTGGCCGGGTCGGGGCGCAGCCTGCAGGTCGGCGATTTCGGGTTCCATTCCATGTCCAGCACCGGCGGCATGGCCGAACGGTCGACGGGGACGTTGCGGATGAACCAGCGCGCCTGTACCGCCGCCGGAGTGCAGAAATAGAAGAAATGATAGGCGGCACGAGGAACGCCGGCGGCTTTGGTGCGCGCCCAATGCTCGTTGAAATAATCATCGAAACGGTCGCCGCCCTCCGTCGCCTTGATGAAAGCGAAGGAAATACCGCTGGCCTTGGCGGTCGGCCAGTCGACCGAGGTCTGGTATTTTGAGACGTCGGTGCCGTGAACTGCGTAATTCCAGGGCGCGCCGCTGTCCCATTCATGCGGCTTGGAATCGGCGAAGCGGGGCGCGCGCACCGCAACCGAAGGGGTGCTGGATGGCGACAGTGGCGACAGATCCTCCACGGTCGAGCATGCGCCGAGCAGCGTCAGCATGAAAAGGGCCGCAAGACGGCGCATCGCAACTCCCGAGCCGGTTGCAGCCGGTCGCTGATGGGTCTGTGCACTGATGGCCGGCGCTTGGTCTGGCCCCCGCCGGACGATCGCCCCACAGCATCGCCCGGTATATCGCCAAAACGCGCATTTTTTCGGCGCGCTTTGATTTTGTTTCCTGCCGTGATCCCAAAAACGCGGCGCGCTGTTGGGCGACATGCACCTGTGATCGCCGATCATGGTTGATATCTGGTTGACGACGCTCGACAAGGCCCATGATTTTGCGGAAGCAATGGCGGCAAATCGATGACATGGATCGAGCCTGGATTCGGGGGCGGGAAAGATGCGGATCATTGCCAAGATCGTCAAACGGCTGCTCGGCCTGGTGGTGCTGGCGGTCGTGGCGCTGTTTGGGTGGCTTTATTTCGCGCCGCCCGAACTGATCCGGGTCGGCTCGGGCTATTCGGCAAAGATCGTCTGCTCCAACGTTTTCATCGCGGGGCGCGACGCCAACGAGGTGCTTGCCATCGACGTGCAGGCGCCCGGTCATCCCTTGCTCAAGCTGATGCGGGTCTCGGTCGACAAGAACCGGGGCACAGTCTCCGCCGGCCTGCTTGGCTTCCTCGGCAAGAGCATCGCGGTTTTCCGCGACGGGCTGGGCTGCGCCTCGGTTCCGGATGGCGATGTCGGCAAGGCGCGGCGCACGGCGATCCATGTCGAACCCTCGGCGGCAAGACAGGATGCGCTGTGGCCGGAAGGCGAGCGGGTCGAAGCCTCGCAGAACTCGGAGGTGGCGAAGATCGTCGACGATGCCGCCATGACCGGCGCCGGCATGCGCGCCGTGGTGGTGGTCAAGAACGGCCGCGTCATGGCGGAACGCTATGGCGAGGGCTTTTCCGCCCGAACGCCGTTGCTCGGCTGGTCGATGACCAAGACGGTCAATGCCGCCATGGTCGGCACGCTGGTCAAGAACGGCAAGATGGCGATGACCAACCAGGGCCTTTTCGCGCCGTGGAAGGCCGATGGCCGCGCCGCGATCAGCCTTGCCGACATGATGGCGATGTCGAGCGGGCTGGAATTCAACGAAGACTATGGCGACGTCGCCGACGTGACGCGCATGCTCTATCTCGAACCCGACATGGCGGGCTTTGCCGAAGCCAAGCCGCTCACGGGCGAGGGGGGCAAGGTGTTCTCCTATTCGAGCGGAACGGCGGTGATGCTGTCGCGGCTCTGGCAGGATGCGGTCGGCGACAAGGCCAAGGCGTTGACGTGGCCGCGCACCGCGCTGTTCGAGCCGCTGGGCATGCACAGCGCCGTGCTCGAGACCGACGAACAGGGCACGTTCGTCGGCTCATCCTATCTCTACGCCACCGCCCATGACTGGGCCCGCTTCGGCCAGTTCCTGCTGCAGGGCGGGGTCTGGAACGGCAACCAGATACTGCCGGCCGGTTTCGTCGACTGGATGCGCGAACCTGCGTCGGCCTCGAAAGTCTACAGCAAGGGGCAATTGTGGATCGAGGCGCCGGGCGACGAGGAAAACCCCGGTGCCGGCGTGGCGGCGGGCCTGCCCAAGGACACCTATTGGATGGAGGGACATGATGGGCAGACCGTCGCCATCATTCCATCCGAGCAATTAGTGGTGGTGCGGCTCGGCCTGACGCCGGCCAAGCTGGGCTACAGGCCGCAGACCATGGTCGGGGCATTGGTGAAGGTGCTGCGCTAGCCAATCAGCTGCTCGGCCGGACCACCGCCAGCCAGGCGTAGCCGCGATAAAGTGTGCGGAAACGGAAGGTTGCGCCGATTTTTCGCGATTCCGATTCCAGCACCTCGCGCAACATTTCACGGGGCGTGACGTGGAATTTTCTGAGCCAGCCGCGAAGCAGGGTCCGAAACCAGTCCGGCAGGCCTTCCTGCTGGCCGAAGTCGACGATGTGCAGGGAACCGCCCGGAGCGAGCGTTGCCAGCGCGGCGGAGACCGTCTTTTCCCAGCCTGCGATCATCGACAATGAATAGGACACGAAGACACGGTCGAAGCTGTCGCGGCCGAACAGCGCCTTTGCGTCGAACTCCGTGGCGTCGCCCCTTGCCAGCATGACGCGATCGGACAGGCCTTCGCGGGCAATCGCGGTGCCCGCGGTCTCCAGCATCTCTGCCGAAATGTCGAGGCCATAGAAGCGCGCGCCGGGAAAGCTGCGGGCGGCGAGGATGATGTTTCGCCCGGTGCCGCAGCCGAGCTCCAGCACCGTGCCGCCCGGCGGAACGTCCAGCCCTGATATCAGCCGGTCGCGGCCGAGCAGATAATATTTGCGGGTCAGGTCGTAGATGTGACGCTGCCAGCGGTAGACACCGTCCATCAGTTCGGCGTGATTGGTCGGCAGCTCGGTAGTGCTCATGAGGCGCGCTTCACGTACAGATGAAAGCCGCCATAGATTGCCGAGCGGTCGCGGGTGGAGAATTCGCGCGAGGCATCGCTCTCGTAGCTCCACTGGTCGAGCAGGGAAGCGGAGACGCGGCCCGGCAGCAGACTTGGCTCGGCCGCAGTGCGGAAGATGACACGCGCGCCGGCGGAGGCGGTGCGGGTGATTTCCGACCACAGCGCATTGAGCTGGTCGTCGGTCATCCAGTCCTGCGCGTCGAGCAGGATGAAACGGTCGACGGAACCCGCGTCCTTGCCTGCCAGGAATTCGATCAGATTGGCATGATGAATGGCGACGCGGTCTACATTGCCGCGAATGGCCTCATAGTTCTGCCTTTCAAGATAGGCGGGCAGGGCGGCTTCGCCGGGTTGGGGGTAGCGCCTGGCAAAGGCTTGCCAAGCGAAATAGTTGTTTTTCAATGGAAAATCGCAGGCGAGCTTTTCCAGCCGGGCTTTCAGCACACTGGCCATGGTACCGTCGCCGGACGTGATGAGAGAGTCATATTGCGCCGGCGGGATGCCGAGGCCGAACAGCGAGGCCTTGCGCGAGGTCGCCCATTTCAAAAGCGGCTTTTCGAACACCGGGGCCAGTTCCTGGTGGAAGAAGCGGCGCTGCTCGCCAATGTTCCTGGCCTGCATGATGCCGGCGGGGTCGACGCCGAAGAATTTAGCCGTGCGGTGGCCCATAGCGATGAACAGGCCAAGCAGGCCGGTCTGGTAGAAATTGCGGTCGAAGACGGCGATGCGCCTGATGCCGCGCCAGTTGCGGCGCTCCCAATAGTGGCGGCTGACCGGATCGAGATGCGGCGCGATGAAGCGGTCGTAAGCCTGAGAATTGTGGTTGTTGCCGGCGGCACCGAAGAAGCGAAACAGGTCGCCCTGCGAAGGCAGGTGGCGCACCGCCTCCAGCTTCATGCGGTTCAGGGCTATGTGAGCGGCATTGAGATCGACGGCGTCGATCCTGGCCGGCGACCGGGTGAGATAGGCCAGGATATTGCAACCGCCGGAGGCAATAGTGACGACGCGGTGGCCTTCGCCAAGCTGCATTGCGTCCATGTCGACATCGGGATCTTCCCAGATCTGCGGATAGACCAGGCCCGAAAACAGGAAGGCGAACAGCCGTTCGGAAATTCCTGCCTTCGACAGGGGGCGGTTCTGGTAGACGGCTTTTCCAACTTCCTTGCCACGGCGAAAGATCAGATCTGCGGAAACGTCCGTCATGGCAAGGTGATTCCCCATTTGCTTTGCCGCAAGCGGGTAACGCCCGGCTATGACAGGTGGATGACAGCGATCCGCACAGGGGAGCGCAAAGCTGTTTCACCCCCGGGGAGGCGCAAGGGGAGGATGCGAGCGATGTTACATGCG
This sequence comes from Mesorhizobium sp. B2-5-11, assembly GCF_006440835.1. NCBI lineage: Bacteria > Pseudomonadati > Pseudomonadota > Alphaproteobacteria > Hyphomicrobiales > Phyllobacteriaceae > Mesorhizobium > Mesorhizobium sp. B2-5-11. Next base: position 74,812 of record NZ_VFUK01000003.1, read on the forward strand.
GAAACGCATCGTTACGAAACCCATGGCTGAGTGATGCATTTCCTTCTCGACCGTTCACTGCAACGTGAGCGTGTGTTGAAGGAGAGATATCATGAAAAAACTCATTCTTGCGTCGGTGTCCGCGCTTGCGCTGCTCGGCGTCGCTGCATGCAGCGACAGCGGCACGGGGACGGATAACACCACCACCCAGAGCACCAATCCGCCGGCCGAGCAGCCAATGAAACCTGCTGCGCCCGCGGATAATTCGACCAAGCCTGCCGAGCCGGCTCCGGCAACGCCCGCTCCTGCGCCCGCGCAGTAGTCATTAGTACCTGTGTTCTGGCGAGGGCCGGCGTCTTGCCGGCCCTTCGCCCAGGCGGGTAGTGGTTCCGACACGAGTTCGATTGTCGTCGGAGGTATGATGCCGGCCGTTATTGGCTTGATAGCGGGGACCGGTTGGCTCTAAGAAGCGGCCATGTCGATTTGGGACCGCCTCGGCGACTTCATCACGCGGATTTCGTCCTCAGCCTCGTCGGGCGTCGCCGACGTGGTCGAGGCTGTACGCACCGTTTTTTCCGGCGATGCGGATTTGCGCCGTCGCGTCGCTTTCTCGGTGGCGATGATTGCGCTCTCGGCCAAGATGGCCAAGGCCGACGGGGTCGTCACCCAGGACGAGATACGCGCCTTCCAGGAAATATTCGAGGTGCCGCCAAAGGAGACGCGCAACGTGGCGCGACTCTACGATCTGGCCAAACGTGACGTTGCCGGCTTCGAGACCTATGCCGAGCGCATGGCGCAGCTTTGTGGCTCCGGCCATTCGAACTGCATGATGCTGGAGGATATACTCGACGGCCTGTTCCACATTGCCAAGGCCGACGGGCTGATCCATGAGCGTGAAGGCCAGTTCCTGCACCGCATCGCCGAAATCTTCCGCATAGACGAGGTGCACTACGAGGCGATCCTTGCCAGGCACGTCAATCTTGGTGCGGCCGACCCCTATGTCGTGCTCGGCATCGAGCGCGGCAAGCCGTTCGAGGAGGTCAGGAAACGCTACCGCAAGCTGGTTTCCGACAATCATCCGGACCGGCTGATCGCGCGTGGCCTGCCGCAGGAATTCATCAAGATCGCGACGACGAGGCTCGCGGCGATCAACACCGCCTATGAGATGATCGAGCGGGGCCTGCGGCACGCATGAGCGGCTTCCTGCCCGACGAGCCGAGCGCCGAGGTCAGGGTATCGCCGAATTTCGGGCCACGGCGCGAGACGCTGAAGCCCGAGATGATCGTGCTGCACTATACCGGCATGCCGACAGGCGCCGGGGCCGAGGCGTGGCTGTGCGACCCGGCCAGCGAAGTCTCCTCGCACTATCTGGTGCATGAGAACGGCCATATCGTGCAGATGGTCCGGGAAAGCGACCGCGCCTGGCATGCTGGGAAGAGTTCGTGGTTCGGACGCACCGACATCAACTCCTGTTCCGTCGGCATCGAGATCGTCAATCCGGGACATTCACTGGGTTATCCCGATTTTCCCAAGCGGCAGATCGATGCGGTGATCGGCCTGTGCGCCGGAATAGCCCGCCGGCATGCGATTGCCCCCCCGCGGGTGCTGGCGCACTCCGACGTGGCGCCGGGGCGCAAGATCGATCCGGGCGAGAAGTTTCCTTGGCGGGCCCTGTTCGAGGGCGGCGTAGGCCATCTCGTGCCGGCAGCACCGATCAGGCGGGGCGCCGTGCTGAAGACCGGCGACGCCGGCGCCGATGTCGAGGCGCTGCAATCGATGCTGGCGCTCTACGGCTATGGAGTCGAAATAACGGGTGTTTTCGACCAGCAGACGCGGGTCGTGGTCGAGGCTTTCCAGCGTCATTTCCGGCCACGCCGGATCGATGGAGTGGCGGACGGATCGACGATGCGCACGCTTCAACGGCTGCTCGCTTCCCACCGAACTTGACCCTGGGTCAGGATGCCGTCCAAGTAATGCTTTTCCGACATTAAGTTACAAACTGTCACTTAAAGTGACTTGCCCCGCCTTCATTGCGCGCAATTCGGGCCTCAAAGGGCAATCCGTACAGTTTGTCGGGCGTCTAACCCCCGGATGGTCCGACATTAATCAAGCAATGCCGCGCGGAGATCTTCGCGCGTTCAGACAGAACAGGATCACATGCAGAAATTGACCGTTGTAACGGCAGCTCTTGCTGCCGGCGTAATGACTTTTGCCTTCGGGGCGGCGAGCGCCGCGCCGCTGAGCCCACGGGCCGATCAGGGCCTCGCCGCAGCGACCGCCAAGGGCAAGGCCATTTCGGCCAAAAGCAGCAAGGATGTGAAGGCGGCGAAGCGGTCTTCCGCGAAAGTGGAGAAGGCGAGCTGGACCAAGGCCAAGAAGCCGAGCACAAAACAGAAGACCAGACGAGACCGCAAGGCCCTCGACAAAACGACGACGGCATCGATCGGGATCAAGGAAGCAGTGGCCTCGACGGCAGCGGTGGCCAGTGGCGATCAGTATTCGGCCATCGTGGCGCGTTACGCCGCAAGCTATGGCGTGCCGGCGTCGCTCGCTCACGCCGTGATCAAGATCGAGAGCAACTATCGGCCGAACCTCGTCGGCGGCGCCGGCGAAATCGGCTTGATGCAGATCAAGCCGGCGACGGCGCGGATGATGGGCTATAGCGGCTCGGCCAATGGGCTCTTCAATCCGGACACCAACATCAAATACGGCATGAAGTATCTTGCCATGGCGCGGGATCTCGGCGGCGGCACGACGTGCGGCACGATCCTGAAATACAATGCCGGCCACGGCGCCACCCGAATGAACCCGGTCTCGGCGGCCTATTGCAGCAAGGTCAAGGTGCAACTGGCGGCTGTCGGGTCGCCGGCGTGACAAGAACCGGTCGTAACCGGCTTTTTTAGTTGCGTTTTGTGGCGTGAACCCCTTTATACGCCTGGCCAGCTGGCCGGGCGGCCGCACCAGCAAAAGCCGAAAGGCCGCGGGTGAGGAAAGTCCGGGCTCCATGGAGACACGGTGCCGGCTAATGGCCGGCGGGGGCGACCCCAGGGAAAGTGCCACAGAAAGCAAACCGCCACGACTTGGCTTTGCCGGGTCGGGGCAAGGGTGAAAGGGTGGGGTAAGAGCCCACCGCGCGACTGGCAACAGGAGCGGCACGGTAAACCCCACCGGGAGCAAGACCGAATAGGGGCGGTGCGAGGGGAAACCCTCGAGGGCTGTTTCCGGCTCACCGTCCGGGTAGGTTGCGTGAGGCGCATGGCAATATGCGCCCAAGATGAATGGCCGCCACGTTCTCGCGCCGCAAGGGGCGAGGGCCATACAGAACCCGGCTTATAGGCCAGCTGGCAGTTTTTAAGCTGCCCGAGAAAGTTCTTTGAGATCGGCAGGTTGCGCCCTCCGGCGCGCCTGTCGATTCAGGTCTTTTGATTGGTCGCCCGTGGACGCGATCGAAATTCTTCGCGTGCTGCACGGCCATCGCAATATCGAAGCCGAGGACCTTGGATCATAACCGATCCGGTCAGCCGCCGATCCTGTCCAGCGACGCCTCTATCGCCTTCCAGAGCTCTTCCACCGGCTCACAGCCTACAGAAAGGCGAACGAAGCCGGGCGATACCGCATCGCCTCGTTTCGAACGCCGCTCGGCGGAGGTGTGGACGCCGCCGAAGGATGTCGCGGCCTGCATCAATTCGCAGTTGTTGATGAAATCCTCGGCCTTCTGCTCCGAAGCGAGTTCGAAGGAAACAAGGAAGCCGAAGCGTTCCATCTGGGCACGGGCAAGATTGTGCGAAGGATCGCCTTCCAGGCCGGGATAGCGCAGGCCCGTGATCGCCGGGTGACCTTGCAGGCGCCGCGCGATCACTTCCGCCGAGGAGCACATGCGGTCGAAGCGCACGTCGAGCGTTTCGAGGCCACGATGCACAAGCCACGCTTCGAACGGCCCTGGAATGCCGCCGGACGTTTCGCGCCAATCCGTCACCGCGGCGATGATGTCGGCGTTGCGGCTCGCGACATGGCCGAACAGCACGTCGGAGTGGCCGTTGGGCGCCTTAGTGTCCGCGGCGATGACAATATCCGCGCCATGGTCGAGCGGGCGCTGGCCGAAAGGCGTCATGGTCGTATTATCAACGACAAGCTTTGCGCCCGCTTTGTGTGCGGCCGCGGCCACCGCCGCGATATCGCATATGTCCAGCCCCGGATTAGCGGGCGTCTCTACGAAAGCGAGACGATAGCCTTCGAAACCGCCATCGAGGAAGGTCGAGGTTGGCCTCACATCGTAGGCGATGCCGAGTGGTTTCAAGAAGCGTTCGGCCAGTGCCCTTGTCGTGTGATAGCCATCCGAAGGCAGAAGAATGCGGTCGCCGGTCTTGAGGACAGCGAAAAATGCCGCCGAAATCGCCGCCATTCCGGAAGGAAAGGCGACGCAGGGCGCGTCTTCCAGATGCGCCAGCATATGTTCTACCGCATCCCAGGTCGGATTGCTGAAACGGCCATACTGGTTGAAACCGGTGGCGTCGCCAGGCGCGTGAAAGATGGCAGCCATGGTGAGTGGCAGGGGGATGGAATCGCCGACGGCAAGTGCGTTGCGACGGAGGTGGGCAAGAGCCGCGGCGCGCGACCGTGCTGTTTCAGACATCGACATTCCAACCCTCTTGGTGACCCTGGACGTGTGGTGAGACGCTATGCCCGGCAACAGCTCGCGACAAGGCGCGTCCGGTTGGGCCAAGCGGCTCTAAACGCTTCGTTAGGCTTAATGATCCATAAAGACGAGACGTGTTTTCAAAGCCGCTTCCATCGGTCGCGACTGCATGTTGTGAAGCCTGTTCCCGTTGACGCCCATAACACCCCATGATATCCCATATCGATACCAAAGCCTTCGTTCCGCGTCAGAGTGAAGCGTACGCCAATCGGGCAGCCGCGGCGGCTGCGCGTTTGCCGGTTTTCGCCCCTGTCACGGAGGCGGGTTCAGGGCAGGGAACGCGTAGCGGTGGCGCGTGCAACACGACGAAGAGGGGTGCGGCGGCGCAAGCGGCCGTGACGTGTGATGGACCGGTTTCTGTCGAACACGGTGAGCAGGATCGATGCGAAGGGGCGGGTGTCCGTTCCTGCGCATTTTCGCGCCGTCGTTCAGAAACGCGGCTATTCGGATCTCTACGCGCTGCGTTGCCTGGATCTGCCGGCCATGGATGTCGGCGGGCCCGACCTGCTCGACCGCTACGAGCAGCGCATCGCGCTCGAGGATCCGTTCCAGCAGACGGCGGACGACATGTCGTTCTTCTGCCATGGCGACGGAACATTCCTGAAGCTGGACCAGGATGGTCGCATCACGATCAGCGACTTCATCCGCGAACATGCCGGCCTTTCGGCGGAAGTAGCCTTTGTCGGGCGCGGCAATTTCTTTCAGATCTGGGAGCCGGGACGGCTTGCGGCCTACGGAGCGCAGGCGCGGGCCCGGCTTTTGCAGCTTCGGCAGGGGACGAAGCCTGGGGAGCGACCGGAATGACGGTGGGCCACGGCGATGATATCAACGCCGTTGGCGGACCGGCCCGCCACATTCCGGTCCTCCTTGCCGAAGTGTTGCAGGCGCTCTCGCCAGCGGAAGGGGACGTCATCGTCGACGGCACGTTCGGCGCCGGCGGCTACACCAAGGCCATCCTGGCGGCCGGCGCGTCCGTGGTTGCCATTGATCGCGATCCGGATGCCATAGCGGCTGGTCGCAATCTCGAAGCCCAATCAGGCGGCCGCCTGCGATTGGTGCAGGCGCCATTCTCGATGCTGGACCAGCATGTCGAAAGTGCCGACGGCGTCGTGCTCGACATCGGCGTTTCCTCGATGCAGCTCGACCAGGCGGAGCGCGGGTTTTCGTTCCGCGTCGATGGGCCTCTCGACATGCGCATGGCGCAGGCGGGCCTCAGCGCCGCAGATGTCGTCAACAACTTCAAGCCGGGCGATCTTGCCCGCATCTTCGGCTTCCTCGGGGAGGAGCGCCACGCCGGGCGCATCGCGCGCATGATCGAAGCGCGTCGCGAAAAGCGTCCGTTCGAGCGCACGCTGGAGCTTGCCGACGCCATCGAGACGCATATCGGCCGGGCGCCGAAGGACAAGATCCATCCCGCCACCCGCGTCTTTCAGGCGCTGCGCATCTTCGTCAATGACGAGCTCGGTGAGTTGGCCAAGGCGCTGTTCGCCGCCGAGCGGGCGCTGAAGCCGGGCGGACGACTTGCCGTGGTGACATTCCATTCGCTGGAGGACCGCATCGTCAAGCGCTTCATTGCCGATCGCTCCGACGCCGCGAGCGGCTCGCGCCACATGCCGGAGGCACGGGCACGCAGTGCCACCTTCAGCAAGTCCGGCGGCGGCGTGACGCCGGGTGATGCCGAGACTGCGGCCAACCCGCGCGCCCGCTCGGCAAGGCTGCGCGCCGCCATCCGCACCGATGCGCCGGCGCGTGCCGTCGATTTTTCGATTTTCGGCCTTCCAAAACTTCCCGGCCCAAAACTTCCCGGCATCGAGCGGCCGGGGGAGAGGTAAGCACGTGTTTCGTTCCAGCGACATCGTCCTCATCGCCGTCATGGTCTCGGCGGCGGCCCTGACCTACAAAACCAAGCGCGAGGCCGAGGACCAATTGGCTGCAGTGCAGAAGATCCATGCTGAGATACGCTACGAGGAGGACACGATCGACCTGCTCAAGGCCGACTGGAGCCTGCTCACCCAGCCATCGCGGCTACAGAAGCTCGCCGAGCTCTACAAGTCGCAGCTTGAACTGGAGCCGGTCAGCGCGCACCAGATCGTCGGCCTCGGCGACCTGCCAGCCAAAACCCTCGACATCCAGGACATCCTGAACGGGCGCCAAGGCGGCATGGCAGACAATTCCGGCAACACACCCTCGGACGGCAAGGATCCCATCGTGACCGGAGGCATCGCCCAATGATCGGCAAACTGCTGAAACGTCGCCCCAGGGCCACCGAGGACGGTTCGATCGTGGTCGATGGCGCCCGCAAGGCGACCGGAGGCAAGGGCAAGGCGCGCATCGTCATGACGATGGCGGTGTTCTTCGGTATCTTCTCGATCATTTCCGGGCGGCTTGTCTATCTCGGCTTCCAGACCCCCGACATGTCGGGCGGCCCGCAGAGCCGGGTGACGGCCTCGCGACCCGACATTGTCGACCGCAACGGCGAGGTGCTGGCGACGGACATCAAGACGGCATCGCTGTTTGCAGAGCCGCGCCGCATCGTCGACGCCGACGAGGCGATCGAAAAGCTGTCGACGGTGCTGCCGGAGATCGATTACGAGCAGACCTACCATAAGCTGAAGAGCGGCGCCGGCTTCGTCTGGCTGCAGCGGCAGCTGACGCCCAAGCAGCAGGCCGACATCATGCAGCTCGGCATTCCCGGTTTCGGCTTCCGCACCGAGAAGCGCCGTTTCTACCCCAGTGGTGAAACCTCGTCCTACATTGTCGGCCTGACCAATATCGACAATCAAGGCATCTCCGGCATGGAGAAATATATCGACGAGCAGGGCCTGAGCGATCTGCAGGCGTCGGGCCTGGCGGTGGCGAAGGATCTCAAGCCGGTGAAGCTCTCGATCGATCTGCGCGTCCAGCATGTGGTGCGCGACGAGATTGCCGCCGGCCTGGAGCGCTATCGCGCCATGGGCGCGGGCGCCGTCGTGCTCAACGTCAAGACCGGCGAAGTGGTGGCCATGGCCTCGGTGCCGGATTTTGATCCGAACAATCCCTACAATGCACAAGACAAGGACCGGCTGAACCGGATGTCGGCGGGGCTCTATGAGATGGGCTCGACCTTCAAGAGCTTCACATCGGCCATGGCGCTCGATTCCGGCAAGGCGACGATGGCGAGCCGCTTCGACGCTTCGCATCCAATCCGGGTCGGCCATCAGGCCATTCACGATTTCCACGGCAAGAACCGCGTGCTGTCGTTGCCGGAGGTGTTCCTCTATTCATCCAACATCGGGTCGGCCAGGGAGGCCGAACTGGTCGGCATCGAGGCGCACCGCGAATTCCTGCATCGTCTTGGCATCTTGGACAAGATGCAGACCGAACTGCCGGAAGTCGCCCGTCCGACTGAACCGAAGGTCTGGAAACAGGTCAACTCGTTCACCATCGCCTTCGGTCATGGCGTGTCGACGACACCGTTGCAGGCGGCTGTCGGCTGCGCGGCGCTGATCAATGGCGGATATCTGATGGAGCCGACATTCCTGGTCCGCAGCCAGCAGGACGCGATGGCGGCGGCCAAGAAAGTGGTAGCCGACAAAACGGTCGAGGGCATGCGCTATCTCTACATGCTCAACGCCGAGAAGGGCTCGGCCAGAAATGCCAGGGTCCCCGGCTACCGCGTTGGCGGCAAGACCGGAACAGCCGAGAAGGTCATCAATGGCCGCTACTCGAAGGAGTTGAATTTCAATACGTTCGTCGCCGCATTCCCGATGGACGATCCGCAATATCTCGTGTTTACGATTGCCGATGCTCCGCACCCGGAAAAGCCGGGCATGACGGACGTCGCGGCCGCGAATGCCGGGGTCATGGCCGGCAATATCATCAGGCGTTCCGCGGCCATGCTTGGCGTGAAGCCAGATTTCAGCCATGAAAATGGTGCAACGCTGGTTTCCTATCAATGATTCTTAGGGCGCGCCGGCAACTGCGCGCTATTTTGTTGCGGTGAACGGAACTCGATGAAGCTCAAAAATCTAACCGGTATCCTGCCAGTCGAAGGAACAGCTTCCGTCGATCTGGAGGTTACCGGCATCTCTTCGGATTCCCGCCAGGTTAAACCCGGCGTCGTCTTTTTCGCGCTCGCTGGAAGCAAGGCGGATGGCGCCGTCTATGCCGCGGAGGCCGCCGCACGAGGGGCTGCCGCGATCGTCGCGGGCAAGGACAGCGCCCTTGGGGAACTGCCGGTTCCCGTGTTGACCGTCGATGACCCGCGCCTGGCGCTGGCCCTGAGCGCGGCCCGTTATTTCGGCAAACAGCCGCAGACGATGGTGGCCGTCACCGGCACCAGCGGCAAGACCTCGGTCGCCGCTTTCGTCAGGCAGATCTGGGAGCAGGCCGGCTTTGCCGCGGCCTCGATCGGCACCACCGGCGTGGTGGCGCCGGGCCGCAACGATTATGGCTCGCTGACGACGCCAGATCCCGTCGCCTTGCATCAGCTGTTGCTTGAACTGGCGGACGCCGGCGTCACCCATGCCTCCATGGAGGCCTCCAGCCATGGTCTCGACCAGCGCCGTCTCGACGGCGTCAGGCTGGCCGCCGGCGGCTTCACCAATCTCGGCCGCGACCACATGGACTACCATCCGACGGTCGAGGACTATCACCGGGCCAAGCTGCGTCTGTTTGATGCGCTGCTGCCGAAGGGCGCGCCGGCCGTGATCTTCGCCGACGATCCGTGGTCGGCGCCAACCATCCAGGCGGCGAAGGTCGCAAGGCTCGACGTGCTGACGGTCGGCCGCCACGGCGATTTCCTGACGCTGAAGCGGGTCGAGCATGAGCGCCACCGCCAGCGTGCCGAGGTCGAGGCCGACGGGATGCTCTACGAGATCGACCTGCCGCTGGCCGGCGATTTCCAGATAGCCAACGCGCTGGTTTCGGCCGGGCTTGCCATCTCCACGGGAACGCCAGTCGCCAAGGCCTTGAAGGCGTTGGAGAAACTCAAGGGCGCACCCGGCCGGCTCGACCTTGTCGGGACGACTGCAAACGGCGCGCCGGTCTATGTCGATTATGCGCATAAGCCGGACGCGCTGGAAAACGTGCTTGCCTCGGTGCGCCCGTTCACCACCGGCCGGGTCATCGTCGTGTTCGGCTGCGGCGGCGACCGCGATCGCGGTAAGCGGCCGATCATGGGCGAGATCGCGACGCGGCTCGCCGACGTCGTCATCGTCACCGACGACAATCCGCGCTCGGAAGTGCCGGAGACGATCCGGGCCGCGATCCTTGCCGCCGCTCCCGGCGCGATCGAGATCGGTGACCGGCGCGCGGCGATCCACGAGGCCGTTGCCATGTTGCATGCCGGGGACACGCTGATCGTGGCCGGCAAGGGTCATGAGGAAGGCCAGACGATCGGCACCGAGACCCTGCATTTCTCCGACCACGAAGAAGTCCGTGCCGCGCTGCTGGAGCGTGCCGCATGAATTTGCTGTGGACATCCGAGACGCTGGTCGCCGCCATGGACGGGCGACCGATCGGGCCGATGCCGGACGGCATATCGGGCATTTCGATCGACAGCCGCAGCCTTCAGCCGGGCGACGCTTTCTTCGCCATCAAGGGCGAGGCGATGGACGGCCATGATTTCGCGACCGCCGCCATCAAGGCCGGAGCCGGGGTGCTGGTCGTGGCCGAAGGCAAGCTGCCGTCGCTTGGCCGGCTGACGGCGCCGATGATCGTCGTCGAGGACGTGCTGGTGGCACTGGAAAAGCTCGGTGTCGCATCGCGCGATCGTTCCCAGGCCAGGATCATCGCGGTGACCGGTTCGGCGGGCAAAACGACCACCAAGGAAGCGCTGCGCCACGTGCTGTCGGCGGTCGGCAAGGTGCATGCCTCGGTGCAGTCGTTCAACAACCATTGGGGCGTGCCGCTCACCTTGGCGCGCATGCCGGCCGATTGCGACTATGCCGTGTTCGAGATCGGCATGAACCATCCCGACGAGATCAGGCCGCTGGTCAAGATGGTAAGGCCGCATGTCGCCATCGTCACCATGATCGCGGCCGCGCATCTCGGCTTCTTCCGAAATCTGGACGAGATCGCCAAGGCGAAGGCCGAGATTTTCGAAGGGCTGGAACCTGGCGGCGCGGCGATCCTCAACCGCGACGACGCGCGTTTCAAGCTTCTCGACAAGATGGCGCACGCCGCCGGCGTCGAGCATGTCTATGGGTTCGGCGAGAACGCGCGCTCAACCTTCAGACTGGTCAAATGCGAAGTCCATGCCGATCATTCCGACATTGCCGCCAGGATCGGCGGTCACGAGGTGACGGCTCGCATCGGCGCGCCCGGCCGCCACATGGTGCAGAACATTCTGGCAGTCCTCGGCGCGGCCCGTCTGGTCGGTGCCGATCTCGACAAGGTTGCCCTAGCGCTGGCCGATCTCTCGGCCGAGCGCGGCCGCGGCAAACGCTATGTGCTGCGTCATCCCGGTGGCTCGACTTCGAGCCATCCCGGTGGCCCGACTTCAAGCCACCCCGGTGGACCGATCACGCTGATCGACGAAAGCTACAACGCCAACCCCGCCTCGATGGCGGCCGCCATGGCGCTGCTCAACGCGACGCCGGTGACGGGCGAAGGCCGCCGCATCGCCGTGCTGGGCGATATGCTGGAGCTCGGCGAGTATTCGGCCAAGCTGCATGCTGCACTTGCCGGTCTCATCGTCGGCACCGGCACGCAGACCGTCTTTCTCGGCGGTCCGGAGATGCGGGCGCTGGCGGAAGCGCTGCCGGGCGAGATCAGGACAGAATACCGCGCCAACGTCGAGGAATTGAAGCCGGTTCTGTTTGCCGCACTGAAGCCAGGCGACGTGGTGATGATCAAATCGTCGAAGGGCATCGGCTTTGCAAAGCTGGTCGATGCGTTGCTGGGCAAGTTCCCGGCTGAAACGACAATCGGCAAACAGACCTAGGGTCAAGTCGGGGACGAAAAGCGCATGTTCACACTGCTCGTCGATTTCGCGGACAAGATCTCGGTCTTCAATGTCTTCCGCTACATCACCTTCCGTACCGGCGGGGCGCTGATCACCTCGGCGCTGATCGTCTTCATCTTCGGGCCGACCATCATCAATTCGCTCAGGTTGCGCCAGGGCAAGGGCCAACCGATCCGCGCCGACGGGCCACAGACCCATTTCAAGAAGGCCGGCACGCCGACCATGGGCGGACTGATGATCCTGTCCGGCATCATCGGCTCATCGTTGCTGTGGGCGAACCTGTCGAGCATCTATGTCTGGGTGGTGCTGTTGGTGACGCTGGGCTTCGGCTCGATAGGTTTCTACGACGACTATCTGAAGGTGACGAAGCAGTCGCATCTCGGCTTTTCCGGCAAGGCGCGGCTGGCGCTCGAATTCGTCATCGCCGGCATCGCCGCCTGGGCGATCATGCATAATGGCCAGGCGCCGTTCTCCTCGTCGCTGACATTCCCCTTTGCCAAGGAATTCCTGATCAATCTCGGCTGGTTCTTCGTTCCGTTCTCCTGCTTCGTCATCGTGGGAGCGGGCAATGCGGTGAACCTCACCGACGGCCTGGATGGCCTGGCGATCGTGCCGATCATGATCGCGGCGGCGTCCTTCGGCGTCATTGCCTATCTCTCCGGCAATGCCGTATTCGCCGAGTATCTGCAGATCCATTTCGTGCCCGGCACCGGCGAACTGGCTGTTGTGCTTGGTGCTGTCATCGGCGCCGGCCTCGGCTTTCTCTGGTTCAACGCGCCGCCGGCGGCGATCTTCATGGGCGACACCGGCTCGCTGGCCATGGGCGGGCTGATCGGCACCGTTGCGGTCGCCACCAAGCACGAGATCGTGCTGGTCATCGTCGGCGGTCTGTTCGTGGTCGAGATCCTGTCCGTCATCATCCAGGTCGGCTACTTCAAGATGACCGGCAAGCGTGTGTTCCTGATGGCGCCGATCCATCATCACTTCGAAAAGCTCGGCTGGACCGAAAGCCAGGTGGTGATCCGCTTCTGGATCATCGCCGTCATCCTGGCGCTGGTCGGCCTTTCCACCCTCAAGCTCAGATAGGCGCGCCCCGTGATTCCCGCCGCATCCTTTGCAGGCAAGCGTGTTTCGCTCTTCGGGCTCGGCGGCTCGGGGATCGCGACGGCACGCGCGTTGATCGAGGGCGGTGCAGAGGTGCTCGCCTGGGACGATAATCCAGGCAGTGTCGCCAAGGCGGCCGAAGCGGGTATTGCAACCGCCGACCTGCGTGGCGCCAACTGGGCCGGTTTCTCAGCTTTCGTGCTGTCGCCCGGCGTGCCGCTGACGCATCCCAAGCCGCACTGGACGGTGGAACTGGCGCGCGGTTCGGGTGTCGAGATCATCGGCGACGTCGAGCTTTTCTGCCGCGAGCGGACACTCGGCGCGCCAGCAGCCCCATTCATCGCCATCACCGGCACCAACGGCAAGTCGACGACCACGGCGCTGACGGCGCATATATTGAAGGCTTCCGGCCGCGACACGCAGATGGGCGGCAATATCGGCCGCGCCGTGATGACGCTCGATCCGCCGCAACCCGACCGGCACTATGTCGTCGAATGCTCGTCCTACCAGATCGACCTCGCACCATCGATCAATCCGACGGCCGGCATCCTGCTCAATTTGACGCCGGATCACCTCGACCGTCACGGCACCATGCAGCATTACGCTTCGATCAAGGAGCGGCTGGTTGCCGGCAGCGAGACCGCGATCGTCGGCATCGACGATTCCTGGTGTGCGCAGATTGCCGAACGGCTGGAGCGGGCGGGGCGGCACGTCATCCGCATTTCGAAGCGGCTGCCGCTGACCGACGGCTATTTCGCCGATGGCACCAATTTGATGGAAGCGGTGCATGGCCGCTACAGCCGGGTCGCCTTCCTCGAAGGCATCGGCTCGCTGCGCGGGCAGCACAATGCGCAAAACGCGCTTGCCGCGGTGGCCGCCTGCCTCAAGGTCGGGCTCGACCTCGGCGAGATCCAGTCCGGACTGGAAAGCTTTCCGGGCCTGGCGCATCGCATGGAGCAGGTCGGCCGCAAGGACCACGTGCTGTTCGTCAACGATTCCAAGGCGACCAACGCCGATGCGGCGGCACCCGCCCTGTCGAGCTTTTCACGCATCTACTGGATCGCCGGCGGCCTGCCCAAGGAAGGCGGCATCGAGCCGCTGCGCGGCTTCTTCCCGCGTATCGCCAAGGCCTATCTGATCGGCGAGGCAGCGCCGGCCTTTTCGGCGACGCTGGGCGAGGCGGTGCCGTATGAGATATCGGGCACGCTTGCAGCCGCGGTCGAGCATGCCGCGCATGATGCGGCCAAGGACGATGGCGGCGAGGCGGTGGTGCTGTTGTCGCCGGCCTGCGCCAGTTTCGACCAATTCAAGAATTTCGAGGTCCGCGGCGAAGCCTTCAGGCAAGCTGCGAATGCTATCGAGGGCGTCAAACCCATCGGAGGGGCACGATAATGCAGAGCCGTCTCGACAAAAGCCCGGTTGCGACCTGGTGGTGGACCATCGATCGCTGGTTCCTGGCGGCGTTCCTGTCGCTGATGGGGCTGGGCATAGTTTTGTCCTTCGCCGCAAGTCCCGCGGTCGCCGAACGCATCGGCCTCGACAGTTTCCATTTCGCGACCAGGCAGATCATCTTCACCGTGCCGGCGCTCGGCGTGATGCTGGCGGTGTCCTTCCTCGATTCCAGAGAAATCCGGCGCATGGCGCTGATCATGCTGTGCCTGATGCTGGTGCTGATGGTGGCGGTGCTCTACATCGGCGTCGAGGTGAAAGGCGCGCGGCGCTGGGTGTCGCTTGCCGGCCTGTCGATCCAGCCCTCGGAGTTTTTGAAACCCGCCTTTGTCATCATGTGCGCCTGGCTGTTCGCCGAACACAAGCGCCAGCCCGACATTCCGGGCAATCTCTTCGCCATGTTGCTCTTGGTACTGGTCGTATCGCTGCTGGTGGCGCAGCCGGACCTCGGCCAGACCATGCTGACGACCGGCACCTGGGGCATCATGTTCTTCATGGCGGGGCTGCCATGGCTGTGGATCGTCGTGCTCGGAGCGGCCGGCGTCGGCGGCGTCTTTGCCGCCTATACGGTATTTCCGCACGTCGCCCTGCGTATCGACAAGTTCCTCACTGGCGAAGGCGACACGTTCCAGGTCGATATGGGCCGCGACGCATTGATCAATGGCGGCTGGTTCGGCGTCGGGCCGGGCGAGGGCACCGTCAAGCGGGTCATCCCCGACAGCCATGCCGATTTCGTCTTTTCGGTCGCGGGCGAGGAATTCGGATTGATCATGTGTTTCTTCATCATGTCCATCTTCGCCTTCATCGTGCTGCGCGGCCTCAACACGGCGCTGAAGGAGCATGACGATTTCACCCGCTATGCGGTCGGCGGCCTCGTCACCGTGTTCGGCCTGCAGGCAGTCATCAACATGTGCGTCAACCTGCAGCTGGTGCCGGCCAAGGGCATGACGCTGCCGTTCATCTCCTATGGCGGCTCTTCGCAGATTGCCATCGCCATCTCGATGGGAATGGTGCTGGCGCTGACGCGCAAGCGACCGGAAAAGCGCAAGCAGGTGGGCTTTGCCTTGCCACAGCGCGCCATGCCGGCGGAGTGACATGGCCAGAGGCGTTATCCTTCTCTCGGCGGGCGGAACCGGCGGACATCTGTTTCCGGCCGAGGCACTGGCGCATGAGTTGAACGCGCGTGGCTGGACGGTGCATCTGGCGACCGACGACCGCGCTGAGCGCTTTGCCGGCCACTTCCCGGCCGCCGCCATCCACCCGATCCAGTCCGCGACGCTGGGCTCCAAAAATCCTGTTGCCCTGCTTGGCGCTTTCTGGAAAATCTGGCGCGGCGTGCGCCAGGCGTCCGCCATCATCGGCAGGATCAAGCCCGATACCGTGGTCGGCTTTGGCGGCTATCCGACCTTGCCGCCGCTCTACGCCGCGACGCGGCGCAAGGTGCCGACGCTGATCCACGAGCAGAACGCGGTGATGGGACGCGCCAACCGGGCGCTGGCCAGCCGCGTCGATGCGATTGCCGGTGGCTTCCTGCCGCAAGACGAAAGCGCCGTCGGCGCCAAGACGGTGACGACAGGCAATCCGGTCCGCCCACAGGTGCTCGAAGCCGCAAAGACCGCCTACGCCGCCTCGGCCGGGAACGATCCCTTCCGCCTGCTGGTGTTCGGCGGCAGCCAGGGCGCGCAGTTCTTCTCCGATGCGGTGCCGGCGGCCGTCGCCTTGCTCCCCGACGCACTCCGCAAGCGGCTGGTGATCACGCAGCAGGCTCGGGCCGATGATGTCGGGCGGGTGAAGGCGGCCTATGCAGCGCTCGGTGTCGTTGTCGAGGTCTCGCCCTTCTTCAGCGACATGGCGGCGCGTATAGCGGCCGCACAGCTGGTTATGTCGCGCTCCGGCGCGTCGACCGTCTCGGAAATCGCCGTCATCGGGCGACCGGCGCTGCTGGTGCCCTATCCCTATGCGCTCGATCACGACCAGGCCGCGAACGCAGCCGCTCTTGCGGCCGCCGGCGGTGGCGAGGTGGAGCCGCAATCCTCACTTTCGCCCGAGCGCATCGCGGCGTTGATCGGCGCCCTGATGGCCGAGCCCGAACGGCTCACGGCAATGGCTGCCGCGGCGAAGTCGGTCGGCAAACCGGATGCCGCACGGTTGCTCGCCGATCTCACAGAGGCTATTGC
Organism: Mesorhizobium sp. B2-5-11; assembly: GCF_006440835.1. NCBI lineage: Bacteria > Pseudomonadati > Pseudomonadota > Alphaproteobacteria > Hyphomicrobiales > Phyllobacteriaceae > Mesorhizobium > Mesorhizobium sp. B2-5-11. The sequence continues at coordinate 91,163 of NZ_VFUK01000003.1, forward strand.
GTCCCGCAAAACCGTTTCGGATTTCAGGAAGGGGGCGCACCCATGAAGATGCCGCAGACCATAGGCCTCGTGCATTTCATCGGCATTGGCGGCATCGGCATGAGCGGCATCGCCGAAGTGTTGCACAATCTCGGCTACAAGGTGCAGGGGTCCGACCAGGCCGACAGCGCCAACGTGCAGCGGCTGCGCGACAAGGGGATCGAGTGCTTTGTCGGCCACAGGGAAGAAAACCTCGGCGATGCCGAAGTGGTGGTTGTCTCGACGGCTATCAAGAAATCCAACCCCGAACTGAAGGCGGCACGGGAGAAATTGCTGCCGATCGTGCGCCGCGCCGAAATGCTGGCCGAACTGATGCGCTTCCGCCAGGCAGTGGCGATCGGCGGCACGCACGGCAAGACGACGACGACCTCGATGGTAGCGACGCTGCTCGAAGCCGGCGGGCTCGACCCGACCGTCATCAATGGCGGCATCATCAACGCCTATGGCACCAATGCGCGCATGGGGGACGGCGAGTGGATGGTGGTCGAAGCCGACGAGAGCGACGGGACCTTCCTCAAGCTGCCGGCCGATATCGCCGTCGTCACCAATATCGATCCCGAACATCTCGATCACTACGGCAGTTTCGAGAAGGTGCGCGAAGCCTTCCGCCAGTTCGTCGAGAACGTGCCGTTCTACGGCTTCGGCGTCATGTGCACCGACCACCCGGAGGTGCAGGCGCTGGTCGGCCGAATCGAGGATCGCCGCGTCATCACCTATGGCGAGAACGCGCAGGCCGACGTGCGCTTCACCAACCATCGCATGGCCGGCGCGACCTCGGAATTCGACGTGGTGATCCGCGACCGCAAGGGACGCGGCCAGACGACGATATCGGATCTGCGCCTGCCGATGCCCGGCCGCCACAACGTTTCCAATGCGACGGCGGCGATCGCGGTGGCGCATGAGCTCGGCCTGTCGGCCGAGGCGATCAAGAAAGGCCTGTCGTCCTTCGCCGGCGTCAAGCGTCGCTTCACCCAAACCGGCTCCTGGAATGGCGTCGAAGTGTTCGACGATTACGGCCACCATCCGGTCGAGATCGCTGCGGTGCTGAAAGCCGCGCGCAGCGCCACCAAGGGCCGCGTCATCGCCATTGCCCAGCCGCACCGTTTTACCCGGCTGCATGATCTGTTCAATGAGTTCTCCGCCTGCTTCAACGACGCCGACACGGTGATGGTGGCGCCGGTCTACGCCGCCGGCGAGGAGCCGATCGAAGGCGTGACCTCGGATGCGCTGGTGTCGCGCATCCGCGCCGGGGGCCATCGCGACGCGCGCTACATCGAGGGTCCGGAAGCAATAGCGCCTGTTGTCCGTGATCTGGCCAGGCCCGGCGACTTCGTCGTCTTCCTCGGCGCCGGCAACATCACGCAATGGGCCTATGCGCTGCCCAAGGAGCTGGCCGTCTCATGATGCAGGGCCAGGCGCTGATCGACAGACTTGGCGGCCGGCTTGCCGGCCTGCGCGGCCGCATCACGCCGAATGCCGAGATGGACAAGATCACCTGGTTCCGCGCCGGAGGACTGGCCGAGGCGCTCTTTCAGCCAGCGGACGAGGCGGATCTCGCTGCTTTCCTGAAAGCGGTTCCCGAAGAGATACCGCTGACCATAGTCGGCGTCGGCTCGAACTTGCTTGTGCGCGATGGGGGTATTCCGGGTTTCGTCATAAGGCTGTCGGCCAAGGGGTTCGGTGAAACCGAAATTGTTTCGCCGACATCGATCAAGGCTGGCGCGGCCACGCCCGACAAGCGCATCGCCGCGGTGGCGCTGGAAGCCGGCATCGGCGGCTTCCATTTCTACCACGGCATACCGGGCGCCATCGGCGGGGCGCTGAGGATGAACGCCGGCGCCAATGGCGTCGAGACGCGCGAGCGCGTCGTCGAGGTGCGTGCGCTCGACCGCAAAGGCAACGTCCAGACGCTGAGCAATGCCGATATGGGCTATGCCTACCGGCACTCGTCGGCACCGTCCGGGCTGATCTTCACCTCGGCGATTTTCGAGGGCTTTGCCGAGGACAAGGCAGTGATCAAGGCGGCGATGGACGCGGTGCAGAACCATCGCGAGACGGTGCAGCCGATCCGCGAGAAGACCGGTGGCTCGACCTTCAAGAATCCTGAAGGCACCTCAGCCTGGAAAGAGATCGACAAGGCCGGGTGCCGCGGCCTGCTGATCGGCGGCGCGCAGATGTCGCCCATGCACTGCAATTTCATGATCAACACCGGGACAGCGACCGGCTACGAACTCGAATATCTCGGCGAAACGGTGCGCACGCGGGTGCTCGAACATTCCGGCATCCGGCTGCACTGGGAGATCAAGCGCATCGGGGACTTCCGCCCCGGACACGCCGTGCAGGAGTTTCTTGGACAGCTGCTCTAGCCGCGGTTGAAGTTCATGTGACGCATGAACTTCAACCGGTCCGGAACGACCGCGCAACCGTTGCTCCAAAGACTCAACAGCGCGGTTTTCGCATCCATTTTCTCAGAAAGTGAATCTCCCGGAATCATAAGCACTTGCCAGTGAATCAACTCTCTGATTCTCTGCTCCAAAGCGTTTCCTGATTTGAGTCGTTCGACGCGTTTCCCGCGTTTTCCGTCTGGGGGGCAACCTGCCGGGAGACTCGGACTCAATGTTGCGGAAATCTTGGTTTTTGATCCGCCGTGAGAGGGGATGACGGGGAATGAAAAACAAGCATGTGGCCGTCCTGCTGGGTGGTTTCTCGTCCGAGCGGCCCGTGTCCCTGTCTTCGGGGAAGGCCTGTGCCGATGTGCTTGAGACGGAAGGCTATCAAGTCACGCGCGTCGATGTCGGGCGCGACGTCGGCTCCGTGCTTGCCGATCTCAGGCCCGATGTCGCCTTCAATGCGCTGCATGGTCCTTTTGGCGAGGACGGCACCATTCAGGGCATTCTCGAATATCTCGGCATTCCCTACACCCATTCCGGCGTGCTCGCCTCGGCGCTTGCGATGAACAAGGAGCAGTCGAAGAAAGTCGTGAAATTGGCCGGTGTCCCCGTCGCCGAATCGAAGGTCGCCAATCGCTTCGCCATTCAGAACAACCATCCGATGAAGCCGCCTTATGTGGTGAAGCCGGTCAATGAGGGGTCGAGCTTCGGCGTCGTGATCGTGCATGAGGGGCAGTCGCATCCGCCGCAGGTCATCGGCTCGTCCGAGTGGAAATATGGCGATACCGTCATGGTCGAGCGTTACATCCATGGGCGCGAGCTGACCTGTGCCGTCATGGGCGACGTGGCGCTTGGCGTCTGCGAGATCATCCCGACGGGCCATTCGTTCTATGACTACGATTCAAAATATGTCGCGGGCGGATCAAAACACGAATGCCCCGCAAAAGTTTCACCGAATATTTACCAAAAAATACAGACACTGGCGCTCAAGGCTCACCAAGCTGTCGGCTGTCGGGGCGTTTCCCGGTCGGACTTCCGTTATGACGATCGTCACTCCGAAAATGGCGAGGTTGTATGGCTCGAGGTCAATACCCAGCCGGGCATGACGCCGACGTCTCTGGTGCCTGAAATCGCCGCCCAGGCAGGGCATTCGTTCGGCGATCTGTTGAGTTGGATGGTGGAGGACGCTTCGTGTCTGCGTTGAAATGGGGGCAGGGCAAGGGGAAGGGCGTGGCCGGGCCGGCGCTGTTCAGCCTGCCATTGTCGTTCGACCATTTCGTGCTGCCGCGCGTGCTTCGCCGCCCGGTGCGTATCCTGGCGCGTCTGGGCGAGGGCGAATTCCAGGCGCCGCGCTTCTCCGCCGCGATCATGTCGGCAGTGCTCATTGCTTCGAGCGGCGCCTATGGCGCCTATCTCGGCGGTCATGCCGACGGCATCGTCCAGAGCATCACTGCCCGGACCGGCTTTGCCGTCGACCAGGTCAAGGTGGTCGGCAATCGCCAGACGTCCGAGATCGATATTCTCGACAGGCTCGAGCTCGATGGCTGGACGTCGCTGATCGGCTTCGATGCCGAGGCGGCGCGGGAACGCATCGCCACCTTGCCCTGGATCGAGGTCGCCGCGGTGCGCAAGGTCTATCCGCACACGTTGGAGGTGCGCGTCGAGGAGCGTCAGGCGTTCGCGCTTTGGCAGCAGGGCAGCGATCTCTCCGTCATCGAAAAAGACGGTGCCGTTATCGCGCCGTTCTCGGGTGGCAAGCAGGTGCTGCTGCCATTGCTGATCGGAGCCGGCGCGCCGGCCAAGGCGCCGGAATTCCTGGCGAAGATCGAAAAATACCCGGATCTCGCGACCCGCATCAGGGGCTATGTCCGTGTCGGCGATCGGCGCTGGGACCTGAAGCTCGACAACGGCATCACTGTCAAGCTTCCCGAGGATGGCGAGGATCAGGCACTCGCCGAACTCGTCGGCATGGACCATGACAAGGGGCTGTTGTCGCGCGACATCGCTGCCGTCGACATGCGGCTGTCCGACCGGCTGGTCGTGCAACTGACGCCGGAGGCGGCGACCCAGCGCGAAGCCGCGCTCAACGAGAAGCCGAAAATGCTGAAGCGCAAGCCGGAGACGAAGATATGAGCTGGCTTGGCGGTTCAGGCGATGCCTCTTCGCGCCGCTCCGGCACCTTGACGGTACTGGATGTCGGTTCGAACAAGGTCTGCTGCATGGTGGCGAAGCTGAAGCCGTGCGATGACGGCAAGCTGCTGCGCGGACGCTCGCACCGCATCCAGGTGATCGGCATCGGCCATCAGAAGTCGCAGGGCGTCAAATCGGGCGTCGTCATCGATCTCGATCGTGCCGAACATGCCATTCGTCTCTCCGTCGACGCCGCCGAGCGCATGGCCGGGCTGACGGTCGATTCGCTGATCGTGAACATGACCGCCGGCCGGCTGAAGAGCGAAGCTTTCTCGGCAACCATCAATCTCGGCGGCCATGAGGCCGACGAGGCCGACATCAAGCGGGTGCTCGGTGCCGGCGCCAAGCAGGCGCTGAAGACCGAGCGCGAGGTGGTCCATTCGCTCCCCGTCGGCTTCTCGCTCGACGCTGAGCGCGGCGTGCGCGATCCGCGCGGCATGGTCGGCGACACGCTTGGCGTCGACATGCATGTGCTGACCGGCGACGCCGCTCCGATGCGCAACCTGGAGCTCTCCATCAACCGCTCGCATCTTTCGGTCGAGCGCATGGTGGCGACGCCCTATGCCAGCGGGCTGGCGGCATTGGTCGACGACGAGCTGGAACTGGGCGCCGCCTGCATCGATATGGGCGGCGGCACGACGACGATCTCGGTGTTTTCGGAAGGCAAGTTCGTCCATGGCGACGCCATCGCCATCGGCGGCAACCACGTCACGCTGGACATGGCCAAGGGACTGTCCACCTCGCTCGATGCCGCCGAACGGCTGAAGGTGATGCACGGTTCGGCGTTGCCCGGCAGCGCCGATGACCGCGACCTGGTCTCGATCCAGCCGATCGGCGACGAGGGCGAAGTGCCGCTCCAGATTCCGCGCTCCGTCATGACGCGTATCGTGCGCGCCCGCATCGACGAGACGCTCGAGCTTTTGCGCGACCGGCTGAACAAGTCCGGCTACGGCAATGCGGTGGGCAAGCGCGTGGTGCTGACCGGCGGCGCCAGCCAGCTTGCCGGCCTGCCGGAAGCGGCGCGCCGCATCCTGGGGCGCAATGTGCGCATCGGCCGCCCGCTCGGCGTGGCGGGCCTGCCCGAAGCGGCGAAGGGGCCGGCCTTCTCGGCGGCCGTCGGTTTGTTGATCTATCCGCAGATGGCGAGCTTCGAGAGCCATCCGGCGAAAGGAATTTCCGGTCTCAGGATGACTGGAACAGGCGGAAAACTGCATCGCATGAGTCAGTGGTTGAGAGACAGTTTCTAATTGACGGGGACAGCCCCATAAGTGGCCGCGGCGGCGAAGCGGCAGGAAAGGCAAAGGACGGAGACAATGACCATCAATCTGCAAAAGCCGGACATCACCGAGCTTAAGCCACGCATCACCGTGTTCGGCGTCGGCGGCGGCGGCGGCAACGCCGTCAACAACATGATCACCGCCGGTCTGCGCGGCGTCGAGTTCGTTGTCGCTAACACCGACGCGCAGGCGCTGACCATGTCGAAAGCCGACCGGCTGATCCAGCTCGGCGCGCATGTCACCGAGGGGCTGGGCGCCGGATCCCAGCCTGAAGTGGGCCGCGCGGCAGCGGAAGAATGCATCGACGAGATCATCGATCACCTGTCCAACACCCATATGTGCTTCGTCACCGCGGGCATGGGCGGCGGCACGGGCACGGGAGCGGCGCCGGTCGTGGCGCGCGCCGCCCGCGAGAAGGGCATCCTCACTGTCGGCGTCGTCACCAAGCCGTTCCATTTCGAAGGCCAGCGCCGCATGAAGACGGCGGATTTCGGCATCGAGGAGCTGCAGAAATGCGTCGACACGCTGATCGTCATCCCTAACCAGAACCTGTTCCGGCTGGCCAATGACAAGACCACCTTCGCCGACGCGTTCGCCATGGCCGACCAGGTTCTCTATTCGGGTGTAGCCTGCATCACCGACCTGATGGTCAAGGAAGGCCTGATCAATCTCGACTTCGCCGACGTTCGTTCGGTGATGCGCGAGATGGGCAAGGCGATGATGGGCACCGGTGAGGCCTCGGGCGAGGGCCGCGCGATGGCGGCCGCGGAAGCCGCGATCGCCAACCCGCTGCTCGACGAGACCTCGATGAAGGGCGCCAAGGGCCTGCTGATCTCGATCACCGGCGGCCGCGACCTGACGCTGTTCGAAGTCGACGAAGCGGCGACCCGCATCCGCGAGGAGGTCGACCAGGACGCCAACATCATCCTGGGCGCCACTTTCGACGAGGAGCTCGAAGGCGTCATCCGCGTCTCGGTTGTGGCCACCGGCATCGACAAGTCGGCGGCCGAAATCGCCGCCGCGCCGATCTCGATCCGCACCGCGCCGCAGAAGCCGGCCGCCCGCCCGGCCGTTGCCGCGGCGGAAAGCCGCCCCGCGCCGGTCCAGCAGGCTGCGTTCGAACCGCGCGCCGCCGATCCGGTCGCGGAAGCGATCCAACTGGCCGAAGCAAACGCCGCGGCGATGGCGCAAGCCCGTCCGGCGCCGGTTGCCCATGCGGATGATTTCCGTCCGCAGAGCAAGATCTTCCAGGCTCCGCCGGCGCAGCCGCAACCGATGGTGCAGCCCGTGGTCCAGCAGATCCAGCCGGCGCCTCAGCCGCGCGAGATCCTGCGCGAAGTCCAGCAGCCGGTCGCGATGGCTCCCCAGCGCATGCCGCGCGTCGAGGACTTTCCGCCTGTCGTGAAGGCCGAGGTCGACGCCAAGAGCCGCCCGGCCGACCATGAGAACAGCGGACCGATGGGGCTCTTGAAGCGTCTGACCAACGGCCTGACGCGCCGCGAGGAAGAGCCTGCACGCCTGCAGCCGGCGCAGCCGCGCGAGCCCAAGCTGCGTCAGGCCGCACCGGAAGTGCGCCGTCTGGCAAGCCAGGACGCGCAGCTCTACGCGCCTCGTCGCGGCCAGCTCGACGACCAAGGCCGCCTGACGCCGCAGGCCAGGGCGACTCAGGAGGACGACCAGCTGGAAATTCCGGCGTTCCTGCGTCGCCAGGCCAACTGAGCGGTTAACGGGCTGTAACAATTGTTAACAGGCAAGCAAGGAATTGCTTGCCTGTTAACGTTTAAAAGAATGCAAATTCAAGCACTTAAGAGGCTATCCATATGTCGGTTGCGGTTACAAAGAGTAAGAAACCGTGATTTGGACTATCCCTGACGGGACATTATCTTCGCTGCCTACCGTCGTCGGTTTGCCGGGATTTCGGGGGAAGTGACCTGGCCTGCCGATTTTTACAAGAGAGCCGCGCCCCTCGGGCTGGAGAAGCGGACCTAGGCATTTTGGGCTTATGGGGATTGTCTTGCACGACTATCAGACGACAGTGAAGACGCGCGCGTCGCTTACGGGCACCGGCGTTCACAGCGGCAAGGAAGTTTCCATCAGCTTTCTCCCGGCGGATGCCGAGACCGGCATCGTTTTCCAGCTTTTTAGTGAGAACGGGCAAGGTCGCGAGTTCCGCGCCCTGTTTTCCGAGATCGGCGCAACCGATCTGTGCACCATGCTCGGTGACCCCTCTGGCGAGCACATCGCCACGGTCGAGCACATCATGGCGGCGCTGTTCGGGCTCGGCATCGACAATGTCATCATCGAGATCGACGGCCATGAGGTCCCTATCCTCGACGGCAGCGCCATGGCGTTCGTCGAGGCCATAGACCAGGCCGGCATCGAAACGCTGTCGGTCAAGCGGCGCTACATCCGGATCGTCAAGCCGGTCCGCATCGAGAACGGCGCCTCCTGGGCTGAGTTCAGGCCCTATGACGGCACCCGCTTCGAGGTCGAGATCGATTTCGAAAGCCCGGCGATCGGCCGGCAGCTGTTCGCGTCCGACATCAATGCGGACATTTTCCGCCGCGACATCGCGCGCGCCCGCACCTTCGGCTTCATGAAGGACGTCGAGCGGCTGTGGGCCGCCGGCTATGCGCTGGGATCCTCGCTTGAGAATTCGCTGGTCATCGGTGACGACAACCGCGTCATCAACATGGGCGGCTTGCGCTACCCCAACGAGTTCGTACGCCATAAGACGCTGGACGCCATGGGCGACCTGGCACTGGCCGGGGCCCGCTTCATCGGCTGCTTCCGCTCCTATCGTGGCGGCCATAGGCTGAATGCGGCCGCCTTGCGGCGCGTGCTGTCGGACCGTACCGCGTTCGAGATCGTCGAAACGACCCGCCGCGAGCGCGGCCGTGCGGCCGAGATGAGCGCCGTCAACGCGCCTCTCTATGCGCCCTGGATGATCTGAGTCGCCGCCACTTTCCGGATACCATCGCAGCTCGCTGGTGTTGCATGAATGCATCATTTGCCGGCGAAATCGCAGGGATGCTCCGGCGCGGCCCGGCCGCCACAAAAATGTTCGATTGCCTAGACATAGCGTTGCCGGGCAAGGCGGTTATGGTTTATGGCTGCTGCCGTCGATAGTGCATGTCGCCTGGAAGTGGGGACCAGTTTTGGGGAAACGATATGCAACAGGCACTGAAATAACGCCGAAAGGGCGCAATCCAATCATGTTCTTCAAGCGAGTCGGTCAATTGAAAGCGCCGCAGCGGTCCGTTTTCCTGGCGCTTTCGGTGGTTGTTCCATCGCTCTTCCTGTCTGCTTGCATGTCGTCGGAAAAAGATATCGACCTGTCGACCTATGTCGATCAGACCGAGCCGGCCGACGTTCTCTACAACCAAGGGCTCGCCAATCTGAATGCCGGACGCCTCGACGAGGCGAGCAAGAAGTTCGACGCGGTCGACCGCCAGCATCCTTATTCGGAGTGGGCCCGCAAATCGATGGTGATGGGCGCGTTCGCCGACTATCGCAAGGGCAGCTACGACGAAGCGATCTCGTCGGCCAAGCGTTATCTGACGCTGTATCCGTCAACGGATGACGCGGCTTATGCGCAGTACATCATCGGCCTTAGCTACTACCGCCAGATCAAGGACGTGACGCAGGATCAGAAGGAAGCGCGCCAGACCGTGCAGACCATGCAGGATCTCGTGACGCGCTGGCCTAATTCAGAATATGTCGATGACGCCAAGGAAAAGATCCGCTTCGCCAACGACCAACTCGCCGGCAAGGAGATGCAGATCGGCCGCTATTATCTCGAACGCCGCGAATACATCGCCGCGGTCAAGCGCTTTCGCAATGTGGTCGAGAATTATTCCAACACCCGGCATGTCGAGGAGGCGCTGGCGCGCCTGACCGAGAGCTATTATGCGATGGGCCTGACTTCGGAGGCGCAGACCGCTGCCGCCGTTCTCGGCACCAATTATCCCGACAGCCCATGGTACAAGGATTCCTACAAGCTCCTGCAGAGCAACGGGCTTGCGCCGCGCGAGAATGCCGGCTCGTGGATATCCAAGGCCGGGAAACTGATCACCGGCGCCTGATGCAGGCGTAACGATGCTTTCCAGGCTGTCGATCCGCGATATCGTCCTGATCGAGAAGCTGGATATCGACTTCCAGCCCGGTCTCTCGGTGCTGACGGGCGAGACCGGCGCCGGAAAATCCATCCTGCTCGACGCTCTGTCCTTGGCGCTTGGGGCTCGCGGTGACGCTTCCCTGGTGCGCCACGGCGCGGCACAGGGCCAGGTGATTGCCGTGTTCGACGTGCCGCGCAACCATCCGGTGCGCGCGTTGCTTGCCGAGAATGCCATCGAGGACGACGGCGACATCATCCTGCGCCGCTTGCAGACTGTGGACGGCCGCACCCGCGTCTTCGTCAACGATCAGCCGTCCAGCGTGACGCTGATGCGCGACGTCGGCCGCGCGCTGGTCGAGATCCACGGCCAGCATGACGAACGCGCCCTTGTCGATCCCGGCGCGCATCGCGACGTGCTCGACGCCTTCGGCGGCCATCTCGGCGCCGTCCGGTCGGCGGCCGAGGCCTGGCGGCACTGGCGCGCCTGCGAGCAGGAGCTCTCGCGCCATCGTGCCAAGGTGGCGGCGGCGGCGCGCGAAGCGGACTACCTGCGCGCAGCGGTCACGGAGCTGACCAAGCTCGATCCGCAGCCGGGTGAGGAGACTGAGCTTGCCGACTTGCGCGCCCACATGATGCGGGCCGAGAAGATCGCCTCCGAAATCCACGACGCGCAGGACGTGCTTTCGGGTCCATCCTCGCCCTTGCCGCAACTGGCCAGCCTGCTCAGGCGGTTGCAGCGCAAGGCCGGCGAGGCCCCCGGGCTGCTCGACGAAGTGGTCAAGTCGCTGGATGAGGCGATGCTGTCGCTCGACGCGGCGCAGTCGGGTGTCGAGGCGGCTTTGCGCGCCACCGAATATGATCCACAGCGGCTGGAAAAGGCGGAAGAGCGATTGTTTTCGCTGCGCGCGGCATCGCGCAAGCACAGCGTTGCCGTCGATGATTTGGCGCAATTGCGCGACACGATGGTTGCCGATCTTGCCGATCTCGATGCCGGCGAGGAGCGCCTTCATGGGCTGGAAAAGCAGGCGGCCGCAGCGCGCGAAGCCTATGATATCGCCGCCGCGCAGTTGTCCTCGCTTCGCCATGCCGCGGCGGTCGGGCTGACCAAGGCGGTGATGGCCGAACTGCCGGCGCTTAAGCTCGAACGCGCCGCCTTCATCGTCGAGATGAAGAGCGAGGCCGAGAGCCGCATGGAAGAGGGCATCGACCAGATCGAGTTCTGGGTGCGCACCAATCCCGGCACGCGACCCGGGCCGATGATGAAGGTTGCTTCCGGCGGCGAGCTTTCGCGCTTCCTACTGGCGCTGAAGGTGGCGCTGGCCGACCGGGGCTCGGCGCCAACGCTGGTCTTCGATGAAATCGACACAGGGGTGGGCGGCGCCGTCGCGGATGCCATCGGCCAGCGGCTGGCAAGATTGTCCAGGCGCGTGCAGGTGCTCTCGGTCACCCATGCGCCGCAGGTGGCGGCCCGCGCGGCGACGCACTTCCTGATCTCCAAGTCCGGCAGCACCGACAAGGTCGCGACCGGCATCGCCGAAATGGACCGGGCGGCGCGCCAGGAAGAGATCGCGCGCATGCTGGCCGGCGCCACCATCACCGACGAAGCGCGCGCGGCCGCCGAGAGATTGCTGCGGGAGAATACGGCGGCTGCCTGAAAGCTCGTTTCCCGTGAAGGCGAGTCAGGATATGGCTGCATCCTGCTGTTCAGGAATGATTTTTTCGCAGGCCGGCTCCCTCCTGCCAAATCCTGATTTATAGTGGCGCCCAACCAAAGTGCGCTGCGCCTTGGTTATTGTTTTGTGCATGTCGTTGCCCCAAAATCGCACCATATTTTGGGCGGCGTGCATTGGTCAGGGAAGCCGTGCGATGTCTGAAAGACCAGTCGATTCACTCAGTGAGAGCGAAGCCGAAGCGGAGCTGAAGCGCCTGGCGCAGGAGATCGCGGAGCACGACCGCCGCTACCATACCGAGGACGCGCCTGTTATCACCGACGCCGCCTATGATGCGCTGACCCGGCGCAACTTCGCCATCGAGCAGCGCTTTCCCGCCCTGGTGCGCGAGGATTCGCCATCGCGCAGGGTCGGTGCCGCGCCGGCGGAAGGCTTTGCCAAGGTGCGCCATGCCGTGCCCATGCTCAGCCTCGCCAAGGCCTATACCGACGAGGACGTCGCAGATTTCATCGAACGCGGCCGGCGCTTCTTCGACCGCGACAAGGATCTCGACATCGCCTTCACGGCCGAACCGAAGATCGACGGCCTGTCGGCCTCGCTGCGTTACGAGAACGGCGTGTTCGTGCAGGGCGCAACGCGCGGCGATGGCGCTGTCGGCGAAGACATCACCGCCAATCTGAGGACCATCGCCGATATTCCCGGCAGGCTGAAAGGCTCGGGCTGGCCCGAAATCATCGAGATACGCGGCGAGGTCTACATGACCTATGCGGAATTCGAGGCGCTGAAGCAACGCTCGGCGGCCGCCGGCGGCCAGGACTATGTCAATCCGCGCAATACGGCGGCTGGGTCGCTGCGCCAGAAGGATCCATCGGTCACCGCCAGCCGGAACCTCAAATTCTTTGCCTATGCCTGGGGCTACACGACAGCCGACCCCGCTCCGACACAATACGATTCGGTGCAGAAATTCGCGGAATGGGGCTTCAAAGTCAGCCCGCTGATGGTGCGGGCGAGGTCGGTCGGCGAGCTGATCGCGCATTATCACCGCATCGAGGAACAGCGTTCTTCCTTGGGCTACGACATCGACGGCGTCGTCTACAAGGTCGACCAACTGGAGTTGCAGCGCCGGTGGGGCTTCGTCACCGGCGAACCGCGCTGGGCCATCGCGCACAAATTTCCGGCCGAACAGGCGATGACGACCGTGCAGAAGATCGATATCCAGGTCGGGCGCACCGGCACGCTGGCGCCGGTAGCGAGGCTTGCGCCCGTGACAGTCGGGGGCGTCGTGGTCGAGAACGTCACGCTGCACAACGAAGACTATATCAAGGGTTTCGACAGCAACGGCCAGCCGATCCGCGACGGCATCGACGTGCGCATCGGCGACACCGTGGTGATCCAGCGGGCAGGGGATGTCATCCCGCAGATCGTCAGTGTCGTCGTCGACAAGCGTCCGCCGGATGCCGTGCCTTACGAATTCCCACATACTTGCCCGATCTGCGGCTCGCCGGCGACGCGCGAAATCAACGAGAAGACCGGCAAGGAGGATTCCCGCAGGCGTTGCACGGGCGAACTGATCTGCCCCGCGCAAGCCGTGGAAGGGCTGCGCCACTTCGTGTCGCGCGGGGCCATGGATATCGAGGGACTAGGCGCGGAAAACATCGACCTGTTCTTCAATGCGGGCCTGGTCAAGACGGCCGCCGACATCTTCACGCTCAGGGATCGGCGTCCCGCCGTCACCAAGGCGCTGGCCGAGCGGCGCGAGGAGCAGGCGAGGCAGCGCGAGGCGGCGTCGGGCAAGACGCGCAAGAACGTGCGCAGCGTCGAGGACCGCAACTATGAAGGGTTGGACAAGCTCTTTGCGGCGATCGATTCGCGCCGCGAACCCGAGCTCGACCGCTTCATCTTTGCGCTTGGGATCCGCCATATCGGCGAAACGACGGCGGCCGTGCTTGCCCGGACGTTTTCGACAATCGAGGAACTGATCCGCGTCGGCAAGGAGACCGCGGCGGCTGACGATCCGCATAGTGTCTTCCCGTCGATCAACGGCATCGGCGATACGGTGATCAACGCGCTGGCCGATTTCTTCGGCAATGAGCGCAATGACGACGTGCTTGAGGCGTTGCTTAAACAGGTCAGGCCGAAGCCGTATGTCGTCACCGTCTCGGCCGACAGCGTGGTCGCGGGCAAGACCGTCGTGTTCACGGGCTCGCTGGAAAAGATGACGCGTTCCGAAGCCAAGGCGATGGCCGAACGGCTGGGCGCGAAGGTGGCGGGCTCGGTTTCGGCCAAGACCGATCTGGTGGTGGCGGGGCCCGGCGCCGGCTCGAAACTCAAGCTTGCCAGTGAACTCGGCATCGAGGTCATAGACGAGGACGCGTGGCTGCAGCGGATCGGCAAGGCATGATGTCAGGCGAATTCAAGGGGTTCGGCCAGAAGGCTATTCCGTTCCTGAAGGCACTTGATTTCCACCAGAGTCGCGAGTGGTTCGTAGAGAATCGCGACCTGTTCGAACAGGAATTGCGCGATCCGCTGGGCGATCTGGTGGAGACGCTCACACGCCGTTTCGGCGAGGCCGGGCTCGGCCTCAAGGGCGACCGCAAGAAATCACTGTTCCGGATCAACCGGGACGTGCGCTTCGCCAAGGACAAGCGGCCTTACAACCGGCATCTGTCGGCGATCCTGTCGCCCGACGGCACCAAGATGGAGCAGGGCGTGTTCTATGTCCACGTCGGGCTGGAACGCTGCTTCGCCGACATTGCCTGGTGGCAGCCCGCCCCGGAACTGTTGCTCGCCATGCGCAAGGCCATCGCGGCAAGGCCCGACAGGTTCCGCGCCCTGGTGGCCGCCTTGAAGAAGAATGGTCTTGAGTTCGAGACGGAGGGCCGCATGAAGCGCACGCCGCGGGGCTTCGAGCATGTCGGTGATTCCGATCTGGCCGAGGCCATCCGCAACCGTCATTTCTACGTCCAGCATGTCATCGATCCGGCGGGGATCCACACGGCGGCGCTGGTCGACGAGCTGGTCGATTTCACCATGCGCGCCAAGCCGCTGCTCGATTGGGGGAGGGCGATCGAGGGCAAGATGGCGCAGGGCTAGGATTGGTCCTGGCAATCATTTCCGCTGATTGTTGGGCTCAACCGAATTCGTGTGACAAGGCGGGCCACGCTACCTAGATCAGGCCATTCTCCTGGGAGTTATCCATGGTGTCGGATGCAATTTCCGAGAACGGCGCAAAGAGCGATTTCTGGCAAGGCGTGCGGCTTTCCATGCCGGTCGTTGTGGCGTCGGCGCCGTTCGGGGTGCTGTTCGGGGCGCTGGCCGTCGACAATGGCTTCTCGGTGTTCGAAGCCTTCCTGATGAGTGCGATGATTTTCGGCGGCGCCAGCCAGATGGTCGGCATCGAGCTGTTCGGCCAGCATGTCGCGCCGTGGCTGATCGTGCTGTCAATCTTCGCCGTCAATTTTCGCCACGTGCTCTATTCGGCCGGTATCGGCCGGCGCATAGCGCACTGGCCTGTGGTCAGCCAAGCGCTCGGCTTCTTCATCCTCACCGATCCGCAATTCGCCGTCGCCGAGGCGAGGGCGCAATCCGGCGAGACGGTCGGCTTCGCCTGGTATCTCGGGCTCGGCCTGCCGGTCTATGTATTCTGGGTGATCGAAAGCGCGCTCGGCGCGGTGTTCGGCAAGCTCATCCCCGACACGCATGCGCTGGGCATCGATTTCCTGCTGCCGATCTATTTCCTTGGCCTGGTGATGGGCTTCCGCAAGCGGCCGTTGTGGCTGCCGGTGGTCGTCGCCAGTGCTTGCGCCTCGATCGTCGCCTACAAGACGGTAGGTTCGCCCTGGCACGTCTCGATCGGCGCCATCGCCGGCATGCTGCTGGCCGTCATCCTGCCGCCCCACCACTCAGGCGTGAAGGCACGGCCATGAGCACGACGTTCTGGATCATCATCGCCGGCGCGATCGCCACTTATCTTACGCGCATCGGCGGACATCTGGTCATCTCGCGCTTCGACAATATCCATCCGCGCGTCGAGGCCGGCCTCAACGCGGTGCCGGCGGCGGTGCTGACGACATTGGTGGCGCCGGAACTGTTGAATGCCGGACCGGCGGAATGGGCGGCGTTGGTTGTCACCGCTGTGGTTTCGCTGCGCGGCGGGCTGATGGCGATGTTTTTGGCTGGTGCGGCGATGCTGATCCTGGCGCGGCAGTTCGTGGGGTAGAGTTCCGGGCGCGATCGTTCGAACGCTGGCGCCGCCTTAGACGTACTCAAATCTTAGCGCCATGCGGTAACGGCGCCGTTGCCTTTTCCAGCCAGGCCAGCGTCTCGCCGTCGAGCATCGGCCCGATCTCGGCCAGCACGCGGGCGTGGTAGGTGTCGAGCCAATGCAGCTCGTCGCGGGTCAACAAATCCGAGCGCACCAGCCTGACGTCGATCGGCGCCAGGGTCAGCGTCTCGAAACCGTGCATGGCGATGTCGCCGCCGTCGATCTGCTCGGCCGGCGTCACCAGGATGAGGTTCTCGATGCGGATGCCGTAAGAACCTTCCTTGTAATAGCCCGGCTCGTTGGACAGCATCATGCCTTCGAGCAGCTTTTCGGTGCCCGTGCGGGCGATGCGTTGCGGGCCTTCGTGCACCGCCAGATAAGAGCCGACGCCATGGCCGGTGCCGTGGGCGAAGTCGCAGCCGTGCTTCCACAGCGCCATGCGGGCGACGGCGTCGATTTCCGAGCCGCGCGTGCCGGCGGGGAAACGCAGCGTGGAAATGCCGATCATGCCTTTCAGCACGAGCGTGAAGCGTTCGCGCATTTCCTCGGTCGGCTGGCCGATCGGCACGGTGCGGGTGATGTCGGTGGTGCCGTCCTGATATTGGGCGCCGGAATCGAGCAGGAACAGCTCGCCGGCCTGGAGCTTGCGGCTGGTGGCGCGTGAGACGCGGTAGTGCATGATGGCGCCATTCGGGCCGGCGCCCGAAATGGTGTCGAAGGAGACGTCGCGCAGCGGCATTTGCGTTTCCTCGCCGGTCTGCCGGCGCGTCTCTTCCAGCCGGGTGACGACCGCGATCTCGTCGAGCGAGCCGGGCTTCTGGCGGTCGAGCCAGCACAAAAGCTTCGCCACCGCCGCGCCATCGCGCCGATGCGCGGCGCGCGAGCCGTTGATCTCGGCCTGGTTCTTGGTGGCGCGCGGGATGCGGGCCGGGTCGGGAGCGGCAATCACCTCGCCGCCATTGTCCTCGACCAGCATGCGCAGCCTGTCGGCGGCCAAAACGGGGTCTAGCGCGATTTTCGCGCCGCTCTTGGCCAGCGCCACGACCGCGGCCTCGAATTCACCGGGCTCATGGGGCTCGGCAAGCTGGGTGAGATACGCCGCAACCTGGCGCGAGAATTTTCGGCTGTCCATGAATAGCCGGTGCCGTCCGTCGGCGGCGAGGACAGCGAAGCCGAGCGCCAGCGGCGTGTGCGGTACGTCGCCGCCACGGATGTTGAAGGCCCAGGCGATCGAGGAGGGATCCGTCAGCACCGCATGGGTGGCGCCCTCCTTGCCGATCGCCGCCGCCAGCCGCGCCAGCTTGTCCTTGGCGAGCTCGCCGGCAAAACCGATGGGATGGAGTTCGACGGGAGCGACCGGTGCATCCGGCTGATCCTTCCAGACGATGTCGATCGGGTTCGTCTCGAGCGGCACCAGCACGGCGCCGGTCTTTTCGGCCGAGGCCTGCAGCGCCTTGACCTCGCCGATCGTGTGCAGCCATGGATCGAAGCCGACCCGCGCGCCCTTGCCAAGGTTGTCCTTGAGCCAATTTGCAGGCGGATTGTCGACCAGGCTCTCGATCGAGAAGATACTGAGATCAACCTCGCCGCGCACCTGCAGCGTGTAGCGTCCGTCGACGAAGATGAAGGCGCGGTCGCGCAGGATGATGGCAACGCCGGCGGAGCCGCTGAAGCCGGTCAGCCATTTTAGCCGCGCCGAGCGGTCGGCGACATATTCGCCCTGATGCTCGTCGGCGCGGGGAACGACAAATCCATCCAGGCCGTTTTCCGCCAGCCATTGGCGCAGCAGCGCCACGCGCGGTCTGCCGACGGCCGGATTGCCAGCGGAATCAAAGGTCTGGAACATGGTGACGTCTCCCTCGGATAGTGCCCGACCGTAGCGCATGGAGCTGGAAACCGGAATCGATTTCAGCAGGGCCAGACGGGGCTGCGTCACCGTTTGAGATGGATCGTCACCCAGCCTTCGCGGTGCAGCGTTCTGACATGGCGAAAGCTCTGGCCGACATAGGCGGAGATCACCGCATCGCGCTGCCGGTCGAGGATGCCTGACAGCACCAGCGAGCCGCCGAGGCTGATGTGTCGCGCCATTTCCGGCGCAAGCCGCATCAGCGGCCGCGCCAATATGTTGGCGACGATCAGGTCGAAGGGCGCACGCCTGGCAAAGATCGGATGGTGGAATCCGGGCGCGGTCACCGTGTCCACCAGCGCCTTGACGTGGTTGAGCCGCGCATTGGCGGCGGCAACGCTTACGGCCACCGGATCGATGTCGGTCGCCAGCACGGGAATATGGAAGAGCTTGGCCACAGCGATGGCCAGCACCGCGCTGCCGGTGCCGAGGTCGAGCGCGTTGCGCGGCCGCTCGCGCCGCGTCACCTTTTCCAGCATTTCCAGGCATCCGGCGGTGGTGCCGTGGTGGCCGGTGCCGAAGGCCAGCCCCGCTTCGATCTCGATGGCAAGCTCGCCACTGTGGCGTTTGCGGCGATCATGCGCGCCATGCACGAAGAAACGGCCGGCACGCACCGGTTTCAGCCCTTCCAGCGACCGCGCCACCCAGTCGATATCGGGCAAGGTCTCGCGCTCGACCGGCCTGGACAGGGCTAGCCCTGCCAGAACGTCCTTCACCCGCGCCTCGACCGCATCGACATCGCCGTCGGCATAGAGAGAGACTTCATGAATGTCCGCGTCCTCATCGACCTCCAGCACGGCTATCGGCAAGCCTTCGTCCTCAAAGGCGGCATCGAGGGCGGCGAAAATTCTGGTGGATTCGATCTTGCCGGCGGTGAAATGGAGCCGCGTCTGGGTCATGGATTCGCATCAGCCCTTGGCCGCGAGGCGTTTGAGCTTTTCCACCGCGGTGTCGGCGCTTTCGCCATAGGCGATCGTGCCGGCGAAATCGCCCTTGCCGTTGAGCAGCAGCACCGAGGCGGTATGGTCCATCGTGTAGTCGCCGTCGCCGGTGTCGACCTTCTTCCAGTAGATGCCGAAGGACTTCGCCATGGCGTGGACTTTGTCCGGGTCGCCCGATATGCCGGTGATGCGGTCAGAGAAATTGCTGACATAGGCGTTCATGACCGCGGGGGTGTCGCGCTCCGGATCGACCGAGACGAAATAGGCATGCAGGTTCTTGCCATCGTCACCAAGCGTCTTCAGCCAGCCGGACAGTTCGAACAGCGTGGTCGGGCAGACCTCTGGGCAATGGGTGAAGCCGAAGAAGACGACGCTGGGGTGGCCCCGGAAGGCGGCTTCGGTGATCGGCGCGCCTTTCTGGTCGACCAGCGTAAAGGCGGCACCGAAAGGCTCGCCGCCATAGTGGCCGCGATACCAGTCGAAGGTCAGCCAGCCTATGCCGGCCGCCATCAGGACGAGAATGCCGACCAGTATTGAGCGCATCATCAGTAGGATTCCGTCTTGTAATTTCATCGGCATGCCGGCCATGGCCAGGCAGCCCTTGGTTCGGCGAACAGTCTTAGCGGTTCGACCGGGTACACGCAAAGGTGCCGCGTTGACGCAACCGGCCGTGACCTATCCCGGCGTTTTGATCGGGACCGGCGGCTTGCAATGCAATGTCCTTCGCCCCACCTGAGACCGGCAAACTCGAACCTCGGAGGCTATCTTGCAACGACTGATTGGGCGAAATCTGATCGGCGGCGCTCTGGCCGCGTGCCTTGTCCTTGGCGCCGGTGCCGCAGTCGCCGATGAAGTCGGCAAGGTCGGCGTCGACTGGCTCGGCAACGACATCATCGTCGAAGCGATCAAGGACCCGAAGGTGGACGGCGTCACCTGCCACGTGTCCTATTTCGACCGCGGCATCATCGACCGCCTGCACAAGGGCAACTGGTTCGAGGATCCTTCCGATTCCTCGATTTCGTGCCGCCAGACCGGTCCGATCACCATCGGCGACATCGACATGAGCGAAGGCGGCGAGGAGGTGTTCAAGCAAGGCATCAGCCTGATCTGGAAGAAGCAGGTGGTGAACCGCATCTACGACAAGGCCAACGAGACGCTGATCTACCTCTCGCATTCGCGCCAGGTGCAGAACGGCTCGGCCAAAATGTCGGTCACCACCGTGCCACTCTACGGCCAGAACGTGGTGTGGACCAAGGGCAAACCGAAATAGATGGATCCGTTTTTCCGTGCAATTGACCCGACCGACAATTGCTCCCGACTTGCGGGAGCTATTGCCCTGACGTAAAGCCGCCCGTATGGACCGTTCCGAAAATCTCGTGCTGAAAGATCCTGAGCCGCGTATCCATCCGACGGCGGAGCTGAAAGCATGCAAGCTCGGTCGCTACGCCTCGATCGGCGAGCGGGTGGTGCTGCGCGAAGTGAGCGTCGGCGATTTTTCCTATTTCGAGCGGCACGCCGAGGCGATTTACACGAACATCGGCAAATTCTGCTCGATTGCCGCCAACAGCCGCATCAATGCGCTGGATCATCCGATCGAGCGGCTGACCCAGCACAAGGTCAGCTACCGGCCCAACGAATATTTCCGCTGGCTGGGCGTCGATGCCGCATTCCGCGAACGGCGCCAGGCGAAGGCCGTGAGCATCGGCCATGACGTGTGGATCGGCCACGGCGCCGTCATCATGCCCGGCCTCACCATCGGCAATGGCGCCGTCATCGGTGCCAATGCCGTCGTCACGCATGACGTGCCGCCCTATACGATCGTCGCCGGGGTGCCGGCCAAGCCGCTTCGGCCGCGTTTCGCAGCCGATGTCGCGGCGCGGATCGAGGCTCTCGCCTGGTGGGACTGG
Organism: Mesorhizobium sp. B2-5-11; assembly: GCF_006440835.1. Classification (NCBI taxonomy): domain Bacteria; kingdom Pseudomonadati; phylum Pseudomonadota; class Alphaproteobacteria; order Hyphomicrobiales; family Phyllobacteriaceae; genus Mesorhizobium; species Mesorhizobium sp. B2-5-11. The sequence goes on from NZ_VFUK01000003.1 coordinate 111,864, forward strand.
CCGGTCGAAAAGCTCGCCAGCGCCGTTCCCGACATGCAGGCCATGACCATCGAGACCTTCCTGGACCGCTGGGAAAATCACGCCGCGTGAGTGACGCCGGCGCGGCTGAAGAGCACGCGCATTTGCGCCAAAGGCGCGCTTCAGGGAACCACTGTGCGAGCGCTCCGGACTGAACCCCTTCCGTCATGCGGGGGTGGCGCAACGGAAGGGGCTGGAGGTAAACCGCTGTGAAGCGGAAGGAACAGGCCTGTTTTGCCTGCACCGTTACTGTGACACCAAACCGATAAAGTGTGTTGTCCTTCCGATTCCCTTGATGCGTGCATTCGATTGCGGCGGTTGTATTTCTTTCCGATGGGAACCCGATATGGCCGCCGGTTGTTCCTTCCGGCGTACCGCACGGCGCGGCGCTGTTTGAGGGACCCCATGATCGAGAAGCTCTTCACCAAAATCGCCAACCGGGTAGCCCACCTTGCGGGGCTGTCGCCGACATTCGCACTCTGCTGCCTGATCGTCATCATCTGGGCAGTAAGCGGCCCACTCTTCGCCTTCTCGGACACTTGGCAACTGGTGATCAACACCGGGACGACGATCATCACCTTCCTGATGGTGTTTCTCATCCAAAACACCCAGAATCGAGACGGCGCGGCAATCCAGGCCAAACTGGACGAGTTGATCCGGGTCAGCGAAGCCAAGAACACCTTCATCGGTATCGAGCATCTGACCGAAGCCGAGGTCCAGGAGATCCGTGCCAAATGCGAGCGGGCAGCGAAGCGGCATGACGAGAAAATCGCGGCCGTAGCTGCCAAGAAAGCCGTGGCGTCAAAGAGCAAACCGAAAAAGCAGGTGGCTCGAAGCACCGGCTGAAACCGGTTAACCCCCAAGGGTTCCGTCGTTGCTCGAATGCGACCCGATCCGAACACCGGCTCTCATTTTTCGGACATGCTCATTGCTTCATGAATGCCGCGAAGGCATCCTTGTGGTCGGGGTGCCAGCGCGACAGAGCAGGGCGGTTTTCGATGATGTCGCCGATCGCCCAGGCCATGCGTTTCTCATCCAGCGGACGCGTCACCTCGTTGTCAGGGCACAGGATGTAGAAGTCGCGCTTTGTCAGGGATTCCAGCATGAAATCAATGACCTGTTCGCCGGTCCAGGCGCCGGCCGGCTTCTCGGTCGCACCCTCGGTCAGGCCGGTATAGGTGAAGCCCGGGATCAGCAGATGCGCCGACAGATGGGCACCCGGTTCGTTGCGCAGGGCATGCGCCAGTCCCTCGGTAAAGGTCTTCACGCCGGCCTTGGAGACGTTGTAGGCAAGGTTTCCAGGCGGCGTGGTGATGCCTTGCTTGGAGCCGGTGTTGACGATCAGACCCGGCTGGCGGGCTCCCAGCATGCGGGGCACGAAGGCTTCGACGCCATGCACGACACCCCAGAAATTGATGTCCAGCAGCTGCTTCCAAGCGTCGCGGTTCTCCCACGGCTTGCCCGGGTTGTTGCCGACACCAGCATTGTTCATCAGCAGCGACACATTGCCGAAGGCGCCAAAGGCTCTTTCGGCGAGACGATCCACGTCTTGTGCCTTCGAAACGTCGGCGGCGACGGCCAGCACGGCATCGTCGCCGGCGATCGCGGAAACAACACGGGCCGCATCCTCAAGACGCGGGCCGGCGATATCGGCGAGCACGATCTTCATGCCCATGAGAGCCAGCCGCTTCGCGGCCGCAAGACCAATGCCGCTGGCAGCACCGGTAATGACGGCGGCATTGCCCGAACCAAGCGCGGGCAAAGCGGTCTGGAGTTCTGCGTCGGTCAGCATGGGCGGCGGATTCCTTCTTGCGATGGCGCCGAACTTAGCGCCGGAGCGGGCTGGCGCAAGCCTCCACGCGCCTGGCTGCGCTTCAGCAGCCTGCTGGGGCGGGTTGACCGGTCCAGCCGAGACTGCGCATGGTGCCTCGCAAAAAGGAGATTTCCCGATTGATGGACTGGATCGAAATCCTGAAGCAGCAGACCACCATTGGCGATCAGATGAGCCGCGAAGTGCCGCAGATGCTGGCAAACCCCGAGATCAACGAAGCACAGGTGAAGACGCTGTTTTCCGCCTTGGAAAAACAGGCGGATTTCGTCGAGAAGCTGCGCATGGCGCTGGAAAAGTTCGGCCATGACTTTGCGGTCATCAAGGCGGCGGAACGGCTGGAAGAGCGCTACGCCGATCTTGCCGCGTCGGTGGCCGAGAAGCTGAAAGCGATGCGCGAATAGATCCCTATTTTTCGATCACGCGTGCGAAACGCCGGTCCGGCACAAGCCAGACCAGGGCAACCAGTACATAGATCGCGACGCCGATCCACTGGCTGATGAAGGTCAGCGGGATGGCGCAGAGATAGGCGACAAGCGAGATCTTGCCCTTGCGGTCGTTGCCGATCGCCCTGGCAAAGGCCGTATCGTTGCCGTGCAATCGGTGAAGCGTCACGACGAGAATGAAGTAGGCGATGGCGCACAGCGCAAGATCGGCGCCGTAGACGGCGACCGGCACCGGCGCGAAATGGTTTTCGCCCATGAAGGCCGTCGTCACCGGCATCAGCGACAGCCAGAACAGGAGATTGAGGTTCGCCCACAACACGCGGCCGTCGACCCGCTGCACGGTGTGGAACATATTGTGCAAATTGTTCCAGTAAAGGCCGACGTTGATGAAGGACAGCACGTAGCTGAAGAAGATCGGCCATAGCGGCAGCAAGGCCGAGAGATCCTCGCCATGCGGCACCTTCAGTTCAAGCACCATGATGGTGATGATGATGGCCACGACGCCGTCGGTGAATGCCTCGACCCTGCCTTTGCCCATGATTTGCGCCCTATGTCCGGTGTCGATCGTTGAAGATGGTAAATCGTTAGCTGATGTTGTCAGGCCGATAAACGCCATCCGGGGAATTTCTCAACTATATCAGGGGAAACTCTCCCGCCAGGCCGGCTCGCGGCAATGGTTTGCTGTGGCAAATTGTTGACTTTTCTTGCCACAGTCCTCCATCGAAGACAGGCTCGGCTGAACCACATACGGCCGAGCGATCGAATGGAGTGACGGATGAGATTTCGATTTCTGCTCTGCCTCGCGACCATTCTGGCCGCCATCCTCGGCACGTCGGCCGCCGCGTTCGCCTACAGCGCCCACACCACCACCAACCTCAACGTGCGCTCCGGGCCCGGGTCGGGATATGCCAAGGTGGGGACGCTGCCAGCCGGCTACAGGGTGAACGTCACCGGCTGCCAACCGGGTTGGTGCAGAATCCATGGCGGCGGCTTCAGCGGCTGGGCCAGTTCCGGCTATCTCTCGCGGGCCCATGTCGTTCGCCCGCCGGTGATCATCGTGCGCCCGCCGCATGGTCCGCCGCACTGGCAGCATCGGCCGCACCGTCCTCCGCACCATCGCCCACCGCACAAACCGCGTCCCGGGAAGTGCAAGATCGCACCAGGTTTCTCCTGCAAATAACGGATTGCAGCGGGGTCACACGACAGGATGTCGTGACGGATCGGAACCATCGGCTCCGACACGAGCCTGTTCAGCCAACGGGTTTCCCGGTCCAGACAACGTCCGTCATGCTGTCAGGAGCCCGCCGGCCGGCCGGAACGTCGGGAGTAAGGGCGCGTTAAGGTCGCGATCCCTGAACCGATGAAGAGGTTTGGCCATGGCCATTCGTGACTTGGCGCATACGCGCAACGAAGCAGGCGGCGAGGCTCTCGCAATTCCGGTGGTTGCCACAATGATCGCCGTTCTGTTTGCCGGCAGCACGGTGCTGACGCCGCTGTACATCATCTACAAGCAGCAATTCGGCTTTTCACAGATCACGCTGACGCTGGTCTACGCGGTCTATGTCGTCGGCAATCTCGGCGCCCTGCTGATGTTGGGCGGCGCGTCGGATGTCGTTGGGCGCCGGCCTGCCGCTCTCGCGGCCATGATCGTCGCCGTCGCCAGCGCGCTTGTCTTTCTGTTCGCCAACAATGTCGTTCTGCTCGATGTGGCGCGCGTCCTGAGCGGGCTTGGCATCGGTGTCGGCGCGGGGACCGGAACGGCATGGATCGCCGAGCTTCTCCCCGGCGCTGACAAGGCGCGCGCCAGCGTCATTGCCACCAGCACCAATTTCCTGGGCCTCGGTTTCGGCGCACTCGTTTCGGGACTGTTGGCGCAGTATGAACCGTGGCCCTTGCGCCTGGTCTTCATCGTTTATCTGGCGGCGCTTGTGATCGTCTCCATCCTGGTCTGGCGTACACGCGAAACGGTGGCGGAGCCTGGCGGCCTCGGGCAGATTTCCATGCGGCCGCACTTTGCCGTGCCGGATGAAATCCGCGCGCGCTTCGTCGCGCCGGCGGTGACCGGTTTCGGCGCCATGGCGCTGGTCGGCTTCTATGCCGCGGTGGCGCCAAGCATCCTGGCGCAGCAACTGCATGAGACGAACCATGCTGTCGCCGGTGCGCTGTTCTTCGAATTGGCGATCGTCACCGCGCTCAGCATCGTAGCGCTGAAGCAAATGCGGAGCGGCAAGGCCATGCTGACCGCGCTGGCGTTGATGATTCCCAGCATCCTCATGGTGGTGGCGGCGCAGATGCTGGCGTCGATGGCGCTGATGATCGCCGCCACCGCCTGCTGCGGCGTGACGGCCGCACTCGGCTATCGTGGTAGCCTGCAGGTGGTGAACGAGATCGCACCGGAGGATCGCCGCGCCGAAGTGGTATCCAGCTTCTTCATTTGCTGCTTTATCGGCAATGCCTTGCCCGTCATCGGTATTGGCATCATCTCGACCTATGCCAGCCCCATCGCGGCCAGCCTGGCGTTCGCCGGCATGATCATCGTGTTTGCGCTGGTCGCGCTGGGCTTTGGGTTGAAAAACAGGCCTTGAGAGCGGCCAGCTTCAGCCGTTCGGCGTCTCTGGGGAAAAATGCGCGCGCTGGCGCGGCACGCCGAGCCCGGTGTCGGGCGGCTCGCCGGCGGCCGGCCGGTTCTCGATCATGTGCAGGGTGCGCCAGCCGCCGAGACGGTAGTAGGCCGCGGCCAGCAGCAGGGAGGTGATCGAGCCGGCCGGGAAACTCCACCACAGCGCTTCCTCGCCGATCACATCCCGCATGAAATAGGCAAAGCCGGTGCGCACGACCAGCACCGAGATCACCAGGATGACCAGCGGCGGCATCACGGCGCCCGTGGCGCGCACGGTGGCGAACAGCACGATGGTGACGCCGAACAGGATGAACGACCAGGACGCGACGTTGTTGATGTGAGCGGCGATGTCTATCGCCGCGCTGTCGCGGCTCAGGAACAGGCTGAGGATCGAGCGATCGAAGACCCATAGAAGTGCCACGAGAGCACCGGTCAGCACCAGGTTGAAGCCGACGCCTGACGCTGCGATGCGGCTGATGCGGTCCCAGCGGCCGGCGCCGACATTCTGCGCCGCCATCGAGGACACGGCCGCGCCGATGGCGAGCGCGGGCATCTGGATGTAGGTCCATAACTGCGCGGCGATGCCGTAGGCGGCGGCCACCTGCGAACCGTAGGAATTGACGATGCCCATCACCGTCAGGGCCGCGGCCGAAATCACGATCATCTGCAAACCCATCGGAACGCCCTTGAAGACGACGACGCGCAGCAAGGCGGGGTCCGGCCGCAGCAGCGCCAGATTGGCGCCGGCCAGACGCAGCGGATGCTTGCGGACATAGAGCACGATCAGGATGGCAATGACGCTCACTGTCTGGCCGACAAGCGTCGAGGTCGCCGAGCCGGCGATGCCGAGCTCGGGGAACGGCCCGATGCCGCGGATGAGCAGTGGGTTCAAGATGATGTCGAGCACGACGGCGAGCGCCATGAAAAAGAACGGCGTGCGCGAATCGCCGGCGCCGCGCAGCACCGTCATGACAAAGGACAGAAGGTTCATCATCGGCACGGCGACGAAGATGATGCGCAAATAGGAGCGCGCCAGCGGCAAGGCGTCGGGCGGTGTGCCGAGCGCGCCCAGAATGGTGTCGACCCAGATCCAGCCGCAGACGGCGAACAGCACCGAGACGAAGAAAAAGAAGGTGGCGCTGGTGCCGACGATGCGGCGTGCCTCGGGGAGATCGCGGGCGCCGACCGATTGCGCCACCAGTATGGTGGCCGCCATGCCGATGCCGAATACCGTGCCGAGGATGAGGAACAGCACCAGATTGGCATTCGAGGTGGCGGTAAGCGCGGATTCGCCGAGGAAGCGGCCGACCCAGACAGCGTTGACCGAGCCGTTGAGCGATTGCAGCACGTTGGAGCCGAGCACCGGCAGGGCGAACAGCAGGAGCGTGCGCGGAATGGGGCCGCTGGTCAGGTCACCGGTGCGCCGGCGCGCGGGCATCTTTTCATCCATGGCGGGCATCCGGCAAAGCTGGTTCTTTTGAGTCCGGCACGCAGGATACCGCAGGCCCGACCGGGATGCACCCTTGCGAAAGGAGCGACGGCGGGCAAGGCACGCCGTCGTGCATCCGATCAAGCTTGTCGGGCAGGAGGCGCCAGGCGGCGCCTGCTGCAAGATGCTTACTTCCTGGCGAGGCCGGGAAGCGTGACCTGATAGACAAGGAACATGGTGTCGACATCGGCGCCGTCCTCGGCCTTGTAGGGCGCGCCGACCTGGAAACCGTCCTGGGCGAGGAAATCGTTGTCGTTGGCGACGAACAGGAAATAGTCGTCGGGCAGCTTCGGATCGAGCACGCTCGCCAGCGACATCGCTTCCCACTTTTCCGAGAGGTTGTCCTTGTCGTTGGGCGCGCCATTGTGCAGCCCGAAGCGGGCAAGCTCGGCCTTGTCGTTGATGTCGATGAACGGCATCAGCCTTGCCGGCGTGACCGACGGATCGAGCACGCCCTTGCGCGCCACCGGCTTGTCGGCGGCATCGAAGGGACCGCCGGCGATGTCGGTCGCGCCGGAAAGGTCGACAATGTCGATCTTGCGATACAGCGACTCTTCGCCCTTCAGGCCCTGGCCATTGCCGCTGTCGCGCGCCAGCATCAGGAAAGCCGTGTCCGACAGCGCCACGATCTCGCTTTGCGCAGCCACCTTGGTCTTGCCCTTGGCGTCCTTGAACACCGGCAGCGGCACGACATATTCATGTGCCAGCTTGAGATGGGCAAGATCGGAGGCGTCATAGACCAGCGCCCTGGTGTTCTGGCGCGTCGAGGCCGAATCGCCGCCGTCCTGCCGGGTCGCCGACTGCAAAACCGCGATCACGAACTTGCCGTCCGGCGTCATTGCCATGCCTTCGAGGCCCTGATTGTTCTGGCGGCCGGTCTCAGGATCCTTTGGGTCGGGTTCGGCAGCACCTGGGCCCGGATTGTCGGAAGCAAAATTGGCCGTGCCGTGGCGCATCGGCACGAGCGCGGCCGGAGGCTGGGTCGCCGACATCAGACGGCCGTCGGCGGAGAAGCGGTAGATGTCGGGACCGTATTCGTCGGAGACGAGCATGGTGCCGTCGGGCAGCCGCACGATCGCCTCGTTGTCGAGCGCGAGCTTGCCATTGTCGGCCTGCGGCAGGACAGGCATGTCGCCGGCGGCGGGACGCACGCCGTTCAGCGGGTCGAGACCGGTGACGTCGGCACCCTTGTCGTCGGTCAGGAGCATGGTGTCGGCGAGCGTCGCCTTGACGCCGGTCTGCTCCTGGCCGGCCGCGGGCGCGGCACCTGGTGCCACCGGGGCGAACTCGATGTTGATCGTGTTGAGGCGCGGCCGGTAGTCGGTGGTACCGACGACGTTATAACCGCGGTCGGGCAGCAGCCACAGCGAGCCTCTGTAGGTGCCGGCATCATGCGTCCAGCCCGCGGTGTCGATCGACATGCCGGAGCCGGAGCCGAAGGTCTCGCCGAACCTGTCGCGCTGGCCGGCCGGGATGCGGCCAACCCCCACCAGCCCCTTGTTGACGAAACTGGCGCCGCCGACGCTGGCCGAGCTGTCGGCGAAGGCAGGCAGCGAAACGGCCGAGGCCACCAGCGCGGCGGCCAGCAGCCGCAACGAGAACGAGCGTAAATGCGTCATGGATATCCCCTTGATGACAAAGCGCCGGGACGGCGGAATTCCGAGGTTGCCTGGGGGCGGCGAGGCTGCCGCCCTGGAGGGCGGCTATGCCCTCGCCAAGCGGTCTAAGGCGCGAACATGATGCTTGCATGACAGTTGGTGACGCATTCGCGTCGGCCCGCCGCGACGCTGCTGGGGAAGTGCGGCCGCGCCAAAAAATCGATCGTTCCGAGACAGGTTCGACACCGTCCAGGAGCTGTTCGCAGTACTAGACACTCATGTACAGTACGTATATGGTTCCGGTTTCGAACAGTCCGTGGAGGAGGGAAGCCTTGAAGTCTCACTACCGCGCAGTCGTCATCGGGGGAGAGTGGTGGGCGCTTCGGTGCTCTATCACCTGGCGCGGTTCGGCTGGTCGGATGTGGCGCTGATCGAGCGCGCCGAACTGACGGCGGGCTCCACCTGGCATGCGGCGGCAGGGTTCCACGCGCTCAACGCCGATCCCAATGTCGCCGCGCTGCAGGATTACACCATCAACCTTTACCGCGAGATCGAGGCCGAATCCGGCCAGGACGTCGGGCTGCACATGACCGGCGGCGTCAACATAGCCAGCGATCCGGCGCGCTGGGAGTGGCTGAAATCGGCCTGGGCGGTATTCCAGTCGGTCGGCATCGAGACCGCCCGGCTGGTGACGCCTGACGAGATCAAGGCGATCTGCCCGATCGTCGACGTCACCGGCGTGCTTGGCGGCCTCTACGATTCCAACGAGGGCCATCTCGACCCTTACGGCACGACGCATGCGTATGTCGGTGCCGCCAAGAAGCGCGGCGCCGACGTGATCCTGCGCAACCGCGTGGTCGAGCTGAAGGCGCGGGCCGATGGCCATTGGGACGTGGTCACAGAGCAACGCACCATCACCACCGAGCATGTCGTGAATGCCGGCGGGTTGTGGGCCAAGCAACTCGGCCGCATGGCCGGGGTTGAACTGCCGGTGACGCCGATGGAGCACCATTATTTCGTCACCGAGGACATTCCGGAAGTCGCTGCCCTCGACAAGGAGATCGGCCTGGCCGTCGATCTCGACGGCTTTTCCTATCTGCGGCAGGAGCGCAAGGGCGTGCTGCTCGGCGTCTACGAGCAGAACCCGAAGCACTGGAACATGGACGGCGCGCCGTGGGATTACGGCATCGAGCTCATCCCCGAAGACATCGACCGCATCGGCCCGGAACTTGCCAAGGCGCATGAGCGCTTCCCTTGCCTGGCGACGGCAGGCATCCGCAAATGGGTCAACGGCGCCTTCACCTTCACCCCGGACGGCAATCCGATCGTCGGGCCGGTCCGCGGCCTGAAGAATTACTGGGTCGCCTGCGGCGTCATGGCCGGCTTCAGCCAGGGCGGCGGCGTCGGCAAGTCGCTGGCCGAGTGGATGATTTACGGCGAGCCGCAGGCCGACATTTTCGGCATGGACATCGCCCGCTACGGCGCCTTCGCCGCAAACCGGGAATATCTCAGGCAGACGACGCGACAGTTTTATTCTCGTCGTTTCGTCATGACCTTTCCCAACGAACGGCTGCCTGCGGGCCGGCCGCTGAAACGCCCCGGCGCCTATGACGGCATGAGTGCGGCGGGCTGCGAATGGACGGCTTCCTGGGGGCTGGAAATCCCCGCCTATTTCGCGCCGATGGGATTCCGCGAGGAGACGACGCTCAGGCGCTCCAACGCCTTCGACATCGTCGGTGACGAGGCGCTGCAAGTCCGGCGCGCCGCCGGCCTCATCGATATCTCGGCCTATGCGCGCTACGCGATCACGGGACCGGGCGCGGAGGCCTGGCTCGACAGGCTGCTGGCCTGCAGGCTGCCGAAGGCGGGACAGGCGAGGCTGGCGCCGATGCTCGGGCCGGACGGGCGGCTGAAGGGCGATCTCACCGTCTTCAACTGGGGCAATGGCGACTACTGGCTGATGGGCTCCTACTATCTGCGCGAATTCCACATGCGCTGGTTCGAAGCGCATATGGCTGAAGGCGTTTGCGTCACCGATATTTCAGATGCGATGTCGGGCTTTCTGGTCACCGGCCCCAATGCCAGAAAGATCGTCGAGCGCACGACGCACCAGGACATCTCCGCCAAAGCCTTGCCATTCATGGCATGCGGCGAATTCGACATCGGCATGGTGCGGGCAAGGATGGCTCGCCTCTCCATCGCCGGCGAACTCGGCTTCGAGATCAACTGCCCGGCCACCATGCATGCCACATTGCGCGAAACGCTGCTTGCCGCCGGCGAGGATCTCGGCCTCGCCGAGATTGGCTATTACGCACTCAACGCGCTTCGGCTGGAAAAGAGCTTCGGCATCTGGTCGCGTGAATTCACGCAAGGCTACACGCCCGGCCAGACAGGGCTCGACCGCTTCATTGCTTTCGACAAGGGCGATTTCATTGGCCGCGAGGCGGCGCTGAAGGAACGCAAGGCCGGTGTTGCACGACGGATCGTGACGCTGGAAGTCGATGCCATCGACGCGGACGCCAGCGGCTTCGAGCCGGTCTGGCACGGCGCTCGGCGCGTCGGCTTCGTCACCTCCGGCGGCTTTGGCTACACGATCGGCAAGAGCGTCGCGCTGGCGTTGGTGGATGACGATTTTGCCGAGGAAGGAACGGCGCTTTGCGTGCACATTGTCGGCACCGAGCGGCCGGCGCGTGTCATTCCGGCTTCGCCCTACGATCCCTTGGGCAAGGCGATGCGGCAATGAGGAGGTTTCCGGATGATCGATGACGCGGCACGCGAAGGCAGGCGCGAGCGCCGGCGAGGACGCATCGGCGAGGCCGGCAGCGAGAGCAGCCGCCGGCCCAATTACCGCTCTCTGAAGAACCCATTCCTGCCGCAGCCAATCTTTTCGGACGACCACGTCGCCTCGATCCACGACACGGCGCTGCGCGTGCTGGAGGAGCTGGGCATCAAGGTTCTGCTGCCGCAGGCGCGCGACCTGCTCGCTCGCGCCGGCGCCCTGATCGACCCCGAAACCGACATGGTGCGGATCGGCCGCGACATGGTGGCGGCCGCACTGGCCTCGGCGCCAAAATCGATCCAGACCCATGCCGGTGACCGCTCCCGCGATCTGACGCTGGAACTCGGGTCGATGACCTTCCTGGCAGGGTGCGGCGCGCCGAACGTCACTGACCTCGAACGCGGCCGCCGACCAGGCACACTGGCGGCCTTCGAGGAGTTCATCAAGCTGGTGCAGCATTTCGACGTGCTGCACATGCTGGGACCTTGCGTCGAGCCGCAGGACATCGACAACCGTTTTCGCCACTACGCCGTCAACCGGGCGCAACTGACCCTGTCGGACAAGCTTCCCTTCATCTTCGCGCGCGGCACCCCGCAGGTCGACGATAGTTTCGACATGATCAGGTTGGCGCGCGGGCTGTCCGAGGACGAGTTCCGCTCGGGCGCCCATTGCTACACCGTCATCAACACCAATTCGCCGCGCCAGCTCGACATCCCGATGGCGCAAGGCATCATCGACTTCGCCAGGGCGGGCCAGGTCCTGATCATCACGCCCTTCTGCCTGGCGGGTGCGATGGCCCCGATCACGGTGGCCGGCGCGCTGACGCTGCAGCATGCCGAGGCGCTGGCCGGGTTGACGCTGGCGCAGATCGTGCGGCCGGGCGCGCCTGTCGTCTACGGCTCCTTCTCCTCCAATGTCGACATGAAATCGGGCGCGCCGGCCTTCGGCACGCCGGAACATATCAAGGCGACGCTGGGGGCCGGCCAACTGGCGCGCTTCACCGGCCTGCCGTGGCGTTCGGGCGGCGGCAGCGCGGCCAACATCTCCGATGCGCAGGCGGCGCATGAGACGCAGTTTGCGCTGTGGGGCTCGGTGCTGGCGGGCGCCACCGTGTGCATCCATGCCGCCGGCTGGCTGGAGGGGGGGCTGAGCGTTTCCTTCGAAAAGCTGGTGACCGACATCGAGGCGTTGCAGACGGTGGCTGAACTGTGCGCCGCCACGCCCGGCGACGACGATGCCATCGGCTTCGAGGCAATCGCCGAAGTGCAGCCGGGCGGCCATTTCTTCTCGGCCGGCCACACCATGGCGCGCTACCGCACCGCTTTCTACGAGCCGCTGGTGGCCGACTGGTCGAATTTCGGCAACTGGACGCAGGCCGGTTCCAAGACCGCAACCGAACGCGCCACCGGTATCTGGAAGCGCATCCTCGCCGATTTCGAGCCGCCGGCGACGGCCATTGCCACGTCGGCTGTGCTCGATGATTTCATCGCGCGCCGCACCGAACAGGGCGGGGCGGCGCCGGTGTCGTGAGATAGCTTATTCCTCTCATCGTCCTGAATTGTGGGTGCGATCCGGAACCCGCTGCACCTCTCATGCATTCATGGCACGGCCGGTGCCTGCTCGCATTGCGAGCCATTGAGGAGGACGACCACATGGGTTTCGATCAGTACCACGAACCGCCCGAAGAATTGTCGCAGGAGGTGCGAACCTTCGCCCGCATGATCACCTCGCTGATCGAGGAAGCGGAAGCGATCTCCTGGTATGAACAGCGCATGTCGGTGGAGAAGGACCCGCAGGCCCGCGCCATCATGAAGAACGCGCAAGGCGAGGAGTTCAAGCATTTCGGCATGGACCTCGAATTCCTGCTGCGTCAGAAGCAGGACTGGCGCGCGGAACTGAAGGAAATCCTGTTTACGACCGGCGATATCGTCAAGGCTGGCGAGGCGGGCGAGAAGAAAGTGGACTGAGCGGTCCGGCCCGGGTGACTACCGAAAGTTCCGTTCACTTCGGACGTCCACGCCATTGGAATTCATTCCAATCAATTTTGGCTGTGAAATCGCAAATAGAATTAGGGTCAAAATCTACTTCGATTTTCACAAGAAAACCTCAGGATTTTTGACCAGCTCCTTACGCGAGTGAGTGTCCATTTTTTCTCACACAGCCGCGACAAACCCATCCAGCACGCGTTTCTGGCCGGCCTTGTCGAAGTCGATGGTCAGCTTGTTGCCTTCGATGGCCGCGATGTTGCCGTTGCCGAATTTCTGGTGGAAGACGCGGTCGCCGACGTTGAAGGGGGACGGCGTGTCGGCGACGGATTTGGCGACCAACTCGCCATCGATGGTGCGGCCCTTGATGCTCGTGCGGCCGGCGCCGTAGCCGCTGTCGGTCTCGCCATAGCCGATGCGCTCGATCTGGTGGCCGGAGCGCGAGCCCCAGTTGCGATCGGTCGCCTCGGTGCGGTTCTGCTGCGCCCGCTGCCAGCCCGGCGTGGCGTAGCTGTTGGCGAAGGCGCCGGATTTTTCGGCGCCGACATTGTCGAAGCGCGAGGCGCCATAGGGGTTCTGGCGGCCGCCCCGGCCGGAAGCGAACGAGCCGCCGCCATAGGAATTGCCGTAGCCGCCATAGGAGTTGCCGCTTTCGGCGACTTCGACATGGGTTTCAGGCAGTTCATCGAGGAAGCGGGAGGGAATCGTCGATTGCCACAGGCCGTGGATGCGGCGGTTGGAGACGAACCAGATGTGCAGGTTCTTCTTGGCACGGGTGACGCCGACATAGGCCAGCCGGCGCTCTTCCTCCAGGCCGGAACGGCCGCCTTCGTCCAGCGCGCGCTGGTGCGGGAACAGGCCTTCCTCCCAGCCCGGGAGAAAAACGGTCTCGAACTCGAGGCCTTTGGCCGAATGCAGCGTCATGATGTTGACGGCGTCGAGTTCGGCGTTCTGCTCGGCATCCATGACCAGAGCGACATGTTCGAGGAAGGAGCGCAGCGATTCATACTCCTCCATGGAGCGGATCAGCTCCTTGAGGTTTTCCAGCCGGCCGGGCGCCTCGACCGAACGGTCGTTCTTCCACATGTCGGTGTAGCCGCTCTCTTCCAGGATGGTCTCGGCGAGCTCAGTATGCGGCGTGGTTTCCAGCGCCTTCTGCCAGCGTTCGAAATTGGCGGCGACCTCGCGCAATGCGGCGCGCGGCTTGGGCTTCAATTCATCGCTCTCGGCGAGCTTGGCAGCGGCTTCCAGCATCGGTACACGCAGCGCGCGGGCCGTGTCGTGGATCTGACGGATGGTGGTTTCGCCGAGGCCGCGCTTGGGCACATTGACGATGCGCTCGAAGGCGAGATCATCGGCGCCTTGCGCGACGACGCGGAAGAAGGCAAGTGCGTCGCGGATCTCCATGCGCTCATAGAAGCGCGGGCCGCCAATGACGCGGTAGTTGAGACCGAGCGTGACGAAGCGGTCCTCGAACTCGCGCATCTGGAAGGACGCGCGCACCAGGATCGCCATGTCGTTGAGATTGTGCTTCTGGCGCTGATAAGCCTCGATCGTCTCGCCGACGGCGCGTGCTTCCTCCTCGGAATCCCAGGCGGCGTGGACGTTGACCTTGCCATCCTCGGGGTCGTCGCGATCGGTGAACAGCGTCTTGCCGAAGCGACCTTCATTGTGGGCGATGAGGTGCGAAGCGGCGCCGAGGATATGCGCGGTGGAACGATAATTGCGCTCCAGCCGGATGATGGTGGCGCCGGGAAAATCCTTGTCGAAGCGCAGGATGTTGTCGACCTCCGCGCCGCGCCAGCCATAGATCGACTGGTCGTCGTCGCCGACGCAGCAGATGTTTACTTTGTTTTCGCTCACGGGCTGTTCCGCGCCTGCCGGCGCGGGCCCGACCCCTCTTTTCTGCGCGCCTTCGGCGTCGCGGGAGGGGCCTCGCAAAGGCTCGGACGCCCGGTCGGGCTTGCGGCCTTCGGCCGAATGCAAATCCGTAGACGTCGCGCTACGTCCGCTATTTGGCCGCTGCGCCAGGAGCCGCAGCCACATGTATTGCGCGGTGTTGGTGTCCTGGTACTCGTCGACCAGGATGTATCTGAACCGCTTGTGATACTCCTTCAGCACGTCCGGATTGGCGCGGAAGATGCGGATAGGGTGGCAGAGCAGATCGCCGAAATCGCAGGCGTTCAGCGTCTGCAGGCGCTCCTGATAGGCCTTGTAGAGCTCGCGGCCCTTGCCGTTGGCGAAACTACGCGCATCGCCCTCGGCAATGTCGTCCGGGCCTTGCCCCTTGTTCTTCCAGCCGTCGATCATCTGCGCGAACTGCTTGGCCGGCCAGCGCTTGTCGTCGAGGCCCTCGGCCTGGATCAATTGCTTGATCAGCCGCACGACGTCGTCGGTGTCGAGAATGGTGAAGTCGGATTTCAGCCCGGCAAGCTCGGCGTGCCTGCGCAAGAGCTTGACGCCGATCGAGTGGAAGGTGCCGAGCCAGGGCATGCCCTCGACATTGCCTTCGCCGATCAGGATGCCTATGCGCTGCTTCATCTCGCGCGCGGCCTTGTTGGTGAAGGTCACGGCCAGGATCTGCGAGGGAAAGGCTTTTCCGGTCGCCAGGATGTGGGCGATGCGGGTGGTCAAGACGCGCGTCTTGCCGGTGCCGGCGCCGGCCAGCACCAGAACGGGACCTTCGGTGGTTTCCACCGCCAGCCGCTGCTCGGGGTTCAACCCCTTGAGATAGTCGGGCGCGTTGTTGTGGCCGCCGCGGGCAGCCATGGCGCGCGCGGCGATGCCCGACGGGGCGGTGGGCCGCGCATCGGGTTCATCGAAAAAGGGCATGTCTTCGGAAAAGCCGGACATCGCCCCCGAATGTAGTGATTCGGTGGAGAAAGACCAGAACTGTCTACGTTTTGTTCCACTCCTGATTGTTTCCGGCCTGCTTGACAGGCAGGGCGGGTGAGGGAAAGCTGCGCAAAGGGCAGGGAGGGGATCCTGTTGCCCACGGCCGCCTCGAGGCGCGCAACAGTCGAAGGAGTATCATCTTGGCTGTCACCATCACCTCCCTCATTCTCCTCCTCATCGGCCTCGCGCTTGGCGCCGGCGGCATCTGGTTGGCTTCACTGGGAGGCAGCTGGTACTACATCATATCAGGCATCGCCTTCCTCATCGCCGCATGGCTGCTCTACCGGCGCAGATCCACCGCGCTCTGGCTCTACGCCGCGATCGTGCTGGGCACGCTTGCCTGGGCGGTCTGGGAAATCGGCTTCGACTGGTGGGAACTCGGGCCCCGCGGCGGCATCATCGTGCTCGTCGCGCTGTGGCTGCTGACGCCGTGGGCGAGGCGGGGCCTTATTGGTCCCGATGGCCGCGCGCCGCTCATTCTCGCCGTGTTGGCGTCGCTGGCGGTCGCCGGCTATTCAATGACGACCGATCCCAAGGATATTGCCGGCAATCTCGACATCGACAAGGTGACCCCGGCGGCCGATCTCGGCGGCGACATACCTGCCGGCGAATGGCACTTCTACGGCCGCACGCCCTATGGCCAGCGCTATTCGCCGCTCGACCAGATCACGCCGGAGAACGTCGCCAACCTGCAGCCGGCCTGGACTTATCGCACCGGCGACGTGAAAGGTCCCGACGACGTCGGTGAGACCACCTATCAGGTGACGCCGCTGAAGATCGCCGATACGCTCTACATCTGCACGCCGCACAATTTCGCCATCGCCATCGACGCCGCCACGGGCAAGGAGAAGTGGCGCTACGATCCCCAGGTCAAGCTCGACAAGGACCGCCAGCACCAGACCTGCCGCGGCGTCTCCTATTACGCCGATGCCAAGATCGGTGCCGGGCAGCCTTGCGCCGCGCGTGTCTACCTGCCGACTTCGGATGCGCGGCTGATCGCACTCGACGCCGCCAACGGTCAGGTCTGTCAGGCGTTTGCCGAAGGCGGTACGCTGAACCTTCTGACCGGCATGCCTTATCCCAAGTCCGGCTATTACTATTCGACATCGGCGCCGCTGATATCAGGCGACAAGATCGTCGTCGGCGGCGCGGTCAACGACAATTATTCCACGCAGGAGCCCTCCGGCGTCATCCGCGCCTTCGATGCCTCCACGGGCGCGCTGATCTGGAACTGGGATTCCGGCAATCCCGAGCAGACCACGCCGCTAGCGGCAGGCCAGACCTACACCGCCAATTCGCCCAACATGTGGTCGACGCCGAGTGCCGACGAAAAGCTCGGCCTGCTCTACATACCGCTCGGCAACCAGACGCCGGACCAGCTCGGCGCCGGCCGCAGCGCCAATGTCGAGAAATTCTCCTCCTCGATCACCGCGCTCGACCTCAATACGGGGCAATTGAAATGGGTGCGCCAGACCGTGCATCATGACCTTTGGGACATGGATGTGCCGGCGCAGCCGAGCCTTGTCGACATCACCAAGACCGACGGAACGGTCGTGCCGGCGCTGGTCGGGCCGACCAAGCAGGGCGACCTCTACGTGCTCGACCGGCGCACCGGCGAGCCGGTCATCCCGGTCAAGGAAGTGCCGGCGCCCGGCGGCGCCATCGAAGGCGACTACACATCGCCCACGCAGCCGGTGTCGGACCTTTCCTTCAATCCGCCGCCGCTGACCGATGCCGACATGTGGGGCATCACCATGTTCGACCAGTTGGCGTGCCGGATTGCGTTGCACAGGCTGCGCTATGAGGGCCGCTACACGCCGCCATCGCTGCAGGGCACGCTGGTCTATCCCGGCAATTTCGGCGTCTTCAATTGGGGCGGCGTGGCGGTCGATCCGGCCCGGCAGGTGCTGTTCGGGATGCCGACCTATCTCGCCTTCACCTCCAGGCTTGTGCCCCGCGCGGACGTGCCTCCGCCAGGCGACGCCAAGGGCAGCGAGCAGGGGCTGAACCGAAATGACGGCGCTCCCTATGCGGTGGTGATGGGACCGTTCCTGTCGCCGCTCGGCATTCCGTGCCAGGCGCCGCCATGGGGCTATGTCGCCGGCGCCGACCTCAGGACCGGACAGATCGTTTACAAGCACAGGAACGGCACGGTCTATGACATGACGCCGCTGCCTTTGCCGCTGAAGGTCGGCGTGCCCGGCATTGGCGGGCCGATGATCACCGCCGGCGGGGTGGCTTTCCTCGGCGCCGCGGTCGACGACTACCTGCGCGCCTACGACCTGACCTCAGGCAGGCAGCTCTGGCAGGCGCGCCTGCCAGCCGGCGGGCAATCGACGCCGATGACCTATACGGTGGCTGACGGGCGCCAGTTCGTGGTCATCGTCGCCGGCGGCCATGGCTCGGTCGGCACCAAGCCCGGCGATTACGTGATGGCGTATGCGCTGCCGAAGTAGGAACGGGTGCGGTCTCGCAGGATCGCGCCCTAACTGATTCCGAGATGGCTCTTCAGGCTGGGTACCGAGCCGAGCACTTCATTGGTGAGATCAGGCCCGGCGGCGGCTTCGGCCTGCTGGATCAGCGTGGCGCCGGCCTGCCTGATCTGCGCCATGTCGAGGCCGGAAGCCTTGAGCGCGGCGACGCCGTTGATCAGTGCGCCGGCCTTTTCGCCGAGAACACCGCCCAGCGCGCCTTGCAGCGACGACAGCAGGCCACCACCGCCGGCCGCGCCGGCGGCCATGACGTCGTATTGGCGGGCGAGATCATCGGCGCCGGGAATCTTGGCGAAGAAACCCGAAACCTTGGTGCCTTCCGCCTCGTGCTCCAGCACCGAGAAGATGGTGCCGACGACTTTCTCGGTCGTTGCCTGGTCGAGGCCCGCCTTTTGCGAGACGGTGTTGACGATATCCTGGACGTTCATGGTCTCACCTCAAATTTGGGATTTCGGGTCTGGGCGGCGGTCCCGGCCGATGCGAAGCTCGATCATCGACCGCCTGCCTGCGTCCACAAGCCGGAAGCGTAATGCCTGAGCGGCAGCCAGGGCAAGGACGAACGCGCTGGTGAGGATAGGCACGATCATCGGCGGGTGTCCTTCTGGTCGGGACGGGATGGGACGGGCATCGGTAGCACGCAGCTTCCCTTACCATTGTGGCAGTGCCGGCAGGATTTATCGGCGATGACCAAAAAGTGATGGGGCGGGCGCCGGCGTTGCCGGCTTCACTGGCTGCGGCCGATGCTTGCCGCTGCGCTCATCCAGGCTGGACCGGGCCGGCCGCGCCCCTATCTAGCTCCGGTGTTGAAGCCTGAAGCCGAGGAATGCGCCATGACCAAAGCAGCCGCCAGACCAGCAAAGCTTGGGATCACCCAGGCGATGATCGACGCCTATGACGAATACACGCATCTGACACTCGATCGCCGCCGCTTCATGGAGCAACTGACCCGGCTTGCGGGATCCGGGGCGGCGGCCGCGGCGATCGCGCCGATGCTGGCTGCCAACTCTGCCCAAGCGGCCATCGTCGCCGAGAACGATCCCCGCGTGAAAGGCCAGGACATCACCTATCCCGGCGCCGGCGGCGAGATGAAGGGCTATCTGGTCAAGCCGGCGGACCAGGCGGGCAAGCTCGGCACCGTCATCGTCATCCACGAAAACAGGGGGCTCAACCCGCATATACGCGACGTCGCCCGGCGCGTGGCGCTGGAGGGGTTCGTGGCGCTCGCTCCGGATTTCCTATCGCCACTCGGCGGCACGCCCGCCGACGAGGACAAGGCGCGCGACATGTTCACCAAGCTGGATCCGGCGCAGACCGTCGCCAATGGCGTCGCGACGGTGGCTTTCCTCAAGGCCGACAAGGACGGCAACGGCAAGGTCGGTGTCGTCGGTTTCTGCTGGGGCGGCGGCACGGCCAACATGCTCGCCGTGAACGCGCCTGATCTGGCGGCAAGTGTCGCCTATTACGGCATGCAGCCGAAGGCCGCGGACGTTTCCAAGATAAAGGCGGCGCTGCTGCTGCACTATGCCGGATTGGACGAACGGACCAATGCCGGCATCGACGCCTTCAAGAAGGAACTCGATGCCGCGCATGTCGAATACACAGTCTATGTCTATGAAGGCGCCAATCACGCCTTCAACAATGACACTTCGGCAGCGCGCTATGACAAGAAGGCGGCTGATCTCGCCTGGGGCCGGACCGTCGCCTTCCTGAAGGAGAAACTGGCTTAGCGGAGGATCTACTGCGTGCTCGCAGGCCTATGCAAGGCGACGCCGGCCACCACCAGCGCAATACCGATGCAGTCGCTGATGCCGGGGATCTGGCGCAGCACGAGAATGCCGATCAGCGTCGCGGTGACTGGCAGCAGCGACAGCATCAGCGCGAAGCTCGACCGCGGCAGCCGCGCCATGGCGAGCTGGTCGCAGATATAGGGGATGACCGAGGAGCAGATGCCGACGCCGATGGCCGCCAGCAGCAGCGGCGCGGAGAAAAAGGCGGGCAACGCGTCGGTGAGGCCGATCGGCAGCACGACCAGGAAGGCCACGGCCATCGCGGCGCCGAGCCCGGCAATGCCGCCGCCGGCGCCTGAAGCGGCGACGCGGTGGCCAAGCACGATATAGCCCACAAACAGCGCGCCGTTGAGGAAGGCCCAGAACAGGCCGATAGGATCGCTGGACCATTTGACGTCGATCAGCAGCAAGGTGCCGGCCACGGCGACGGCAAGGGCAGCGAGATTGCGCGCGCTTCGGAGACCGACCAGCGCGACGCCGATGGTGCCGACGAATTCGATCGCGGCCACCAGCGAAATCGGCAGGCGGTCGAGCGCCAGATAGAAGGAGCAGTTCATCACTGCCAGACAGACGCCGAAGGCGAGCAGCAGCAGCCGTGTCGACCGATCGGCCTGGGCGAAGGTTCGCCACGGACGCGTCAGCGGCGCGAAGATCAACGCGGCGGTGGCGATGCGCAGCCAGGCCATGCCAAGCACGCTGATCTGCGCAAACAAAAGCACGGCGAAGGCAGGGCCGAGATAGTGGAACACGGCGCTGACGCAGAACCAGACATGCGGCGGCAGCGATGTCGGCAGGCTGGTAAAGGCCGCACCTGTGGGCGAGGTTTGGACTTGCGTCCGATCGTTCATCGGATCAGTATCGCAGGTATTTTTTCCGTCTGATATGGGCAGTGGTCGTTCAGGGACCTCGGTCGCTTTCCGGATGCAAGGAGTTTTTGATGAAGCGCCTTCGAAACGAAAATCTCGACCTCGACGCGGTCGATCTGAAGATACTGCGCCTGCTGGAAAAAGATGCGCGCGCCAGCACGGCCGAGCTGGCGCGCGCCGTCGGCCTGTCGGCGCCGAGCGTGTCCGAGCGCATCAAGCAGCTTCAGGAGAGCGGCGTCATCGAAGCCTATTGCGTGCGGATCAATCCGGCGGCGCTTGGCCTGAACCTGTCGGCATGGCTGCGCATCAGGCCGGTGCCGGGGCAGCTCGCCGTCGTGGCCGAGATCATCCGCGACCTACCCGAGATCGCGCAATGCGACCGGGTAACCGGCGAGGACTGTTTCATCGCGCTGGCGCATGTCGGCTCGGTGGTCGAACTCGAACGGGTGATCGACCGTATCATTCCCTACGCGATGACCAACACGGCGATCATCCAGTCTTCGCCGGTGGCGGCGCGCTCGCCGCTGGCGGCGATCAGGCGGCAGGGTTGAGGTCAAACGCCCGGAATGTCGTCAACGGAGTGGCCGCTCTACCCGCAGCGTCAGGCGTGGCCGCGCTTCATGCGGGCCTGCTTAAGGATGACGCGCCAGCGGATCATGTCGAAGGGGATCGGCTCATTGTTGTTGGCGATGTGGAAGATCTCGTTGTTGACGTTCTTCAGCGAGCGCCAGAAAT
Source organism: Mesorhizobium sp. B2-5-11 (assembly GCF_006440835.1). NCBI lineage: Bacteria > Pseudomonadati > Pseudomonadota > Alphaproteobacteria > Hyphomicrobiales > Phyllobacteriaceae > Mesorhizobium > Mesorhizobium sp. B2-5-11. The sequence continues at coordinate 133,402 of NZ_VFUK01000003.1, forward strand.
CATAGTCGGTAATGCGCGGATCGGCGGCGAGCCTGTCCACCTCGACTTTGATATCGGTTTTCATGCACGTCCCCCGAATCGGCTATGCCCCGCCGCCCGTGTCGCTACTTCGATGCGGATCGTTTTCGAACGGCCCGCTGAGTCGCGCAACGGTCCAATCGGCTTGTTCCCGTTAAAACCTCGGTAAGGTTAACGCGGGCCCCGGGCGGGTTCAAGCCGTCTTGCGTTTGATGCCGATCGAGCGGCCTGCGCGTTCGGGCATCGGCAAGGCTGCGTGAGCGGCGCGCATCGCTTCGATCTTGGCCAGCACGTCGGCGGGAAAGGGGGCTACCTTGGGGCCGGACATGTCGACATGCAGTGCAAGCTGCTCGGACGTGGCGGCGAGCCAGCCGTCGGCATGGCGGATTTCCTGGTAGAACCGCAGCCGCTTCTCGTCATGGTCGATGAGCTGGAAGGAGACCGTGACCTTGTGGTCGAGATGCAGTTCCTGCACGTAGCAGACATGGACTTCGGCGGTGTAGATGGTGAGGCGACGGTTCTTGACATAATCCAGCCCCATGCCCATCGCCTCGAAGGCTTCATCCGAACAGCGGTCGAACAGGACGTTGTAGTAGGCCATGTTGAGATGGCCGTTATAATCGATCCAGTCCTTCTCGATAGCCATTGGCTGAGAAACAAAAGGGGCGGGGATCGGCATGGCAACTTCCTTGTTCTGGTGCTGGACAGAGCGTGGTTGTAAGAGCGGTTCATCGTTTCACGGAAACGTCGGACCGCCTCTTTGATACAATTCCCCAGGGAAAGCGCTAGGCGCTTTTCCGGGGAAAACCGCTTCACACTTTTCCTGGAATTGCGTTAGGCATCATCCATAAATGCATGACAAGCATGGACACTGGTCCATTCGCGGAGGAATTCATGGCCCTGAGCGACCTCAATCCGGTCGAGCGCAACGAAGAAGGCATCGCCGCCGTGCTCGGCATCCTCAAGCAGCGGTTTGGCGAGCGCTTTCAGACCGGCCAGGCGGTTCGCTCCCAGCATGCGCATACGACAACCTACATCCCGACGCAGGCGCCGGACGGCGTCGTCTTCCCGGAAACGACCGCCGAGGTACAGGAGATCGTGCGCGCCTGCGCCGCGCACCGCGTGCCGGTGATCGCCTTCGGCGTCGGCTCCTCGCTCGAAGGCCACACCAACGCGCCGGGCGGCGGCATCTCGGTCGACACTTCCCGGATGAACCGGATCCTCTCGGTCAATCCGCAGGATCTCGACTGCACGGTTGAGCCCGGGGTGACTCGCGAGGATCTCAACCGGCATCTGCGCGACACCGGCCTGTTTTTTCCAATCGATCCCGGCGCCAATGCCTCGCTGGGCGGCATGGCGGCGACACGGGCCTCAGGCACCAACGCGGTGCGCTACGGTACGATGCGCGAGAACGTGCTATCGCTGACGGCCGTCATGGCCGATGGCGAGGCGGTGACCACTGGCAAGCGGGCAAAAAAGAGCTCGGCCGGCTATGACCTGACACGGCTGGTGGTCGGCTCGGAAGGCACGCTCGGCATCATCACCTCGCTGACCTTGAGGCTGCAAGGGATTCCGCAGGCGATTTCCGGTGGTGTCTGCCCGTTTCCGAGCGTCGAAGCGGCTTGCAACGCCGTCATCGCGACGATCCAGATGGGCATTCCGGTGGCGCGCATCGAACTGGTCAACGCGCTGCAGATGCGGGCGATGAAGACATATTCCAAGCTCGACTATCCCGAAAGCCCGTGCCTGTTCGTCGAATTCCATGGCAGTGATGCCGGCGTTGCCGAGCAGGCCGAGACCTTCGGCATGATCGCCGAGGAGAATGGCGGCGGACCGTTCCTGTGGACCAGTGTCGCCGAGGAGCGCACCAAACTTTGGAAGGCCAGACATGACGCCTATTGGTCGTCGCTGACGCTGCGGCCAGGCGCCAAGGGCCTGTCGACCGACGTCTGCGTTCCGATCTCGCGTTTTGCCGAATGCGTCACCGAAACCGAGGCCGATATCGCCGAAATGGGGCTTGTCGCGCCGATCGTCGGCCATGCCGGCGACGGCAATTTCCACGTCCTGGTGCTGATGGACGTGAACGACCCGAAGGAAATCGCGCTGTCGGAAAAGTTCGTGGCGCGGCTCAACATGCGGGCCATCGCCATGGAGGGCACCTGCACCGGCGAGCACGGCATCGGCCAAGGCAAGATCGGCTTCCTGCGCCATGAGCTCGGCCACGGCGTCGACATCATGCGCACGATCAAGCAGGCGCTCGATCCGCTCGATATCATGAACCCGGGCAAGATCCTGCCGGCTGCCGAGTAGACGCCGTCATCGGCTCGTCTTGACCCCACCTCCAATCGGGCCGAGACTCCGTGTGCTGAAGGCCCAGAAGACGGGCAACCCAAGCGGAGGAGTGGTGTCATGGCGATTTCACGCAAGGAAGAAGCGCGCGCGCTGAGTGCCGACGAACACGAGCTGGTGGAAAAATCGCACCATCCGGCGGTCCAGGACCTTTCCGACGCCGATCTGTCCGGCCTCGTCAAACGCCTGCGGGAGCGGCGCGACAAGGCGCAGACCGAGGCGCGTCGACGCCGGCGCGAAATCCGGGGCAAGGGCACACCGAAAGGGGCTGTCGCTTCAAAGGCCGATGGCGGCTCTCAGTTGAAGCTTGCGGTGCTGGCGATGGCCATGCGGCGGTTGAATGGCGAGGCCGAACGGCGCCGCCAGTTGACGGCGCGCGTCTCATTGGTCGACAGCGCGCGCAAGGCGCTGGCCCTGAAGCAGAAAGCGCCGACGGATGGTCCAGCGTTCAACGCGCGCACTGCGCACAAGGGCATGCGAGCGGTGGCAAACCAGAGGACGCCGAATCTGGTTCGGCCGGCCGAGCTCGGCCGACAACGCAAAGCGGCCAAGGTGGCGCAGGCAAAGCGCGACGCGCGTTGAATTCGCACTGATGACGCCGATGATCGCGTGCTGATCTCCGCAGCACGCCGAAGCACGACAAACGCTTCTCCGCCGGCACGTGGTCGGTAGGCCGCTTTGCTGTGTGCGTCGTTTACCGAGTGGCCAACTTCTCTGGCGCTGCTTCGGCAAGCACCTGCAGCATCGGCCGTGTCGGTGCGAAGAATGTCGTGCCGGTGTGAGGGGTGGAGAAATCAAGCAGCCGGTCGTAGGCGCCGGGCGGATCGCCGACATACATGCGCTGCAGCATCTTCTCGATCACCCAGAGATATCTCGAATAGCCGATGAAGTAGGTGCCGAATTCCCGTTGCCCCGGCCGGCCGAACGGCATGTTGTCGCGCAATATGTCATGTTCGGTGCCGTCGGCATCCTCGATGGTGGCGAGCGACTTGTGCGATTTGCGCGGCGCTTCGTCATCATCGATTTCGATGTTGTCGATCTTGGTTCGGCCGATGATCGCCTCCTGCACGGGCGTGGGGATTCGCGCCCACGCCTGGAGATCGTGCAGGTATTTTTGAACGACGACATAGCTGCCGCCGGCAAAATCGGGATCTTCGTCGCCAACGAGCGCCGAGGCGGGCAGATCGAGGCCGGTGGGGTTGGCTGTGCCGTCGACGAAACCGAGCAGGTCGCGGGCATCGAAATAACGGAAGCCCGAGACTTCGTCGACGACGGTCACGCCGGGACCAAGCCTGTCCAGCAGGATACGCTCGAACTCGAAGCACATGTCGGGCCGCTCGGAGCGGATATGGAAGAGAAGGTCGCCCGGCGTCGTGGGCGCGGCGTGAACCGCACCCTTGATCGGCGCGAACCGCTTCAACTCCGCCGGCCGCCGGCCGGGGTTGAGCCGGTTCCATAGATCGTGGCCGATGCCGGCGATGCAGGACAGGCGGCCGCCGAGGTCGCGGAACCCGACAGTCTTGACCAGGTCGTCAAGGTCGCCGAGTACGGAACAAACCTTTCCGAGAACCGCCTGTTCATCGGCTATGGTGACGACAAGGAAAATCGCTGATTGCGAAAGCGGCGCATCGACGCTCTGCGCATCGATCGGCACACGGTCCCAGTTCTTCCCCGACATCCCCAATTCTCCGCTTTTCCAGGATTGTTTCAGACGATCCCGGATCGGAAAACGCCGCGACCGGAACAGGGCGAGGACGCCCAAAGCAAGGTATCGCGATCAAGAGCGACCGCGCAACATCGAACGCCGTCCATGGTTGTCGCCGACGACGATCGAATTGCCTCTTTATCGACACGCGGATGCAGGTAGAGTGCGGCTGATTTCAACCAAACCGTTCGGAACTGATGCTCGCACGCCTGTTCGTGATCTTTGGTGGCCTGTTCGTGCTGGTGCTGTGCGCGGCGCTGGTGGGGCCGTATTTTGTCGACTGGTCCGGCTATCGGGCGCAGTTCGAGCGCGAAGCGAGCGCCATTCTCGGCCGCAAGGTGACCGTGCAGGGCGACGCCACGGCGCGCTTGTTGCCGTTTCCGTCGGTAACCTTCTCCAATGTCGCCGTTGCCGGCGGCCCCGCCGGCCAGCCGGCGATGACCGTCGAGACGTTTTCGATGGATGCGGAACTGGCGCCGTTCCTGCGTGGCGAGGTGCTGATTTTCGACATGCGGCTGGTGCGGCCGAAAGCGACGATCGACATCGCCGCCAATGGTACCGTCGACTGGGCGATGCGGCCGTCCTCGCCCTTCAACCTCAACCAGATCTCGATCGAGAAGCTGACGGTGACGGAAGGGCAGATCGAGTTGCGTCATGCCGCCGGCGGACGCAGCCACACCATGTCCGAGATCAATTCGACCATTTCGGCCAAATCGCTGGCGGGCCCGTGGCGCATGGATGGCACGTTGAGGTTCGACGGCCTGCGCACGACGGTTGCCGCCACGACCGGCAAGGCCGAAGCCAACGGCCAGATGCGGTTTCGGCTCAAGGCCGATCCCGACGCCTATCCGCTGGTCATCGAAACCGACGGCAATGCCGGCATCGTCAACGGCGCCGCCATCTACTCCGGACAGTTCAAGATTTCCGGCGCCGATAAGAACTCAGCCCAGTTGCGGGGCACCGATGGCGAGACGGTGAAGGTCGGCACCGGCAAGTCCGATCCCGGCTTTCGGGTTAACGGCAAGTTCGCGCTCGATCACCAGAAGCTCGGCATCGATGAATTCCGCTTCGAGACCGGACCCCTCGACAATCCCTATACCGCCGACGGCAAGGCCTCGATCGATCTCGGCCAGAAGCCGAGCTTCGCCATCGAGGCCAATGGCGCGCAGGTGCAGTTCGACGAGGCCGTGGGTGCGGCGGCAGGCGCCGGCCTGACACTGGATCAGCGCATTGCCGGACTGGAACAGGCCTTGCTCGACCTGCCTAAGCCGACCATTCCCGGAACGGTCGAGGTCAGGTTGCCGGCCGTGGTGGCCGGTGACACCACGGTTCGCGACGTTCATCTTTCCGCCGAGCCGGTCGATGGCGGCTGGTCGGTGAAATCGCTCGCCGCGACACTGCCCGGCCGCGCCACGCTGGAGGCCGACGGCCTGCTCAGCGTCGAGAACCATTTCGGCTTCACCGGTTCGCTGCTGCTGGCCGTGGCGCAGCCTTCCGGCTTCGCTGCCTGGTTGTCCAAGGACGTCGACGAGGCGATCCGGCGTCTGCCCGCCGCCGGCTTCCGGGCTAAAGTCGATCTCTCCGAAAAGCGCCAGGCCTTCAGCGATCTCGAACTGGTCCTGGGCAAGGCGATGTTTTCCGGCCGCATCGATTCCAGCCAGCCCGACGACGGCAGGCCCTCGGTGCTGATGCGGCTGGAAGGCGGCGATCTCGATGTCGACGGGCTGGCGGCCTTCGCTTCGATCTTCATCAGTGACAAGGGCGCCAACCGATTTGCCGACCGCGACCTCGATTTCCAGATCAAGGCGGGACCGGTCAGTGCCGGAGGCTTGTCCGCCGACACGGTCGACACCGCGCTCAGGCTGCGCGACGGGCTGCTTGAGATCGACCGGCTGTCGGTGGGCGGGCTGGCTGGCGCGTCGATCAGCGCCACAGGCCGGATCAAGGATTTCCCAGCAAGCCCGACCGGCAAGCTTGACGCCTCCGTGGTCGCCGTCGACCTGAAGCCGCTGATAGACGTGGCGGCGCAGCACTATGCCGACAATGCCGTGCTCAAGGGACTGGCAAGCCGCGCCGCTGCTTATCCCGACCTGTTCCAGGACTCGCGCGTCGATCTTGTGGTGAGTGCTGCCGACAATGGCGACGGCACAACAGGGCTTGCTGTGAGCGGGCAAGGCAAGGCCGGCGGATCGTCCTTTTCCGCCTCGCTGTCGGGGAAGGGAGCGGTCGACAAGCTTCTTGAAGCGCCTGTGGCGCTGACCTTCAATGCCAGGAACCCCGACGCCACAGCGCTGCTGGCACTTTACGGCTTGCCGGCACTGCCGCTCGGCATGCTCGGCGAGGCAAGCACCGACATCCAGGCCAAGGGCACGCTGGGCGGCGGCCTTGCGACGAGCTTCAGCCTTGCCGGCAACGACTTCAACGCCGGTTTCGACGGCACCGTAGCCGACACGCCCCAAGGTCCGGTCGCGAAGGGCAAGGTCAGCCTCGATGCGGCCGACATCGAGCCCTGGCTGATGACATCGGGCATAGGCCTGCCGGGCATGGGGACAGGCACGTCGACGTCGCTCACCGCGCAGGCCGATTACGGCAACGGCCTACTGGTGCTCTCCGGCCTCAACGCCGCCATCAACGAAGCTGCGGTGTCGGGTGACGTGAACATCGACGTCAAGGAGGGGATTGACGGCAAGGATGGCGTGCCGCATCTGGCCGGCTCACTGGCGCTCGACGAACTTGATCTCGACCCGATGGCGGTGGCGCTGTTCGGCGATTCCGCGTTCACGGACAAGAGCGGAGACAATAAAGGCGGTGTGTGGCCGTCGGCCCCGTTCAGCCAGAAATCCAGCCTTCCATTCACGGCCGATCTCGACTTGACCACGGCTTCCCTTGCCGCAGGGCCATTCGCGACCGCCTATGACGCGGCCTTGTCGCTGAAGCTCGACCAGGAAGGCATCCGCGTGTCCGATCTCAAGGCGAAATTCCTTGGCGGTGCGCTGACCGGCCTGTTCGAATTGAAAAACAATGACGGCACTGGGCTTTTCACCGGCCAGATGAAGCTCGCGGACGCCGATCTGCCAGCCGTGCTGCCGGATGCCGGCATCGGCGGCAAGGGGGATGTCTCCGCGGCGTTTTCGACAAGCGGCAAATCGGTCGACGCGATGATCGCCGCTCTGTCGGGTTCGGGCACGGCGGCGCTGAAGGGCGTCACGGTCGCCGGCGTCAATCCCAATGCGTTCAGCACCTTCCTCGCCAAGGCGGACGCGATCGGCCGCGATATCGATGCAGCCAAGACCGCCGGCTTCGCGCCCGCTATCGCGGCAGATGGCAGTTTCGCGGCAAAGGATACCGACATCGCCTTCACCATTGCAGGTGGCACGCTGCGAGCGCCGCCGATCAGCCTCGAAAATCCTTCGGCGACCTTGTCCGCCGACATCACGGCGGACCTCAATGCCGATACGGTCTCCGCCAAGGGCGCGGTCACCTACCGGCCCGGCGACGAAGCGCTCGTCGGTTCCGAACCGGCGATGAATTTCAGCGTCGAGGGGCCGTTCGGCGCCGTCAAACGGCAGTTCGACAGCGAACCGCTGGCGCAGTTCCTGACCCAGCGCGCGCTCGAGAAGGAGCAGCAGCGGGTCGAGGCGATGCAGGCCGCGTTGCTGGAGAAGCAGCGGCTGCGGCGCGAAGTGCGTTACTACGCTGCGTTGCAGGACCAGCGCGACAAGGCGGCCGAGGAGCAGCGACAGCGGGAGGAGGCGGCGCGGCTGAAGGCCGAGGCCGACGCCAAGGCGAAAGCCGAGGCGGAAGCTCAGGCGCAGGCCGAAGCAGAGGCCAGGGCCAAGGCGGATGCCGAGGCAAAAGTCAAAGCCGAGGCGGATGCCAAGGCAAAGGCCGAGGAGGCGATGCGGACCTCCTCGCAGGAGAAGGCAAGGCTGGAAGCAGAGCGCAAGGGCGCCGAGCAGACGCCGAACCCGGAACCGGCGGCACCGCCGGTGGCCAATGACAATCCGCCTCCGGCCAAACCGCAGTTCAATCCGTCTACGATCGACAATTTGCTGAAGTCTTTGCAGTAGGGCAGTAGGGCAGTAGGGCAGTAGGGCAGTAGGGCAGTAGGGCAGTAGGCAGGGGATTTCCCTCGATCGTTCAAATAACGAGCAGTTCGGCGCTGTCGGCGACGTAGCGGGCGTGACGAAAATCGCGGATGGCGGCAAGCTTGCCCTCCTGCCAGACCAGCAGGATGAAATAGGCTGGTCGCGCAGCCGGATCGTTGCCGTCGTGAACGAGGACCACCGGCCTGTCCTCGACGAATCCCGGCACGAAACGCCAATCGCGGAGGCGGGAATAGTTGTGGAAATAGGTGGCCACTTCCTTGGGTCCGGTAAACCGCGTCCTGGCCACCAGCTCCAGGCGAACTTCATCGGCGAGCATGTCGCGCACGGCGTCGAAATCACGGGCGTTGAAGCGATCGATATAGGCTTCGAGCAACAGGCGTTCGGAGACGCCCAACCTGGGAACCGGCCGATCCTCGGGCTCGGCGGCGAGCTGGCGCAAGCGGCCGCGGCCACGATGCAGCGCCGCCTTGACGGCCGGGACGCTGGTGTCCAGCGCGGCGCTGATCTCTTGCAGCGAATAACCCAGAACGTCCATCATGATGACGCTGCTGCGCTGCGCGACGGGCAGGCGCATGAAGGTGTGCAGGCCGGCGGCAGCGGCCTGACGGTCGAAGGTGGCGTTGGCCGGGTCGACGATCATGTCCAGATCCTCATCGGAAAAGGCCTTTTCGCGGGCTCGCCGGCGCAGAAAATCGAGTGCCGTGTTGTGCGCGATGCGGAACAGCCAGCCCTCCGGATTTGCGATCTGGCCGGCGTTCGGCAAAGCCTCGAACGCCTTGGCCAGCGCTTCCTGCAACACGTCCTCGCCGTCGAAGACGGAACCCGTCATGCGCGCGCAATAGCGGTGCAGCTTTGGGCGCAAGTCCCCAAGCAGGCGTTCGATGAGCGCGCGGTGCCCGCCAGGAATGAGGATGTTCATACGCCCGCCGTTCTCCACATCGCTTGACCGCGCCTAGTGGTCCAGCATCCGGTAACTGCCCACTACCGTCATCGCCTCGCGATGCGGAGGCTCGATGCAGCGATCCCTGATGCCGTTCTGAAAAGTCGCGAATGCCGCTAGCCCCGGAAGGGTGCCGGCCTGCTCCTCGGTTGCCGCCTCGACCAGATGGAAGAAGGTACCGTCGCCGGACCGCCATGTCATGTAGCGAAACCCTTCGGGCGATTTATCCCGCAATTCCTGGAACACGGCCTTGACCAGCCGCTCGTTCTCGTCGACCAGCTCCGGTTTGGTCCTGTAACGTATCAAATGGTGTTTCATCTTGTCTGTTCCTTTGCCGGCCCTGCACCTTGCAGGTCGCTCATGTCCGAGACGAAGCGGCGGAGCCAAAGGATTCGGGGTTTCCGGAATTTTTTTATGCGGCCCCTTATGTCCCATCTTCCCTATGGTAGCCGGGCTTCGCAAAAGTTGAATGGACGACGGCGCGTTGCTGACGGCTGTCGCGATCTCATCGTGCGCTCACCGTCGATCGAGGACGGTATGTCGGGCCTGTGGTTGGGCCAACAACGCCCAGGACATGCGCGGCAGTTATTCGACCAGAATGCGCGCTTCCCTCGCGGCTTCGACAAAAGCATCCCTGGCGGTATCGGCCGATACGCCGCCGTTCATGGCCTGTCGGCACGCCCGCAGCGCAGCCTTATGCTTGATGCTTCCCGCATCGCGCCAGTGATTGGTAAGAAGGTCGAGAGCTTGTTCGGCATTGGACAGATTTCGAACGTCGCCAGTAACGCCTGTGGAAACCGGGACTGCCTTGGAAAACCAGATGTTGTACATGGCATAGCCTCCATTCAGCTAGGTTGCGAAACTTGTCTCTGGAGCGTGTCGCGGTCCTTTCGGGCGAGCACGCTCCTCAGCATGGGTTCGATGCGCGAAAGCTCGTCGAGATGCACGGCCGACAAGTCGGCGAGGCAGGCATCGGCCCGCTCGGTCAGTTGCAGCAGCACCTTGCGCTGGTCGTCCTTGTCCTGATCCCTGACGATCAGCCCGGCCTCGCACAGGCGGTTGACCAGTTCGACGGCGCTATGATGACGGATGCGCAAGCGTTCGGCGAGGTCGCCGATGGCTACCGGGCCTCCGCCCGGAAAACCCTTGATGGCGAGCAGTGCCTGATGCTGGCGCGATGTCAGACCGGCGTCTTCGGCCTGTAGCTGGCTGAATTCCAGGAAGCGGCGGATCAGATAGCGGAACTCCGACAGCCGCTGGTAGTCGGCCTGGCTGATGGCGGGGCGGGGTTTTTGCGGATGCGACATATCAGACATGTGTTGTCATTCCAGCCAAAGCTCAAACGATTTCGGGCCAAGTCCGCTTGAATATTTATATCGTATTACGATACATAGCCGCCGGCAAAGCCGTTTTGACGGTTTGCCGATCCTCCAACAGCGACACGCCACGGAAAGCAGGCAGGCAATGAAGACCGAACAGGGCAGTCCCGGACATCTGCGCGATTTCACCACCGACGCCAGGGTGTTGCTGATCGCTGGCATCGCGGTGGTGGTGGCGACGGCCGCGCTGTTTGCCGGCATCATCCTGCTGAAATTGATCCGGCTCGCCACCAACGTCGCCTATTTCGGTCAATTCACGCTCGCCGATCTGAGGCTGGAGGACACGCCGCTTGGCTATGCCGCCGTCGCCGTGCCGGTGATCGGCGCACTCATTATCGGCCTGATGGCGCGCTACGGCAGCGAGAAAATCCGTGGCCACGGCATTCCAGAAGCGATCGAAGCGATCCTGCTCGGGCGCTCGCGGCTGGACGCCAAGGTCGCAGTGCTGAAGCCGCTGTCGTCGGCGATCTCGATCGGCTCCGGTGGACCGTTCGGCGCCGAGGGCCCAATTATCATGACCGGCGGCGCCATCGGCTCGCTGATCGCGCAGATGCTGCCGGTCAGCGACAATGAGCGCAAGACGCTGCTGGTGGCGGGCGCCGCCGCGGGCATGACCACCGTGTTCGGAACGCCGATCGCCGCCATCATGCTGGCGGTGGAGCTGCTTCTGTTCGAATGGACGCCGCGCAGCTTCATTCCGGTGGCGGTGGCTGCCATCGTGGCGGAGGTCGAGCGCACCATGCTGCACATGCCGGGACCGATCTTTCCGTTTCAGGGCGGCATGGCGATTTCCTTTGCCGGTCTTGGCGGTTGGGTCCTGATCGGTATTGCGGCCGGCCTCCTGTCTGCCTTGCTGACGCAGATGGTCTATGCCTGCGAGGACGGTTTCCAGAAACTGCCGATCCACTGGATGTGGTGGCCGATGCTCGGCGGCCTCGTCGTCGGCATTGGCGGCCTGATCGAGCCGCAGGCGCTCGGCGTCGGCTACGACAACATATCCAACATGCTGGACGGCCGCACGATTGCGACGGCAGCACTCCTGTTGTTGGTGGTGAAAGCGGTCATCTGGTCGGTGGCGCTGGGCTCGGGAACGTCGGGCGGCGTGCTGGCGCCACTGCTGATCATGGGCGGCGCGATGGGCGCGGTGCTCGCCGGCTTCCTGCCGGCGGCCGATCCCGGCTTCTGGGCGCTGCTGGCGATGGCGGCGACCATGGGCGGCACGATGCGCGCGCCGCTGACGGCGACCTTCTTCGCGGTCGAATTGACCGGCAACACGCATGTGCTGGTGCCGCTGATCGCGGCCTGCGCCGCCGCCCATGCGGTGACGGTGCTTTTGATGAAACGTTCCATCCTGACCGAGAAGATCGCCAGGCGAGGGCATCATCTGGTGCGCGAATACCGGGTCGATCCGTTCGCGCTGACCAGGGTGCACGAAGTGATGACCACGCAGGTCCAGAGCGTGCCGGCGACGATGACGCTGCATGGCGCAGCGGCATTCCTGACTGCGCCGGAGACGCGTCATCCGAGCTTCCCGGTCATTGACGGCAACAGGCAGGTGCTCGGCCTCATCGATCCACCGGCGATTCTGCGCTGGCGGCGTGCCGGCAAGCACCGGACGACGACGCTCGGCGACTTGCTGGCCGGCAGCAAGGTGACGCTTGCCTATCCCGATGAATATCTGGAAGGCCTGTCGGACAAGCTCCTGACGGCCAACGTGTCGCATCTGCCGGTCGTGGCACGCGACGACGGAACGCTGGTCGGTTACGTCGGCTGGAAGGACCTGATGCGCGTCAGATCCAGGAAGCAGGCGGAAGAGCGCGATCGCACGGCCCTCCTGGGGTTCGGCACCCGCCGCGGGAAACAGGAAGGCACTGCCTGACGGAGCCAGGCGTCAGGCGCGGCCGCGCTTCGCCCAGGCCAGTACATGGATCCGGAGCGCCGAGGACAGATTGGTGTCACGCGGCCGGTTTTCGTCGACTTCCGCGACCAGCGCGGCAAGGGTCAGATTGCGCGCGGCGGCGATGGCGACAAGGTCGTCAAAAAACGGCTTTTCGAGCGAATAGCTGGTGCGGTGGCCACGGATCGTCACCGAGCGTTTTTCGACCGGGCTCACCTGGAGCTCATTTGGGGTCCGGATCGGGCGACGGTTGACGCCGATGGCCCGCGACGAAGAACTCGGCCTTTTCGGCAACCAGGCGGTCGCGTTCCTTCTCTGCCCCGGAGCGGCCGTACAGGGCGCGGTTCTGGCTGGCAGTGCGTTCCTTCTCCAGCCTTGCCTTCTGCTTGCGAGCCTGGCGCAGATTGACGATGTCGGCCATGACGCGCGACCCGAAGGCTTATTTCTTGCGGAAGGCGTCGAGCGAGACGACTTCGGCGCCCTTGGCGGCATCGGCATCGGCCGCCTTCTTCTCGGGTTCGGCGGCCTTCTTCTCCGCCTTCGGCTTTTTCTCGGAGACGATGGCGAGCGGTTCGGACGCCGGCTGGGAAGCTGGTTCGTCATCTGACTGGCCTTCGGTCTTGACGTCGAATTCGAGTTCGAAGTTAACCGACGGATCGTAGAAGCCGCGCACCGCCGAGAACGGGATTTCGAGTTTTTCCGGCACGTCCGAGAAGGAGAGCCCGACCTCGAAACCGGTCTCGGTGACCTTCAGGTCCCAATACTGGAACTGGATGACGATGGTCATCTGCTCCGGATAGCGCTCGCGCAGCCGCGAAGACACGCGCACGCCCGGCGCGCCGGTCAGGAAGGTGATGAAGAAATGATGGTTGCCGGGGAGGCCGGTGCGCGCGACCTCGGCCAGGACCTTGCGCATGACGCCGCGCAACGCCTCCTGGGCCAGAATGTCATAGCGGATGTGGTCGTCGGCCATGTGGCGGTCGGGTTCCGTTGAATCGTCCGCATAGCTGTAATCAAGCTTGAGCGCGGCGTAAACCGCATATAGACCGCCGCCGCGAGGAAGCGAGGACGATTGCCGAGATTTGATCGCGGAAGCCGGCTTGCGTCACCCGCAAATGTCACGCGTTGGCAAGCGCGGCGTGTTTCTTGACGCTGGTCGGGGAGGGGCGCTTGCCGAAAGCGCGCAGGAAGGTGCGCACGCCATTTGTCGCCGATTGCACGACCTCGTCCTCGGCCGGGGTGCCGCCGAGCATGAAGGTCGTCTGCAATTCAGCATTGACGAGGCCGAGGAACTGCCGCGCCGCGACGTCGGGGTCGTCGATCGCGAGGTAACCGCCATAGGCAAGGCGGGCGAAGCGGGCGGCGATTGCCGGCCAGGTCCGCCCCGGGCCCTGTTCGCGCCATTCGGCGAACAATTCAGGGTAGCGTTCGCCTTCGGTCTGGATCAGCTTGCGCAGGAATTTTCCGTCGCGGTTGCAGATGCAGTTCTGGTTCAGGCGCACGGCAAAGCCGATCAGATCCGCTTCCAGATCCCTCGGCTGGTCCGGGAACGTGGCGATGGTGGCGAAGATGCCGGCATTGCAGCGCTCGGTGAGATCGCGGACTACGGCGATGAAGAGCTTTTCCTTGTCGCCATGGTGGTTGTAGACGGTCTGGCGCGAGACACCCGCCTCGGCGGCGATCAGGTCGATATTGGCGCCGGCAAAGCCCTCGCGGCAGAACACGGAAGCGGCTGCGTCGACCACCGAGATGCGCTTGGCCTCGTGGCTGCGTGGCGGGAAACTGTCAGGAGAAACACCCGGTCTCATGAAAATCTATATAGAGGTGATTGACGATTTAGACAAGACTGTCTAAATTTGTGGACACGCTATAAGAGGTTCACCTCTGGACAGGCGAACAATTCGCTCTCGGAGAGTCGGAATCCCACGGGATCGAACGTCCTGGGGTCAGACGTCGCCTTGCGGCGGCAACCAGATTCGAAAGAAGCCAACATCATGAGTCCCAAATTCCTCCGCATCGCGGTCGTGCTCGGCCTGTTGTCCGCCATCGGGCCCTTCGCCATCGATATGTATCTGCCCGCATTGCCCTCGATCGGCGCGGATCTCAACGCCGGCACCGCAGCCGTGCAGATGAGCCTTTTGATCTTCTTCCTGTCGATGGGCTTCGGCCAGATCGTCGTCGGGCCGATCTCCGATATGGTCGGACGCAAGCTGCCGCTCTATGGCGGTCTTGCGCTGTTCATGGTCGGCGGCGTCGGTTCGGCATTGGCGCCGACCATCGAATGGCTGATCGCCTTCCGTTTCCTGCAGGGCCTTGGCGCCAGCGCCGGCATGGCCATTCCGCGCGCGATCGTGCGCGACCTGCACACTGGCAACGAAGCCGCCAAGCTGATGTCGTTGCTGATGCTGGTGTTCTCGGTATCGCCGATCCTGGCGCCGCTGACCGGCAGCCAGATCATCGAGAGTTTCGGCTGGCGCGCCGTGTTCTGGACCGTCACGGCCGCAGCGGTGCTAGCAACCATCCTGCTCGCGACCTCGCTCAAGGAGACGCGGCCGGCTGAAGAACGCGCCGGTTCTTCCTTTGGCACCGCCCTTTCAGGCTACCGTTTCCTGATGGGGGACCGCAATTTCCTCGGCCTGGTGGCGATCGCGGGCTTCGGCATTGCGAGCTTCTTCGTCTATCTGTCGAGCTCGTCCTTCATCCTGATCGACCATTACGGCCTGTCGCCTTCGGTCTATAGCGTGTTCTTCTCGATCAATGCCGTCGCCTTCATCGGCATGTCGCAGCTCACCGGCCTGCTTTCCGAGCGTTTCGGGCTCAAGCGGGTGGTGTGGGTGGCGGTGACCGGCTACGCCACGACGATGGTGGCACTGTTCGCTGTCATGGCTTCCGGTGTGGACCGGCTGGATGTGATGGCGGCGCTGCTGTTCGTCGGCTATGGCTTTCTCGGCCTGGTCATTCCGACCACCTCGGTATTGGCCATGGAGGAGCATGGCGAGATCGCGGGCACGGCTTCGGCGCTGATGGGCACGCTGCACTTCGCCATCGGTGCGCTCGCCATGGGTGTCGCGGGCATCTTTTTCGACGGCACGCCGTTGCCGATGGTCGCCGGCATCACGCTCTGCGCGGTGATCTCCTTCACCCTGGCCAAGATCACGCTCGGCCGTTCGCGCGAGGCCGTCGAAGCGCCGGCGGAGTAGGCAATCGCCAATAAATTGAAAGAGGCCGGGAAATTGAAAGAGGCCGGGGCGATCCCGGCCTTTTTCATGCCAATCCCGTTTCGTCCAGCATGAAGCGCAGCCGTGTCTCGACAGGCGCCAGGGGCAGCCGTACCAGTTCATAACCGAGTTCGGCATAGACGCCGACCAGCGCGTGACAGGTACGCTCGGCTTCGTCGAGCGTTTGCTTGCGTTCTTCATCCTGCGTGAAGATTTCGGGCCAAGGCGGGGCAACGAAGACACGAGGGTTGTAGCGGCAACGCTTCGCTGCGATGCCGACGTGATCGGGCACCGGCAGACCGCTGAGGCGGAGATAGCCCAGCGTGTCGGGCACGCCACGATCGAGGAAGACCGGTCCTTCCTGTTCGATCGCGGCTTGGTACGAGCGCATCTCCCAGGACAGCATCAATTCGGCAAACAATGCGCGATCGCTCCAAGGCAAAGCGGAGCCGCCAATGGCGGACTGGTCGCGAATGATGCCGCGTCCGGCCTCGACCGAGGTGGCGAACCCTGCACGGCGCAAGGCTTCGATCAGTGTGGTCTTGCCGGAGCCCGGACCGCCGGTCAGCACGAAGAATCGGTCGGAATTGTTTTGCATTTTTTACCCATGTCGAAGGAGGCACGCGGCTCCACTGCGTCGCCTCCCATGGGCCGAACGAAGTCTGGCCGGCGCGAGCGTGCCGTTGTGCGTGATGCCGATGAAAAAGGGGAGAAGTGGAGGTTTCTGTTGCCAGGTACCTCCGAACCCCGCCTAGAAGTGCGAACCCCTAGGGCTTGATTTGAAGCTATCGCACTGCATTAAGCAGCGAGACGTGCTTCCGCATAGTTGTCGTTGGCAACTATAAGTTTAGCCCGATGACGGTGGTACAATGCCGGGCAAAAGTACGATCTTTACACCTTCGTCGATCCTATTTCGCCCCCAGCAAAAGCCGCTCCGTCTTCCAGAGCGGTTTTTGGTGGAGGCGCCGGGTACCGCCCCCGGGTCCGAACGGCTTATTTCATCGCCAGTTTATCGCCATAGTCGGTCAAGCCGACGAAGCGAATATAGGGGTCCATCGCCAGAAATGAAAGACCGCAATGTGCTTTGTCCCTGTGTCAAAATGCGACGCGGCAGGGTTGACTTGGGAACGGTCTCAACCGAAGCTTTGCCGCGGTGAGGAGTTACCGACCGAGCGCACGAGTTGCGGAGCGCGCCACAGCCCTCATCGACCGGATCCGTGGCGCCGACGAGGGGAATTTTGATGGCCGACTATCTTGCAGACGTGAAGAAATACGACGCCGCGGCGAGTGCGGAAATTGTTGAGAAGATCGTCAAGCATCTGGGCATCGCGCTCAGGAACCGCGACTCCTCGCTGGTGTCCTGCACCGATCCCAAAGAACTCGAGCGCGTCCGGGAAAACTGGGTCGGCAAGAAGCTCGGCGTCGCCGATGCGGCGAAGGCAGATGCTGCGATCGAGAAGACCTGCAAGGCGATGGCCGCAGACAACACCAAGAATCGAGTGACTTTTTACTACCTCGTTGCCAAGGACCTGGGAAAGCTCGGTTCGCTCTGAGAATTCCGTGCTCGCGCGGCTGCTGAAGCGCGCCGCTGGTTTGTAACGGGCACGGCTTGTGCTGCCCCTCATCTGGCTGCCGCCATCTTCTCCCCGTATAGAGACGGGGAGAGGAATGCTGTCACCGATGGTTTCGCCAATTGCCGGGGTTGCAAGACGGACACCGAGGCTGCGGCCAGTTTGCTTGGATGTCGGCGCAGACGCCGAAACGGTGATGAGGCAAGCGTCGCCTGCGCCGTTTTGATGTGTTCGGCCGCCTGTCTAGCAGCTATAATGCTCGCACAATCGAATCGAGCCGAACCGATGCGCCAGTATCTCGACCTTCTGCAGCACGTGCTGGATCATGGCGCCGACCGCGGCGACCGCACGGGCACGGGCACGCGCTCCGTGTTCGGCTACCAGATGCGCTTCGATCTGGCGCGCGGCTTTCCCGCCACCACCACCAAGAAGCTGCACCTGAAATCGATCATTCATGAGCTTTTGTGGTTCCTGGCCGGCGAAACCAATATCAAATATCTGACCGACCATGGCGTTTCCATCTGGGACGAATGGGCTGACGAGAATGGCGACCTTGGCCCCGTCTATGGCAAGCAGTGGCGTTCCTGGCCGGACGGCCATGGCGGGTCGATCGATCAGATAACCAATCTTGTGAAAGAGATACGCCGCAATCCTCAATCGCGGCGGCTGATCGTTTCGGCCTGGAATCCGGCCGAGGTGGAGGCGATGGCGTTACCGCCATGCCATTGCCTGTTCCAGTTCTACGTCTCGGAAGGCCGGCTTTCCTGCCAGCTTTACCAGCGTTCCGGCGACATCTTCCTCGGCGTTCCGTTCAACATCGCCTCCTACGCCCTGCTGACGCTGATGGTGGCGCAGGTGACCGGCCTGAAGCCCGGTGATTTCGTCCATACGCTCGGCGACGCACATCTTTATTCGAACCATTTCGAGCAGGCGCGCGAGCAGCTGCGGCGCACGCCAAGAACGCTGCCGACCATGTGGATCAACCCTGAAGTGAAGGATCTCTTCGCCTTCCGCTTCGAGGATTTCCGGCTGGAAAATTATGTCGCCGACGCGACGATCAAGGCGCCGATCGCGGTCTGAACCGCCGGCGCAACCTTGCCGACCTGATGTCTCGAGGCCGTGGCGATGGTGGTGCCTCGCCGGTACGTCGTTTTGATATCTTTTCGACAAGATCGGTCGACCTTACCCTCAGGCCAGGAGATTTCCGGGGAGGCGTCCATGCGACTGCCAGCAGCGGTATTTGCGCTCGTCTTTGTCTTCGCTTTCAATGGCCGCGCATTTGCCGAGTGCGGGTGTGAATGCATCAACAACAGCATGAAGCCGTTCTGCGACGATCCAGCTGCGAAGCTGCCAAACTGTCCCCGCGCGACTTGCAAGCCCGCTGACGCAGAGGGGAATGACCTTCCCGCAAGCGCCATATCAAGCGAGACGCGGTATGTCTGCAAAGTGCGGATGGTGAAGACGCCGGAAGGCTCGTTTCGACACACACTTATCTGCATTTAGACATTGTCTCGCCTCTCCCAATAGATCACGGCGGCGACAGCTATGTCGCCCAAAAGTGACCGCGGTTTTGGGGGAACGACGCGCTTTAGAAGATTTCAGCCTTGGTTCCGTCGAGGGCAACGGGCGCCGATTTTCTTGTGACGTCTTCGTCTGCCTTTCGCTGTATCCGTGCTGGTCTATCGCAGGTCGCGATGACGCCGCGCATTCAATGGCGACGCTGGGCGAAAAACCTTTCCTTGTTATATTCATCCGGATATATCGGATGGCAGGCTTCGAGCAGGCCGGATGCCAACTCAGGGAGAGCTTCATGACGCGCAACGGTTTTGCAGTGGCGGCGGTCGCCATTGGTGGCTTCGCGGCGGCGTGGACGGCAGCAGTGCCGGCGGCGCGCGCGCAAGACGAGGTCGTGGTGTTTGCGGCCGCCAGCCTCAAGGACGCGCTCGACGCGGTCAACAAGGCCTGCGCGGCTGATGTCGGCGAAGCGGCGACCATCTCCTACGCGGCGAGTTCGGCGCTCGCCAAGCAGATCGAAAGCGGCGCGCCGGCGGACGTCTTCATCTCGGCCGATCTCGACTGGATGAAGTATCTTTCCGACAGGAAGCTGACCAAGCCCGATACCGAAGTGAAGCTGCTCGGCAACCAGATCGTGCTGGTGGCGCCGAAGGATTCGGGCGTTGAAGCCAAGATCGAAAAGGGTTTTGATCTGGCCAAGCTGGTCGGCGACGGCAAGCTCGCCATGGGCGACCTCAAGGCTGTGCCGGCTGGCAAATACGGCAAGGCCGCGCTTGAATCGCTCGGCGTCTGGTCCTCGGTCGAGGGCAAGGTGGCGCAGGCCGAGAATGTGCGTGCGGCACTCAAGCTGGTCTCGACGGGCGAAGCGGCTCTCGGCATCGTCTATGCCACGGACGCGCATGCCGAAAAGGGCGTCAAGGTGGTTGGTGTTTTCCCCGAGGATTCACATCCGCCGATCATCTATCCGGTTGCCCAAACGGCTGATACGAAGGACAAGGACACGCCTGCCTTCCTGAAGTGCCTGCGGACGGCAAAGGCCTCGGATCTATTCAAGGAGCAGGGTTTCACGGTCCTTGCGCCTGTCAACTAGGATAGCCACCTGCGCATGAACTGGCTGCTGGACCTCACTCCCGACGAATGGAATGCGGTCCGGCTGTCCATCAAGGTGGCGACAGTGGCGATGATCGCCAGCCTGCCGCCGGGCATAGCGATAGCGCTGCTCCTGGCGCGCGGCCGATTCTGGGGCAAGACGCTGCTCAACGGGCTGGTGCATCTGCCGCTGATCCTGCCGCCCGTGGTGACCGGCTATCTCCTGCTTCTGACCTTCGGCAAGCGCGGGCCGGCCGGCGCATTCCTGGCCGAGCATTTCGGCATCGTCTTTTCCTTTCGCTGGACGGGTGCGGCTCTTGCCTGCGGCGTCATGGGTTTTCCGCTGATGGTGCGGGCGATCCGATTGTCGATCGAGGCCGTCGACCGCAAGATGGAGGCGGCGGCCGGAACGCTCGGCGCCAGCCCGCCATGGGTGTTCGGCACCATCACCTTGCCGCTGATCCTGCCCGGGCTGATCGCCGGTGCCATCCTCTCCTTCGCCAAGGCGATGGGCGAGTTCGGAGCGACGATCACCTTCGTCTCCAACATCCCGAACGAGACGCAGACGCTGCCATCGGCAATCTACACATTCACCCAGGTGCCGGGCGGCGATGCCGGCGCGCTTCGGCTGACGCTGATCTCGATCGTCATCTCGATGGCCGCCCTGGTGGCCTCGGAAGTGTTGGCGCGGCGCGTCGGCCGGCGGATGGACATTGAATGACGGTCCTTGTCGACATCCGCCATCGGCTCGGCGATTTCCCCCTCGACATCCGCTTCGAGAGCGCCGGGCGGCTGACGGCGCTGTTCGGGCCCTCCGGCTCGGGCAAGACGACGCTGATCAATATGATTGCCGGGCTGATCCGGCCCGACCAGGGACGCATCGAGGTCGATGGCCGTGTGCTGGTCGACACGGCCAAGGGCATTTTCGTGCCGAAGCACAGGCGCCGGATCGGCATGGTGTTCCAGGACGCGCGTCTGTTTCCGCATATGAGCGTGGCGAGCAATTTGCGCTACGGCCGCTGGTTCACGCCGGCGGCGGAGCGTTATGCCGAGATCGACGCCGTCGTCGAATTGCTCGGCATCGAGCCGCTGCTGGCGCGGCGGCCGGCAAAGCTCTCGGGCGGCGAGAGGCAGCGCGTCGCGATCGGCCGGGCGCTGCTCGCCAGCCCCCGGCTGTTGCTGATGGACGAGCCGCTGGCCTCGCTCGACGAGGCGCGCAAGGCCGAAATCCTGCCCTACGTCGAGCGGCTGCGCGATGAGACGAAAATCCCGATCGTCTATGTCAGCCATTCGGTCGCCGAGGTGGCGCGGTTGGCGAGCGACGTGGTGATGCTGGCGCAAGGCAAGCTTGCCGCCAGCGGCCCGACCACGGCTGTCATGCAAAGGCTGGACCTTCTGCCGGCGGAGGAGCGCGGCGAGGGCGGCGCGGTGCTGGACACCAGCGTACTTCATCATGACGAGGTTTTCGGCATGACGGTGCTTGGCTCGAACGTCGGCGAGATACGCGTGCCCAAGCTGGCCGCGATGGTGGGCGCGCCGGTGCGCATACGCATCCGCGCTCGCGACGTCATGATCGCCACCGAACAGCCGTCGGGTCTCAGCGCGCTCAACATCCTGGCCGGCACGATCGTCGCGATCAGACCGGGCGAGGGGCCGACGGTCGAGATCGGTATCGACTGCAACGGCGCGACCGTGCTGGCACGGGTCACCGAACAGTCGCGGCAGGTTCTGAAGCTGCGGCTCGGCGGACAGGTCTTCGCCGTGATCAAGACGGTGAGTTTCGACCAGGCAAACACCGGGGGCGGGCTCCCCGCGGAGGCGGATGGCTGAGACGGCGAGTGGGTCTTTGCGCTATATCTATTTGGAATAGCGATGCCGCCAAAGACGCTCTAACATGGCAGGCGTGATCGCGGAGGAAGAAAATGCCGTCGCTGAGCTTGCGGATAAATCTCGACCCCGACGGGCGCATCGGGCCGGGCAAGATCGAATTGCTGGAGCAGATCGCCGCCTTCGGTTCGATCTCGGCCGCCGCGCGCGGCATGGAGATGTCCTACAAGCATGCGTGGGACTTGGTCGAGGACATGAACCGGGTGTTCGGCAAGCCGCTGGTGGCCGCGCAGACCGGCGGCCGCAAGGGCGGCGGCGCACAATTGACGGCGGTGGGCCTGGCCGTGGTCAGCCGCTTCCGCGCCATCGAACGCGCGGCGGCTTCGGCGGCCGCGACGCATATGGAGGCGTTGCAGGCGGAGATTGAGGAGGAGTAGGGCAGTAGGGCAGTAGGGCAGTAGGGCAGTAGGGCAGACCAACTCGGGCGCGTCGAATTTTTCGTGTGCTTTCTTGTGTTCCGGCTCCTGATGTCTCGTTCACTTACTGCCTTACTGCCCTACTCCCCTACCTTCCTCAGCACGTACGTATCCATGATCCAGCCCTTTTCTCTGCGGGCCTGCTCGCGGATTTTCTCGATTTCGGCGCCGACGTCGCGAAGGCGGCCGGAGACGATGATTTCGTCCGGCGTGCCGAGATAGGCGCCCCATTGGATGAAAAGATCCTGGTCGGCGAGCGTGTTGAAGGCGCATTTGCCGTCAAGCATGACGACGGCGCTGCCGGCATTTTGCGGCATACCTTCTTCCGTCAACCGGCGGCCGGTGGTGATCAGGATGGAATCGCCGATGCGGTTCAGCGCTGTCGCGTGGCTGGCGGCGAGCGCCTGGATGGCGGTGATGCCGGGAATAACCTCCAGTTCGAAGGCGACGTTGCCCCTGAGGCGTACGCGCTCCAGAATGCGCAGCGCGCTGTCGTAGAGCGAGGGGTCGCCCCAGATCAGGAAGGCGCCGCAACCATCCTCGGCGATCTCTTCGCGGATCAGGTCTTCATAGATGGCGGCGATTGCCTCGTGCCAGTCATCGACAGTCGAGCGATAGGAAGGCGCCGGTTCGGCCCGCACGGGCACGTCGAATTCCACGCGGCGTGAATTCGGGTTGGTGACGAAGCGGTCGCAGATGTGACGGCGCAGTTCGGCAAGATCGTTCTTCTTCGCACCCTTGTCGGGGATGAACAGCACGTCGGCCCGATTGAGGCCGTCTATGGCCTGCACGGTCATATGGTCGGGATTGCCGGCGCCGATGCCGATGACGAGAAGCTTGCGCATGAAGCGAACTCCTGCCCGATCGCAACCCTTTAGTCCAGACTGGCGTGGCGCGGATGCGGAAGGGCTTTGAAACGCCACGTTGAAACCGCTAGGGTCATCGCGACATTCTCGCCGAGGGGCTTTCATGTTGCGATATGTTCTGACGGCGGTGCTGGCCTTGTCGGCCGCACCCGCGTTCGCCAATGATTCCGTTGCCGAACTCGGCACCGGCGGCCTGGTGCTGTCGCGCAGCGATGCCGTGGCGATGCAGAGCGAGGACCTCTTCATCTCGCCGGAAAAGGTGACCGTGGATTACGTCTTCCACAACAACACCGATAAGGACGTCGACGCGATCGTCGCCTTCCCAATGCCCGACATCTCCGGCGATCCCGAGGAGATGCCGGCGATCCCCGAAAACCAGAGCGACAATTTCCTTGGCTTCGAGGTGACGATCGACGGCGTGGCGGCAAAGCCTGAGCTCGAGCAGAAGGCGCTCGCGCTCGGCATCGACATCGGTGCCGACCTGAAGGCGCAGAACGTGCCTTTCAACCCATTCGGCGAAGCGGCAAAGGCGGCGCTCGCGAAGCTGCCGCAAACGGTGGCGGACGACTGGGTCACCCGCGGCATCATCATCGAGGACACTGTCGATGACAGCCCTGGCGCGAAACCCAATTATGCACCGTTCTGGCAATTGCGCTCGACCTATTGGTGGCGCTCGACCTTTCCGGCCAACAAGGACGTCCACGTTTCCCACCGCTACAAACCGAGCGTCGGCGGCACCTCGTCGGTCAGCTTCTTCTACGACGGCAAGTTCCAGGGACAGTACGCCGCCTACAAGTCCCGCTACTGCATGGACGACACGTTCGAGAGCGCAGTGCGCAAGGCTGCCAAGAACGACCCCGACGGCTATCCAAAATATTACGAGAGCCGCATCGCCTACATCCTGACCACCGGCGGCAACTGGGCGGCCGGCAGCATCGGCAAGTTCAAGCTGACCGTCGACAAGGGCAATCCCAAAGCCCTGGTCTCGTTCTGCGGCGACAATGTCAGGAAGGTCGGGCCGACGAGTTTCGAGATGACGGCTGAGGACTTCTATCCAGAGCGCGACATCGACATCCTTATCCTCGATCCATCCGACAATGGGAACGGCAACTGATGCACGTGGCAATCTATGTCGCCATCGCCGAGAACGGCGTCATCGGGCGGGACGGGGGGCTGCCCTGGCGGCTTTCCACCGATCTCAAGCGCTTCAAGGCAGACACGATGGGCAAGCCTATCATCATGGGACGCAAGACCTATGAAGGCATCGGCCGGCCGCTGCCGGGCAGGCTGAACATCGTTGTCACCCGTGACAAGACCTGGCGCGCCGACGGCGTGGAGGTGGCGCATACGCTCAAGAACGCGATCCAGCTGGCTGATGTGCGTGGGCGCTGCATGAGCGGGGTGAACGAGGTCTGCGTCATCGGCGGCGGCGAAATCTATGCGCAGGCGCTGCCGCTGGCTGACCGGCTGCACGTCACCCATGTGCTGGCCGCTGTCGACGGCGACGCGCATTTCCCACCGATCGATTCGAAACGCTGGCGCGAAGTCACTTCGCAGGAGATACCAGCCGGCGAAAAGGACAGCCACGCGACGCGCTATACGGTTTACGAGCGACGCCGCGAGAGGCATTGAAAGAAAAAAGGCATTTAAAGACGACAAAGGGTCGCGACCGGCCCAAAACCGATGATGCTGGCAGAGCATCGCGTTGAAAGCATGCCGTGGCGTCCCTATAGAAGAACAAGACTGGATTTGCGCCGAAATTCCGGCGCTTGAGGGAATTCCAAGCGAAAGGACATTCATGCCCTGGAACGACAAAGGTGGCGGTGGCGGCGGCCCGTGGGGCGGCGGCGGCAACAATCAAGGACCCTGGGGGCAGGGACCGAAGGGGCCAAGCGGCCCGCAAGGCTCGCCTCCCGACCTCGAGGACATCATCCGCCGCGGCCAGGACAGGCTGCGGCGTGCGCTGCCCGGCGGTGGCGGCGCCAGTCCGGCCATATTCGGCCTGATCGGCGCGGCGCTGGTCGTGCTATGGGCGTTCCAGGCAATCTACACCGTGCAGCCCGACGAGGTCGCAGTCGAGCTGCGCTTCGGCAAGCCGAAGGCCGAGCTGTCGCAGCCCGGCCTGCATTTCCACTGGTGGCCGCTCGAAACCGTCGAAACGGCCAAGATTTCCGAGCAGCTCGTCGACATTGGCGGTGGCGCCTCCAGCGGCAACACGTCGGGGCTGATGCTTTCGGGCGACCAGAACATCGTCAACGTGCAGTTCTCGGTCGCCTACCAGGTCTCCGATCCCCGCGCCTATCTGTTCGACGTCTCCGACCCGGACGGCATGCTGAGGCAGGTCGCCGAGAGCGCGATGCGCGAGGCCGTCGGCCGCAGGCCGGCGCAGGACATCTTCCGTGACGACCGCCAAGGCATAGCGGCTTCGGTGCGCGAGATCATCCAGACCACGCTCGACGGCTACAAGGCCGGGCTTCAGGTCAACGCCATCTCGATCGAGGACGCGGCGCCGCCGCGTGAGGTCGCCGACGCCTTCGACGAGGTGCAGCGCGCCGAGCAGGACGAGGATAAGTTCGTCGAGCAGGCCAACCAGTACTCCAACCAGAAGCTCGGCCAGGCACGCGGCGAGGCCGCACAGGTCCGCGAAGACGCGGCCGCCTACAAGAACCGGGTGGTGCAGGAGGCCGAAGGTGAGGCCCAGCGCTTCATCTCCGTCTATGACGAATATGCCAAGGCGCCCGACGTGACGCGCAAGCGGCTTTACCTGGAAACGATGGAGAAGGTGCTGAAGGACTCCGGCAAGGTGATCGTCGAGCAAGGCAACGGGCAGGGGGTCGTCCCCTATCTGCCGCTGCCGGCATTGCAGCAGAAAGCGCCGGCTCCGGCCCCGCTTGGCGCGACGACGGGAGGTAACCAGTGATGGCCAACCGTCTTCCCGTCATCGTCGTCATCGCGGCGGTCATCCTGTTCCTGCTCTATTCGTCGGTCTTCGTGGTCAATGCGCGCCAGCAGGCACTGGTGCTGAGGTTCGGCGAGATCGTCGACGTCAAGACCGAACCCGGCATCTACTTCAAGGCGCCGTTCTCGTTCTTCGACGCAGACACGGTGCAGTTGATCGAGAACCGGGTGCTGCGCTTCGACCTCGACAACATCCGCGTCCAGGTCTCGGGCGGCAAGTTCTATGAGGTCGATGCCTTCATCGCCTACCGAATCTCGGATCCGCGTGTCTTCCGAGCCGCGGTATCAGGCCAGATCGAGCTCGCCGAAGCGCGGCTGAGGACGCGTCTCGACGCTGCCTTGCGCCGGGTCTACGGTCTGCGCGACTTCGAGGCCGCCCTTTCGGAGGAGCGCGCGGTGATGATGCGCGAAGTGCGCGATCAGCTACGGCCCGACGCCACCTCGCTCGGCCTGCAGATCGAGGATGTCCGCATCCGCCGCACCGACCTCACGGCCGAAGTCTCGCAGCAGACCTTCGATCGCATGAAGGCGGAACGTCTGGCTGAGGCCGAAAGGCTGAGGGCGCGCGGCAATGAGGCGGCGCAGCGCATCAAGGCCCGCGCCGACCGTGAGGTGGTCGAGATCATCGCGGAAGCGCAGAAGGAGTCCGAAATCCTGCGCGGCGAGGGCGAGGCGCAGCGCAGCGCCACCTTTGCCGAGGCTTATCAGCGCGATCCGGCGTTCTTCGATTTCTACCGGTCGATGAACGCCTATGGCACGGCGCTGGACAACACCGGCACGACAATGGTGCTGTCGCCGAATTCGGAGTTCTTCCGTTTCTTCCGCGACCCTGACGGAAAGGAGGCGCCGGCAAGGCCGGCGGCTCCGCAACCGGCACCTCCTGCCGCACCGGCGACCGCACCCGCAACTTCGCCCGGCACCGGCCAGTAGCGGCCGGTGCAGGATTTCTTGGCGGCAATAGGCCTGGTCCTCGTCATTGAGGGCTTGGTCTATGGCGGCTTTCCCGGTTTCGCCAGGAAACTGGCGGGCGAGGTGCTGTCATTGCCGGAGAATGCATTGCGGATTGCCGGGCTGGTGGCGATTGGCGCCGGCGTCGGTATCGTCTGGCTGGTCCGCGGCGGCTAGGGGGGTGTGCAAAAACGCGGGATTTACACTCTGCCAATAGCCATAGCCGCAAACGTGCCCTATTTCTTGCCATCATGGCGCGACACGGCGTTTCCGTCGAAGCGCTTTTCTCTTTCAGAAGTGCCGGGAGGCTTCTCGATGACATCCAACACCCTTTTGCGCGCGGTTCGACGCACGTTCGTCGCTGGCGCGGCAGCGCTTCTTCTGGGCACCGTGGCCGTTCCGGCCTTCGTGACGTCGACAATGGCCGCCGACGGGCCTGCTTCGGTGGCCGACCTGGCGCAAGGCCTGCTCGGCGCGGTGGTCAACATCTCGACGTCGCAGACGGTGAAGGGCACGGAAGGTCCGGGCGCGGTGCCGATGCCGCAGCTTCCCGAAGGCTCGCCGTTCCAGGATTTCTTCGACGATTTCTTCAAGAACCGTGGCGGCGACAAGGACAATGGCTCGCAGAAAGTGCAGTCGCTCGGCTCCGGTTTCGTCATCGACGCCGAGCAGGGCATCGTCGTCACCAACAACCATGTCATCGCCGATGCCGACGATATCGAGGTCAATTTCTCCGATGGAGTCACGCTGAAGGCGACGCTGGTCGGCACCGACACCAAGACCGATGTCGCGGTGCTCAAGGTCGATCCGAAGGGCCACAAGCTGACGGCGGTGAAGTTCGGCGATTCCACCAAGATGCGCGTCGGCGACTGGGTGATGGCGATCGGCAATCCGTTCGGCCTCGGCGGCACGGTCACGGTCGGCATCGTCTCGGCGCGTAACCGCGACATCAATTCAGGCCCCTATGACGATTTCATCCAGACCGATGCCGCGATCAACCGCGGCAATTCGGGCGGGCCGCTGTTCAACAGCGCCGGCGAGGTCATCGGCATCAACACGGCGATCATTTCGCCGTCCGGCGGCTCGATCGGCATCGGCTTCTCCATCCCCTCGCAGCTCGCATCGGGCGTTGTCGAGCAACTGCGCCAATATGGCGAAACGCGGCGCGGCTGGCTTGGCGTGCGCATCCAGCCGGTGACCGACGACATTGCCGAGAGCCTCGGCATGGCGACCGCCAAGGGTGCGCTGGTCGCCGGCGTCATCAAGGGTGGACCGGTCGACAACGGCACCATCCAGGCCGGCGACGTGATCATCAAGTTCGACGGCAAGGACATCCACGAAATGCGCGACCTGCCGCGTGTGGTCGCGGAGAGCCCGGTCGGCAAGGCGGTCGACGTGCTGATCGTGCGCAAGGGTGTCGAGCAAACGGTGAAGGTAACACTTGGCCGGCTCGAGGACAGCGAGAAGCTCGCCAGCGGCGAAAACGGCAACACCGACCAGGACAAAGGCGACAAGGCGCCGGCGGTTTCGACGGCCTCGGTGCTCGGCATGACCGTCGGCGAATTGAACGACGATACGCGCAAGAAGTTCAGCATCGCCGCCGATGTTTCGGGCGTCGTCATCACCGATGTCGCCAAGGATTCGGCCGCGGCTGAACGCGGCATCCAGCCGGGCGAGGTGATCACCGAAATTGCACAGGAATCGGTTGCCACGCCCAAGGATGTGATGGACCGGATCGGCGCGCTGAAGGAGCAGGGACGCAAGAACGCACTGTTGATGCTGGCGTCCAAGACCGGTGAGCTGAGGTTTGTGACGATCCGGATGGACTGAGGATCGCTAACGATGGTCATATTGTAACATCCCATGGGATGTACTATTTTGACTTGTGAGGCGGATCGTACTGGACACAAACGTTTTGACGGCAGGCTTGCGAAGCAGGAATGGCGCGTCTTTCGCCATCCTGCAGCTGATTGCGGATCGGCAAATTCGCCCATTAGTGACGACAGCGCTGTTTCTTGAATATGAAACCGTGCTGGCCAGACCCGAGCAGGTGGCGGCTCACGGGTTGTCCGCGCCGGATCTGGGCCGTTTGCTGGCCGGCTTTGCATTGCTGGCTGAGCCGGTCGAGCTGCACTTTCTCTGGCGGCCGCAATTGAACGATCCGAAGGATGAGATGGTGCTTGAAGCAGCGATCAACGGCCGGGCCGATGCGTTGGTGACTCACAATCGCCGGGACTTCCTAGCTGCGGCAGGCCGTTTTGATGTACTGCTTGTGAGCCCGGCCGAGTTCTTGGAAGGACTTCGTACATGAGCAAAGCGACTTATCCGCTGAAACTGCCACAGTCGGTTAAGGAAGCAGCCGCGCGCCTCGCGAAGGCCGATGGCGTGTCGCTCAATCAATGGATTGCGTCGGCTGTGGCGCAAAAGGTCGGGGCAATGGAAGCGGCAGCTGACTTCCTGCGTCGTCGTGCCGGCGACGCGTCACCGGGCGATTTCGCGAAAATGCTGGGGCGGGTCGCAGACAGATCGCCACAGTCCGGCGACGAATTTCCACCTGACAGGCATTGATCAGCGACGATTCTTCCGCCAATCCGCGCTCGTCAGCCTGTAGAACACATGCCTCTTCAGCTCCGGGTGGCTGTCGGGAATGCCGGGGTGGTCGAAGTTGGCCGAGGGATCGGCGGTCATGCCGAGGCGCTTCATGACGGCAGTGGAGCGGCGGTTGTTCTCGACCGCGAAGGAGACGATCTCGCCAAGGCCGAGTTTTTCGAAGCCGTAGGCCAGCCATGCCTCGGCAGCTTCCGTGACATAACCCTTGCCCCAGAATTCGGGCGCAGGATCAGGCGCTCGGTGCGCATTGGTTTCATTGGACGAACTCTTCCTGCCCGTAGCCTTGCAGATAGAGCAATGCGGTCAGGTCGCCATGGTCGATGCGAACCTTTGCCTGTGCAGCCACCATCGGTTTGGCATGCAGCGCAACACCGGTGCCGGCAAGGCGGATCATGTCGAGATCGTTGGCCCCGTCGCCGACAGCAATGGCATCGGCCGGGGTGAGGCCGAGACGCGCCGTGATCTCGATCAGCGCCTCGGCCTTGGCGGCGCGGCCGAGGATCGGCTCGCCGACCAACCCGGCAAAGAGGCCATCCTGTTCGAGCAGGCGGTTGGCGCGGTTTTCATGGAAGCCGAGCATGGCGGCGATGCGTGAGGTGAAGACCTCGAAGCCGCCCGAGACTAGCGCGGTCCAGGCGCCGTTGGCCCGCATCGTTTGCACCAGCGCGCGACCGCCGGAGGCCAATGTCAACCGGTTGGCAACGATCAGATCGACCACGGCCGCATCGAGCCCCTTGAGCAACGCCACGCGCTCGCGCAGGGCGGGCTCGAAGGCGACCTCGCCATTCATCGATCGTGCGGTGATCGCCGCGACGTGCTCCTTGACGCCAATCTCGTCGGCCAACTCGTCGATGCATTCCTGGTCGATCATGGTCGAATCCATGTCGGCGATGAGGATCTTCTTGCGGCGCGTTGCCGACTGCTGGACGATCACGTCGATCGGCTCGGCGGCCAGCGCCGCGCGCAGATTGGCGGCCGCCTCGTCGGCTTGTGCATTCGCCGGCAGTGCGAGATCGCAGGCAATGTCTTCGGCCATCCAGCGAACTGTGCTTGCGCCCACCGACCGTGAGGCCATATTCGCAAGCGATGGTGACAAGGCACGATCGGCGGGATGGGAAA
Source organism: Mesorhizobium sp. B2-5-11 (assembly GCF_006440835.1). Taxonomy (NCBI): domain Bacteria; kingdom Pseudomonadati; phylum Pseudomonadota; class Alphaproteobacteria; order Hyphomicrobiales; family Phyllobacteriaceae; genus Mesorhizobium; species Mesorhizobium sp. B2-5-11. The sequence goes on from NZ_VFUK01000003.1 coordinate 163,996, forward strand.
CAAGCGTGGCGACAAGCGGCATCGATAATTCCGGTGCGGATGCGGGCGAAGGCCGCGTGAAGAATGCGATCCTGATAGCCGGGCCGACCGCCAGCGGCAAGTCGGCGCTGGCGGTCGGCCTGGCCGAACGTATAGGCGGCGTGATCGTCAACACCGATTCCATGCAAGCCTATTCGGTTCTCGACGTGTTGACTGCCCGGCCGGAGGCGGCGGACCTCGCTCGGGCACCGCATTATCTCTATGGGCATGTCCATCCCGGCACCGCCTACTCGACCGGGGCGTGGCTGCGCGACGTGACGAGGCTGATCGAAGACGGCGCGCTCTCGCGGCGACCGATCTTCGTCGGCGGCACCGGCCTTTACTTTCGCGCCTTGGCCGAGGGCATTTCGGAAATGCCCGACATTCCGCGGCAGGTACGCGACCGTTGGCGCTACGAGTTGAAGGAGCAAGGCGCCGTCAAACTGCATGGCATCCTGCTGCGCGAGGATTCCAGGGCAGCCATGCAGTTGAAGCCAACGGACAGCCAGCGCATCGTGCGGGCGCTCGAAGTGCTCGACGCATCCGGCCGCTCGATCCTGGACTGGCAGGCCGCGCGGGGCCGGCCGCTCATCGACAGACAGACGGCCCGCTTCTTCGTCATCGAGCCGGACCGGGCCGCGCTGGTCGGACGCATCGAAAGGCGTTTCGACCAGATGCTGGCCAAGGGCGCACTGGACGAAGTCAGGCAACTCGCATCGCTTCGTCTCGATCCGCAATTGCCGGCGATGAAGGCGATCGGCGTTCGCGAACTGCAAGCGGCGATGGCCGGACAATCGGGTTTTCCCGAGGCGATTGAGCGCGCCAAGATCGCAACCAGGCAATATGCCAAGCGGCAGACGACCTGGTTTCGGCACCAGCTAGGACCGGAATGGCAAAGATTGCATCCTGGTGACGATATCGAAACCACGATCCAAACGCTTGTTGCTAATGCAACCTAGAAAGCCTTTCCTTCACGGAAAGGTTCTCGTTGTGGTTGTCCAAATTAACCCTCCGTAAGGCCCGCCATGCCATAAGGTCGATGGGCATTTTTCCATCGGGGAGCAGATGCGTTTCCACAAGGCGGAATCGGCGTTTTTCGTCTTTATCTTCGTGATCCTGGCCGCCGGCCTGGTGACGCTGCATGCCTATGGACTGCTGCAATCCTTTGCCACCGAACTGCACACGGCCTCCGGCCTGGACAAGGTCATCTACCTCAACAAGCTGCTTTTCGCGACGGGCGTGCTGCTCGCGACCGCGCTGTTCTTCGGCATCTTCTTCATCTACCCGCTGATCCGCAGGCAGGCGACGGAGGAAGGCAAGCTGCGCGCCATGACCGTGTCACTGAGCGCCCGCTCCGAGACGTTCGAACATGCGGCGCTGACAGATAGCCTGACCGGCATGCAGAACCGGCGCTATTTCGACGACGCGCTGAAGGAATATCTCGACGAGTTCAAGCGCATCGAGAAACCCGTCGGGCTGATGATCCTCGACCTTGATCATTTCAAGCAGGTCAACGATACACATGGCCACGACGTTGGCGACGAGGTACTCAAGGCCGTCGCCAGCTGTCTCAAGGACATGACGCGCTACCATGACGTGGTGGCGCGATTGGGTGGCGAGGAATTCGCCGTGGTCACGCCCAACATGGAGGCGGAATTGTTGTCGAAATTCGCCGAGCGTATCCGCAAGGCGATCGCCAACATGTCGGTTCTTTCGGGCAATGTCCGGCTCAAGATCACCACCAGCGTCGGCCTTGCCGTCTGGGACCGCAAGGAGACGGCGGAAGAATTCTATCGCCGCGCCGACCGCCAGCTCTACGAGGCCAAGAGGCAAGGCCGCAACCGCGTCTGCGCCTGAAATCCCGAAGAAGAATTCACGAGGCCGGTTGCCTGACGCGGCTTTTTCGACTTCCGGTGCTCACGGACTGAATGTCCGCTCCGCTCCGGCTTCTTGAAAACCACGCCATCAATCCGGCCTGATGAATTCCCTTTCGGGATTTGACCAAGCTGGTTCGATGATGTGAAGCCTTTGGAAGCTTGTGTGCGGCTTCCCGGCCGGTCGTCAGAGAGCTTGCAGGCTCAATCGTTCTGGGGGCGCATGCCGAAGGTGGCGGGCTTTAGGCCGTAGCGCATGTCGAAATCATCGTCCGATTGCACGCGTGCGGCCGGCGGCTTGCGGTAGTCGGGATCGCCGGCCTGGCGGCCAGAATCGACCACTTCGGCAAAGGCCATCGCCTGCTGCTGCGGCTTTGGAACGTTGCGAAGCCGTTCCACGATCGTCACCAGATCGACATCGTCTCCGGTTTTCGACGACATGGCTTGTTCGCGCTTTGCCGTGCCGGGGATCAGTTCAGCCGGCAGTCTCTCGAACTTCAGCCGCATCGTCGTCGCCACGCCTTCGCCGAAGGCGATCGCTTCGCGCTGGCCCATGGACGACAGGAAAGCAAGCGTGGAGGCGGACGAGTCGGCGATGGCCGAGCGGATGATCGCCTGGTCCTGCTCATTGGCGAGCCGCATGGCGAAAAAGGTCGAGCACTGCGACAGGATGGTCGGGTCGAGTTCGCCCGGGCGCTGGGTGACGACGCCGAGATAGCAGCCGTATTTGCGGCCTTCCTTGGCAATGCGCGACAGCGCGTGCCTTGTCGGCGCGAAGCCGAGGCGCGCATCGGCCGGCATGTAGCGATGCGCTTCTTCGCACAGCAATAGGAGCTGCAGCTTGCCCTCGCTCCACAGCGCAAGGTCGAACGCCAGGCGCGCCAGCACCGAACAGACGGAATTGACCACTTCGGACGGCATGCCGGCCATTTCGAAACAGGTCACCGGGCGGCCGTTATGCGGCACGCGGAAGATGTTGCCTATGGTCTCGTGGATGGTGTCCTCGATCAGGCGCGAGTTGAACATGAAACGGTAGCGCGGATCGGCTGCCGCCGATTCGATGCGAGTCTTCAGCGATTTGAGCGTCGGGCGCTCGTTCTTGCTTTCAAGCATGCCCATGCGCTCGTCAATCTGCTTGAGCAGATCGGCAATGCGGTAGGGCACTGGCGTATCGGCGGTCAGCGCATCGCTGCCGCGCCTGAGATAGGCGCCGGAATTGGGGTTGCGATAGAGGTTTTTGGCGAGCGGAATGAGGTCGCGCAGCGCATCGATCTCGTCGGGCACGGTCTCGCGGCCGCGAAACAGAACCTCGGCGAATTCCTCGAGCCGGAACATCCAGAACGGAAGGTCGAGCGTCTTGGAATCGACCTTGACGCAATATTCGGGCAGCGACGCGGCGAATTCATTGTGCGGATCGAGGATCAGGATGCGCAGATCCGGCCGCGCCGCGATCGATTTGCGCAGCAGCAGCGAGACGGCGGTGGACTTGCCGACACCGGTGGTGCCGACAATGGCAAAGTGGCGCGCCAGCGTGTCGTCGATGGCGATGTTGGCGGCGATCGCCTCGTCCTGCGACAGCGAGCCGATGGTGATCGAATGACGCCCGGCCAGATCGTAGACGGCCTGCAGGTCACGGCTGCGGATGCGGTGCGCGATGGCGCCGATATGGGGATAGGTGGTGATGCCGCGGTCGAAGATCGGCTTGGAGCCGGGCTCGGCGCCGTCGCGCACTTCGCCGATCAGCTCGATGCTGACCTCGATGGCGTTCTGGCCCTCGCTGTTCCAGGCGCGATCCGACTTGCCGATCGCATAGACCAGGCCGACGGTGCGCGTGCTGCCGAGATTGACCGAGATCATCTTGCCGACCGTCCACAGGCCGGTCACCGCGCCGTCGACGTCGTCCGCAAAGGCGCTGATAGTGGCGCGCGCACCGTCGCATTGCACGACATTGCCCAGGATGCGCCTGTCGTTCTGTTCGGCGTTGCGGCGCTCCTGCGATGTCGGTTCTCCGACCGAGGCTTCGCGTTCGACATACATGGACAGGCCAATCCCCATTTTCCCTCACGTCGAGCCTACAGGAACTGGGTTAAGGTCGAGTGTGGCCGGATGGTGTAGGGAGGATTAAGAAGCTGGTGAAAATTGTCGCGACAAGGCTCTTTTCCAGCTGTCGGATTTTCGCTATAATAAACGAATGAATGATATAGCGAACGATATCTCCTCCACAATCGGCAGACGGATACACGCCGAGAGGACGATACGGGAATGGTCCCTGGCCGAACTCGCCGAGCGCTCCGGCGTCTCCAAAGCCATGCTGAGCACGATCGAGCGCGGCATGACCAGCCCGACGGCAGCGCTCCTGGTGCGGATCGCCGCCGCCTTCGGCATGACGCTGTCGACCCTTATCGCACGCGCGGAATTGCAGGGCGGCGGCTTGCTGCGGGCGAGCGACCAGCCCGTTTGGCGGGATCCCGATACCGGCTATGTCAGGCGGCATCTTTCGCCGGCCGGCGACATGCCGCTCGAACTGATCAGGGTTCATCTGCCGGCGGGCGCCAAGGTCAGTTTGCCCGCGGCGTCCTACGCCTTCATCAAACAGCAGATATGGCTGATCTCCGGACGGCTGGAATTCATCGAGGGCGATCTGGTGCACAGGCTCGAGCCCGGCGACTGTCTGGCGCTCGGCGCGCCGTCGGACTGCACCTTCCATGCGCTCGAGGCGGGCGCCGACTATCTCGTCGCGCTGGTCAGGGCCTGACATCATGCCGAGACGTCCAAAGCGCTCCCACAATGGGGGACCGCCGCTCGACGACTACAAGGGGCCGCCATGGGGCAAGGGCGATCCTTATATTTTCCTGGCCTGGCAGGCCGCGCATGCCAAGGCGTGGAAAGCACCGAGCCGCGACGTCATGCTGATGCGCGTGGACAAGGCGGAACGGCTGGGACTTACCTATGAGGAATACACGCTCGAACTCCTCGAACGCGGACGCCACCTTCAGGAAGAGGACACCGAACGCATCGCCGCGATCAAGGCGGCGCGCAAGGGAAAGCGATTCAGCGCTTTCGATTGACGCCAGTTCGACCGTATCGATCCTTCCATCTCAGCCAGGCAGAACGAGCATGCATTCCATCGAGATCAGAATGTTGACGCAGGACGCGCGGACACAGGCGTTGCTTGGCGATCTTCTGGTCGAAACGGTTGCCGCGGGCGGGTCGGTGAGCTTCATGCATCCGCTGGCGCCGGAAACCGCCCGCAGGTTCTGGGACACGTCGCTGACGGCGGCCGCAAGAGGTGAGCGGGTGGTGCTTGGCGCGTGGGAGGCAGACACGCTGGTCGGCACGGTCACGCTGCTGCTCGACTGTCCGCCCAACCAGCCGCACCGGGCCGAAATCGCCAAGCTGATGACGCGCCCCGATTGTCGAGGCAAAGGCGTGGCGACCCGCCTGATGCAAGCGGCCGAGGCCCTTGCGGTGGAGAGGGGCCGCACACTTCTGGTTCTGGATACGGCGACCGAAGAGGGGGCGTCCGGGCTCTATGAGAGGCTGGGCTTCACGCTGACCGGGGACATACCGGACTATGCATTGAAGCCCCATGGCGGGCTGACCGGCACGCTCATCTACTGGAAGCGCATCGGCCGGTGAACGTCATGTCGGAGATGGCTCGCCGAGGCGCGACAGCAGCCATTGGCGGAAATCCTGCTCGGCACCGGTCAGTCGCGCGATCGGTGCCTTGGTCAGAAAATGCCCCGATGTGCTCGGGAGCTCGAAATCGGAAAGCCTGGCCAGGGCCTTGCTTTCGAGTGCCTCGTCAATCAGCGGCCGCGAGCCCAGAAGCACGCCCGCGCCGGCTCGCGCAGCCTCCATCGCAGCCACGAAGCTGTCGAAGCGATGCGAGCGCCTGGGGTGACCGGCCAATCCCGCCGCGGCGAACCATTCCGCCCACATCTCGCGCGCACCGGCGACCAGGAGCAGCGGCAGGGATGTCCAGTCGGCATCACTGGCCAAGGCCGGGGCGGCCACCGGCACAAGCCGCTCGGCGGTCAGCCTGTCGGCCAGGCGTCCGGGAAAGGATCCGTTGCCGAAACGGATGTCCAGCGCTGAGCCCGGCAGGTCATAGTCGGTCGGGCGATGGATCGTCACCAGGTCGACATGGATGCGCGGCAGCGCCTTGGCAAGGTCGGGCAGCTTCGGAACGAGCACCAGCAAAGCGAAAGAGATCGGCGCCCGCAAGGTGACGGTCTCGACGGCGCGGGGCTCGAACAGTTCCGCCGTGCTGCTGCCGATGGTGGCGAAGGCTGATTGGATGTGGGGCAAGTAGGCGGCGCCCTCCGGCAACAGTGCGACGCCCCGCGCCAGCCGTGAGAACAGACGCGTCTTCAGCCGATCCTCGAGGAGCCGGACATGCTGACTGACGGCCGCCTGGGTCAGGCCGAGTTCGGCGGCCGCCGCCGTAAAATTCGAAAGCCGCGCCGCTGCCTCGAAGCTGCGCAGCCAGTCGAGTGGGGGCAAGGTGGGGATGGTTCTCGCAGGCATTACGATTTTGCAGCCATTGACCGAAAAATGATAATTTCAATTGTACCTTTCGCTCGATCAACATGCAATCGAGGCCCCGCTGAGCGGACTGCGGGGCGCAATGGACAGGAACATCTCCATGTTGACCGATGCGCTGATAGGCGACGCAGGAAGAATGATCGAACTGGGCTGGAACGACGGCACACGCTGCCGGTTCCATGCCATGTGGCTTCGCGACAACGCACTCGACGACAAGACACGCAGCGCCGGCAACGGCCAGCGACTGATCACCATCCTCGATATTCCAGCCGAGACGCGGATCGGTGCCGCTTCGATCAAGGGCAATGCCGTGGAGATCAGATTCGTGCCCGAGAAGAAGACGGTCAGCTTTCCCGAGGCGTGGCTTCGAGCCAATGCCTATGATCGCGCCGAGGCCCGTCAGTCCGGATGGACCGCCGACGCGGTGCAGCGCTGGACAAGGGCGACGATGCAGAATTCGGTGCCGCGCGCCGGTTATCCGAAGGCAAGCCGCAGCCGCAGTGTGCTGCGGGAATGGCTCTTGGCGGTGAGGGCCTACGGTTTTGCAGTGATGGACGGACTGCCGGCCGAATCCGGCGCTCTGTGCAAGGTCTCCGACCTGTTCGGCTACATCAGGGAGACCAATTACGGGCGCTGGTTCGAAGTGCGCGCCGAGGTCAATCCGAACAATCTGGCCTACACCAATCTCGGCCTCCAGGCGCACACCGACAATCCTTATCGCGACCCGGTGCCGACGCTGCAGATCCTGTCCTGTATCGAGAACACGGTGGAGGGTGGTGAGTCCAGCGTGGTCGACGGGTTCGCCGTGGCGGCCGCCCTGCAGGCCGAGAACCCCGAAGGCTTCCGACTCCTGAGTTCGCATCCTGCCCGGTTCGAATATGCCGGATCGACCGGCGTGCGGCTGCAGGCGAAGCGGCCTATGATCGAACTCGGGCCGGACGGCGAACTGATCTGCATCCGCTTCAACAACCGCTCGCTGGCGCCGACCGTCGACGTGCCTTTCGCCGAGATGGATGCCTACTACGCCGCCTATCGCCGCTTTGCGGAGTTGATCGAGGATCCGGCCTTCGAAGTAACGTTCAAGCTCGAGCCGGGGCAAGCCTTCATCGTCGACAACACCCGCGTCATGCATGCGCGCAAAGCGTTTTCGGGAACCGGGAAACGCTGGCTGCAGGGCTGCTATGCCGACAAGGACGGCCTGCTGTCGACGTTGGCGGCGATCGAGCACGGTTTCAAGGAGGCGGCGGAATGAACCCACATGATCTGAACGCCGGCAACATCGTCGAATTCATCGCCGATATCTTCGAGCGCCGGGGAGCCGAATCCTATCTCGGCGAGCCGGTGACGATGTCCGAGCATATGCTGCAGGGCGCCTGGCTCGCAGAGCAGGATGGTGCGCCGGAAGAACTGGTGGCAGCAGCCCTGCTGCACGATATCGGCCACTACACCAGCGAGTTCGGTACCTATTCGCCCGATGACGTCGAGGACAAGCACCATGACGAGGCCGGCGGCGAGGTGCTGGCGCCGTTCTTCCCGCCGGTCATCGTCGAATGCGTCAGGCTGCATGTCTCGGCCAAGCGCTATCTCTGCGCCACCGACCCGACCTATTTCGACAAGCTGTCGCCGGCTTCGGTTCATACGCTGTCGTTGCAGGGCGGGCCGATGAGCCCGGACGAGGTGGCCGGGTTCCGCAAGAACCCGTTTCACGAAGAGGCGGTGCGCGTCCGCATCTGGGACGAGGGCGGCAAGGTCGCCGACATGAGGACGCGCACGTTTCGCGACTATGTGCCGTTGCTAGAACGCGTGGTGGCGCGGTTCGCGGCCGACCAGGCGGCGTAGCCGATCGCACCGATCAGGAAAGGGAGGCGCGGTCCAAAACCGCGCCTCCCTCGGTTTTTCGCCACGATCTGGCTTATCCCTTGTGGTGAACCTGCTGCAGCCCATAGACGGGCGTCGCAATGCCTTCCTGCCTGGCCTTCAACTGCAGCGACAGGAACTGCGAATAATGGCGCGACTGGTGCAGGTTACCGCCATGGAACCAGAGCGCCTCCTGCTGCGTCGGCTTCCACATGTTGCGCTGCTCACCTTCCCATGGGCCGGGATCCTTGGTGGTGTTCGAGCCGAGTCCCCAGCATTTGCCGACCTTGTCGGCAACCTCCTTTGAGATCAGCTCCGCCGCCCAGCCATTCATCGAGCCGTATCCGGTGGCGTAGACGATGACGTCCGCCGGCAGTTCGGTGCCATCGCTGAGCAGGACGGAATGTTCTTTGATCTCGGCCACATCGACGCCGCTCTTGAGCTTGATGGCGCCATCGATGATCAGCTGCGAAGCGCCGATATCGATGTAGTAGCCGGAGCCACGCCTGAGATATTTCATGAACAGGCCGGAGCCGTCGTCGCCCCAGTCGAGCATGAACCCCGCCTTTTCCAGGCCCTTGTAGAACGCCGCGTCGCGCTCCTTCATCTTCTCATAAAGCGGAATCTGGAACTCGTGCAGGATCTTGTAGGGCAGGGAGGCGAAGATGAGGTCGGCCTTGGCGGTGGTCATACCGTTCTGCACCGCCTGCTCCGAGTAGAGCGCGCCAAGCCCGATATCCATCAGCGTGTCGGATCTGACGATGTGGGTGGTCGATCGCTGCACCATGGTGACGTCGACGCCGGCTTCCCACAGTGCTGCGCAAATATCGTGCGCGGAATTGTTGGAGCCGATGACGACAACCTTCTTGCCGGCATATTGGTCGGGGCCGGGGTGCTTGGAGGAGTGGTGCTGATCGCCCTTGAAATTCTCCATGCCCTTGAACTTCGGCAGATTGGGACGGCCGGACATGCCGGTGGCCAGCACCAGCTGCTTCGGCTTCAGCGTGATGTCCTTGCCGTCGCGGTGGACGACAACCGTCCATTCCTTGTTCTCCTCGTCGTAGGAAGCGCTCTTGGCCTCGGTTGAGGACCAGTAATTCAGCTCCATCACCTTGGTGTACATTTCCAGCCAGTCGCCGATCTTGTCCTTGGGCGAGAAAACCGGCCAGTTCCGGGGAAAATCGATGTAGGGCAAATGGTCATACCAGACCGGGTCGTGCAGGCAGAGCGACTTGTAGCGCTTGCGCCAACTGTCGCCGGCACGTTCATTCTTCTCGATGATGATCGTCGGCACGCCGAGCTGGCGGAGCCGCGCGCCAAGCGCGATGCCGCCCTGGCCGCCGCCGATGATGACCGTATAGGGCTGCGTCTTGAAGCCAAGCTCGGCCGCTTCCTTTTCGCGCTCTTCCTTCCAGGTCGGGCGGTTCTTGCCGGAGCCGTGCTTGGCGCCCATCGGCCGGGCGAAGCCGGCCGGCTCTTCATGCCCTTTCAGCTCGACCATCGTGGTCAGCAGCGTCCAGATCTTGCCGTCCTTCAACCTGATATGGCCGAAGCCGCGCGCCACATCCGTCTCGAAGCTGATCCAGCCGTCGATCACCCCGTTCGCCTCGGTCGCGTCCTCGCCCCTGGCGATGGCGAAATGTGATGGCTTCGTCTTCGACAGCTGGCTTTCCAGCATGTCACGCACCTGATCGCGGCCTTCCATGGTCTTGATATTCCAGGTGAAGGTGACGAGGTCGCGCCAATAACAATCTTCCTGGAAGCATTCGACCGCCTTGTCGACGTCGCCGGCGGCAAGGGCCGCGCCAAATCGTTCGAGAAGGTCGGAAAGCTTCCTGTTCGGGGCCTTGTCGAGCATCAGTTTCCTCCGCGTTTTTGTTGATCGGCCTCGTTGCGAGCTGCCTTTGCCGAGCTTGGGGTCCGGCCTTGGACAGTATCGCGGCAAACCATGGGCCGCGTCACGTCGCCAAATAGTTCGCTTTGTTTTCAGAGGTTTGACCAGCGACCCGACGTCGAGCCGGGTCTAAATGACGGCGTGCGCGTGCTTCGTGCCATGCACCGGGCAAGCCGGCATGAAAGCGGAATCGACCCCATTGACGAACGGCTGCTTTCACCCTTATGGTTCGCCACCATGAAAAAGGCACTCATTCTCGTAGGAAGGCGCGTGGGCAAGGCGGTGTAACCGCCGGGCGAAAACCTCCCATGCGCAACACACAGGCTCCCTCGGGGGCCTTTTTTATTGCCTGAAACACGACTAAACGACCAGCAAATCGCCAGATGGCGGACAGTACGGGACCAAACCGATGAGCAACGGACAGAGCGAGCGGCGCGAAATGACTGGCGCCGAAATGGTGGTGCAGGCGCTGAAGGATAATGGCGTCAAGCATGTCTTCGGTTATCCGGGCGGCGCGGTTCTCCCGATCTATGACGAGATATTCCAGCAGGACGACGTCGAGCACATCCTGGTGAGGCACGAGCAGGGCGCCGGCCACGCCGCCGAGGGCTATGCGCGCTCGACCGGCAAGGCAGGCGTCATGCTGGTGACATCGGGTCCGGGCGCGACCAACGCGGTGACGCCTTTGCAGGACGCGCTGATGGATTCGATCCCGCTGGTGTGCCTGACCGGGCAGGTGCCGACCTCGCTGATCGGTTCGGACGCTTTCCAGGAGTGCGACACGGTCGGCATCACGCGCCCCTGCACCAAGCACAATTGGCTGGTCAAGGACGTTAACGAGCTTGCCGCAACCATTCATGAGGCCTTCCATGTCGCCACCACCGGCCGTCCCGGTCCTGTCGTGGTCGACATCCCGAAGGACGTGCAGTTCGCCAAGGGTTTTTATGTTTCTCCGCAAACCGCGCCGCGCACCAGCTATCAGCCGAAGGTGCAGGGCGACCTGGAGAAGGTCAAGGCGGCGGTCGAACTGCTGGCCGGTGCCAGGAAGCCGATCATCTACAGCGGCGGCGGCGTCATCAACTCCGGTCCGGAAGCGAGCCATCTGCTGCGCGAACTGGTCGACCTCACCGGTTTCCCGATCACCTCGACGTTGATGGGGCTCGGCGCCTATCCGGCATCGGGCAAGAACTGGCTCGGCATGCTCGGCATGCACGGCACCTACGAAGCCAACATGGCCATGCATGATTGCGACGTGATGATCTGCATCGGTGCGCGCTTCGACGACCGCATCACCGGCCGGCTCAACGCGTTCTCGCCGAACTCGAAGAAGATCCATATCGACATCGATCCGTCCTCGATCAACAAGAACGTCCACACCGACGTGCCCATTATCGGCGATGTCGGCCGGGTTCTGGAGGATCTCGTGCGGCTGTGGCGGGCAACCGCCAAGGCCGACAAGAAGGCGCTCTATCCCTGGTGGGAGCAGATCGCCAAATGGCGCGCGCGCGATTCGCTCGCGTACAAGATGAACAACGACGTGATCATGCCGCAATATGCCATCCAGCGGCTCTATGCCCTGACCAAGGACATGGACACCTACATCACGACGGAGGTCGGCCAGCACCAGATGTGGGCGGCCCAGCACTACCATTTCGAGAAGCCGAACCGCTGGATGACGTCCGGGGGGCTCGGCACGATGGGTTACGGCCTGCCGGCGGCACTGGGCGTGCAGATCGCGCATCCGAACGCGCTGGTCGTCGATATCGCCGGCGACGCTTCGGTGCAGATGACGATGCAAGAGATGAGTGCCGCGGTGCAGTTCGACGCGCCGATCAAAATCTTCATTCTCAACAACCAGTATATGGGCATGGTGCGGCAATGGCAGCAGCTGTTGCACGGCAACCGGCTGTCGCATTCCTACACCGAAGCCATGCCTGATTTCGTCAAGCTGGCCGAAGCCTATGGCGGCCACGGTATTCGCTGCGACAAGCCGGACGAGCTGGACGATGCCATCAAGGAGATGATCTCGGTCAGGAAGCCGGTGCTGTTCGACTGCCGCGTGGCGACGCTCGCCAACTGCTTCCCGATGATCCCGTCGGGCAAGGCGCACAATGAGATGCTCTTGCCGGACGAGGCGACGGACGAAGCGGTGGCCAACGCCATCGACGCCAAGGGCAGGGAACTGGTTTAGCAGCGGACAGAGGCAGGGCTGTCGCGAGAAGCCGTGCGTAAACAGAGACTAGATCCAAGAGTTTGAAGTCGAGATTCACATCATGAACGCACAGCTACAACCGACCGGCTCCGCCTATTTCATCGCCAAGGAAACGGAAAAGCCCGAGAACCACACGCTTTCAGTGCTGGTCGACAACGAGCCGGGCGTGCTTGCCCGGGTCATCGGCCTGTTTTCCGGGCGCGGCTACAACATCGAGAGCCTGACGGTCTCGGAAACCGAGCATGAGAAACATCTGTCGCGCATCACCATCGTGACGCGCGGCACGCCGCATGTGCTGGAGCAGATCAAGCACCAGCTCGAGCGCATCGTGCCGGTCCACCGCGTCGTCGACCTCACCGTGCGCTCGCAGGAGTTCGGCCAGGAGCGGCCGCTGGAGCGGGAACTGGCGCTGGTCAAGGTCGCCGGCACCGGCGAAGCCCGCGTCGAGGCGCTGCGGCTGGCTGACGCCTTCCGCGCCAGCGTCATCGACGCCAACACCGAGCATTTCATCTTCGAGATCACCGGCAAGGGCTCCAAGCTCGACCAGTTCATCGCCATCATGAAGCCACTCGGCCTGGTCGAAATCTGCCGCACCGGCGTGGCGGCGATGAACCGTGGCCCGCAGGGGATGTAGCACCGGTAAGTTTCTCCACAGCGTGACGACGGGACCGGCCACCGGCCGAGGGTGGCATTTGTGCGGTCGTTGGAAGAGACAATAATACTGGCTTATCTGGGAGGATATCATGTCGCTCGACGCATTCCTCGCCTTGCTTGTCTACGCCTTCGTGACCTCGATCACGCCCGGGCCTAACAATCTGATGCTGCTCGCCTCAGGTGTGAATTTCGGCCTGGTGAGGAGCGTGCCGCATATGTTCGGCATCAGCATCGGGTTTCTTGTCTTGCTGCTGGCGGTCGGCCTTGGTCTTGGCGCCGTGCTGACGGCGTTCCCGGCGCTGCACACCGCGCTCAAGATCGCCGGCGCCGCCTATCTGCTCTACCTTGCCTGGAAAATCGCCATGTCACGCTCGCTCAGCGGCAAAGGCGAGACGAAGGCGCGGCCGATGCGTTTCATCGAGGCGGCGGCGTTCCAGTGGGTCAATGCCAAGGCCTGGGTGATGGCGATCACCGCCATGGCCGTCTACTCCAATCCGGAGCATCCGTTCCTGTCGGTGGCGCTGATCTCGGTGGCCTTCACCATCGTCAACCTGCCGAGCGTTTCAGTGTGGGCGGGATTCGGCACGGCGCTGCGCGGTTTCCTGTCCGATCCAGTGCGGCTGAAATGGTTCAACATCGCCATGGGCGTGTTGCTGGCCGCGACGCTTTGGCCGATGCTGCGGTGAGTTGTCCAGGTTCGCGATCCGCCTTTTGCACGCGATCATGGTGGCCAGCCCATCCATTGTGCAGTGCACATTAAATCTTCGTAATGCCGTGTTTTGGCCCTTTTCCGCCAAAGCCCTGTCCTATTCTATTCAGCGAAATCGCGGCAGGGCGTCGTGATTTGAGCTAGAATACGACCACCTGGCTATGGCGTGTCGGACGGAGAGGGTCTTTTGTCGATGCGTGGAAAAGTCATTCTTTCATTGCTTGCGGTCGCCTGCGCAGGCGCGGCCTGGCTCTATCTGTCTCCCGATGCGCTGAGCAGGGCCCGGCAGATCATCGGTGTAAATCAGGTCGCGTCGGACAAGCCGGCGCCGGATAGCCAGGATCCGCAGGCAGGGGGCAAGCAGGCGGCTGGCGGCACTGGCGCCCGTTCGGCCTCGATCATCTCGGCCACGGCAACGACGGCCGATTTCCCGGTCCGGCGCTACGCCATCGGCTTCGTCTCCTCTCCCGCCGTGGTCAGCATCAACGCGCGCGTGTCCAGCCAGATCGTGTCGATCGACGTCAAGGACGGGCAGATGGTGAAAACCGGCGATCTCCTGTTTTCGCTGGATGACCGTGCCTTGAAGGCGCAGCTCGCCAAGGATCAGGCGACGCTCGCCAAGGATCAGGCGCTGCTTGCCAGTTCGAATTCCGATCTTCAGCGCGCCAAGGATCTTGTCGCCAAGCAGGCCGGTACGCAGCAGACCTACGACCAGGCCGTTGCCGCGCAGAAGGCGGCGGCAGCGACTGTCGATGCCGACAAGGCGACAATCGATGCAGACAATGTCCAGCTTGGCTTTGCCAGGATCACCGCGCCGATTTCCGGCAGGCTTGGCGCGGTCAACGTTGCCGTGGGCGATCTCGTGACCACGAGCAATGGCAGCAGCAGCACCTCGACCCCGCTCGTCACCATCACCCAGATGGATCCGCTGCAGGTGAACTTCAACCTGCCCGAAAGCAACCTTGCGCTGCTGCACAAGGCACTGGCAAAGCCACAGCAAGGGGCAGTGACCCTGACCCAGGACGGCGACCCGACACCCATTGGCAAGGGCACGCTCGATTTCGTCGATTCCAGCGTCGATACCGCTTCCGGCACCATCGCAACGCGAGCCAGCATACCCAACGCCGATCTGTCGCTGTGGCCGGGCCAATATGTGAATGTCGTGCTCGACGCCGGCATCATGCCGCAGATGACGTCCGTCCCCACGGTCGCGGTGCAGCCCAGCCAGAAGGGGCCGTTCGTCTATGTGGTCAAGCCTGACAACACAGTCGAAATGCGGCCGGTGCAAGTGGCGCTGACCGTGGGTCAGAGCGCCGCCATCAGCGATGGCCTGAAAAGCGGCGAGAAGGTTGTTATCGAAGGCCAGACGCGACTGAAGAACGGGGCTGCCGTGCACGAAGGCAACGCATCCGCCGGATCCGGCGACCAGACAGCACCCAAGATCGCGCAAGCGGACAAGGCCGGCGAGGCGGCCCAATGATCTCCGAGTTCTGCATTCGCAGGCCTGTCGCCACCCTCCTGATGTCGTTCGCCCTCGTTCTGGGCGGGCTGTTCGCCTACAAGTTCCTCCCGGTGGCCGCGCTGCCCAGTGCCGAATTCCCTGTCGTCAACGTCTCGGCTCAGCTACCCGGAGCCTCGCCGGAAACGATGGCAACGTCGGTGGCGACGCCGCTGATCAAGCAATTCGCCACCATTGCCGGAATCGATTCGATCTCGACCACCAACTCGCTCGGCCAGACCTCGATCGCCATCCAGTTCGTGCTCAACCGCGACATCGATGCCGCGGCCGCGGACGTGCAGGCAGCGATCGCGCGCACGCAAAGATCGCTGCCGCCGCAGATGACCTCGCCGCCGAGCTATCGCAAGGTCAATCCGGCCGACGCGCCGATCCTTTTGATGTCGCTGGTCAGCGATACGGTTCCGCTGACCGATCTCGATGCTTTCGCCGAAAACGTCATCTCGCCGTCGCTGTCGACCATCGACGGCGTGGCGCAGGTCTCCATCTTCGGCCAGCAGAAATATGCAGTCCGCATCCAGATCGACCCGACCGCGCTTGCCGCGCGCGGCATTTCGATCGACCAGCTGCAGGCGGCGATCGCATCCGCCAACTCCAACACCCCGCTGGGCGTTCTGAAGAACAACAAACAGCAGTTGACGATCACGGCCAATACGCAGCTGACCGACGCCGCCGGATTCTCCAACCTCATCATCGCCACCAAGAACGGTCATCCGGTGCGGCTGGGCGAGGTGACACGCGTCGTCGATTCGGTGCAGACCACGACGACTGCAAGCTGGTATGACGGCACGCGCGCGATCATCATGGCGGTGCAGCGCCAGCCCGACGCCAACACTGTCGACGTCGTCGACAAGGTCAAGGCGATGCTGCCGTCCTTCCAGGACCAGATGCCGGCCGCCGCCCAGATCAAGCTGCTCAACGACCGTTCGACCTCGATCCGCCAGGCCGTGGACGACGTGCAGTTCACGCTGCTGTTGACCATCGCGCTGGTGGTCATGGTGATCTTCGTGTTCCTGCGCCGCGTTACGGCGACCATCATCCCGGCCGTGGCGGTGCCGATCTCGTTGATCGCCACGCTCGGCGCGATGTTCCTGTTCGGCTTTTCCATCGACAACATTTCGCTGATGGGCCTGACGCTCGCGGTCGGCCTCGTCGTCGACGACGCTATCGTGATGCTGGAAAACATCTTCCGTCACATGGAGGAGGACGGATTGTCGGCTTTCGATGCGTCGCTGAAGGGCGCGCGCGAAATCGGCTTCACCATCATCTCGATTTCGATCTCGCTGGTGGCCGTGTTCATCCCGGTGCTTCTGATGGGCGGCGTCATCGGGCGCATCTTCAACGAGTTCGCCGTCGTGGTGACGGTCGCCATCCTGGCGTCGATGTTCGTGTCGCTGACGCTGACGCCGATGCTGTGCTCGCGGCTGCTGTCGGTGACCAAGGCCGACCGCGAGGCGCATGGCGATGGCCACAGGCGCGATTTCATCACCCGCGGCTACGACCGGATCCTGAGCTTCTGTCTGCGGCACACTTTCCTGGTGTTCCTGGTCTTCATAGGCACCGCGGCGGCGTCGGTGTGGCTGATCGAGGTCTCGCCGAAGGGCTTTTTCCCGCAGGAGGATATCGGCCAGATATCGGTGACGACCATTGCGCGCCAGGACATCTCGTTCGACGCCATGGCAAAGCTGCAGGGGCAGGTGGCCAGCGTGTTCTCGCATTCGCCCTATGTCGACCATGTTGCGTGGTCGGCGGGCAGCGGCAACAATGCGCTCAACCAGGGGCAGCTTTTCGTCCAGCTCAAGGGCAAGGACCAGCGGCCCAATATCGAGAAGGTGCTTGCGGATCTACGCAAGCAATTGGCCGGCGTCGCGGGCATCGAGACCTACATGCAGCCTGTGCAGAATCTGAGGCTGGGTTCGCGCTCGTCTGCCAGCGCCTACCAGCTCGTGGTTCAGGGCCTCGACACCGGCCAGACAGACATCTGGGCGCAGAAACTGAATGACGCGATGGCGGCCGATCATGCGACCTTCACCGACGTCACCAGCGATTTGCAGAACAATGCGCTGCAGGCGACGCTGGTGGTGGATCGCGACAAGGCGGCCCAGCTCGGCATCGACACCGACACGCTGCGCTCGGCGCTTTATGGCGGGTTCGGCACCGACCAGGTTTCGACGATCTTCGGCTCCGCCGACAGCTACGAAGTCATCACCGAGCTCGATCCCAAGATCGAGTGGTCGCCGGAGCGGATGCTGGCCATCCAGATGAGGACGGCGAGCGGCTCCCTGGTTCCGCTTGGCGCCTTCGCCCGGGTCGATCGCACGGCCGGCGCCTTGACGGTCAACCAGCTCGGCCAGCTTCCGGCCGTGACGATCTCCTATAATCTGCCGCAAGGCGTGGCGCTCGGCGACAGCGTGAGCCGCATCGACGCGCTCAAGGAGCAGATCGGCATGCCGGAGACGATCTCGACCAGCTTTGCCGGCACAGCCAAGACCTTCCAGGATTCGCTCGCCAACCAGGGCCTGCTGATCGGCGGCGCGATCCTGACCATCTATATCGTGCTTGGCATTCTCTATGAGAGCTTCATCCATCCGCTCACGATCCTCACAGGCTTGCCATCGGCTGTGCTGGGAGCGGTTGTCGCCTTGCGCTTCGCCGGCATGGACCTGTCCGTCATCGCGGTGATCGGCATCCTGATGCTGATCGGCATCGTCAAGAAGAACGGCATCATGATGGTCGACGTCGCGCTCGAATTGCGACGAGAAGGAATGTCGGCCACCGAGTCCATCCACAAGGCCTGCCTGATGCGGTTCCGGCCGATCATGATGACGACGCTGGCCGCCTTGATGGGCACGTTCCCGATCGCGCTCGGCACGGGCGCCAGCGCGGAGCTGCGCCAGCCGCTGGGCGTCGCCGTTGTCGGCGGTCTGCTCGCCTCGCAGGCGCTGACGCTGTTCGTCACACCGGTAATCTATGTCTACATGGAAAATTTCTCGGGCTGGCTGGTCGGGCTGATGCCGAAGCGCAAGCCCGAATTGCATCTGGTCGAAGCGGAGGATCAGCCTTCGCTGTTCGACGATGATGACGAAATCCGAGGCGAGCCGCAAAAGACGGCCGCGGAGTAGTGTATCCGCGTCGCGCCCACTGGCCCAAGTCGTCATGCTTGCGGCCGGCGGATCCCAGCCGTAGTTTATGACCATGTCCCACGATCATGACCACGACAACGAACTCGATCCGTTTGCCGCCCGCGTGCGCGCGCTGGAAACCATTCTCACCCGCAAGGGATTGATCGATCCGGCCGCGATCGATGTCATCGTCGATACCTACGAGACTAAGATCGGTCCCCGCAACGGCGCGAGGGTGGTGGCCAAGGCCTGGAGCGATCCCGCTTTTGCCGACTGGCTGAAGCGCGATGCTACGGCGGCGATCGGATCGCTGGGCTATACCGGCCGGCAAGGCGAGCACATGCAGGCGGTGTTCAACACCGAAGAGACTCACAATCTCGTCGTCTGCACGCTGTGCTCCTGCTATCCGTGGTCGGTGCTCGGCCTGCCGCCGGTCTGGTACAAGGCGCCGCCCTATCGCTCGCGCGCGGTCATCGATCCGCGCGGCGTGCTTGAGGAATTCGGGCTGACGCTGCCGGCCTCGACAAAGATACGCGTCTGGGATTCGACCGCGGAGTTACGCTATCTCGTCGTCCCGATGCGGCCTCAAGGAACCGAAGGCTGGAGTGAGGAGCGCTTGTCCGAATTGGTAAGCCGCGATGCGATGATCGGCACTGTGCTAGCCCAAAAACCGGAAAAAACGGGGGATCCGGCATGAACGGCCCGCAGGATGTCGGCGGACAGATGGGATTCGGGCCGGTGGCGCCGGAACGGGACGAGCCGTATTTCCATACCGACTGGGAGCGGCGGGCGCTCGGCGTGACGCTCACCGCCGGCGCCATGGGCGCCTGGAATATCGATGAGAGCCGGCATGCGCGGGAATCGCTGCATCCGGCCGACTATTATGCCTCCAGCTACTACCAGATCTGGATCAAGGCGCTGGAAACCCTGCTCAAGCGCCATGGTTTCGTCAGCGAGCGTGATCTCAAGGCAGGCGAGGCGATCGATGCGGCGGCGACGCCCAAAAGAGTGCTGAAGGCCGATGACGTTCCGGCCGTGCTGGCCAAGGGCGCTCCGTGCAACCGGCCGGTCGAAACGGCGCCGCGGTTCAGGGCCGGCGACCGCGTGCGGACCAGGAATTTCAATCCGACCGGCCACACCAGGCTGCCGCGCTACGCGCGTGGCAAGCATGGGAGGATCGAAGCGGTGCGCGACGGCTTTGTATTCCCGGACACCAACGCGCATGGGCAGGGCGAGAACCCGCAATGGGTCTATACGGTGGTTTTCGACGGAGCCGAGATCTGGGGCGACGGGGCCGATCCGACGCTGACCGTGTCCATCGATGCCTGGGAGAGCTATCTTGAACCGGCCTGAGGCGAACGGGCCTGCCGGTCTGCCCGCCGGCCTCGATGCGCCCGTCTTCGCCGAGCCCTGGCAGGCCGAAGCCTTCGCGATGACGGTGGCGCTGCACGACAAGGGCGTGTTTTCGTGGAGCGAGTGGGCGCAGGCACTGTCGGCCGAAGTGAAGAAACCCGGCGCCGGGGCTGACGGCCATGACTATTACGAACATTGGTTGGCGGCGCTGGAAGCGCTGCTGGCGTCGAAAGGATTGGCCGCCAAGCCCGATGTCGATGCAATGGCACGGGCCTGGGAGCGCGCCGCGCATGCCACGCCGCACGGCAAGCCGATCCTGCTGGAGAACGATCCGCACGCCGTCGGGTGATCGTGCGGACACGCCGCCCGTTCCCTTTACGTTCCCGTCCTCGCCTGATAGGCTGAAGCGCAGGGAGTTCGCCACCAGGCCGCGTCGATGGCGGTGGCGCTATCTTGTCTTTCTCTCGCGAATCCGGTCACACGATCAGATGGAATTTTCACCCCAACAGGACGAGGCGCTGCAGGCGGTCGCGCGCTGGCTCAAGGCCGGCAAGCCGCAATTGTTCCGGCTGTTCGGCTATGCCGGCACCGGCAAGACGACGCTGGCGCGCTATTTCGCCGAACATGTCGACGGCCAGGTGCAGTTCGCCGCCTTCACCGGCAAGGCGGCGCAGGTGCTGCGCTCCAAGGGCGCGGTCAATGCCCGCACCATCCATTCGCTGATCTACAGGCCCAAGGGGGAGGAATCGGTCGAAGACGAGGTGACTGGCAAGACGTCGATGTCGCCGACTTTTTCGCTCAACCGGCAGAGCCCGATCTCGCGTGCGAAACTGGTCATCATCGACGAATGCTCGATGGTCGACGAGCAGCTTGGCCGTGACCTCTTGAGCTTTGGCACGCCGATCCTGGTGCTGGGCGATCCCGGCCAGTTGCCGCCGATCTCGGGCGGTGGCTTCTTCACCGACCACGAGCCGGATTTCCTGCTCACCGAAATCCACCGGCAGGCGCGCGACAATCCGATCCTGCGGCTGGCGCTCGACGTGCGCGAGGGGCGCGAATTCATGCGCGGCGACTACGGCACGGCGCAGGTGATCGGCAAGGAAGACGTCAACCAGGACCTAGTGCTGAGGGCGGACCAGGTGCTGGTCGGCACCAACCGCACGCGCCGCCGCTACAACCAGCGCCTGCGCGAGCTCAAGGGGTTCAATGCCGACTATCCGCAGGCCGGCGACAAGCTGGTGTGCCTGCGCAACGACCCGGCCAAGGGCCTGCTCAACGGTTCGCTGTGGAAGGTGATGACCTCGTCGCGCGAGACGGTGAAACCTGGCATCAACCTCCTGGTGTCGCCCGAAGAGGATGATCCGGACCGCGGTGTCGCCAAGATCAAGCTGCTCAAGGCGGCGTTCGAGGATCCCGACGCCGATATCCCGTGGCAGCAGAAGAAGCGGTTCGATGATTTCGACTATGGCTATGCGCTGACCGTGCACAAGGCGCAGGGGTCGCAGTGGAACGAGATCGTGCTGTTCGACGAAAGCTGGGCGTTCAAGGAAACGCGCCAGCGCTGGCTTTACACCGCGATCACCCGGGCGGCCGAACGGTTGACGATCGTCAGGTAGCGGAGCCCAGTTGCCTGGCGCCGAGCCATTGCCAGGCATCGGCCTCGTCTTTGAAATGCCTGAGTTCGACCGGCGGCGGGGTAGGGAGGAAGTCTCGCGCCTGCGCCGTCCAGTCCGGCTCGCCGATCGCGGCACAACGGCCGATATGCTCTGCGGCCTGGACCGCGCCCTGTCGCAGCGTCTCGTCCGATATGTCGCTCCAGTCGACGCCGTCATGATCGATCACGCGCACCAGCACATCGATTCGCGGGTGAAGCGCGTAAGCCGCTTCGAGCAGGCCGAACAGGTTTTCCGCGTCGGCCGCCGAGACATGGCCGACGATATCGATGGCGAAGAGATCCTCACGGTCCGTATCGATGCGCCGGATTGCCGGCACGGCTTCGAGGAAATTCAAGGGATCGTATCCTTTCACAAACGTCATCCGATCTTCTGGAACACCGGAAACCCCCTATCTGTTCCCGTCAAAGGCGGTATAGATGCGCCGAAATCGAGCAGGATCCGAAGCCATGCCCGCAAAGCTTTCCGTCAATCTCAACGCCATCGCCATGCTGCGCAACCGGCGCGACCTGCCGTGGCCCGATGTGATCAGGCTTGGCCGCATCGCGCTTGCGGCGGGAGCGCATGGGCTGACGGTGCATCCTCGCCCGGACGAGCGCCATACCCGCCGTTCAGACCTGCCTGAGATCAGGGCCTTGATCGACGATGAGTTCCCGCGGGCCGAATTCAACATCGAGGGCCATCCGACCGAGGATTTCCTGGCTCTCGTGGAAAAGCATCAACCGGAACAGGTGACCCTGGTGCCTGACGATCCCTCCCAGGCAACCTCGGACCATGGCTGGAACTTCATCGCCGATGCAGCGTTCCTGACACCGATCGTGAGACGCCTGAAGAAGGGCGGTTTCCGGGTCTCGTTGTTCTCCGATGCGGATCCTGCCGGCATAAACGCCGCGCGCGATACCGGCGCCGACCGTATCGAGCTTTACACGGGACCTTATGGCAGTTGCCATGCCGATTCCGCCAAGGCGGCCAAGGAGCTGGAAAGACTGGGAAAAACCGCCGATGCGGCCTTTGTCGCGGGCCTTGAGTTCAATGCCGGGCACGATCTGACGGTGAGCAACCTGCCGGCCCTGGCGCGACGCGTTCCGGCATTGGCCGAAGTGTCGATCGGACATGGGTTGACAGCCGACGCGTTGGAGTATGGCATGGCCGGCACGGTGGGCCGATTTCTCAGGGCTTGCGGGTGGTAATGGTGGCAGCCTCGCGTGCAAAGCATGGCAGCCATAACGCGACGGTACTTGATATTGCATCGCAGCAAGCGTAGAGCACCGCCCGCTTATCGGAGTGTCGTTCATGGCCCTTGCCAACACTGGTAGTGAGGCAGAAACCGTCGAACAATCGAGCCATCCTGAGATCGAGCAGCACAGCACCAAGGTGTTGATGCTCGGCGCGCTCGGCGTTGTTTACGGCGATATCGGCACCAGCCCGATCTACGCGTTCCGCGAGGCGCTGGTGGCGTCGTCGGGCGGCGAAGTGGCCGACCGTGGCGACATTCTTGGCGTTCTCTCGCTGATCATCTGGTCACTGACGATCATCGTCACCATCAAATACATCATGTTCGTGCTGCGCGCCAACAACCGCGGCGAAGGCGGCGTGCTGTCGTTGATGGCATTGGCGCGCGGCAGTTTCCCGAAGCGCTCGGCGATCATCCTGGGCATCGGTATCGTCGGCGCCTCGCTGTTCTTCGGCGACGCCGTCATAACCCCGGCAATTTCGGTGCTCTCGGCGGTCGAGGGCATGAATGTCGTCACGCCGACCTTCCAGCCTTATGTCGTGCCGCTGACACTGGTCATCCTGGCGGTTCTGTTTTCGGTGCAGCGCTTCGGCACCGGCGGCGTGGCGCTGATCTTCGGCCCGATCACCGCGGTCTGGTTCCTGGCTATCGGCCTGTCCGGCCTCAACCATATCATCGCCGATCCGGAAATCCTGTGGGCGATCAGCCCGCACTATATCGTCGCCTTCCTGATCAATTCGCCCGATGTCGCCTTCGTCACCATCGGCGCCATCTTCCTTGCGGTCACCGGCGCCGAAGCGCTTTATGCCGATCTCGGCCATTTCGGCCGCAAGCCGATCGTGCTCGCCTGGCTGGCGATCGTGTTCCCTTGCCTGCTGCTCAACTATGCCGGCCAGGGCGCCTTCGTGCTGGCCAAGAACGGCGTGGTCGGACATCCCTTCTTCGAAATGAACGAAGGCTGGACGCTGATCCCGATGGTGGTGCTGGCGACCGCCGCGACGGTCATCGCCAGCCAGGCGGTGATTTCAGGCGCATTCTCGCTGACCAGGCAGGCGGTGCAGCTCAACATGCTGCCACGGCTGGAAATCCTGCACACGTCGGAAAAACAGTCCGGCCAGATCTACATGCCGCGCGTCAACCTGTTGCTGGCGCTGGTGGTGATGATGCTGGTGGTGGGCTTCGGCGAATCCAGCAGGCTGGCTTCGGCATACGGCATCTCGGTGACCGGCAACATGCTGGTGACCACCGTGCTGCTGTTTGTCGTCATGACCCGCATCTGGAAATGGCGGCTGTGGGTGGCTGTCGCGATGACAGCCTTGTTCGGTTTCATCGATGTCGGGTTCTTTGCTTCCAACATCGTCAAGGTGTTCGAAGGCGGCTGGGCCTCGCTGGCGGTGGCCTTCACCATCGTTCTGGCGATGTGGACCTGGGTGCGCGGCAGCCGTTATCTCTTCGACAAGACCCGCCGCAACGAGATCCCGCTCGATTTCCTGGCCGGCAATCTGTTGAAGAAAAAGCCGCAACTGGTATCCGGCACCGCGGTGTTCCTGACCAGCGATCCGCTCAGCGCGCCGACCGCGCTGATGCACAGCCTGAAGCACTACAAGGTGCTGCACGAGCAGAATGTGATCCTCTCGGTGGTGACCGCGCCGCAGCCGGTGGTGCCCGACAGCGACCGGGTCAAGATGGAGACGGTCAACGAGCTGTTCATGCGGGTGACGCTGACCTTCGGCTATATGGAGCAGCCCAACATCCCGCGCGCGCTGGCGATCTGCCGCAAGCAAGGCTGGAAGTTCGACATCATGACGACCTCCTTCTTCCTGTCCCGGCGCTCGCTGAAAGCCTCGCCCAATTCCGGCATGCCGGTGTGGCAAGACCGGCTGTTCATCGGGCTGGCGCGCACGGCGGCCGACGCCACTGAATATTTCCAGATACCGACCGGCCGTGTGGTAGAGATCGGCACGCAGGTGGCGATCTGACGGTCTCGATCGCCTTGGGCTGACGCTTCGGGGGACGGGCATGAGCGGCGAATTGGTGCTTGTGACCGGCGGATCTGGCTTTCTCGGCGCTCACTGTATCCTTGAATTGCTGAAGGCTGGCTACCGCGTGCGCACGACTGTGCGCTCGGCCAGGCGGCAAGCCGATGTCCTGGCCATGCTCAAGGCAGGTGGCGTCGAGCCGGATGACAGGCTCTCCTTTACAATCGCCGATCTCATGAGCGATGCCGGCTGGCCGCTAGCCGCTGCGGGCTGCGACTATGTCCTGCATGTCGCCTCGCCGTTCCCGCCCGGCGTGCCCAAGCATGATGACGAGCTGATCATTCCGGCCCGTGAAGGCGCGTTGCGGGTGCTGCGGGCGGCACGAGATGCCGGTGTCAGACGCGTCGTGCTGACGTCCTCCTTCGCGGCTGTCGGCTACGGCAAGATGCCGCCCGACGGCCGTCCGTTCACCGAGGAGAGCTGGACCGATCCGATGGGAAGGGTCAGCGCCTATGTGAAGTCGAAGACGCTCGCCGAGCGCGCGGCCTGGGATTTTATCGCCGCCGAGGCGGGCGGGTTGGAGCTTGCTGCCGTCAACCCCGTCGGCATCTTCGGGCCTGTGCTTGGCCCGGACCATTCGACCTCCACCGAATTTGTCCAACGCATGATGAATGGCGCCATGCCGGGGCTGCCGCGCCTGTCCTTCGGCGTCGTCGATGCACGCGACGTGGCGGACCTGCATGTCCGCGCCATGACCGATCCAGCTGCCAATGGCGAGCGCTTCCTGGCGGTCGCCGGCGATTTCATGACCGTGCGGGAAATCGCGCAAACCTTGAGAAAGCGGCTCGGCAATGCGGCGAAGCGCGTTTCGACCAGAGAGCTTCCCGATTGGCTGGTGCGCATGGTGGCACTGTTCAATCCGGAAGTCGCGCAGCTCGTGCCTGAGCTGGGCAAGGTCAAGAATGCCACCAATGCCAAGGCGGTGCGCATGCTCGGCTGGAAGCCACGTTCGCGCGAAGATGCGCTGGCGGCGACCGGAGAGAGCCTTATCCGGCATGGCCTGATCAAAACATCGAAGTAGGGGCGGCGGGAAGTCGAGAACAGACTTCCCGCCGCGTGGATTTCAACCGGCCAGGACAGCCTTGTTCGCCTCGAGGAATTGTCTCAACGTCCTTGGCGTCCTGCCGGAAAGCATCTCGATCGCATCCGTCACCATGGCGATGCGGCCGGCGCGCGTGTTGACGTCGAAGGAAACGATGACGCCGGCAAAATCCTCGGGAACGCCTGATGCCTTTACCCCTTCCGTCAGGACATCATCCGAAACCTGCATGACATCGAGCGGCTTGCCGGTGACTTCGCTGACGAGGGCGGCGATCTCGGCCGTCGTGTACGCTTGCGGGCCAGTCAGCGTGTAGGTTTTGCTGTCGGTCGAGCCGGAAGCGACACCGGCGGCGATCGCCGCTGCCATGTCGTCGCGTGCGCCATGGGCGATGCGGCCTTCGCCGGCGGACGTGTACCAGTGCCCCGAGGCGATCGCGTGCGGCAGCGCCATGAACAGGTTCTCCTGGTACCAGCCGTTGCGGAAGATCGTGTAGGGGATGCCGCTAGCCTTGATTGCCTGCTCGGTGCTGTAGTGGTCACCGGCAAACAGGACCGGCGACACCGGTTCCGGGTTGGGCATCGAGGTGTAGAGCAGATGCGAAACGCCGGCGTTTTTGGCCGCCGCGACTGCATTCTCGTGCTGCTTCAGGCGCTTGCCGTTTTTGAGATCGAGATCGCCGGTCGAAATGATCAACGCCTTGTCAGCACCCTTGAACGCGGTTTCCAGCGAAGCGGCGTCGTTGAAGTCTGCGGCCCTGACAACGACGCCGCGCACCGCCAAATCTGCCAGGCTTTCGGGATTGCGCGTGGTGGCGATGATCTTTGCAGGCGGAGTTTCATGCGCGTCTAGGAGATAGCGGATGACGCCGCGGCCAAGCTGGCCGGAGGCGCCGGTGACGAGAAGGGTTTTGGTCATCGGAGATCCTGATTTGTGCCGAAGCGGCGGGTGCTCTAGTGGTCTCAGAAAGAGACCAGCACTAAAATAGGAATTGACCTGTCGCC
The DNA here is from genome assembly GCF_006440835.1 of Mesorhizobium sp. B2-5-11. Classification (NCBI taxonomy): domain Bacteria; kingdom Pseudomonadati; phylum Pseudomonadota; class Alphaproteobacteria; order Hyphomicrobiales; family Phyllobacteriaceae; genus Mesorhizobium; species Mesorhizobium sp. B2-5-11. The sequence goes on from NZ_VFUK01000003.1 coordinate 190,742, forward strand.
GTAAAGAAGGCAGTTTTTCGGGAGGTAGGCACATCCAGGGAACCAGCGATGGACGGCAAGGTCATCAATCTGAAGTCGAAGCTGGAGGTCTACAAAGCGATGAGCGGGGGCGGCAATTTTGCCGATTGTCCGGTTCGCAATGTCATCCACGGCGTCAGCGGCAAATGGAGTTCGCTGCTGATGATGGCGCTGGCCGAGAGGCCCTATCGGTTTGGCGAATTGCGCAGGCTGGTGCCTGACATCTCGCAGCGCATGCTGACCCAGACGCTCCACGATCTGCAGCGCGACGGCTATGTGCATCGCGAAGTGTTCCCAACCAAGCCGCCGAGCGTCGAGTACAGCCTGACCGATCTCGGACATTCGATGTTCGGCGCCTTGCACCAATTCATCCTATGGGCCGAACTCAACCATGATGCGGTGCGTGAAGCGCGCGCCGATTTCGATGCCGCCCAGGCATAAGCCGCGGGGCGGCGCCGCGACTTGATTTCACCCGGCCGCCGAAGGATTGTCCCGGCCTATTCGGCTTGGGGGCATTGGCGCTGCCCTTCATCCGGAACAGGCTGGTGGCGACGGTGGCGAAAATCCCCCGGCGCCGCAGTTCCTCGCCTCAATGGTGGCCGGCACGGTGGTCCATCCGTTCAGGCGAACTGGGCTGGCGGAAGCGCGCTGGCCGGATCGTTCTTGCGAATGACCGTCGAAAGATACGATCCCTTCGCCCGCAGGAAGGCATGCAGGCGCAGTGGATAGTCCTGCGCCACGGCATGCTTGACGGACGGGCGTCCACTCAATGCCTGGCGCCAGGCCTGGACGAGCGGTTTGCCGTCCAGAATGCCGAAATCGCCGATCCGGTCGAAGGTATCGATGTAGCGGAAGACAGGGCCGTAGACTGCGTCGACGAGCGAAAAGCGCCCGCCTTCGAACCATTGTCCAGTCCGGCCGGCTTCGCCCGCCAATTCGGTCTCCACACGATCGAACATTTCCGACAGCGTCCGAGACTCGGCAAGGAATCCTGCCTCGGTCGACGCCGAATAGAACCGGCCGACGGCGTTGAGGATGGCTGAGCCGTACTCGATCCAGGCACGATGCCGGGCACGGGCATAGGGGTCGGCCGGGTGGAGGGGATTGGCCTCAGTTTCTTCGAGGAATTCGAGGATGACGGCGGATTCGAAGATCACCGTCTCATCGTTCCCCCGCTGCACGCGCAGCAGCGGCACCTTGCCGAGCGGCGAGACCGCCTTGAACCAGTCAGGCTTGTTGGCGAGGTCGATGTCGACGCGCTCGAACGGCACGCCTTTTTCGGTCAGCGAGATCGCCGCACGCTGGACATAGGGGCAAAGGGGATGGCTGACGAGAATGAGGGTGTTGGCATGCTTCATCGGATTTGCCTCTCAATATCGATGCATTCGCATCTATCTAGATGCAAATGCATTGGTCGTCAAGCTTGATGCAATTGCATCTATCTCTTATGATGCCGTCATGATCGAGACAGCCATGCCATCGCCGGAGGCCATCAAGACCTGGGCACGCCTGATGCGGGTATCACGCCAGCTGGTGGAACGTGCCGAAGACGCGCTGAAGGAAGGCGGCCTGCCGCCGCTTGCCTGGTATGACGTGCTGCACGAACTCGCTGAGGCGGGCGAGGGCGGCTTGCGGCCGTTCCAGCTGATCGAACGAACCCTGTTCGCGCAGTATAATATTTCGCGGCTGCTGGCCCGACTTGAAGCCGATGGGTTTGTCGAGAAGCTGCCGGTGGCTGATGACGGCCGCGGCCAAACCGTCCGCATCACGGCCAAGGGACGAGAGACGCGCCGCCGTATGTGGGCCGTCTATGGCAGGTCGATCGCGGAGCTGGTTGGCGACAAGCTCTCGCCGCAAGAACTGAACACGGTATCGGCCTTGCTCGGGCGGTTGCGCGATCCGCCAGCCGGCGACTGAACATACGCGTTGCGCGGCTGCGGGGACACGGGAAAGACATTTCGTCATTTTGGCCTTGCGCCGATCTTCGGATTGCGCAATATGCCGAACCGTAACGTACGGTACTGAGCTCGGGCGATCTACGGCTCTACCATCAAACGGGAACAGAGCGTGTTGCAGGCAAATGCCGATATCGACAACGGCGAAGCGCTGACGGAGCGTCAGAAGGCGGTCCTGGATGCAGCGCTCCGCCTGCTGGTCGAAGAGGGCGACAATCTGACCATGACCGCAGTGGCGCGGCGGGCGAGCTGCTCCAAGGAAACGCTCTACAAATGGTTCGGCGACCGCGACGGACTGCTGACGGCGACGGTGCAATGGCAGGCCTCGAAGGTGCGGGTGACGGCGGTCGACGGCAGGGGGCTCGACCTTGCGTCGTTGGCCGCGAGCCTGGAGCGATTTGCTTCCGACTGGCTGAAGGTCATTTCCAGCGACACTTCGATCGCACTCAACCGGGTGGCGGTCGGCCATGCCGGTTCGGGCAAGGATGATCTTGGCGCGGTGGTGCTGGAGAACGGGCGCTTTGCCCTCGCCAAGCGCCTGAAGCCGGTGCTGGAGGCCGGCCGCCAGGCCGGGCTGCTCGATTTCTCGGACGCCGAGACGGCGTTCCGTACGTTTTTCGGGCTGGTCGCCCGCGACGTGCAGATCCGTCTCTTGCTTGGCGACCGGCTGGAATTGACTGAGGCGGCGATCGGCGGTGATGCCGTCCGCGCGACGCAGCAGTTTCTCGCTCTTTTCGGAGCAAAAACCGGGCCGCAAGGCCTCTGATCTTCAAACGGGAAGGAAGACAAAAATGCGCGTCTATTACGATCGTGATGCCGATCTCAACCTGATCAAGGGCAAGAAGGTCGCCATCATCGGCTATGGCAGCCAGGGCCGGGCGCATGCGCTCAACCTCAAGGATTCCGGCGCCAAGGAGATCGCCATCGGCCTCAAGGCCGGATCGGCGACCGCCAAGAAGGTCGAGGCCGACGGGCTCAAGGTGATGAGCGTGGCCGACGCCGCCAAATGGGCCGACCTGATGATGATGGCGACGCCCGACGAATTGCAGGCCGACATCTACAAAAACGAGATCGCGCCGAACATCCGCGACGGCGCGGCAATCGCCTTCGCGCATGGCCTCAACGTGCATTTCGGACTGATCGAGCCGAAGTCGACGGTCGACGTCGTCATGATCGCGCCGAAGGGGCCCGGCCATACGGTGCGCGGCGAATACCAGAAGGGCGGCGGCGTGCCGTGCCTGGTCGCCGTCAACCAGGATGCTTCGGGCAACGCACTCGACCTCGCGCTCTCCTACGCCTGCGGCGTCGGCGGCGGCCGTTCGGGTATCATCGAGACCAATTTCCGCGAGGAATGCGAGACCGATCTGTTCGGCGAGCAGGTCGTGCTGTGCGGCGGCCTGGTGGAGTTGATCCGCGCCGGGTTCGAGACGCTGGTGGAAGCCGGCTATGCGCCCGAAATGGCCTATTTCGAGTGCCTGCACGAGGTCAAGCTGATCGTCGACCTGATCTATGAAGGCGGCATCGCCAACATGAATTACTCGATCTCGAACACCGCCGAATGGGGCGAATATGTCTCGGGGCCGCGCATCATCACCGCAGAGACAAAGGCCGAGATGAAGCGGGTGCTGAAGGATATCCAGACCGGCAAGTTCACCTCGGAGTGGATGCAGGAATACCGTGCCGGCCTGTCGCGTTTCAAGGGCATCCGCCGCAACAACGACAGCCATCAGATCGAGGAAGTCGGCGCCAAGCTGCGCGCGATGATGCCGTGGATCTCCAAGAACAAGCTGGTCGACAAGGCGAAGAACTGAGCGATCCACGCTCCAAAAGAAACGGCGCCGCGCGGCGCCGTTTTTTATTGCAGGATTGTGCGGCCTGGCTCAGCGATAGGGCGAGTAGCACTGCTGGCGTGGGCCGTTATAGGGCTGGAAGGTGTTGTCGTAAGCGCGATACGAGCGGTATCTGTTGTAGCACCACCGGACATGGGCGCTCGACAGCCGGCCGGCGCGATAGTAGCGGCGCGGCGGTGCATCGTAGTAATTGTAGTTGTTGTACATGCTGCCGAGGCCGAGCCCCAAGCCAAGCCCCAGGATCGCGGCGCCGGCGCTGTCATCATAGTAGCGGCCGCGATAATGGTGGCGGCGCCAACGCCAATCATCGCCGCCGTTCCAGTGACGACCGCTCCAGTGACGGCCGCCCCAATCGCCGCGGTTCCAATTGCCGTGGTTCCACCCGCCCGACCGGCGCCATCTCCAGTCGTTGTTGAAGCTCCGGTTGTTGCCGCCGGCCCAGCTGTCACGCACAGGCGTGACCGTCGGCGCCGCGGTGCTGGCTGGGATCGACAGCTCCGGCTGAAGGATTGGTCCGGCAGCGGATGGTGCCGTGATGCCGGAGAAGATACCGAGCGCTATCAGCCCGGATTTGACTGTGGAAGAAAAGAGCGCGTTCATTGCACTTCTCCAAGAGAACAGGCCCCACGCCGACCCTGGGATGGGCCCACTGTGGGTCTTTGCGTCTGAACGGCGGATGAACGGAAAGGTTCCCTCAACCATGGCGCGAGGCGCGCCAGGATCAATCGATTCCAGCTGGTGGTTGCCCGGCCTTGTTTTCTGCCGCGCTTGCGGGCAAAGGTCATGATATGTCGCTGCGTCTTGCAACCTTCAATGTCGAGAACCTGATGAACAGGTTCGATTTCTCCGGATACCGCAACCAGCTCAACGAGGACCGGACGCTGGCTCTCTTCGATATCCAGAGCGAGGCCGAGTACAAGATGCTGGAGCAGGCCCGCGCCATCGCGCAGTCGGACGACATGCGGCAGCTGACGGCGCTGGCCATAGCGGCCACGCGCGCGGACATCATCTGCATGCAGGAGGTCGACAATATCGAAGCCCTCAAGGCGTTCGAATATGGCTATCTTTTCAAGATGGTGGGGCAGGGCTACCGCCAGAAGTACACCGCTGCCGGCAATGATTCGCGCGGCATCGACGTCGCCGTGATGATGCGCAGCGAGACCGCGCAGGGCCAGCCCATCGAATTCGTGCGCATGACCAGCCACGCCTATGTGACCTATGAACAGTTCGGGCTGCACACGCCGGAGCTGGCGGCGCTCGGCAACCAGCCCAATGAACGTATCTTCCGGCGCGACTGCCTGGAAGTGGACATTACCGTTGGCGGTTCGCCGCTGACACTCTATCTCGTGCACTTCAAGTCGATGGGCTCGCCCCGCAACGGGCTCGACGGGCGTGAAGCGACGATGCCGGTCCGCATCGCGGAGGCGCAGGCGGTGCGCCGGATCATCGAGGAGCGCTTCGGGGCGGATCATGCAGCCAACAAGCGCTGGGCGATCTGCGGCGACATGAACGATTACCGCCAGCGCGTGAAGATCGCCGGCGACGAATTCGACGGCTATCGTTTCGAGGTGGTCGACGAGAACCTGTCCTGCATCAACGTGCTGACGGCTGGCGGTTTTTGCGAAAACGTGGTCGAGAGGCGGCCGGAAATGAACCGCTGGACCTTCTACCACACGCGTGGGCCGCAAGAGCGGCATTTGTGCCAGCTCGATTATATCCTGCTGTCCAAGGGACTGGCGGCTAAGAACGCCACCGCCGTCCCGGACATCATCCGCAACGGCCAGCCCTGGCGCACGATCTTCCCCGCCGGCCAGGAAGTGGAGCGCTTTCCGCGCGCCGGCTGGGACCGGCCCAAGGCATCGGACCATTGTCCGGTGGCGATCACGCTGGACATGGCCTGAGCCGTGAGCTTCGACCTGCCGCGCAACGTTATTTTGCCGGTCGACGCCGTCGATGTCCGGCTCGACCCTGGCCCGCATCCTTTTTCGCTGGATAATGCCGAGGCGATCGCCGCGAACTGGCAGCATGAGATCGCGGCCAACCCCGCGCTCTTCGACGGCCCCGTGGTGCTGCTCTCGCGACTGGCCTGGCGCGACAATCGCCTCGTCGGCCGGTGCCACGCGGTCAACTACTCCACGTTCATGCTTTGGCGTAAACGGCGCGAGAATTCCGGCGCCGAGCACGCCTATGCCCATGCCATGCTTGTGGCCGGCGACAATGCGCTGGTGGCGATTCGCATGGCCGCCCACACCGTCACTGCCGGCCGCGTCTATTTCGCCGCCGGTTCATTTGAACCGGCGGATTTTCGCGATGGCCTCGTCGATGTCGATTTCAACATGATCCGCGAGGTGCGGGAAGAAACCGGCCTCGACATTTCAGGCGCCGCACGCGGCCTGCATTACCATGCCCTGTCGACGGAAAGCGGCACGGTGATCTTCCGCCGCTACCGGGTTCCCGAGCCCGCCGAGGAGATCGCGCGGCGCATCTCGGCCTTCGTCGCAACCGAGGCCGAACCGGAGATCGTGGGTCCGGTCATCATCCGCCACGCCGCCGACCTGCCGCACGGGCTGATGCCGCACATGAAGCCGCTGATCGAGTGGCATTTTGCGAACGCGGACTAAACCTTACCTTCCGTGCTGATCGCCAATGCCGGCATACGAAGGTCTGAGTGGCTGCCTGCAACCCCAAACATCGGGTGCGTGCGCGGACAATCGTCTCGATCAGGATGTGTTGCCACTGTTTGCAGGCCGCATTCTGCCTTTCGACCTCGACGCGTCGCGCGCCTATGCCGACCTCATGGTAAAGGCGAGAGCCTCAGGAAAGGCGATCGGCAATGCGGATGGCTACATCGCAGCCACGGCCGCAGCAAACGGTCTTACGGTCGCCACCCGCGACACCAGTCCATTCGCGGCCGCCGGATTGAATACCATCAATCCCTGGGAAACAGCGTCGTAGCCGCGCCTTTGCTTTCCAATCGCCTTATTCATGCCGCAGCGCGTCGATCGGGTCGAGCCTGGCGCCGCGCAGCGCCGGGAAGAAGCCGAAGACCATGCCGATCAGCGCGGAAAAGCCGACGGCGAGCAGGATGACTGCCGGGCTCGGCGCAAAGGGAATGGCCAGCGTCGCCGAGGCGAGACCGGCCAGCGAGAGCCCGATCAGGATGCCGATGATGCCGCCGAGCAGCGACAGCACCGTCGCCTCGACCAGGAACTGGATGAGGATGTGCTTTTCATGCGCGCCGATGGCGAGCCTGATGCCGATCTCGCGGGTGCGCTCGGTGACCGACACCAGCATGATGTTCATGATGCCGATGCCGCCGACCAGCAGGCTGACGCCGGCGACCGCGCCCAGCATCCCGGTCATGGTGGTGGTGGCGCTGGCCATGGCGTCGGCGATCTGGGTCATGTCGCGGATCGCGAAATCGCTTTCGCGGTCGGGCGTGAGGCGTCTGGCGTCGCGCAAAATATCCTCGACGCGCGGCTGCAGCTCGCTGGTGGGCGTGCGGTCGTCGGCGGCGACGTAGATGTTGTCGATGTTGCGGTTGCCGGCAATGCGCCGCTGATAGGCATGCAGCGGCATCAAGACGACATTGTCCTGGTCCTGGCCGAAGCCGGTATAGCCCTTCGGCTCGAGCAGGCCGATGATCTTGCAGGAGGTGCGGTTGACGCGGATGATTTCGCCCTCAGGGTCGCCAGCGCCGAAGAACTGCTGGCGCACCGTCTCGCCGATCAGGCATACGCCGGTGCCCGAGCGGGTCTCGGACTCACTGAACGAACGGCCTGAGACCAGTTTCCAGTCGCGAGCATCGAGATAGGCACTGTCGGTGCCGGTGACGCCGGAGGTCAGGCTCTCGGTACCGAAGATGACGCGGACCTGCTTCTGCGAGGCCGGCGAAATGGCGCGTGCGCCTGTCAGATGGGCAATGAGCGCGGCAAGATCCTTTTCGGTGAGCGGACGGACGACCTGGTCGAGCCCGCCCGGGCCGCCGGGACCGGCCGGGCGGCCGGAGCGCACAACCAGAAGATTGCTGCCGAGCTTGGCGATGTCGTCCTTGACCTTGGCGGTGGTGCCGGCGCCAATGGTGAGCATGGCGATGACCGCGGCGACGCCGATGACGATGCCGAGCAAGGTCAGGAACGAGCGCAGCATGTTGCGGCGGATCGAGCGTAAGGAGAGGCGGACGGTTTCCCAGAGCATTGTCAGGCCACCTCGACGGTCATGGTGTCGGAGGCGACATGGCCGTCGAGGAAGCGCACCGTGCGCTCGGCATATTCGGCGACGTCGGCCTCGTGGGTGACCATGGTGATGGTCAGGCCAAGCTCCTTGTTCAGTTGCGTCAGCAACTCCATGATCTCGTGCGTGCGGGCAGTGTCGAGATTGCCGGTCGGTTCGTCGGCGACGAGCAGCGTCGGCCTCGTGACGATGGCGCGCGCGATCGCCACGCGCTGTTGCTGGCCGCCGGAAAGCTCGGCCGGCGTGTGATGCTCGCGACCGACAAGGCCGACTTGCGCCAGCGCCTGCATGGCAAGATCGCGGCGCTCGCGGCCGGCCACGCCGCGATAGATCAGCGGCAGTTCGACATTTTCCGCCGCCGTGGTGCGCGCCAGCAGATTATAGCCCTGGAAGACGAAGCCGACATAGAGGTTGCGCAGCATGGCGCGGCGGTTGCGGTCGAGCCGGCCAGCATCGACGCCCATGAAGGAATAGGTGCCGGCGGTCGGCGTGTCGAGGCAGCCGATGATGTTCATCGCCGTCGATTTGCCGGAGCCGGACGGGCCCATGATGGCGACGAATTCGCCGCGCCGGATCGCCAGGTCGACGCCGGCCAGCGCGTGCACCTTGGCTTCGCCATGGCCGTAGCTCTTCCAGACCTTGTCGAAGGTGATGAGGGGGGCGCCCATCGCCACGGCGTCAGCTCCGCTGCTGCGAGGCCGTGATGACCTGCGCCCCCTCTGACAGGCCCGAGGTGATCTCGGTCAGCTCGCCGTCGGTCGAGCCGATCCTGACGTTGACCGGATGCGGACGGCCTTTCTCCAGCACGTAGAGCATGCGTAAGCCGTCGGTCGGCGGCGCTGCCGCCTGGCGCTGGCGATTGCCGCCGGGACGTCCCATGCGGCCGGTGAACAGGTCGCTCAGGTTCCAGCCGCGGGCGGCCTGCTGCGCAGGACGATAGCGGAAGGCGGAGGAGGGGACGGTCAGCACGTCCTTGGCCTGCCGGGTGACGACCGAAACAGTGGCGGTCATGCCGGGGCGCAGCAACAGCTCGCTGTTGTCGACCTCGAGCCGCGCATTGTAGGTGACGACGCCGTCGGTGGTGACCGAGGCGTAGGAGATGTCGCGGATCTCGGCGTCGAACGGCCGCTCCGGGAAGGCATCCACGGTGAAGCGGGCATGCTGGCCCGGCTTCACCGCGCCGATATCGGCTTCGTCGACCGCCGCCACCAGTTCCATGTTCCTGAGATCGGCGGCGATGATGAACAGCACCGGCGCCTGCAGCGATGAGGCGACCGTCTGGCCGGGGTCGACAGAGCGCGTCAGCACGATGCCGTCGATCGGCGCATAGATGGTGCTGTTGGCAAGGTCGGTCTGCTGCGATTTCAGGTCGGCGTTGGCGATGGCGAGATTGGCCTCGGCGCTATCGAGCGCTGCCTTCGAACGGTCGCGGGTCGCGGTCGCCGCTTCGAGCGACTGGTCGGTGGCCATGCCGCGCTTGGTGAGGGCGGCGGCGCGCACGAGCGCGCTTTCATTCTCGGCCAGCGTCACGGTGGCGTCCGCGACATTGGCGGCGGCCGCCTTGGCGGATGCCTCGGCGCGTTCGATCTGCACCTGCAGCTTGGCGGTGTCGAGCGCGGCCAGCACATCGCCCTTCTTGACCTGCTGGTTCTCGTTGACCGAGACTGAACGGATGATGCCCGAGAGCTGGCTGGAAATGTCGACCTGGGTGAGGGGCTGCAAGGTGCCGGTCGCCGAAACCTCGACAGTGAGGTCGGCCTTGGCGGCGGGCGCCGTCGTATAGTCGATCTTGACCGGCGAGCCGGCATACCACTGGTAGCCGGCAAAAGCCGCGACAAGGACGATCAGCGCCAGCAGCGCATAGAGCCAGCCGCGGCGGCGATTCTTGCGCCGCCCCGTCTGGTCGAGCCCGAGCGCGGTCTCGATGGCGGAATCCGATTCCGTCTTTGGCAGATTGACAATCTGGTCCACGCCGGACCCCCTGAAGCGCAATAAGTCCCTATGAGTGCACAGATCAGTGCTAATGGTTCGAATATCAAATTAAATTTCGCTCATGTTGGGATTGAGGCAGAAATTCGGATCAAAGCGGAAGGTTTGCTCCATGAGACGCGATTACTTGCTTTACGATGTGTTTACGACCGATCGGCTGGCCGGCAACCCGCTGGCGGTGGTGTTGGACAGCGGCGGACTGGACACGGCTGCGATGCAGGCCATCGCGCGAGAGTTCAACCTGTCGGAATCGGTGTTCGTGCTGCCGCCGGACAATCCCAAGCACCGCGCCCGCATCCGCATCTTCACGCCCGACTATGAAATGCCTTTCGCCGGCCACCCGACCGTGGGTTCGGCGATCGCGCTGGCCGAACTGGCCGATATCGCGCTCGCTGAAATGGCCGACAATGATGGCGCTGCGAGCATTTTCGTGCTGGAGGAAAACATCGGCCCGGTGCGCTGCGCCGTCAGCAAGCATGATGGCGCGACATTCGCCGAATTCGACCTGGCGAAGTTGCCGGAGCCGCTGAAGCTCGAAGCCGACCCGGTGGCGATCGGCGCCGCCCTTGGCCTGGCGCCGCACGAGATCGGTTTCGAGAATCACCGCGTCGCGTTCTGGTCGGCGGGCGTGCCCTACGTGACCATACCGGTGGCCAATCTGGAGGCGGCCGGCCGGATCCGGCTCGACAATCAGGCCTGGTCGGAACTGGCGCCGCGCAAGAGCGAATGGGCCTTTGCCAGTCCCTATGTCTATTGCCGAGAGACGGTGAACCACGAGAGCGCCTTCCATGTGCGCATGGTCGTGCCCGGCACGCCTTCCTACGAGGACCCGGCGACCGGCTCGGCGGCGGCGGCTTTCGCCGGCGCCGTCATGCATTTCGACGCTCCGACGGATGGCGTTTCGCAGCTGTGGATCGAACAGGGGCTGGAGATGGGGCGGCCCTCGCGTATCCGCCTGGAACTAAGTGTACAGGGCGGAAAACTGGTCTCGGCGCGCATCGGTGGCAACGCGGTCAAGGTGGCGGAAGGCAAGCTGTTCGTCTGACCATCTGCGTCACTTCGGCGATTTGTCGGGAAATGATTCCGGCAGGGCTGGACAGGACCGGCATCGGCGGCTATATGCCCGCCAACGCCGGTTTTTGCCGGCCGAGTGGGTGCGTAGCTCAGTTGGTAGAGCAGCTGACTCTTAATCAGCGGGTCCACAGTTCAATCCTGTGCGCACCCACCAAATTCTTCAAAGACTTGGTGGAAAGACCTGAATGGGCCGGTTCAATTGCCGCGCTCGTTCATCGGCTGCTTTCGCCGCCGGGCCGCCTTTGGCCAGGAGAGATGTAGGATTTTGTAGCTTGGTCAAAGACTACGATTGGCCGCGCCGAAAAACGCGGCTCAGAAACCTGCCGAACCGAAAAGCCATGCCGTTGTCCGCGCTCCGACCGTCGTCGGCATCAATGGCGGCCTTTCCGCCTGAGAAATCGCTGATGAGCCACCAGAAGAAAACCAGAAAAACAACGAGAATTGCGGTGTCGATCGGGCCGTAAGTTGAATATCCACTGTGCCGAAGCACACCAGCAAGCAGCACGGCGATAGTCATAGCAGCGGCAGCCGGGTGAAGCTTTTTCATCCACCAGATCTATTCGAGAATCGCTACAACCGGAAGATGTTACTTCTCCGACACGCCGGCCTCGGCAAAGCTCGCCATCCTCGCATGGCACTCCAGCGCCGAGCGGACGATGTTGACGGCGAGGCAAGCGCCGGAGCCTTCGCCGAGCCGCATGCCGAGGTCGAGCAGCGGCGGCAGGTCGAGCGCTTCGAGCAGGCCGCGGTGACCCGATTCAGCCGAGACGTGGGCGGCGATCGTATGAGCAAGGCCTGTGGAGTGCAGCTTTGCCAAAGGTGCTGCGGCTGCGGTGCAGACGAAGCCGTCAAGCAGCACCGGTATGCCCATGTGACGGGCGGCAAGCGTGGCGCCGAAGATGGCGGCGAGTTCGCGGCCGCCGAGCGCCGCGGCAACCCCCAGGGGGTCGGCAAGAATGGCGGCGTGGCGCTTCAAGCCCGATTCGATGGCAACCACCTTGCGCTCGAGGCCGGCATCGTCGACGCCGGTGCCGCGTCCGGTCCATTTTTCGGCATCGCCGCCGAACAGCGCCGCCGAGATCGCGGCGGCCGGCGTGGTGTTGCCGATACCCATCTCGCCGAAGCAGACGAGATCGAGATCATCAGTCATCGCATCGTAGCCGGCCGAGACGGCGGCAAGAAATGCCTTGTCGTCCATCGCCGGCGTTTGCGTGAAATCGCCGGTCGGATGGTCGAGATCGAGCGGAATGACGTCGAGTTCGGCGCCCGCGATGCGGGCGAGCTGGTTGATGGCCGCACCGCCGCCGGCGAAATTCGCCACCATCTGCACCGTGACTTCCGAAGGATAAGCCGACACGCCTTGCGCGGTAACGCCGTGGTTGCCGGCGAAGACGAAAACTTTCACCCGCTCGAGCCTAGGCATGTCGCGGCCCTGCCAGCGCGCCAGCCACGCGGCGATGGACTCAAGCCGGCCGAGGCTGCCCTGCGGCTTGGTCAACGTGTCCTGGCGGCGAGCGACCGCGCTCGCGGCGGCGTCATCGCCATCAGGCAGGTCGAGGCAAGCAGCGCGCAATTCATCTAGGGATTTGAAAGGCATGGAAGGAAATTCTCCGAAACAGAGTCAGGAAAGGGCTACGGAAGCGACGAGCAGCACCGCGATTTCGCTCACCTGTTGCATAGCGCCGATCGTGTCGCCGGTCTGGCCACCGATCTGGTTGAGGCAAAGCGCGTGGAAGGCGGCAAACAGCAGTCCGAGCAGGATAAGCGCCGCGATGGCGCCGCCAAGCCCGAGCAGGAGGAGCGGGATGGCGCCGAGCACGGCGCCGGCGAGGGCAATTTCCCGCGAGACGGTGCCGGCGCCGGCCGAGAGGCCATCGTCGCGCGCCGGGGGCAAGAGATGCATGAAGGCGCCGAATACGCCGCGCGAGGCCGCATGGGCGGCCAGGAGCGCGAAGAGAGCTTGTGTGGGATCGACGAATTCCGACAGCGCGCTCCAGCGGATGAGCAGCGACAGCGCCAGCGCCATGGCGCCGTAGGCGCCGATTCGGCTGTCGCGCATGATCTCCAGCTTTCGACCGCGCGTGTTGCCGCCGCCAAAACCGTCGGCGACATCGGACAGCCCGTCCTCGTGCAGGCAGCCGGTGGTGACCGCGGTTGCAACCAGGGCAAGGGCTGCCGCCGACCCGATGGCAAGGCCAAACCGTTCCGCCGTGGCAAAGACGATGGCGCCGATCAGGCCGACGACGAGGCCGGCGACCGGGGCGGCCCAGATCGCGGCGGCAAGGCTGCGGCCGCGAAAGTCGATGACGGGCAAGGGCAGCCTGGTGAAGAAGACCAGGCAGAGGGCAACATCGCTGGGGATTTGCCGGGGCGAAAGGGTGACCTTCGGGAACTTCATGCCTCAGCCCCTTGCGATGGCATGGAAGAAGGTGCCGCTGACTTGGCCGCGCCGGTAGCCCGAGGCGCCGATCGGATTGCCTTGCCCGTCTGCGAGGTCGGCCAGGGGCTCGTCATCGCCGGTCGCCGTCATCTGCGCATAGTGGAATTCGTGCCCACGGATCAACGCGCCCCGCGGGCCGAGCGGACAGTCGGCGCGCAGCCGTGCTTCGCGATAACCGAGGTTCATCTTGCGCTTGGCGAAGCTGGTTGAATGGCCGAGCAGGCCGAGCATTTTGTGTGTTTCGCCAGATGCATCTTCCAGAGCTTCGCCAAGCACCATGAAGCCACCGCACTCACCATGGATGGGCTTCGTCCCGGCAAACCTTGCCATTCCTCTCCGAAAATTCGCAGCAGCGGCGAGACGGCCGGCGTGAAGCTCGGGATAACCGCCGGGCAGCCAGCAGACGTCGCAGCTGTCGTCGGGCGCCTCGTCCGCGAGCGGCGAGAACGGAACCATCTCCGCGCCGGCCTTGCGCCAGTAGGCCGCGACGTGCGGATAGAGGAAGGTGAAGGCGGTATCCTCGGCAAGTGCGACGCGCTGGCCGGGCGGCTGCAGCGCATCGTCGAAGCTGCCGGGCTCCGGGGCGAGAGGTGTTGCCAGCGCCATGACGGCGTCGAGGTCGAGCGACTTTTCCGCCATGTCGGCCAACCGGTCGAGATGCGCCATCAGGTCATCATATTCACCGGCCTGGACGAGGCCGAGATGGCGTTCGGGCAGGTTCAAGGTGGGATCGCGCAGGATGGCGCCGACGACCGGCAGGCCGATCGCCTCGATGGCGTCGCCGGACAGCCGGCGGTGGCGCTCGCTGCCCAGCCGGTTGAGCACGACGCCCGCCATGCGAACCTCCGGATCATAGGTGGCGAACCCCTTGGCGACGGCCGCCGCCGTGGTCGACTGGCCGGAAACGTCCAGCACCAGCAGCACCGGCAGGCAGTAGAGCCGCGCGAGATCGGCCGCCGAACCGCTGCGGCCCGGCGCGGCCGGAATGCCGTCGAACAGGCCCATGGCGCTTTCGAGGATGACAAAATCGGCGTCGTCGGCGGCATTTACGGCCAGTGCGTTGAGCAGCGACGGCGACATCGCCCAGCTGTCAAGATTGACGCCGGACAGGCCGGTGGCGGCGGTGTGGAAGCCGGGATCGATGTAATCGGGGCCGGACTTGGCGCCGCGTACTTTCAGGCCGCGCCGGGTGAGTGCGCGTAAAATACCGATGGTGACGCTGGTCTTGCCCGAGCCGGAGCGCGGCGCGCCGATGATGATCGCGCGGGCGCTCACGACGCACCCGCCAGCGCCGCGCGCATGGCGACGATGCCGCCGACGACGATCAGCGCCGGTGCGGACAGGCCGGCGGCGGCGGCTTCCTCGGCGATGGTGGCCAGCGTGGCGACGACGATGCGCTCCTGCGGCGTCGTCGCGGCGACGATCACCGCCGCCGGCGTCGATGGCGCCAGCCCGCCGTCGAGCAATGCGGCCGATATCACAGGCAGATTGGCCATGCCCATGTAGACCACAACAGGCTGGCCGGTGCGCGCGATCGCGGCCCAGTCGAGATCGTCATCGGTGCCGGCGGCATGGCCGGTCGCCAGGATTACCGCCTTGTTGATGCCGCGCATGGTCGCGGGGATGCCGGTGGCGGCCAGCGCGCTGAGGCCCGAGGTGAGGCCGGGCAGGACGCGGAACGGGATGTTTTCCCGCGCCAGCGCCAGCGCCTCTTCGCCGCCACGGCCGAAAATATAGGGGTCGCCGCCCTTCAGCCTGACGACGCGGCGGCCCTGGCGCGCCAGCCGGACCAGCAGGGCGGTTATGTCGTCCTGTTTCATCGAGGGTTTTCCGCCGCGCTTGCCGGCAAAGAAAAGGTCGGCGTTTTCGGCAACCGCGACGACGTCCGGGGAGACCAGCGCATCGTAGACCAGCGCATCCGCCTCACTCAGCGCCGCCAGCACTTCCAGCGTCAGGCAGCCGGGATCGCCGGGGCCGGCGCCGGCGAGCCAGACATGGCCGGGCTCAAGCGTCCGCGGCTTGAAGTTCAGCCGGGCAAGCGCCTGTTGGAGCGCGGCGTTCTCGCCCTTATTTTTGGTGCTGTCGCTCACAATCCGTCCCGTCCGCGAAAACGCCGCTGGTAATGCGCGTCGTACAATGAACTCTCGCCAAAGCCTTCCGCCGCCAGCGAGCGGCCGACGAAGATGATGGCCGTACGCTCCATCGGGTCGGCGGCCAGTTGTGCCTCGATGGTTTCCAGCGTGCCGGTCAGCACGCGCTCGTCCGGCCAGGAGGCACGGAAGACGACCGCCACCGGGCAATCGCGGCCATAGAGCGGCGTCAGCTCGGCGACGATGCGATCGATGGCGTGGATGGCAAGATGAATGGCAAGCGTGGCGCCGGTGCGGCCGAAGCCGGCCAGCGTTTCGCCAGGCGGCATTTTTGAAGCGCGGCCGGAGACGCGGGTCAGCACCAGGCTCTGGGCGACTTCGGGAATGGTCAGCTCGCGCCGCAGAGCAGCCGCCGCGGCAGCGAAAGAGGGAACGCCCGGCGTCAGCGTGTAGGGAATGCCGTGCCTTTCCAGCCGGCGGATCTGTTCGGCAACCGCGCTCCATACCGACAGGTCACCGGAATGCAGCCGCGCGACATCATGGCCGGCCTTGTGGGCGGCCAGATATTCGGCCTCGATCTCGTCGAGCGACATCGGCGCGGTGTCGATCAGCTTCGTTCCCGGGGCGCAATGCTGCAGCAATTCGGGCGCCACGATCGAGCCGGCATGGAGGCAGACCGGGCAGCTTGCCAGCAGCCGCGCGCCGCGCAGGGTAATGAGGTCGGCGGCGCCCGGACCGGCGCCGATGAAATGCACGGTCATGCCGCGTCTCCGCTGATGGCGATGGCGCAGGTGACCGGGCCGAGCACGATGCGTGGTCCCAGCAGCCTGGCGCCTTCGCCGGCGACGGCCAGCGCCGATGCTTCGGAAACCGACGGTGTGCCGGCCAGATCCTGCGAGAGGCTGGAGTTGCTGAGCGCCTTCGTCGACGCTGCTTTAAGCGCTGCCTCATCGACAACGATGACGGGAAGGTTGAGTGTGCGACCTGCGGCAGCGATCGCCTGTTCATCTTTCTTGAGCGTGACGGTGGCGAGCGACGAGAGCGCCGTCATCGCCAGCCCGTGCGCTTCGAGCGTGGTTTCTATCGCGGCAAGCACGTCCTCGACGCTCACGCCCTTTCGGCTGCCGATGCCCGCGACCATCATGGCTTGATCCAACTCCATTGGGTAACCGGCATCGCCGGCCGCCAGGCCTGCATCGAACCGACAGGCGCGGCGCGGGATATGGCGATGCGGGTGAGATCGCCCCCGAGCTCGGTATGACGGGCAAGAAGCAGCATCTCCATTTCCAGCGTCACGGCATTGGCAACGAGGCGGCCGCCGGCGCGCAGCGCCTTGATGGCGGCGGCCAGCACGCCGGCGTCGCTGCCGCCGCCGCCAATGAAAATCGCATCTGGCGTATCGAGCCTTGCAAGCGCCTTGGGTGCGCTGCCTTCGACCACGATGAGGCCGGGAACGCCACAGGCAGCAGCGTTGTGGCTGATGCGGGCGGCGCGGATCGGGTCGGCTTCGATGGCAACAGTGCGCATCGAAGGGTGGGTGAGCATCCATTCGATGCCGATGGAACCGGAGCCGGCGCCAATATCCCACAGCAGTTCGCCGCGCCTCGGCGCCAGCGCCGACAGCGTGATGGCGCGGATGTCATGTTTGGTGATCTGGCCGTCATGGTCGAACAGATGATCGGCGAGGCCTGATGTCAAAGGCAGGATACGCGCATCCGGACCAGATTCAATTTCGAGCGCCAGTACATTGAGCGGATTGATGTTTTCGAGGTTGAACGCATCGGCGCGGGCCGAGCGCAGGTTCTCCTTTGGCCCGCCAAGCGCCTCCAGAACCGTCAGCCGCGAGGCGCCGAAATCAAGCTCGGTGAGCAGGCGGGCGATCGCCGCCGGTGCATCGGCATCGGATGTCAGGGCCAGGATGCGTGCGTTGGGTTGCAGCAATGGACGAATCAGGTCGACGGGGCGGCCATGCAGCGAGACGGTTTCGATGTCCTGCAGCGCCCAGCCAAGGCGAGCGGCCGCTAGCGAAATGGCCGACGGCGCGGGAATGACATGCATCTCCCTAGGCTTGACCTTGCGGGCCAGGGTGACGCCGACGCCGTGGAAAAAGGGATCGCCGGAGGCAAGGACGCAAACGCGCTTGCCGGCGAGCGCCAGCACGTCGTGCATCTCGGCATCGAAGGGAACCGGCCATGGGCGCGGATCGCCCTTGGCGAATGATGAAACGAGCGCAAGGTGCCGCTTGCCACCGAAGATGATTTCCGCATCGGCAATCCGCTGCTTGGCCTCGTCGCCGAGACCCGCTAAACCGTCCTCGCCGATGCCGACGATGGTGAGCCATTTCTGGTTGAGCTTGGCGCCGCGCGGACCCTTAGCAGGCATGATGACCCACCGCATTCTGATCCTCGGCGGAACCACCGAAGCCCGGCAACTGGCTGGAAAACTGGCAGCCGGTCACTCGGTGATGCTGTCGCTGGCGGGCCGCACCGAAAGCCCGGTGGCGCAGGGCGTGCCGGTACGCAGTGGAGGGTTTGGTGGCGCCGATGGTCTGGCCGTCTATCTCAAGGAGACAAGCATCGAGCTGCTGATCGACGCCACGCATCCCTACGCGGCGCGAATTTCCGCCAATGCCGCGCAGGCCGCGCGCATGGCCGGGGTGCCGATCGTCGCTCTGCGCCGTCCCGGCTGGGAGCCTGTCGAGGGCGATCGCTGGACGCAGGTCGATACGACAGGCGATGCCGTGCAGGCGCTTGGACCGGCGCCGCGCCGTGTATTCCTGGCTCTCGGCCGGCAGGAGGTCGCGGCTTTCGAAGCCGCGCCCCAGCACCACTATCTCATCCGCAGCGTCGATCCGGTCGAGCCGAAGCTGGCAGTGCCCGATGCCACCTATCTCCTGGCGCGCGGGCCGTTTCGCGAGGCGGAGGAACGCACGCTGCTCCAGCGGCACGGTATCGACATCGTTGTATCCAAGGACAGCGGCGGCACGGCGACTTATGGCAAGATCGCCGCGGCGCGGGCGCTTGGCCTCGACGTCGTCATGGTGCACAGGCCTGCGCTGCCGGAGGTTCCTTCGGCTGCGACCGTCGACCAGCTTGCCGACATGGTCGATCATCTTGTCGAGCCTGCCGCGGAGCGCGGCGTGTAGACCAGCGCCGGCCTGTTACCGCGCCTGATGATCCGGGTTTCCGGCGAACCGATGATGATGCAGGTTGCCATGTCCGCCTTGTCGGCATCGGCATCCGCCAGCAGGAACACCTCGATGCGCTCGTCAGGCCGGCCTGCGGCGCGGCCGAAGATGACGGGCGTGGTGCCCGGCAGAATGGCCTTCAGACATTCGAAGGCGCGGCCAAGCTGCCAGGGGCGCGCCTTGCTGATCGGATTGTAAAGCGCGATGACGAAGCCGGCGCCGGCGGCCGCCAGCAGGCGCAGTTCGATCAGGTCCCATGGCTTCAGATTGTCGGACAGCGAGATGGCGCAGAAATCATGGCCGAGCGGTGCCCCGATGCGGGCAGCGACAGCGAGCATGGCGGTGACGCCAGGCACGATTGCGAGGTCGATGGCGCGCCATTCGGAGGGGCCGGCTTCGATCGCCTCGCAGACGGCCGCCGCCATGGCGAAGACGCCTGGATCGCCCCCGGAGACGACGGCGACATTGTGACCTTCGGCCGCCTTCGCCAGCGCCTCGTTGGAGCGGGCAAGCTCTTCGCGATTGTCGGAGGCGATGCGGGTCTGGTCCGGGCGCAATTCCAGCCGGTCGAGATAGGGCTTGTAGCCGTAGAAGAAGCTTGCCTCGGCGACGGCGTGGCTCGCCTGCGGCGTCACCTGATCGGCGTTGCCGGGTCCGAGCCCGATGACCGTGAGGCGGCCGCTCATGCGCCACCCGCCGACGCGACAGGGCGTCCGGACCAGCCGGCAACGAGCACAATGGCGAAATAGGGCGCCTTGTCGTCCGGCTTGTCGGTGAGCCGCATCGAGACGCTGCCCGGCATGGTGCCGCGCTCGACATAGACGGCGCGTGTCAGCTTGCCGGTGGCCTCCAGCGCCCGCCGGATTTTGGGCAGGTTGCGGCCGACCTTCATGATAACGGCGGCATCGGTGTCGGCGAGGCGCCGGGTCAGTTCGAACTCGCTCATCGTGCCCGGCAGCACGGTCAGCACGTCGTCGCCCTGGACGATCGGCAGGCCGGTCGCCGACCAGCAGCCCGACATGGCGGTAACGCCGGGAATGACCTCGGTCGGAAAACGATGGGCGAGGCGCACATGCAGATGCATGTAGGAGCCATAGAAGAGCGGATCGCCTTCCGACAGCACGGCGACCATCCTACCGGCATCCAGATGACCGGCAACGGTCTCGGCGGACTCCTCGTAGAAGGCCGATATCTGCGCGCGGTAATCGTCGTGATCCTTGTCGATCTCCGTGGTCACGGGATAGAGCAACGGCAGTTCCAGCATGTCGGGCCGGAAGCGCGTTTCGACGATGGCGCGCGCATTGCTGTTGTTGCCGCGCTTGGCGAAATACGCCACCACATCGGCCTCGGCCAGCGCACGCGCGGCCTTCAGCGTCAACAGTTCCGGGTCGCCGGGACCGGTACCGACGCCGACCAGGCGGCCCCTCGAGCCGGTTTTGGGGAGCGCGTTCACAGGCCGGGCCTCGCGAGAGAATTGAGGGCTGCCGCGGTCATGGCGCTGCCGCCAAGCCTGCCGCGCACGATTGCATAGGGTACGCCGTAGGAATTCTGCGCCAGCGCGTCCTTCGATTCGGCGGCACCAACGAAGCCCACCGGCATGCCGATGATGGCGGCCGGTTTCGGCGCACCGTCGCGCAGCTTCTCCAGAAGATAGAAGAGTGCGGTCGGCGCATTGCCGATGGCCACCACCGAACCGGCGATGCGCTCGCCCCACAGGTCGATCGCGGCGGCAGA
Source organism: Mesorhizobium sp. B2-5-11 (assembly GCF_006440835.1). Lineage (NCBI taxonomy): Bacteria > Pseudomonadati > Pseudomonadota > Alphaproteobacteria > Hyphomicrobiales > Phyllobacteriaceae > Mesorhizobium > Mesorhizobium sp. B2-5-11. The sequence goes on from NZ_VFUK01000003.1 coordinate 211,312, forward strand.
ACGTGTGTTGCCGATCGTCCTGGCGATTTCATGCGTGCGCGGGTCGCGCAAGGTGCAGATCACCTCGTTGCCGGCAGGCAGGCGGGCGCGGGTGACGCCGTGCGAGACCATTTCGGCGTCGCAGAAGATCGGCGCGCCGGCGGCAAGCGCGGCCCGTGCGGCGGAAACGAAATCGCTGGAGAAGACAAAATTCTTGGCGGCTTCCACTTGGCCGCAGGCATGGATCATGCGGACCGCGACATCGGCCTCTGCTTCGGAAAAGCGCGCGAGATCAGCCTCGGCGCGGATGATGGCAAAGGAGCGTTCGTAGATCGCCGTGCCGTCGTGGATGTAGTCGTAGGCGACCATTGTCATTCCTGTCGATAAGCCTCTGCGATGCCGGCCGGCCCCAGCCTTGTCAGGCAGGCGGCGGCGGTCTCGCCCTGATAGCGTGCGCTGCGGATTGCCGCCGCGACGCGGCCGATGCCGCGCGCGGCGTCATAGCCCGGCCTGTAACCGGCAGGAAGGGCCTTTGCCGTCGCGTTCACGACAAGTCCGGCTCCATTTTCGCCGCCGACCACGGTCAGCGCCGCTGGGCCGGGATGCGCGCAACCCTTGGCGCAGCCAGAAACATGCAAGGTGAAGTCAAGACTATCGGCGTTTTCGGTGGCGATCGCCTCGGCAATGTCGCGCGTGGCGATGCGACCCGAGGCGCAAGCCGGCGCGCCGGGACAAGCAGCGATGCGCGTGCGCGGGTCGGTGGGGGCGGTGACGAAGCCGAGGGTGGCGGCTGTTTGCTGGAGGGAAGGATTGGCGGCTGGTGGCTGGCCGAGGAAGAGCAGGGCGCGGCCCGGGGCGAGGCGGATTTCTGACGTGCCGAGAGTGACGGCGCTTTGAGCGAGGGCGATGAGCCTTTCGGTGGGCATGCTGCCGTAGGGGAGACCGATGCCGAGAGTGGGGACGTCGCCGGCTAAGGGGAAAAGGCCGATAGGTTTGCGCGAGGCGCCCCCCTCTGTCCTGCCGGACATCTCCCCCTCGAGGGGGGAGATCGGCGGCTTCGACGTCGGCTTTTCTTTAGCAGCACCGGAAATTGGCGAAACCGTCGGTGACCACGTAATCTCCCCCCTTGAGGGGGAGATGTCCGGCAGGACAGAGGGGGGCGCCTCGCGCAAACTTGTCAGGCATAGCCAACCCGCCAGAGACACCAACTGCCGCTCCGACAAATCCCTTGCGTGAGCATCGCGGCCTTTCTCGGCGATCATCCTTAGAGCCGCGACGGCTATATCACGAGCCACACCTTCATCAGCAACCGCGAGCAGCCTTGCATTCCGCCCGTCACCGGCAACCGACACCCGCCAGCGGATTCCCGCCTCGGTGCTCGCCGCCTTCAGCCGCATGTCGGCCGTCACAGCATCCATCGTGAGTTGCCCGCCACCGTCGACAACGACCGAAACCTTCGGCCCGAGCCGCTGCGTCAGCCCGGCGTCCTCGACCGCTTCCCTGATCCGATCAGCCAGCGGCCTGGGGTCGGCGATCTCCTGCGGATCGATGCCGGCCAGTGGTCCGGTCTCCACTGGTACGCCAGTGCGGACCACAATGCCCAGCGCATCGACTTCCTTCGCCAGCAGGGTTGCACTTTGCGTGGTCAATCCGCGTATTTGCAAGCTGCCGCGCGCTGTCACTTCCATGATGCCGTTGCCGTGCCGCAGGGCGGATTCTGCCAGCCCGATCAGAAGCTTCGGCGACAATCCGCCAGAAGATGGGCCTCCGGCGACCGGGTTGAGCCGCACCAGCAGGCCGTCGCCGGTCTGCATCGGCGCCGAAAGGGCCGGGCAGGCGCCGCGGCGGGAGTAGGCGTTCATGCCGCCAACTCCCGTGCCTCGGCAATCAGTGCCGCGAGGTCGTCGTCGATCGAATTGCGCAAGGGATGCCAGAGGCCTCGCCGTCGCGCCGACAGGAGGCGTTCGGCAATGGCTTTCGCGGCGGCCGGGTTTTCGCGCAGGATGAAGGCGCGGACGCCCGCATCGCCGAGATAGGCATCGTGCACGGCGTCTATCAGCGCGCCCGGTATGGCCTGCGTGGTTTCGGCGAAGCCAACCAGCCGGTCGACGGTTTCGGCGAATTCCGAGGCGCCGCGAGGGCCGTGGCGCATCTGGCCCGCTATGAAGCGGGCGTTGACGGCGCGGGCGCGCACGACGCGCGTCACAGCCTCACTAAGTGAACGCGGCTTCGGCCTCTGCGGGTCCGTCGTGTCCAGCACGATAACGTCGGCATTCCTGCCAAGCGCTGCAAGGGCGGCTGAAAAGCCGCCGATAAAGGCGACATCGGCGGAGCCTTCGAGGATGTCGCGGCCGGGATCGTCGCCGGTGTGGACGAGAAGATCGGCCTCGGCGATGCGGTTCTCGAAAGCGCCGGGCGCGGCGATCCCTTCACCGCCGGCGCCGCCATAGGCATGCGATGTGGCATCGAGATAGGCGCGGCCGATTTCCTCGCGCGCCGCCCAGTCGCCGCTCGACAGGATTTCCTCGACGCCAGCGCCGTAAGTGCCAGGCGAGGTGCCAAAGATGCGCGGGCTGATCTTGCCCTCGGCGCGGGTCCTTGCGGCGAGCGGATTTTCCGAATCGTCCTCGTCGCGCGCGGCAACGGCGTTGGCAGCGGCATCGATCAGCGCGATCTGGGTCGGGAACATGTCGCGGAACAGGCCCGATATGCGCCAGGTGACGTCGACGCGCGGGTGGCCAAGCGCTGCCGGCGCCAACACCTCGATGCCGGTGACGCGGCCTGTGGCGGCATCCCATTGCGGGCGGCAGCCCATCAGCGAAAGCCCCTGCGCGATCTCCTCGCCGCCGGTGCGCAAAGACGCCGAACCCCAGAGGTCGATGATCAGCGAGCGCGGCCAGTCGCCATGCGATTGCATATAGGCGCGCACCACTTCCTCGGCGGCAGCCTTGCCGATGTCGTAAGCCGTCGGCGTCGGCATGGCGCGCGGGTCCGACGTGAACAGGTTGCGGCCGGTGGGCAGAACGTCGGAACGCCCGCGCGCGGGCGCGCCGGCCGGGCCCGCGGTGACATGACGACCGTCGAGCGCGGCAAGAAGGGCGGCCTTTTCGGCCTCGGCGCTTTGCCGGCGCATAAGGTCGGGCTCTTCGTCGGGCGCGCGGCCGTAGACATGCAGCCCATCCTTGATAGCGAAATCCTTCAGGTCGCAGAGCCAGGCATCGATGCGGCGCAGGGCCTCGTCCGGCGCGTCGGTGCGGGCAACGCCGGCCTCCGCGGCGAGGCCCGTCGTCTGCGCGGTTTCGACGATCAGACTGGCCAGACGGTCGCGGCGGCGGCGGTCGAGACCGTCAGCCTGGGCGTATTCGTCGACCAGCCGTTCGAGCCTGTGCTGGTTCTTGTCCAATCCGGCGCCGGTGAGCGGCGGCGGCAGATGGCCGAGCGTGACGGCGGCGATCCGCCGCTTCGCCTGCGCCGCCTCGCCGGGATTGGAGACGATAAAGGGATAGATGACGGGCAGGGGACCGGTGACGATCTCGGGGAAGCAGCTTTGCGAAAGCGCAACCGTCTTGCCCGGCAGCCATTCCAGCGTGCCATGCGCGCCAACATGGATGAGCGCATGGACGCCGAGCAATTTGCGCAGCCACAGGCCGAAGGCGAGCAATGCATGGCGCGGCGGCAGCGTCGGGTCGTGATAGTCGGCGCGGCGGTCGGCCGAGCGGCCGCGATCGGGGGCGAGGGCCACGGTGATGTTGCCGAAGGTCGCGGCGCGGAAGGGGAATTTGGCGGCGGGCAGCGCTTGAACACCCCCCTCTGTCCTGCCGGACATCTCCCCCGCAAGGGGGGAGATTGGCAGTTTAGACGCTGGAGCTACTCTTGCAACGTTGGAGATTGGCGAAGACAGAGATGACGGCGTAATCTCCCCCCTTGCGGGGGAGATGTCCGGCAGGACAGAGGGGGGTGCCTCGCGCAAACCTGTCTCGCCTTCGGCTTTGCCCCAAGCTGCTTCTACGGCAGCAATTGCTGCGCCCGGCAATTCCGTTGAGAAGGCAAGGTACTCATCCAACTCCAACCCAGCCTTGCTGCGCTCCAGCGCATCCAGCAACGCACGCGACGTTTGGGGAATTCCCTCAACTACATAGCCCTGTTCCTGGAGGTCGTGCAGCATCGCCAGCACGCTGGATGGCACATCCAACCCGACCGCATAGCCGGTGCGGCCGGGAGCGCTCGGGTAATCGGGGATCAGAATGGCGACCTTGCGCTCGGCGCGCGGCGTTTCCCGAAGCCTGATGAAGGCCGCGACCCGGTCCGCCACCTGTTCGACGCGATCGGGCTCCGGCCGGTTGGCAAAGGCGCGGTGGCCGAGCGCCGGGTCGGTCTCGCTTTCGCCCTTGAACGAAACGGCGCCGGCGAGGATGCGGCCGTCCAGTTCGGGCAGAACGACATGCATGGCGAGGTCGGCGGGGGCCAGCCCGCGCTGGTTCTTCTCCCATACGTCGCGGCGGGTGGTGGCGACGATGACCTGGAAGACGGGAACGCCGGCGCGGTCGAACAGGGTTTCGACGCCGGGTTCGGCGCCGGACGCGAAAGCGGTCGCGGTGATGATGGCGGCGGGCTTGGGCTGGGCAATCGCGGTTTCAACAAAAGCCAGAGATTCCGGGTCTTTCAGGCTGGAGACAAAGATCGGCACCGGCAGCATGCCGCGCTGCCGTAGCGCCTCGAAAAGCGCGTCGATGGGCGCGACATCGGCGGCGAGCAGCATCGAGCGGTAGAAGAGGATGGGAATCACGGGTGGGTTGACGTTGCCGGCGTCGAGTTCCGTCACACCCCCCTCTGTCCTACCGGACATCTCCCCCGCAAGGGGGGAGATTGCTCTTTCATCGACGATTTCGCCTATCGCGGATGGTCGAGATAAATCCCTGTCCAAGGGGACAGAAGAGGAGCCGGCCTTGATGACAGCCGATCTCCCCCCTTGCGGAGGAGATGTCCTGCCGGACAGAGGGGGGTGTGAAGGATCGTCAACATTCGATAAGTCCGGCTTCTCCACGACTCCGCGCCCCGGCTCATAAAACCCGGCTTTCGGCACGCTTACCGGCTCGGCAATCTCGCCATCAGACCCCGCCAACCGCGCCAGCCTGCGCACCAGCGCGCTCATATTGGCCGGGCCGCCCTGGCGGAAATAATTGAGCAGCCCGTCCAGTTCCTCGCGCGGCAGCGTCGAGGCTTCGATCAGCCTGATATCCTCGTCGTGGCTTTCACCGGGAAGTAGTGCCAGCTTTATGCCACGCTCACGGGCAACCACGGCCAACTGGTCGCAGCCGTAGCGCCACCACTCGTAACCGCCGAGAATACGCACCAGAATGACTTTGGCGTGACGGGCGACGCTGTCGATCCAGAGGTCGACGGACATGGGGTGGCGCAGGTCGCGCAGCGCGGCCAGCCGCATCGTGGGCAGCCGATCGGCGTCGCCTTTCCAGGCCGCTGCCAGTCCGGCCAGGTCGCTGTCCGTGAAGGACAGCGCCACCATTTCCGCCGGCGTCTGCCGCAGATCGACCGGCTCGGCGAGATCGTCGAGCGAGGCGGATGTGGTGGTGAGGATGTGCATCGCGGTCGGTGTTGCCTCAGCCGGCGAGGATATGCTCGATCGCCGGGCGGTTCAGCCCCTTGAGGCCGATGACGACCAGGCGCGAGCGGCGGTCGTCGTCAGCCGTCCAGGCGCGGTCATAATAATGATTGACGCGCGGACCGACCGCCTGCAGCAACAGCCGCATCGGCTTGCCGCCGACCTCGACGAAGCCTTTCACCCGCAGCACGTTCTCCTGTTCGGCGGCGGTCGCGACGCGCTTTGCCAGGTCGTCCGGGTTGGCGATCGAGGGGATGTCGACGATGAACGTATCGAAGTCGTCGTGCTCGTGGTCGAAGGCGCCGTCATGATGGGACTTGCGGTTCTCGATGTCGTCCTCGACGGCGAGGCCTAGCCCGAGCAGCACGGACGGATCGACCTTGCCATGAGCCGTCGGCACGACCTTCACGGCGCGGGCGGAGTGTTCGCCAATGATGGCGTTGGCGCGAGCCGAACCTGCGGCATCCATCAGGTCGCTCTTCGACAGGATGATGAGGTCGGCGCAGGCGATCTGGTCCTCGAACACCTCCTCGACGGGGTCGTCGTGGTCCAGTGTCTGGTCCTGCGCGCGTTGCGCCTGCAGGGCGTCCATGTCGTTGGCGACGCGCCCCTCGGCCAATGCCGGACCGTCGACCACGGCGATTACGCCGTCGACTGTCACCCGGCTCTTCACTGTCGGCCACTGGAAGGCCTGGACCAGCGGCTTGGGCAGAGCCAAGCCTGAGGTCTCGATCAGGATGTGGTCGACCTTCGGCGTCAGCGACAGGATCTGGTCGAGCGCCGGGACGAAATCGTCGGCGACGGTGCAGCAGATGCAGCCATTGGCCAGTTCGACGATGTTTTCCTCCGGGCAGGTGTCGATGCCGCAGCCCTTGAGGATCTCGCCGTCGATTCCGATGTCGCCGAATTCGTTGACGATGATGGCGATCCGCTTGCCGCCCGCGTTCTCCAGGAGATGGCGGACCAGCGTGGTCTTGCCGGCACCCAGGAAGCCGGTGACCACGGTACAGGGGACGCGGGAGAGAGTGGCGGCGGAAACTGCGGCGGTCATGATCAGTCCTTCAGCATGTCGAGGGGAGGAATGCGGGCGACGAGGCCGCGCTTGAGGGAATCCGGGCGACCACGCCACGGAATGAGGCCGTTGGTCGAAGCGGCGAAGAGTTTCGCGCCGGTGACGAGATCGGCGCCGCTGGCGATGTTCAGGTCGCCGAAGACATAACTCCAGCAGCCGTCGCGAAGAATCGCGGCACTGAGACGGCGCTTGCAGTTGCCGAGGCATTCGACGGTGCGGACACGGACATTGTCGGCCGTTGCGGCTTGGCGCGTATCTTGAGCCAAAACTTCGCCGGCGCGGGGATGGGCATCGGAACCGGTCTCGTCGCGGCAGGAAGCGCAGATGATGACAGTGACGCCGGCCAAGGCGTCGCTATCGCCAGACAAGTCGCTATCGCCAGACAAAATGTCCGCTGTTTCAGCCGGGAAACTGCTGTCGCGTTCCAAATTGGGCTCCTTGCCCGGAAAACCCGCCGGGCGATCGGATTCTTATGTCTCAGACGGCAGGTCTCCTGGCTCGCGGGTCATCGCCTTCGTGCCGCCTTCCCGGGACCGTCCCAGTGGTTTTCGGCCTTGGCTCGTCGCTTACAGTTGCGGGGACAGCCGCGGATTTGAAATCGAAATTTCGCACCGCATTCCCTCTTGGCTCCTCCCTTTGCCGAGAGGAGACCGTCTGGAATGGATTTAGGCTCTTGCAGGCGGCGGTGTCAACGCGCGTCTACGACACGGCAATGTCGGCGAGCGGCTGCCCAAGGTCGCCGGCGGGCGTAACCTCGATCCGTTCGAGGCCGAGCCAGCCCTGCATCTGCGTCAATTCCTGGAAGAGTTGCGCGGCGGTTTCAGGCGGCGCGCCGGGCTCGGCATAGGCCGCGTGGACGCGTAGCACGCTGGCCGGCCGGTCGGCCTTGAGGTCGACGCGCGCCACGATCCTGTCGCCGAGCAGGAACGGCAGGACGTAATAGCCGTATTGCCGTTTTTCGGCAGGGGTGTAGATTTCTATGCGGTAGTGGAAATCGAACAGCCGCTCCGTGCGCGAGCGCTCGAAAACGACCGGATCGAACGGCGCCAGCAAGGCGCGGGCCTCGATTTTTCGTGGAATACGAGCCTCCTTATGGAGGTAAGCCGGTTTGTTCCAGCCCTCGACACGCACCGGCACCAGCTCGCCTGTTTCAACCAGCTCCTCCAGCCGGCCCTTCATGTCGGCCGGCGACAGGCGGAAATAGTCGCGCAGGTCGCTTGCTGTCGCGACGCCATGAGCGCGGGCGGATATCCGCAGCAATTCCCGATGCGCGTCCTCGGCTGACGGCACCGGCAGATCGAGGATCGCCTGCGGCAGCACGCGCTCGGGCAGATCGTAGAAGCGTTCGAAGCCACGGCGGTGCGCGGTGGTGATGCGTCCTGCCCAGAACAGCCATTCGAAGGCATGCTTGGCGTGGCTCCAGCCCCACCAGCCGCCGGACCCTTTCTGGCCTTCGAGCGCGGAGGCGGCGATCGGGCCGCGCTCCGCGACCTCGCGGTAGATCTCTTCGATATAGGCGGCGTGCTCGCGGCCCCATTTGGCGAGACCCAGATACATTTCATCGCCACGCTCGGCGCGCTGCATGCGCCAACGCATCAGGGGATAGGTCTCGACCGGCAGGAAGGAAGCCTCGTGCGCCCAGTATTCGAAAACCGTGCGCTTGCGCGTGACGGCGGCGTTGTCGAGCAAGGCGAACGGGTAGGGGCCAAGGCGCGAGTAGAGCGGCATGTAGTGAGCGCGCACCACCGCGCTGACGGAATCGATCTGCAGCAGGCCGGTGCGCGAGAGCACGCGGGCGAAGTGGCGTCGGTCGGGCGTGCCGGCGGGGCGGGGATCAGTGAACCCTTGGGCGGCGAGCGCGATGCGCCGGGCCGTGGCAAGCGAGATCTTTTCCTTCATTCGGATGCGACTCTGATGGCTTGTTGAGCGTCGTTCGGACAGTTGATTCCGGCCATGCTAGCAGGGTTTTGGCGGCAACTCTGTCAGGAGAGAAAAGTGGAGTAAAAAGCGAAGGAAATCAGACAGGAGCGGATCGGACCAGTTTCTTCCCTTATGCCGTCCAGGCCAGTGTTTTGAACAAGGTTTGACTTGCTTCGCCGGAAGCGCTGCGCTAACCCTCGCCGCGTTGCAGCAAAGGCCCCTTAAAACGGTTCAGCGGTTAAACTGTCACGCTTCCGAAATGGGGTCTGGTGCTGTAATCAAAATGGATTGGCGCCAACGGAAAGCCGCAGCATGAACGCACTTCTCAGTTCGTACCTGCCCATCGTCCTGTTTATCGCAGTGGCGGCGGCTGTCGGCGTCGCGCTTATCGTGGCGCCGTTCCTGGTGGCCTACCGCAATCCCGACCCGGAAAAGCTTTCCGCCTACGAATGCGGGTTCAACTCGTTCGATGACGCCCGTATGAAGTTCGACATCCGCTTCTACCTGGTGTCGATCCTGTTCATCATCTTCGACCTGGAAGTGGCCTTCCTGTTTCCGTGGGCGGTGTCGTTCTCGAAAATCGGCATGCTCGGTTTCTGGTCGATGATGGTGTTTTTGGCGGTGCTGACCATCGGCTTTGCCTATGAATGGAAAAAAGGAGCGCTCGAATGGGATTGAGCGACAGTTCCGGCACGCTCGTCGCGCCGAAGCCCAAGGGTCTGATCGATCCCAATACCGGCAGGCCGGTTGGGTCCGATGATCCGTTCTTCCTCGAAATCAACAACGAACTCGCCGACAAGGGCTTTCTCGTCACCTCGACCGAGGCGCTGATCACCTGGGCGCGCAGCGGCTCGCTGATGTTCATGACCTTCGGCCTCGCCTGCTGCGCCGTCGAGATGATCCACACCTCGATGCCGCGTTACGATTCGGAGCGGTTCGGTGTTGCTCCTCGCGCGTCTCCGCGCCAGTCCGACATCATGATCGTTGCCGGCACGCTGACCAACAAGATGGCCCCGGCGCTGCGCAAGGTGTACGACCAGATGCCGGAGCCGCGCTACGTCATCTCGATGGGCTCCTGCGCCAATGGCGGCGGCTATTACCACTATTCCTATTCGGTGGTGCGCGGCTGCGACCGCATCGTGCCGGTCGACATCTATGTGCCCGGCTGTCCGCCGAGCGCCGAAGCGCTGCTCTATGGCATTCTTCTGCTGCAGAAGAAGATCCGCCGCACCGGCACGATCGAACGGTAAATCCATGGCCGCATCCCTGAGCGAACTGTCGACCTATCTCGGCGAAAAATTGATTGGCCGCGTCAATGAAGCAGTGTTCGCCTATGGCGAACTCACCATCCATGTCGAACCGCGCGATCTGATCGAAGTGGTGACTTTCCTGCGTGACGATCCGCGCTGCCAATTCATCTCGGTCATCGATGTCTGCGGCGCCGATTATCCGTCGCGGGCCAAGCGCTTCGACGTCGTCTATCACCTGTTGTCGCCGAAGCAGAACGTGCGTATCCGCATCAAGGTGCAGGCCGACGAGGAGACGATGGTGCCGTCGATCACCGGCGTCTATCCCGGCGCCGACTGGTTCGAGCGCGAGACCTACGATCTCTATGGCGTGCTGTTTTCGGGTCACCCCGATCTGCGGCGCATTCTCACCGATTACGGTTTCGACGGTCACCCGCTGCGCAAGGATTTCCCGCTGACCGGCTTCGTCGAGGTGCGTTACGACGACGAAGCCAAGCGCGTCATCTACGAGCCGGTGGAACTGAAGCAGGAATTCCGCAATTTCGATTTTCTGTCCCCATGGGAAGGCACCGATTACGTGCTGCCAGGGGATGAGAAGGCAAAGCAGTAATGGCTGAAACCTCCGTCCGCAATTTTAACATCAACTTCGGACCGCAACACCCTGCCGCGCATGGTGTTTTGAGATTGGTTCTGGAGTTGGACGGCGAAGTGGTCGATCGTGTCGATCCGCATATCGGGCTCTTGCATCGCGGCACCGAAAAGCTGATCGAGCACAAAACCTACCTGCAGGCAGTGCCTTATCTCGACCGGCTCGACTATTGCGCGCCGATGAACCAGGAGCATGCCTTCGCACTGGCCGCCGAGCGCCTGCTCGGCATCGAGGTGCCGAAGCGCGGTCAGCTGATCCGCGTGCTCTACTGCGAGATCGGCCGCATCATGTCGCACATCCTCAATGTGACGACGCAGGCGCTGGACGTCGGCGCGCTGACGCCGCCTCTGTGGGGCTTCGTCGAGCGCGAAAAGCTGATGGTGTTCTATGAGCGCGCCTCGGGTTCGCGCATGCATGCCGCCTATTTCCGTCCGGGCGGCGTTCACCAGGACCTGCCGCAGAAGCTGCTCGAGGACATCGGCAAGTGGATCGATCCGTTCCTGAAGTCGATCGACGACCTCGATCAGTTGCTGACCGGCAATCGCATCTTCAAGCAGCGCAATGTCGATATCGGCACGGTTTCGCTGGCCGACGCCTGGGCCTGGGGCTTTTCCGGCGTCATGGTGCGTGGCTCGGGCGCTGCCTGGGACCTGCGCAGATCGCAGCCCTATGAATGCTATTCGGAGCTCGATTTCGATATTCCGATCGGCAAGAACGGCGACTGTTTCGACCGTTACCTCGTGCGCATGGAAGAGATGCGCCAGTCGGCGAAGATCATGCGCCAGTGCATCGATCTCCTGCTCGGCAAGGAAAGCGCCGGGCCGGTGTCGAACCTCGACGGCAAGGTCGTGCCGCCAAAGCGCCAGGCGATGAAGCGCTCGATGGAAGCGCTGATCCACCACTTCAAGCTCTACACCGAGGGCTACCGCGTGCCGGCCGGCGAGGTCTATGCGGCGGTCGAGGCGCCCAAGGGCGAGTTCGGCGTCTATCTGGTCTCCGACGGCACCAACAAGCCTTATCGCTGCAAGCTGCGCGCGCCCGGTTTCGCGCATCTCCAGGCCATGGATTTCCTGTGCCGCGGTCACATGCTGGCCGACGTCACCGCCGTCCTCGGCTCCCTCGACATCGTGTTTGGTGAGGTCGATCGCTAAATGTCAGTCCGTCGTCTCGCAGAAGCCAGCGTCCAGCCAGCATCCTTCGCCTTCAACCGGGCGAACGCGGCCGCGGCCAAGCAATGGATCAAGAAGTACCCGAAGGGCCGGGAACAGTCTGCGATCATTCCACTGCTGATGCTGGCGCAGGAGCAGGAAGGCTGGGTCACCAAGGCGGCGATCGAGACGATTTCGGACATGCTCGGCATGCCGCGCATCCGCGGGCTCGAGGTCGCGACCTTCTACACGCAGTACCAGCTGAATCCTGTCGGCACGCGGGCGCACATCCAGGTTTGCGGCACCACGCCCTGCATGCTGCGCGGCTCGGAAGCGCTGATGGACGTGTGCCGCTCCAAGATCCACCATGACCAGTTCCACACCAACGACAAGGGAACGCTGTCGTGGGAAGAGGTCGAATGCCTCGGCGCCTGCGTCAACGCGCCGATGGTCATGATCTTCAAGGACACGTTCGAAGACCTGACGCCGGAACGGCTGGCCGAAATCATTGATCTCTACGATGCGGGCAAGGGGGCCTCGGTGACGCCGGGGCCGCAGAACGGCCGCACCGGCTCGGAGCCGGCCGCCGGCCTCACGACGCTGAAAAGCGAGAAGGCGATCCTCAAGTCGACCCGTGACAGGGAGGCCAGGGAAGCCGCCAAGGCCGCCAAGGCGGCACCCGACGCGATCATCGCGGCGCCGGTGCCAACGCCGGCCGCCACCCCTGTCGCGCCGTCCAATGCCAGCAAGCCGAAAACCGATGCGGCTGAAACCAGCCCGGCGCTGAAAACGCCGTCGCCGGCCAAGGTCGCGTCGGCAACGGAAAAAGCGGCGAGCGTCGCGGCTCCCCGCCACTCGGCGACAAACGCCAACAAGGCGGCGCCCGAGGTCGAGAAAGTTTTGAAGCCGCGCAGCGGCCCCCTGAACAAGGCTGAGCCGGCTTCCGCGTTCAAGTCGCCGGAAACCAAGCTTCCCGCCAAAGCGGCCAAGCCTTCGTTGGAAGACAAGAACCGGCCGGCCGGCATCGCCAGGCCGGCGCTGGTCGACGATCTCAAGCTGATCTCCGGCGTCGGCCCGAGGACCGAGAGCATCCTGCATTCGCTCGGTATCTTCACCTTCGCCCAGGTTGCGTCTTGGAAGAAGGCCGAACGGGAGTGGGTGGACAGCTATCTCTCCTTCCGCGGCCGCATCGAGCGAGACGACTGGGTCAAGCAGGCCAAGGCGCTCGCCAAGGGCGGCGTCGCCGAATATATCCGCGTCTTCGGCAAGAAGCCGGTCTGAGGGACGAACAATGCTTCAGGACAAAGACCGCATCTTCACCAACATCTACGGCCTCTTCGACAAGTCGCTGGCCGGCGCAATGGCGCGAGGCGCCTGGGACAACACGCCCAGCATCGTCGCCAAGGGGCGCGAGTGGATTGTCAACGAGATGAAGGCGTCGGGCCTGCGCGGCCGCGGCGGCGCCGGTTTCCCGACCGGCTTGAAATGGTCGTTCATGCCCAAGCAGAGTGACGGCCGGCCGAGCTATCTCGTCATCAATGCCGACGAATCCGAGCCCGGTACCTGCAAGGACCGCGACATTCTGCGCAACGATCCGCACACGCTGGTCGAAGGCGCCTTGCTCGCCGGCTTCGCCATGGGCGCGGTCGCGGCCTACATCTATGTGCGCGGCGAGTTCATCCGCGAGCGCGAGGCGCTGCAGCGTGCCATCGACGAGGCCTATGAGGCCAAGCTGATCGGCAAGGGCAACACTTCAGGCTACGATTTCGACGTCTATATGCACCATGGCGCCGGGGCTTATATCTGCGGCGAGGAGACGGCGCTGCTCGAAAGCCTCGAGGGAAAGAAGGGCCAGCCCAGGCTGAAGCCACCATTTCCGGCCAATGTCGGCCTTTATGGCTGCCCGACGACGGTCAACAACGTCGAATCGATCGCTGTGGCGCCGACGATCCTGCGTCGGGGCGCGGCCTGGTTCTCATCCTTCGGCCGGCCCAACAATGTCGGCACCAAGCTGTTCTGCGTCTCCGGCCACGTCAACAATCCGTGCACCGTCGAAGAGGCGATGTCGATCCCGTTCCGCGAGCTGATCGAGACGCATTGCGGCGGCATCCGTGGCGGCTGGGACAATCTTCTGGCGGTCATTCCTGGCGGCGCCTCGGTGCCGCTGGTGCCGGCCGAGCAGATCATCGATACGCCGATGGATTTCGACGCGCTGCGCGACCTCAAATCCGGCCTCGGCACGGCGGCCGTCATCGTCATGGACAAGTCGACCGATGTCGTCAAAGCCATCGCGCGGCTGTCCTACTTCTACAAGCATGAGAGCTGCGGCCAATGCACGCCGTGCCGTGAAGGCACCGGCTGGATGTGGCGGGTGATGGAACGGCTGGTGCGCGGCGAGGCGCAGAAGCGCGAGATCGACATGCTGCTCGACGTGACCAAGCAGGTCGAAGGCCACACGATCTGCGCGCTGGGCGACGCGGCCGCTTGGCCGATCCAGGGCCTGATGCGGCACTTCCGCGGCGAGGTGGAGCGGCGCATCGACGAGTTTTCGCGCAACGCGCACCGGGCCGAGCCGGTGTTGGTGGCGGCGGAATAGAGAAGCATTGAATGGCGATAGCCCGGAGCGAGAAGAACGGGGCGGGGCGAACGAAGAAACGACCAGGAGAATTCTATGGCGCCGTATTCGACACCCCACCCGTTGATGCCCAATTTGGACCAGATCGAGAAGATGAACCAGGACCTGACCAGGATGATGCCGAAGGAGATGGCCGGCGCCGTCAACCTTCTGGCGCACCCTGTCGCGGGCGCGGCGGCGATGTCGGCTCTGGGACTTGGGCTCGCCAACCACGCTTTCGGCGTCTGGTTGGGCGCGCTGTCGGGCGCAGCCGAGGCGTCGCAACGCCTCATGCAGCCGCTCATCGAGGATTTCGAGGCGCGCGTGGAACAATTCGAGGATGCGAGCCTTTCATCCACCAGAGCGCGGGCGACGGCCAAGACCCTGATTGCGGAGGCGCAGTCCTTCGCGCAGGAAGTCACCGACATTGCCGCCAGGGAGGCCGCCACCACGGTGCCGGCGGCACAGGCGGGGCGGTCAGCGGACGAGCTTTCGGATGTGCTGCTGCCCGAGGATTTCCGGCAGCCCAAGGCTATCGAGAGGCCGGCGAAGCCTTCGGATCTCAAGAAGATATCGGGCATCGGCCCGAAGCTGGAGACGGTGCTCAACGGGCTCGGCATATGGACGTTCCGCCAGATCGCCGACTGGTCGCCCGAAGAGATCGCCTGGGTCGACGACTACCTGTCGTTCAACGGCCGTATCGTGCGCGACGACTGGATTGCCCAGGCGGCTGTGCTGGCCGCGAAGAAGTGAGTGAAATGCCGGGCGCCGCGTCTGTCGCGCCCGG
Source organism: Mesorhizobium sp. B2-5-11 (assembly GCF_006440835.1). Lineage (NCBI taxonomy): Bacteria > Pseudomonadati > Pseudomonadota > Alphaproteobacteria > Hyphomicrobiales > Phyllobacteriaceae > Mesorhizobium > Mesorhizobium sp. B2-5-11. The sequence goes on from NZ_VFUK01000003.1 coordinate 226,348, forward strand.
GAAATGAGATTGCGGGAAATCCGCAGAGGTTTGAGGCGAATGGCAAAGCTCAAGGTCGACGGGAAAGAAATCACTGTACCCGACCATTACACGCTGCTGCAGGCGGCAGAGGACGCGGGCGCGGAAGTGCCGCGCTTCTGCTTCCACGAGCGGTTGTCGATCGCCGGCAATTGCCGCATGTGCCTGATCGAGGTGAAGGGCGGGCCGCCCAAGCCGCAAGCGTCCTGCGCCATGGGCGTGCGCGACCTGCGTCCCGGTCCGAACGGAGAAGCGCCGGAAATCTTCACCAACACGCCGATGGTCAAGAAGGCCAGGGAAGGCGTGATGGAATTCCTGCTGATCAACCATCCGCTGGATTGCCCGATCTGCGACCAGGGCGGCGAATGCGACCTGCAGGACCAGGCGATGGCCTTCGGCGTTGATTCCTCGCGCTATCACGAGAACAAGCGCGCGGTCGAAGACAAGTATATCGGCCCGCTGGTCAAGACGGTGATGAACCGCTGCATCCACTGCACGCGCTGCGTTCGCTTCACCACCGAGGTTGCCGGCATTTCCGAACTCGGCCTGATCGGCCGCGGCGAGGATGCCGAGATCACCACCTATCTCGAGCAGGCGATGACCTCGGAGCTGCAGGGCAATGTCATCGACCTGTGCCCCGTCGGCGCGCTGACCTCCAAGCCTTTCGCCTTCCAGGCACGGCCGTGGGAACTGACCAAGACCGAATCCATCGACGTCATGGATGCCGTCGGCTCGGCGATCCGCGTCGACAGCCGCGGCCGCGAGGTGATGCGCATCCTGCCGCGCGTCAACGAGGCGGTGAACGAGGAGTGGATCTCCGACAAGACCCGCTTCATCTGGGACGGCCTGCGCACGCAGCGTCTCGACCGGCCCTATGTACGCAAGGACGGTAAGCTGGTCCCGGCGAGCTGGGCCGAGGCCTTCACGGCGATCAAGGACGCCGTGTCGAAGACTACGCCCGAGAAGATCGGCGCCATAGCGGGCGATCTTGCCGCGGTCGAGGAAATCTACGCGCTGAAGCTCCTGATGGCCGCACTCGGTTCGAAGAACATGGATTGCCGCCAGGACGGCGCCGCGCTCGACCCGTCGCTTGGCCGGGCAAGCTACATTTTCAACCCCACCATCGAAGGCATCGAACAGGCGGACGCGGTGCTGATCATCGGCGCCAATCCGCGCTTCGAAGCCTCGGTGCTCAACGCCCGCATCCGCAAGCGCTGGCGGGTCGGCAATCTGCCGGTCGGCGTCATCGGCGATGTCGGGGATACACGCTATGACTACGAACTGCTGGGCGCAGGACCGGAATCGCTCAAGGATCTGGCCGACGGTGATGGCAAGTTCTTCCAGGTGCTGAAGAAGGCCACGCATCCGCTCATCATCGTCGGCCAGGGCGCGCTGGCACGCCCCGATGGCGCGGCGGTGCTCGGCCAGGCAGCGAAGCTCGCCATGGCCGTGAACGCCGCGCGCGCGGACTGGAACGGCTTTGCCGTGCTGCACAATGCGGCTGGACGCGTCGGCGGCCTCGACCTTGGCTTCGTGCCGAGCGAGGGCGGCAGGAACGTCGCCGGCATGCTGGGCGAGACGGACGTGCTGTTCTTGCTGGGCGCCGACGAAATCGACATGGCAAAGACCGGCGGCGCTTTCGTGGTCTATGTGGGCACCCATGGCGATGCCGGCGCGCACCGCGCCAACGTCATCCTGCCGGGCGCTGCCTACACCGAGAAGTCGGGCACCTATGTCAACACGGAAGGGCGCGTGCAGCAGACCAACCGCGCCGGCTTCGCGCCGGGCGACGCGCGCGAGGATTGGGCCATCATCAGGGCATTGTCGGATGTACTGGGCAAGAAGTTGCCGTTTGATTCACTGCCGCAGCTGCGCGCTAAACTCTACGGCGAGTACCCGCATCTTGCCCGCATCGACCAGGTTGCTGCGGGCAATGCCGAGGATATCGCCAATGTGGCGAAGCTCAGCGGACGGCTGAACAAGGGCACGTTCACGTCGCCGGTCCAGGACTTCTACCTGACCAACCCGATCGCGCGGGCCTCTGCCGTGATGGCGGAGTGCTCTGCGCTGGCCAAGAGCGGCTTCAAGCAGGCGGCGGAATAAGCATGGACACCTTCTTCTCCTTTTACGTGCTGCCGGCGCTGATCATCGTGTTGAAGTCGGTCGTGCTGATCGTCGTGCTTCTCATCGCCGTCGCCTACCTGCTCTATGCCGACCGCAAGATCTGGGCGGCGGTGCAACTTCGCCGCGGCCCGAACGTCGTCGGCCCCTGGGGCACGCTGCAGGCCTTTGCCGATCTGTTGAAGTTCGTCTTCAAGGAGCCGGTGATCCCGTCCGGCGCCAACAAGGGCGTGTTTCTTTTGGCGCCGTTGGTATCGGCGGTTCTGGCGATCTCAGCCTGGGCGGTCATTCCGGTCAGCCAGGGCTGGGCCGTCGCCAACGTCAATGTCGGTATCCTCTATGTCTTCGCCATCTCCTCGCTCGAGGTCTATGGCGTGATCATGGGCGGCTGGGCGTCCAATTCGAAATATCCGTTCCTCGGGGCGCTGCGTTCGGCAGCACAAATGGTGTCCTACGAGGTCTCGATCGGCTTCGTCATCGTCACCGTGCTGCTTTGCGTCGGTTCGCTCAATCTGTCCGACATCGTGCTGTCGCAGCAGGATGGGCTCGGCACCAAGCTCGGCCTGCCCAACACGTTCCTCGACTGGCACTGGCTGTCGCTGTTGCCGATGTTCGTCATCTTCTTCATCTCGGCCCTGGCCGAGACGAATCGCCCGCCTTTCGACCTCGTCGAAGCCGAATCGGAACTGGTCGCCGGCCACATGGTCGAATATTCGTCGACGCCGTTCCTGCTGTTCTTCCTCGGCGAATACGTCGCCGTCGTGCTGATGTGCGCGTTGGCCACCATCCTGTTCCTCGGCGGCTGGCTGCCGCCGTTCGACTTCGCGCCCTTCACCTGGGTGCCGGGGGTGATCTGGTTCGTGCTCAAGATCTGCCTGATGTTCTTCATGTTCTCCATGGTGAAAGCGTTCGTGCCGCGTTACCGCTACGACCAGCTGATGCGGCTTGGCTGGAAGGTGTTCCTGCCGATCTCGCTGTTCATGGTGGTGCTGACCGCCGCCTTCCTCAAGATCACGGGGTTTGCGTGATGTCCGCTCTGTCCCAGGCCGCCAAATCGCTGCTGCTGAAGGATTTCGTCAGCGCCTTCTTCTTGTCGATGCGCCAGTTCTTCGCGCCGAAGGAGACGATCAATTATCCGCACGAGAAAGGGCCGGTGAGCCCACGCTTCCGGGGCGAGCATGCCTTGCGCCGTTATCCCAATGGCGAGGAACGCTGCATCGCCTGCAAATTGTGCGAGGCGATCTGTCCGGCGCAGGCCATCACCATCGAGGCCGGCCCGCGCCGCAACGACGGCACGCGCCGTACCGTGCGCTACGACATCGATATGGTGAAGTGCATCTATTGCGGCTTCTGCCAGGAAGCCTGCCCGGTCGACGCCATCGTCGAGGGGCCGAATTTCGAATTCGCGACCGAGACGCGCGAGGAACTCTACTACGACAAGGACAGACTGCTGGCGAATGGCGACCGGTGGGAGCGCGAACTGGCGCGCAACATCTCGCTGGACGCACCGTACCGCTGATATCGCATGGACAGGGGCGAGGGCCCTTGTCCGGGGATGACCCGAAGCATTTCAGGCAAGGTCATCCCTCAGGACTTCAGAGTTGCCCATGTTTCTTTGCGCCGGGTCTTTCAACCCGGTTGGAACATGGGCTAGGACAACGCGGCTTCGCACCGGAGGCGGAACGAAGCCACAGACAACAAACAGGACGAACGTCCTGTTTGGACAGGAACCCGGGGGAACCCCAATGCTGAGTGGACTAGAGGCGGCCTTTTTCTACCTCTTCGCCTTTGTCGCCGTGGCGTCGGCGTTCATGGTCATTTCGTCGCGCAACCCCGTGCATTCGGTGCTGTTCCTGATCCTGACCTTCTTCAACGCCGCCGGCCTGTTCATGCTGACAGGCGCCGAGTTCCTGGCGATGATCCTGCTCGTCGTCTATGTCGGCGCTGTCATGGTGCTGTTCCTGTTCGTCGTCATGATGCTCGACGTCGACTTCGCCGAGATGAAGGAGGGCGCTCTGCAATATGCGCCGATCGGCGCGCTGGTCGGACTGATCCTGGCGGCGGAACTGATCGTGGTGCTCGGCGGCTATACCTTCGCGCCGCAGCTCGCCTCGACGGTATCGAAGCCGATTCCCGATCTCGCGGCGCGCTCGAATACGGCAGCGCTCGGCGACATCCTCTATACGGACTACCTCTACTACTTCCAGATCTCGGGCCTCGTGCTGCTGGTGGCCATGATCGGTGCCATCGTTTTGACGCTGCGCCACAAGGAAGGGGTCAAGCGGCAGTCGATCACAGCCCAGGTCGCCCGCACGGCGGCGACGGGCATGGAAATCCGCAAGGTCAAGTCGGGCGAAGGAGTCTGAGATGGTCGTCGGCATCGCACATTATCTGACCGTATCGGCGATCCTTTTCACGCTCGGCGTGTTCGGCATCTTCCTGAACCGTAAGAACGTGATCGTCATCCTGATGTCGGTCGAGTTGATCCTGCTTGCGGTCAATATCAATTTCGTCGCCTTTTCGGCGGCTCTCGGCGACCTCGTCGGCCAGGTGTTCGCGCTGTTCGTGCTGACGGTCGCGGCGGCGGAGGCCGCCATCGGACTTGCCATTCTCGTCGTCTTCTTCCGCAACCGCGGCTCGATCGCGGTCGAAGACGTGAACATGATGAAGGGTTGACGGAACCACCATGTACCAGGCCATCGTCTTCCTTCCGCTGCTCGGCTTCCTGATCGTCGGCCTGTTCGGCACGTCGCTCGGCGCCAAGGCGTCCGAATACATCACCTCCGGCTTCCTGGTGATCGCGGCGGTGCTGTCGTGGGTTGCTTTCTTCACCGTCGGCTTCGGCCATGGCGAGGTGTTCACCGTGCCGGTGCTGCGCTGGATCCAGTCCGGCGGACTGGAGGCGTCCTGGGCGCTCAGGATCGACACTCTGACGTTGGTCATGCTGGTGGTGGTCAACACCGTGTCGGCGCTGGTCCATATCTACTCGATCGGCTACATGCACCACGATCCGAACCGGCCGCGTTTCTTTGCCTATCTGTCGCTGTTCACCTTCGCCATGCTGATGCTGGTGACGGCCGACAACCTCGTGCAGATGTTCTTCGGTTGGGAAGGGGTGGGCCTGGCGTCCTACCTGCTGATCGGCTTCTGGTACAAGAAGCCCTCGGCCAACGCCGCGGCCATCAAGGCCTTCGTCGTCAACCGCGTCGGCGATTTCGGCTTCGCGCTCGGCATCTTCGGCGTGTTCGTGCTGTTCGGCTCGGTCAATCTCGGCACCATCTTCGCCAATGCGGCGACGTTCATCCCGGCTGAAGGCGCCCCGCAAGGTGCTGCGGTGCTGACCTTCCTCGGTTATGCGCTGGATAAGCAGGCAGCGATGACGATCGTCTGCCTGCTGCTGTTCATGGGTGCCATGGGCAAGTCGGCGCAGGTGCCGCTGCACACCTGGCTGCCGGACGCCATGGAAGGCCCGACGCCGGTCTCGGCGCTCATCCATGCCGCCACCATGGTGACGGCCGGCGTGTTCATGCTGGCGCGGCTGTCGCCGCTGTTCGAGCTGTCGCATTCGGCGCTGACGGTGGTGACCTTCATCGGCGCCTTCACCGCCTTCTTCGCGGCGACCGTCGGCCTCGTCCAGAACGACATCAAGCGCGTCATCGCCTATTCGACCTGCTCGCAACTTGGCTACATGTTCGTGGCGCTCGGCGTCGGCGCCTATGGTGCGGCGATCTTCCACCTGTTCACGCATGCCTTCTTCAAGGCGCTGCTGTTCCTCGGCTCGGGCTCGGTCATCCATGCGGTTTCCGACGAGCAGGACATGCGCAAGATGGGCGGCCTGAGGACGCTGATCCCGACGACCTACTGGATGATGGTAATCGGCACCCTGGCGCTGACCGGCGTCGGCATTCCGGTCACCGTTATCGGCACCGCCGGGTTCTTCTCCAAGGATGCCATCATCGAGACGGCCTTTGCCGGGCATAATTCCGTGGCGGGCCTCGCCTTCGTGCTGCTGGTGATCGCCGCCGGCTTCACCTCCTTCTATTCCTGGCGGCTGATCTTCATGACCTTCCACGGCAGGCCGCGGGCGAGCCATGAGGTGATGCACCATGTCCATGAATCGCCGCCGGTGATGCTGGTGCCGCTGTTCGTGCTGGCGGCGGGCGCGCTGTTTGCCGGCATCATCTTCCACGGTGCCTTCATTGGCGAAGGCTATGCCGAATTCTGGAAGGCGTCGCTGTTCACACTGCCGGACAATCACATCCTGCACGACATTCACGAACTGCCGCTATGGGTCGAGCTGTCGCCGTTCATCGCCATGCTGATCGGCCTGGCGCTGGCGTGGAAGTTCTACATCCGCTCGCCGGAAATGCCGGTCAATCTGGCCGCCCAGCATCGCGGGCTCTATGCCTTCCTGCTCAACAAATGGTATTTCGACGAGCTCTATGACTTCCTCTTTGTGCGGCCGGCCAAACGCCTCGGTTCCTTCCTGTGGAAGACCGGCGACGGCACCGTCATCGATGGTCTCGGGCCTGACGGCATTTCGGCACGCGTCGTCGATGTCACCAACCGCGTCGTCAAGTTGCAGACCGGCTATCTCTATCACTATGCCTTCGCCATGCTGATCGGCGTTGCCGCATTCGTCACCTGGATGATGCTCTGATGACCGCTTGGCCAATTCTCTCGCTGGTCACCTTCCTGCCGTTGGTTGGTGTGCTGCTCATCCTGTTCATCAACGACGACAGCGAAAACGCACGCCGCAACATCCGCGCCATCGCGCTGCTGACGACGACGTTCACCTTCATCGTCTCGCTGTTCATCTGGACCGGCTTCGACAATTCGCAAGCCGGCTTCCAGTTCGTCGAGAAGGTCGCCTGGCTCGATTCCGGCATCTCCTACCATATGGGCGTCGACGGCATTTCGATGCTGTTCGTCATTCTGACCACATTCCTGATGCCGCTCTGTATCCTGGCGTCGTGGGAAGCGATCGAGAAGCGCGTCAAGGCCTACATGATCGCCTTCCTGCTGCTCGAAACGCTGATGATCGGCGTGTTCTGCGCGCTCGACATCGTGCTGTTCTACGTCTTCTTCGAAGCCGGCCTGATCCCGATGTTCATCATCATCGGCGTCTGGGGCGGCAAGCGCCGCGTCTATGCCTCCTTCAAGTTCTTCCTCTACACGCTCGCCGGCTCGGTGCTGATGCTGCTCGCCATCATGGCGATGTTCTACCAGTCCGGCACGACCGATATCCCGACGCTGTTGACGCACAATTTCCCCGCCAACATGCAGACATGGCTGTGGCTCGCCTTCTTCGCCTCCTTCGCGGTGAAGATGCCGATGTGGCCGGTGCATACCTGGCTGCCGGATGCGCATGTCGAGGCGCCGACAGCCGGTTCGGTGATCCTGGCCGCCATTCTGTTGAAGATGGGCGGATACGGCTTCCTGCGGTTCTCCTTGCCGATGTTCCCGCTGGCCTCCGAGATGTTCGCGCCGCTGGTCTTCGCACTTTCGGTCGTCGCCATCATCTACACCTCGCTGGTGGCGCTGATGCAGGAGGACATGAAGAAGCTGATCGCCTATTCGTCGGTCGCCCATATGGGCTTCGTGACCATGGGCATCTTCGCCATGAACCAGGAAGGCGTGCAGGGCGCGATCTTCCAGATGCTCAGCCACGGCCTGGTCTCGGGCGCGCTGTTCCTGTGCGTCGGCGTCATCTATGACCGCATGCACACGCGTGAGATCGCCGCCTATGGCGGCCTGGTCAACAACATGCCGAAATACGCCACCGTGTTCCTGATCTTCACCATGGCCAATGTCGGCCTGCCGGGCACGTCAGGCTTCGTCGGCGAGTTCCTGACCATGCTCGGCGTGTTCCGGGTCAATACCTGGGTGGCGTTCTTCGCTGCCACCGGCGTCATCCTGTCGGCCGCCTACGCGCTTTGGCTCTACCGCCGGGTGATCTTCGGCGCGCTGACCAAGGACAGCCTCAAGGGCCTGCTCGACCTGTCGACACGCGAGAAGGCGATCATCTATCCGCTGGTTGTGCTGGTCATCTTCTTCGGCGTCTATCCCGCTCCCGTCTTCGACGCGACGGCCCAGTCGGTCAAGTCGCTCGTCACCAATGTCACCGCATCCATCGGCGCCGCGCAGACCGCGGCGGCGAACTGACCCAGGGGTTTTGCGAACCATGACGCCGGACCTTCTCTCCAGCCTGTCGCTCTCGACGCCCGAGCTGATCCTTGCCATCGGCGCGCTCGCGCTGCTGATGGTCGGGGCCTATTCGCGCGCCAACACCGCCAACACCGTGACCGGCCTTGCCGTTGCCGTGCTGGTGATATCGGGCGCCTGGCTGATCTTCTCCACCGGGCAGGGCAGCGCCTACGGCAATGCCTTCATCCAGGATTCCTTTGCCCGCTTCATGAAGCTGCTGGCGCTGGTGGGCTCGGCGGTGACGCTGATCATGTCGATGCGCTTCGCCAGGGCGGAGCGGTTCGACAAGTTCGAATATCCGGTGCTGATCCTTCTGTGCACGCTCGGCATGATGCTGATGATCTCCGCCAACGGCATGATCGGGCTCTATCTCGGCCTCGAGCTTCAGTCGCTGGCGATCTATGTCTTGTGCGCGATCAACCGCGAGAACCTGCGCTCGACCGAGGCGGGCCTGAAGTACTTCGTCCTCGGCGCGCTGTCGTCGGGCATGCTGCTCTATGGCATCAGCCTGGTCTATGGTTATACCGGCAACACCGGGTTCCAGGAGATCGCGACGGCGCTGGGCGGCGGAGAGCGCCAGCTTGGCCTCGTCTTCGGCCTGGTCTTCGTGCTGGCCGGCCTCGCCTTCAAGATCTCGGCGGTGCCGTTCCACATGTGGACGCCCGACGTCTATGAGGGTGCGCCGACACCGGTGACGGCTTTCCTGGCGGCGGCACCCAAAATGGCGGCTATGGCGCTGATCGTGCGCGTCACCATGGGCGCGTTCAAGCCGATCGCTTCCGACTGGCAGCAGATCATCGTCTTCATCTCCATCGCCTCGATGGCGCTCGGCTCTTTCGCGGCGATCGGCCAGACCAACATCAAGCGCCTGATGGCCTACTCCTCGATCGGCCACATGGGCTACGCGCTGGTTGGCCTTGCCGCCAACAGCCAGGCCGGCGTGCGCGGCGTCGCGATCTACATGCTGATCTATCTGGTGATGACGCTCGGCACCTTCGCCTTCATTCTCGCCATGCGGCGCAAGGAAGGCAATGTCGAGCAGATCAGCGACCTGGCAGGCCTGTCCTCGACCAACCCGATCATGGCGACGATCCTGACCATCCTGATGTTCTCGCTGGCCGGCATCCCGCCGCTCGCCGGCTTCTGGGGGAAGTGGTACGTCTTTCTCGCCGCCATCAATGCCAACCTCTACGCGCTGGCGATCATCGGCGTGCTGGCCTCGGTAGTGGGCGCCTATTATTACCTGCGCATCATCAAGATCATGTGGTTCGACGAACCGGTCGGCGGCTTCGTGCCGATGGCCAGTGAATTGCGCCTCGTACTCGGTGTCTCCGGCGCTTTCGTGCTGTTCTATGTGCTGATCGGCGGTCCGATCGGCACCTATGCCGAAGCCGCCGCCAAGACATTCTTCTGACGGGATGGCATTTCGGCTGGCTCCAACCTCGGCGTCGGAAGGATTCCGGCTGGAGGCGCATGACAGCGTCGGCTCCACCAATGCGCTGGCGCTGGATCACGCCCGGGCCGGCGACCCCGGCAGATTGTGGGTCGTTTCCAAGAAACAGGAAAGCGGGCGCGGGCGGCGCGGCCGCGTCTGGGCGACACCCGAGGGCAATCTGGCGGCGACGCTGCTCGTCCTCACCGGGGGCGAGCTTCGCCTCGCCGCGACGCTCGGTTTCGTCGCCGGCCTGGCGCTGGCCGATGCGCTCGACGCCGTGGTGCCGGCGGGCCGGATCGCCATCGGCCTCGACGGCGGCAATGAAGGCAAGAACCGTTTCGAGCTGAAATGGCCGAACGACGTGCTCGCCTCCGGCGCCAAGCTCGCCGGCATCCTGCTGGAATCGGCCATGCTGGACGGCGGCCGTTTCGCGGTGGCGGTCGGCATCGGCGTCAATGTTGTGGCGTACCCTGAGGATTTGCCGTATCCCGCGACGTCGCTTCACGCACTGGGTGCGGCATGCGATGCCGAAACGCTGTTCCTGGCGCTGTCGGATGCCTGGAGCGAGAATGCCCGCCTGTGGGACGACGGGCGGGGACTTGCCGCCGTCAGGCGGCGCTGGCTGGCACGCGCGGCAGGGCTTGGCGGCGAGGTTGCTGTCAGAATTGACGGTAATGTGGTGCGCGGGGTGTTCGAGACCATTGACGAGGACTGCCGTTTCGTGATCCGCGACGATGAGGGCTCGGTTTTGACGATCGCCGCCGGCGATGTGCATTTCGGCGCGGTCGCATCCGCCCGGGTATAGTTTTGTTTTTGCGCAATTCCAGACGGAAAACCGTTACAGACTTTTCCCGGAATTGCTTCAATGGCTTGGCCTGAGGGCCAGGAAGGAAAAAATCATGGCGAAAGCGGAAAACGCCGAACTCGTCTTCGTGCCGCTGGGCGGCGTCGGCGAGATCGGTATGAACTTCGCTCTCTACGGCTATGGTCCGCCGAGCGCGCGCGAATGGATCGTCATCGACGTCGGCGTCACCTTTCCCGACGCGGCGCATCCGGGCGTCGACCTGATCCTGCCCGACACGCGCTTCATCGAAGAGAACATCGCCAATTTGCGCGGTATCGTGATCACCCACGCGCATGAGGACCACTATGGCGCGCTGCTGGATATCTGGCCGAGGCTCAAGGCGCCGGTGTGGATGACGCCGTTCAGCGCCGGGCTGCTGGAAGCCAAGCGCCAGGGCGAGCAGGGCGCGCCGAAGATCCCGCTGACCATCTACCGCGCGGGCGAAAAATTCACTGTCGGTCCGTTCGAAATCGAGGCGATCCCGGTCGCGCATTCGATTCCCGAACCGATGTCGCTGGCCATCACCTCGCCGGCAGGCACCGTCATCCACACCGGCGACTGGAAGATCGACCCGGCGCCGACGATCGGACCCAAGACCGACGAAGCACGGTTCCGCGCCTATGGCGACAAGGGCGTGCTGGCGCTGGTCTGCGATTCGACCAATGCTATGCGCGAAGGCGAATCGCCATCGGAAGTCGCGGTCGGCGAGGGGCTGAAAGGGGTTATCCAGGCCGCCAAGGGCCGCGTCGCCGTCACCACCTTCTCGTCCAATGTCGGCCGTATCGTTTCCATCGCCAAGGCGGCGCGCGATGCCGGCCGTCAGTGCCTGGTGCTCGGCCGGTCGCTGAAGCGCGTCATCGATGTCGCCGGCGAACTCGGCTACATGGACGGTCTGCCTGAGTTCATCGCCGAGGAGGATTTCGGCTTCATTCCGCGCGAAAACCTGGTCGTCATCTGCACCGGCAGCCAGGGCGAGCCGCTGGCGGCGCTTGCCAAGCTCTCGCGCGACGAGATGAAGTCGGTGTCGCTGACGGCCGGCGACACGGTGGTGTTTTCCTCGCGCACCATTCCCGGCAACGAGAAGGCGATCCTCGAAATTAAGAACCGCCTCGTCGATCTCGGCATCAAGATCATCGAGGACGGCGATGCGCTGGTTCATGTCTCCGGCCATCCGCGGCGCAGCGAATTGCGCAAGATGTATGAATGGGTACGGCCGCAGATCGGCGTTCCAGTGCATGGCGAGGCCGCGCATCTGGTGGCGCAGGGCTCGCTGATGTCGACGTCGGGCATCGGCCAGGTGGCGCAGGTGCGCGACGGCGACATGCTGCGGCTTGCTCCCGGCCCTGCCACGATCATCGACCAGGTGCCGTTCGGCCGCATCTACAAGGACGGCAGGTTGATCGGCACCGACCAGGCGATGGGCATTCGCGACCGTCGCAAACTGTCCTTTGCCGGCCATGTCGCGGTCAATGTGGTGCTGGACGAGAAGTATGAGCTCGCCGGCGATCCCGATCTGGTCGCAATCGGCGTCGCCGAGGCCGACGCCAGAGGCGAGACGCTGGAGGACCTGATGATCGATGCGGCAATCGGCGCGGTGGACTCCATCCCCCGTCAGCGCCGAAAAGACCTCGATCTGGTGCAGGAGGCGGTACGCCGTGCCGTACGTGGCGCCGCCAACGAAGCCTGGGGCAAGAAACCGCTGGTGACTGTATTTGTCACGCGGTGACGAATAGGGGAATAGGGGAATAAGGCAGTAGGGGAGTAGGGGAGAATGAGCCGTTGCTTTTCTTCTGTCTTGTTTCCCTACTCCCTTACTCCCCTAAAGCGGAGCGCTCTATGCTTGGACGCCTGAACCATGTCGCGCTTGCGGTGCCGGATCTGGCTGCGGCTGTCGCTTGCTATCGCGACACGCTAGGCGCCGAAGTGAGCGAACCACAGGCGCTGCCCGGGCATGGCGTCACCGTGGTGTTCGTCAATGTCGGCAACACCAAGATCGAGTTGCTGGAGCCGCTCGGCGAGGGTTCGCCGATCGCGGCTTTCCTCGAGAAGAACCCGTCGGGCGGCATGCACCATCTCTGCTATGAGGTCGACGATATCCTTACCGCGCGGGACCGGCTCCAGGCGGCCGGCGCCCGGGTTCTGGGCGACGGCAAGCCGAAGACCGGCGCGCATGGCAAGCCTGTGCTGTTCCTGCATCCGAAGGATTTCTTCGGCACGCTGATCGAACTGGAGCAACCATGAGCTGGGTTTCGTTCACCGCACTGTTTTTCGCGACCTGGTGGGTGGTGCTGTTTGCCGTTCTGCCGTTCAGCGTCAGGACGCAGGATGACGATCGTGACGTGACGCTGGGCACGGTGCCGAGCGCGCCGCGCGGACCACATATGCTGCGTGCGGTGACCCGCACCACCGTCGCCACGGCGGTGCTCATGGGCATTTTCTACGGCCTGACGCACGGGCTGGGATATAGCCTCAACGACATCCCGCACATCGTGCCGGAATTCGGCCAGGCCACGGCAAAATAGCAGCATTCAAACCGGCTCTTGCGCTTCGGGCGAGGTCATGCCGCCATTCGGCGCCGGCTCATCTGTTCAGGCTTCAAAAATCATGACGCAGGGTAAGGTGGTTTGGCAACGCATTGCGCTAAGCAGGTGATTGCACAAAAAAAATGCAAGGCACAAGGCCTTGCAATTTAAACGCGTCCGATCTGTTTCCGGTTTCCGGCGGCAGCGAGTAACCGCGCCTAGATCGCATCCTCCCAAGACTTTGACCGCGTAGGAGAACAGATTTTTCTCTGCTCTCTCGGTTATCGGGGCACATTAGCCCAACGGAAATGAAAATGTCACGAAGAATTTTGCCTTGAAACGGGCATTCTCGTGCTGCACTGCACAATAGTACGGCAGGCTTTGCTTGGGAAACCACCAGCCGGGCGTTTTATGCAACCGTGGCTCCTTCGATCGTCCAGCATTCGCGGCGCGCGCGAGGGGTGCTCAAAACGTTTTCATTCCGCGCGCCACGCCGTTCGAAAGCTGAATTTCCGATTTCCGGGTCGATGCGTCCGGGTTCCCATTGCGCCATGAAATGGCTATGAAGCCGGGGCAAGCAAGCCTGCGTCGCACCGATTCTGGCGCGGCCTCCTCATTCACGGACCAGTCCATGCGTTTGTCGCGCTATTTCCTGCCCATCCTCAAAGAGAATCCGCGCGAGGCGGAGATCGTCTCGCATCGGCTGATGCTGCGCGCCGGCATGATCCGCCAGCAGGGGCAGGGCAGTTTTTCCTGGCTGCCGCTGGGCAAACGGGTCCTGGACAAGGTCTGCCAGATCATCCGCGAGGAACAGAATCGCGCCGGCGCGCTGGAAATCCTGATGCCGACCATCCAGTCGGCCGACCTTTGGCGCGAAAGCGGCCGCTATAACGACTACGGCAAGGAGATGTTGCGCATCAAGGACCGCCAGGACCGCGACATGCTTTACGGCCCGACCAACGAGGAAATGGTCACCGAGATTTTCCGCGCCTATGTAAAGTCCTACAAGGACTTGCCGCTCAACCTCTACCACATCCAGTGGAAGTTCCGCGACGAGGTGCGGCCGCGCTTCGGCGTCATGCGCAGCCGGGAATTCCTGATGAAGGATGCCTACTCCTTCGATCTCGACTTCGAAGGCGCGAGAGCCGCCTACAACAGGATGTTCGTGTCCTATCTCCGGACCTTCACCCGCATGGGCCTACAGGCGATCCCGATGCGGGCCGACACCGGTCCGATCGGCGGCGATCTCAGCCATGAATTCATCATCCTGGCCGACACCGGCGAGAGCCAGGTGTTCTGCCATCGCGATTATCTGTCGCTCGGCGTGCCCGGAGCCAACACCGATTTCTCCAACGACGCCGAGATATCAGGCATCGTCAAGACCTGGACGACGCCTTACGCCGCGACCGACGAAATGCATGACGAAGCGGCCTGGGCTGAGGTTCCCGACAGCGACAAGGTTTCGGCGCGCGGCATCGAAGTCGGCCATATCTTCCATTTCGGCGAGAAATACTCCAAGCCGATGGGCGCCAAGGTGACCGGGCCCGACGGCAAGGATCATTTCGCTTCCGGCGGTTCCTACGGCATCGGCCCGTCGCGGCTGGTTGCGGCGATCATCGAAGCCAGCCATGACGAGAACGGCATCATCTGGCCGGAAGCGGTGGCGCCGTTCGACATCGGCCTGATCAACATGAAAGCCGGCGATGCCGATTGCGACCGCGTCTGCGATGAACTCAACGCAGCTTTCACTGCCGCCGGCAAGGATGTGCTCTATGACGACACCGACCAGCGGCCGGGCGGCAAGTTCGCCACCGCCGACCTGATCGGCCTGCCCTGGCAGGTGATCGTCGGACCGCGCGGCGTGGCCGCCGGCGAGGTCGAGATCAAGCACCGCAAGACCGGCGAGCGCGTGACGCTGCCGATCGCCGATGCGAAAAAACGCTTCGGTGCCGCCGCATGAGCGAGGCGGCGGCAGCGAGACCGGCAGGCGCCGGACCGTTTTCCATCTTCGAACGCACGGTGGCGTGGCGCTATCTGCGCTCGCGACGCAAGGAGACGGTGATCTCGGTCATCGCCTCGATCTCCTTCCTCGGCATCATGCTGGGAGTGGCGACGCTGATCGTGGTGATGGCCGTCATGAACGGGTTCAGGGCCGAGCTGCTCACCCGCATCCTCGGCGTAAACGGCCATCTGATCGTGCAGCCGCTGGATTCGCCGCTTGAGGACTATGCGCAGGTCGCCGGCCGCATCAACGGCGTGGCCGGCGTGAAATACGCCATTCCGCTGATCGACGGCCAGGTGCTGGCGCAAGGTAATGTCGGCGGCGGCTCCGGCGCGCTGGTGCGCGGCATCAGGGGCGAGGACCTGGGCAAGATTGCCATCGTCGCCAACAACATCAAGCAGGGCTCGATCGCCGATTTCGACACGGGCGAGGGCGTCGCCATCGGCAAGCGCATGGCGGAGAATCTCGGCCTAGCGCTCGGCGACACGATCACGCTGATCTCGCCGGACGGCGACGTGACGCCGCTCGGCACGACGCCGCGCATGAAAGGCTACAAGATCGCGGCGATCTTCGAAGTCGGCATGTCGGAATATGACGCCTCCATCGTCTACATGCCCTTTTCCGAGGCGCAGCTCTATTTCAACATGGATGGGCGAGCCCAGACGATCGAGATCTATGTCGACAATCCCGATGATGTCGACGCGCTGAAACCGAAGGTGGAAGAGGCGGCGCAGCGACCCATCGACCTCGTCGACTGGCGGCAGCGCAACGAGACCTTCTTTTCCGCCCTGCAGGTGGAGCGCAACGTCATGTTCATGATCCTGACCCTGATCGTTCTGGTGGCGGCGCTCAACATCATCTCCGGGCTGGTCATGCTGGTGAAGGACAAGGGGCACGACATCGCCATCCTGCGCACCATGGGCGCCTCGCGCGGCGCCATCCTGCGCATCTTCCTGATGACGGGCGCGGCGATCGGCGTCACCGGCACCATCGCCGGCGTGCTGCTCGGCGTGGTCATCTGCCTCAACATCGAATCGATCCGCGAGTTCTTTTCCTGGATGACGGGCAAGGTGCTGTTCAATCCGGAGCTCTATTTCCTCAGCCAGTTGCCGGCGAAGATGGATCCGCGCGAGACGACCTATGTCGTCATCATGGCGCTCGGCCTGTCCTTCCTGGCGACGTTGTTTCCGGCATGGCGGGCGGCCCGCCTCGATCCGGTCGAAGCGCTGAGGTACGAATGATGGCGCAGGCCATTATCGAGTTGAAGAGCGTCGAGCGGCACTATGTCCAGGGACCGCGCAAGCTCACCATTCTGAACGGCGCGGACTTCTCGCTGAAGCGCGGCGAGATGGTGGCACTGGTGGCGCCGTCCGGCACCGGCAAATCGACGCTGCTGCATACGGCAGGGCTCCTGGAGCGGCCCGATGCCGGCGACGTGATTCTCTCCGGCCGGGCCTGCGGCCGGCTATCCGACGACGAGCGCACCTCGATCCGCCGCAACGATGTCGGCTTCGTCTACCAGTTCCACCATCTGCTGCCGGAGTTTTCGGCGCTGGAAAACATCATGATGCCGCAGCTCATCAAAGGTCTGCCGCGCAAGGAGGCGGCCGAGCGCGCGGCGCAGCTGCTCGACTATATGCAGATCGGCAAGCGCGCATCGCACCGGCCGTCCGAACTGTCGGGCGGCGAGCAGCAGCGCGTGGCAATCGCACGCGCGGTCGCCAATGCGCCGCTGGTGCTGCTGGCGGACGAGCCCACCGGGAATCTCGACCCGGTCACTGCCTCCTATGTGTTCGAGGCGCTGGAGGCATTGGTGCGGCAATCCGGCCTCGCGGCGCTGATCGCCACCCACAATCACCAGCTGGCAGCGCGCATGGACCGGCGGGTCACCCTGGCCGAGGGCAAGGTGGTGCCGCTCTAAGGGGTACCTCGATGTCCGCTGCGAGATTGGGTTCAACCTTAACAACGTCCAGCGAGATTTCCGCGGGTTTAGTTTGCCTTCGGGGATACTGATCCCTCCGGGAGTCCTCTGGATCAGAACCGCCAGTGAGCCTTCAGTGCGATCAGGGCGGAAGAGATCGCGGTCATCACCAGGATGAGCAGCCAGGGTTACAAAGTTGCGCGAGAGGCGCCACCGGCGGCCTTGCCTCATGCGCTTTCGCCAGCGATCAGCTTGATTGGCGCCTTGGTGTTGCCTCACGTCATCACTCGGCAGTCGTAGCTTACCCACTATTGTCTCGACTGAGATTGAGGGCAGCAGGCGCTCATCCCATACGCTAACTGACGATAGCGTCGCCGACATCTTCCTGACCTGTTGATAGGTCCCGCGCCGTCAACCTTTTCTTAACCCTGCCGGTTTGATCGCTCGAAAATTCCGGCTGCGGACGGATGCCGCTCGTTGACTTTGAAACAAAATTAGAACAAATTGCGAACATATCAACAACAGGAGAGAGTTATGACCGATCTGGTTCAGGATGTCATCTCGCTGGTTTGCATGAGCACCTTCCTCATTTCCATGGCGATCTGGATCGGAGCCATGTGAGGTGACCGTCTCTGCAGTCGCTGTTCCGGCGGACGAAAGTCCGCTTTGCCGTTAAGCCTTTCTTGCCGCCCATGGCGCTAGGGTGTCGCTCCTGAAAGCAGGAGCGCCGCGTGTCGCCCATCGTCGCCGCCTTCCTCGTGGCCAGCAATCTCGGGCTGATTTTTCTCCTGATGAGCGTGCCGCTTGGTTTGCGCACAATCAGGCTCAGCCGCACGGTCGCGGCCGACCGGCAGCGTCTGTGGCAGGCGCTGTGGCCGCTCGGGAGCAATGCCGGCTGGTCCGGCGAAATCCTCTCGGCGGAGATGCTGGGCGAGGGAGTGGTCCGCACCAGAATGTCCTGGGAGGGCCGGGACGGCCTGCCGATCGAACGCAAGGCCCTGCTCGAGAATGTCGTGCATGGCAGGTGCTTTTCGATGCGCGTCATCGAGGACACGGCGCTCGATCCGTCTTTCTGGGCGCATTATCGGGAAACCGCGCAGTTGGTCTCGATTGGCGAGGCCACCCGGGTTACGCTCACCCAGACCGACCGTTACCGCGGCGTGGCCTTCCTGGCGTTCCGCTATTTCGCCATGCGCCGCGAACTCGCCAAGCTGGATGGCTGGGCCAGGACAGGGCGGTATCGCAAGGGCGGCTGGTTCGAACATCCGCTGAGTCAGCTCGGCTTCGCCGCTCTCTCGGCATTCATCCTGTGGCCGTTCTTCGGGCTTCACCGCGGCGGGCTTGCTCTGGCCGCGATCCTGACTTCCGTTGTCGCCCTGCACGAGCTCGGCCACATGGCGGCATTCCGCCTGATGGGCCACCGCAGGGCGCGCATGATCTTCATCCCGCTGCTCGGCGGCCTCGCCATTGGCGGCCGGCCCTATGACAGCCGTTTCGAAGTTGCGTTCGTGGCGCTGATGGGCGCTGGGTTCTCTGCTTTCCTGGTGCCGTTGGCGATGATGGGCAGCACGTTTGCAAGCGCGGAAGGGCACTGGCTTGCCGCGACATTGCTGGCGACACTGGCGGGCTGTGCTGCCCTGTTCAACATCGCCAATCTGGTGCCGGTGTGGAAATTCGATGGCGGCCAGGTGCTGCGCCAGATCTGCCCGGGGCCGGTCGCGCTGGCGCTGGCCTCCTTCTTCCTGCTCTCGGCGTTCCTGGCGCTTGGCTGGCGGGCCGGCTTTTCCATCGGCTTTCTGCTCGTGGCCGGCGCGGTCTTTGCAATCCTCAGCCTTCTGACAGCGGGCAGCGGGGTGAAGCCGCGCCACGAACTGAAGCCGATCCGCACGGCCGACCGTTTCGTCATCGCGGGCGCGCTGCTGGCGGTGTTCCTCATCCACGGTTATGGAGTGCTCTGGGCGTCGGCACGGCTGATCTGAGCTGTCCGGGAAGCGTTCAGCCGGCCTCGCGGGCTGTTTCCACGGGCAAGGCCGTGGCTGGGCCGAAGACATCCTCGAACGCTGATTTCAGCGCCAGGTCGAGATCGGCCATCGTCACCGGCAGCCCGAGATCGACGAGGCTGGTGACGCCGTGGTCCTGCACGCCGCACGGCACGATACCGCTGAAATGGCCGAGGTCCGGCTCGACATTGATGGCGATACCGTGAAAACTCACCCAGCGCCTGAGCCGAATGCCTATTGCCGCGATCTTGTCCTCGGCGGCAGAGCCGTCCGGCAGGGCAGGGCGATCGGGCCGTACCACCCAGACGCCGACGCGATCCTCACGGCGCTCGCCATTGACGTTGAAGGCGGCGAGCGTGCCGATGATCCATTGTTCGAGGGCGGCGACGAAGGCGCGCACATCCTCCCGGCGGCGTTTCAGGTCGAGCATGACGTAGGCGACGCGCTGGCCCGGCCCATGATAGGTGTATTCGCCGCCGCGGCCGGCCGAAAACACCGGGAACCGGTTGGCGTCGATCAGGTCCTCGCTGCGCGCACTCGTGCCGGCGGTATAGAGCGGCGGATGTTCGACCAGCCAGACCATCTCGCCGGCGGCCCCGCTGCGGATCGCTTCGGCGCGCGCCTCCATGAAGGCAAGCGCCTCGGGGTAGGCGGTGAGGCCGGGCTCGATCGCCCATTCGACGGGCGCCGAACCGGGCAAAGGCAGGAACGACGTGGCGATCTGGCTGCGTTCTGGCATGGGATGTCTCTTGTTGTACTCCATATGGCGATATCGGGCCGAAACGTCCAGTTCGCGGTGCATTTTGGCGCTTTGATCCGTTATGGCAATTCCCAGCGATTAAATGCTCGGGGCGCACTTGTTTCGCCGGAAACGATTTGCTACACGCCGCGAGCCGGTCGGTTCCGGCTCCTACCACGTGCGGTCGTGGCGGAATTGGTAGACGCGCAGCGTTGAGGTCGCTGTGGGGCAACCCGTGGAAGTTCGAGTCTTCTCGACCGCACCATTCTCTCTCCCCAGAATCTGATTTGTAGCGGCACCTCCAGCCCTACGGGCACCGCGCATTTCGTTTGATATTCCCGCGCGTTACGCCAGTTTCTTTTTGGGCGTCGGATTTTCCCGAAACCGGTTTCCACTTTCGGGTCCGATGTTCTAGACCTGAGATGCACCTTTTCCAGGATTGCAATGGCGGGAGGCGCTGGTGGAAGGCCAGGACGAACGGACGACCGGCGCTGGGGTCGCTGACGAACACCGCGCCGACATCTACGGTGAGGACGGCGCTGTCCTTTCGTCCTTTCTCGCCCAGATCGGCGCGGCGATCGCCGACCGCGATACGCTCACGCTCAAGCGTGAGGTCGACGACCTGCACCAGTCGGAAATGGGCGACCTGATCGAGGCGCTGCATCCCGACCAGCGGCGCGCCCTTGTCGAGCTTTTGGGGGCCGACTTCGATTTTTCCGCGCTGACCGAGGTCGACGAGGCGATCCGCATGGACATCGTCGACAATCTGCCCAACGCGCAGATTGCCCAGGCGGTGCAGGAACTCGATTCCGACGATGCGGTCTACATCCTCGAGGATCTCGAACCGGAGGACCAGGACGAGATCCTGTCGCAGCTGCCGTTTACCGAGCGCATCAGGCTACGTCGCTCGCTCGATTACCCCGAGGAGACCGCCGGGCGGCGCATGCAGACGGAGTTCGTCGCGGTGCCGCCGTTCTGGACGGTCGGCCAGACCATCGACTACATGCGCGAGGACAAGAACCTTCCCGACCGCTTCAGCCAGATCTTCGTCATCGATCCGAGCTTCAAGCTGCTTGGCGCCATAGACCTCGACCAGATCCTGCGCACCAAGCGCTCGGTCAAGGTCGAGGAGGTCATGCATGAGACGCGGCACGCCATTCCGGCCACGATGGACCAGGAAGAGGCCGCGCGGGAGTTCGAGCAATATGACCTTCTGTCGGCCGCCGTCGTCGACGAGAACGAGCGGTTGGTCGGCGTGCTGACCATCGACGACGTCGTCGACGTCATCCAGCAGGAAGCCGAGGAAGATCTCCTGCGCATGGGCGGCGTCGGCGACGAAGAGCTTTCCGACAGCATCTTTTCGACCTCGCGTTCGCGTGTGCCATGGCTGCTTGTCAATCTCCTGACCGCCTTCCTTGCGGCATCGGTGATCGGCCTGTTCGACCACACGATCGAGCGCATTGTGGCGCTCGCCGTGCTGATGCCGATCGTGGCCGGGATGGGCGGCAATGCCGGTTCGCAGACCATGACCGTCACCGTGCGGGCGCTGGCGACAAGGGATCTCGACATCTACAATGCCGGCCGCATCATTCGCCGCGAGATAGGCGTGGGCTTCATCAACGGCATGGTTTTCGCCATATTGATCGGCATCGTAGCCGCCGTCTGGTTCCGCGATGCCAATCTGGGCGGCATCATCGCCGCGGCCATGATCATCAACATGTTCGTTGCGGCCCTTGCCGGCATCCTGATCCCGCTGCTGCTCGACCGCTTCAAGGTCGATCCCGCGGTCGCTTCGGCGGTCTTTGTCACCACGGTCACCGACGTCGTTGGTTTCTTCGCCTTTCTCGGCCTTGCCACGTGGTGGTTCGGCGTCCATTGATCAGGCTCAATTGACTTTTACGTAAATGCCGTGCGAGGCTCGGCGACAGGCAGACTGCGGCCTATTCCGGCAGGTCTGCCGCGGACGGAGAGCAGCAATCGCCAATCTCCGGCTATGGGGCGAGAATGCGGGAATATTATTCGATCACCGAGCTGACGCGCGAATTCGACGTGTCGACACGGACGTTGCGCTTCTACGAGGACGAGGGCCTGGTGCAGCCGGTGCGGCGGGGCCGCACGCGGCTGTTTCGTCCATCCGACCGACACCTGATCCGGCAGATCATGCGCGGAAAACGGCTCGGCTTCTCGATCAACGAGATCCGCGAAATCATCCAGATGTACAAGGAACCGCCCGGCGAGGTCGGCCAGCTCAAGCTGATGATCAAGCGCATCGAGGAAAAGCGCGAGGATCTGAGGCAAAAGCGCCGCGACCTCGAGGAGACATTGGCAGAGCTGGACCAGGCAGAGGAATCCTGCGTCGAGCGGCTGGTCGAGCTCGGGGTTAATACGTAGCGGCCTTCCAGGCAGGACAATCGCTTTAGAGTCGGCGCCGCCCCTCATCGCCCTGTCGGGCACTTCTCCCCGTATAGTGACGGGGAGAAGGGGGCTGACCGTGATCTCGGTCTCTTTCCTGCAACGCTGGTGGCTGGCGAAACCGCTGATGACAGCGCCCCTCTCCCCGTCACTATACGGGGAGAGGATGCCGGCAGGCAGGTGAGGGGCGGCGCCGACATCGACAAATTGTTGGTCTCCGCCACAAATCGGAAACCGTTATCTTCCCGATATGGCTCTGGCAGCCGGCGTTCAGATGCTCAAATCCAGCGCCGCACTCTTTTGGCATAGTCGCGGTATTTTTTGCCGAACTTTGCCGACAGCATCTTTTCTTCCTTTTCCACCGCGACCTTCTGCGTGACGAAGGCAGCGACGAAGGCGAGCGGCAGGAACCAGACGATCCCGGAGATGAAGGCAACGCCGATCAACAGCAGCGTGTTGGCGAGGTACATCGGATTGCGGGTGATGCCGAAAGGACCCGTGGTGACCAAATGGTCCGGCACGGCGTTGGGGTTGAGCGTGGTCTTGGCCCGCGTCATGGTGCGGATGGCGGTGAACCAGAGTGCGGCGACGCCGAACAGCGCCACCCAGCCGGCCGCGTAGAGGAGGTCGCCCAGGAGGTCGCCGATCCAGGGCAGGGGAAAGAGCAGGCCGAGCGCGATGCTGATGGCGATGGCGGCGATGTAGATCAGCGGCGGCCACGGTATCAGCCCAGGTTTGGGCAGGGTCTCGGTCATTCGACACCTTCCTCCGTCATCTTGCTGTCGGTCTGGGCCGTGCAGGTGCCGGCGAGATCCGCCAGATGCGCTCTCCATTCGGCGGTCTGGTCGTTCTTGTAGAGCCGATCAAGCGTTGCCTCGCCCTCCAGCGTGTCCAGCATGCACCCACAATAGCTCGAACAGAACTTGCTGTCGCGCTGCTGCTCGCACGAGATCTGGCAGGTCTTGAGAAAGTTCACCTGCGGGGTTTCGACCTTGGCCGGCATTACTTGCGAGAACAACCAGACACTGCCGATCAGCAGCGGCTGGTGAATCAGGTAGAAGGCCAGGCTGTGCCGGCCGATGAAGCCCAGCGGGTTGGACCAGCGCCCGGGTGCCACATCTGCCAGGCGCGCCAAGGCGCCGAAGCCGGAGGCAAGCTTGGTCGCTCCGAGGCCCACAAGCACCGCACCGAACCACGGGAACAGCGGGACATAGTCGTTGGAGTGTGGGTTGACCGCGGAAAGGCCGACCCACCACAGCCAGGGGTGATCGAACGATTCCAGCCGAAAATAGAAGGGAATGGCGATGACCGCCGCGGCGATCGGCAGTGTGAGCAGCGCCGGCAGGCGCAGGAATGCCAGCCCGAGCAGGCTCGCCAGCGCGATCTGGTGCAGGATGCCGAAGAAGATCCACCCGTCCGGCGTGGCGATACGGGTGGCGACCGAAATGGCGATCGCCGCTCCGGCGACCATGGCGAAGCGTCTCCAGAAGCCGTTCCAGCGGATCTCTTTGCCATGGGCGAGATACAGGCTGACGCCGACCAGGAACAGGAAGGTCGAGGCGATGCAGCGAGCATAGAACTTCCACCAGCCGAAGGCGGTCAGGCCGGGATCGGTGTAGCCGAAGAATTCCAGGTCCCAGGTGAAATGGTAGCTCGCCATGGCGATCAGCGCGATGCCGCGCAGCATGTCGATGGCGACGATGCGCTTGGTCTTCGGCAACTCCGCGGCGGGCATGGTCGGCGTCTGGATGCTCATGGTCTCGCGATCTGATTCAGCCCCGCACGAGGACTATCACGGTTACGCCGGACAAAAGAAGGCCGTGAGCTTCGATACGGACGATCAGCCGGCGCTGCATCAGGCACCCCTTTAGGCCAGCACCGGAAAGCCTTTGACCGGCTTCGTTTTAACCGGGGCACGTCGGTTTCCTGTTACCGGTCGCGAAATGATGGCCGCAGATTTGGCTGGTGATTCTGCTTTGGGGAAGCAATGTCCACGCATGTGCGCCATCCGATCTGGCTACCGGCCCTCAAGGCCGCGGATGCCCGCACCTTCGCCTCGCTCTACGCGGTCGAATCCTTCGCTCGCGCCACGGTGTCGAGCGTCATCCCGATCCAGGCCTACGAGATCCTCCACAACGAGCAGATCGTCTCGATCCTCTACACCATAGTGGCGATGCTCGGCCTGTCCGTGACCTTGTTCATGCCGATGCTGATCCAGCGCTTCGCGCGGCGCTGGGTCTACACGGCGGGCGCCTGCCTGCTGGCGATCGGCTCGTTGTTCTTCGTCACGCATACGCTCGCAGGGCAATTGGCCGGCATGCTGTGCCGTGTCATGGGCGCCAGTGCGCTGTCGATCACGCTCAACCTCTACATCATGGACCACATCCGCAAGACCGATTTCATGCAGGCCGAATCGCTGCGCATGGCGTGGTCGATGTTTGCCTGGACGGGTGGGCCGACGCTCGGCATCTTTCTCTACACGCGCTTCGGCATCTATGCCGCGCATGGCGCGGTCGCCGTATTCGCCTTGGCCCTGCTGGCGTTGTTCTGGACCTACCGGCTCGGCGACAATCCCTCGATCCGGCCGGGCAAGACGCGCCCGGTCAACCCGCTGGCCAATATCGGCCGCTTCGTCGCGCAGCCGAGGCTGAGGCTGGCCTGGCTGATCGCCTTCGGCCGCTCCTGCTTCTGGACGACATTTTTCGTCTATGGTCCGCTGTTCATGGTCATCACCGGTGAGGGCGAACTTGCCGGCGGCATTCTGGTTTCGGCAGGCAACGCGCTTTTGTTCATGGCGATTTTCTGGGGCAAGGCCGGCAAGCGCTTCGGCGGCCGCAGGACCATGACTTTTGCCTATTTCGCCATGTCGGTGGTGCTGCTGGCGGCGGGTGCCGTCGGCGAAAGCGCGCCGCTCGTCACCGGCGCCTTCCTGCTGTGCGGCGCCTTCTTCACCATCGCGCTCGACGCGCTGGGCTCGACCGCCTTCATGCGCTCGGTCCGCTCTTATGAGCGGGCGCAGATGGCTGCGGTCTACCGCACTTATCTCGACTTTTCCGAACTGACGCCGCCGCTGGTCTACTCGGTGGTGCTGGCCTTTTTCGGACTGGGCTCGGTTTTCGTCACGCTCGGCCTGCTTGCGGCGGTCTGCGGTTATGTCACCTGGCGGTATCTGCCGAAGTCGCTGTGAAGCTTACGGCACAAGCGCAGCATGTCGTTCGCGTACCCAATCGTGGAAGCGGTGGAGGTCGTACTCCTCCGGCATCAGCACGCCGGCCTTATGGCGCATGGAGCGCAGCCCTTTCTGGTTGACCTCGCAGATCGCGGCATCCTCCTCCAGCACCTGGGTGCCGAATCCGACGATGTTGTCGATGTCGGTGGCGGCGAGCGCGTCGGGCGCGAACAGCCATTCGGCGGTCAATTCGGTCTGCTCGGGGCCAAGCGGCACCAGCCGTACGGACCTGACATAGTCGACGTGGCCGACGATGAACATCGAGGGCAGGCTGGTGGTGTAGGTCTGGCCGGCGGCGTGCTCGGCCGGCGTCAGGCCCGAAAAGACCGGCCCATGCGCCTGGCCGTCACGTGACCATGTTTCGGCACCCGCCCGCAGCCCGCCGGAAAATTCCGGCGCGTCATTGTCGGCATGGCGGGTCCATTCGGGGTCGTCATGCCGGCCCATCAGGCCCCGGCCGTAGATCGGCACCAGCCGCGACAGGTCCTTGTGGACGCCGGGGCAATGCAGGCACTCGTTGAAGTTTTCCCAGAAGATTTTCCAGTTGGAGTTCATCATTTTGCGCAGCACATGGCCCGATACCAGCGATTCCAGCGGCCAGTTACCGAGATCGCCGGAGGCCGGGTCGAAGGATGATTGCGCCGAGCCGGCGGCATCTTCCGCGAGATTGACGAAGACGAAGCCGCGCCAGACCGACAGCGCGACGCGATAGAGCGGATGGTCCGCCTTGTCGAAACCTTCGGGCAGCGTTTTCGACGGCACGCGCACGAGATCGCCGCGCAGCGAATAGGACCATGCGTGGTAGGGGCAGGTGATCAGCCGCGCCTTCAGCCGGCCCTCGCGTTCCTGGTAAAGCTGCGAGCCGCGATGCCGGCAGGTGTTGTGGAAGGCGCGCAGTTCGCCGGTATCGTCACGCAGCACGACGATCTCCTGGGTGCCGACACGGAAGGTGCGGAAAGCCAGCGGTTGGGCGAGATCAGCTTCACGGCAGACGAGCAGCCAGTTCCTGTACCAGATGGCGTCGAGGTCGCGCTGGTAGGCCGCCGCATCCCAATAGGCCGAGGACGGCAATGTCGGCTCGGCCCGGGTGAGGCCGTTATAGGGGGCGTGCTGGCTCTGGACGGGCTGCATGGCTGGCCTCCTGTGAGGATGGCAGCCGACACCCGGCCACGGAAATTGTCAATTGCAGCGGAGCAAGCGGCCGGACGGCGCTAAAGCGCTTGTCGCCGTCGGAATTTGGTTTGCCGGATGCGGCGATTTTCCCTATAGTCACCTTCGTCGTCGGTTCCGATTGGAGCCAAGAGGGAATGCGGTGCGGGCAGATTTGTTGCCCAATGCCGTGGCTGCCCCCGCAACTGTGTGCGGTAGTCCTCTCCATATGCCACTGAAGATTTTCTTCGGGAAGGTGGGGAAGGGCGCTGATCCGCGAGCCAGGAGACCTGCCGGCGACAGGAAACTGACTTCGATGCCCTCGGGTGGAGGGTGAAAGGACAAGACATGAATACCGCTTCCGTCTCCCTCGGCGCCTCCATCTCCTCGCAGTCGCGCCTCCTGCAGCTCGCGCTCGCGGCGCTGCTCGGCGTTTTCGTCGTAGGCTTTGTCGGTTTCTCGCATATCGACGCGGTCCACAATGCCGCGCACGACTATCGCCACTCGATGGCGTTTCCCTGCCACTGATAGGGATTTGACATCATGAACCTGTTTCGCAACGTCGTGTTCATCGCGGCGATCGCAGGGCTCGTGGCCGGTGTCGTTCTCGCCTGCATGCAGGCCTATGCCACCGTGCCGTTGATCCTGAAGGCGGAAGTCTACGAACAGGCCGGCGGCGGCCACCACCACGACCATACCGCACCGGCCCCGACCGACAACAACGCCATGAACTCTGCCGCCCCGGCGGGCAATGCCATGAGCTCCGCCGCGCCGGCAGCCGCTGAAGCTGTTCCGGCTGAAGAGGAAGGCTGGGCGCCGGCCGACGGCTTCGAGCGCTTCGCCTTCAGCGTGCTTGCCAACATCGTCACCGGCATCGGCTTCGCGCTGGTCCTGGTCGCGGTTTCGGAATTCGCCGGCGGCATCGGCAACTTGCGCCAGGGCGTGTTCTGGGGACTGGCCGGCTTTGCCGTGTTCACGCTGGCGCCGGGCCTCGGCCTGCCGCCGGAACTGCCGGCCATGCCTGCCGCCGAGCTTCTGCCACGCCAGATCTGGTGGACGGCGACGGTGGCGGCGACGGCGATCGGCCTTGCCCTGATCGCCTTCCGCAAATCACTGCCGCTGGCGATTCTGGGCGTGGTGTTGATCGTCGCGCCGCATATTGTCGGCGCGCCGCAGCCGGACAGTTTCGAGACGCCGATTCCGGAAGGCCTGCACCATCAGTTCGTGGTGGCGGTAACCGTGACCAATCTGGTGTTCTGGCTCGTGCTCGGCGCTGTCGTCGGCGTGGTGCGCGGACGCTTCACCGGCAGCGCGACGAGCCTGCGCGACAGCTTTGCCT
The DNA here is from genome assembly GCF_006440835.1 of Mesorhizobium sp. B2-5-11. NCBI lineage: Bacteria > Pseudomonadati > Pseudomonadota > Alphaproteobacteria > Hyphomicrobiales > Phyllobacteriaceae > Mesorhizobium > Mesorhizobium sp. B2-5-11. Next base: position 254,286 of record NZ_VFUK01000003.1, read on the forward strand.
GATCGCGGAAGACTGACCTTCATCATCGGCGGTGCGCGCTCCGGCAAGAGCGCGCACGCCGAAACGCTGATGACGGCCTTGCCTTCGCCATGGACCTACATCGCCACGGCGCAAGCCTATGACGACGAGATGCGGCAGCGCATCGCGTTGCACCGGTCGCGGCGCGGCGAGGGCTGGACGACCATCGATGCACCGCTTGGCCTTGTCGGTGCACTCGAGGCCCTACCGGAGGACCAGCCGGTCCTTGTCGACTGCCTGACGCTCTGGCTGACCAATCACATGCTGGCCGATCATGATGTAGAGGCCGAATGTCGGCGGCTGGCTGACATGCTGTCGCGGCCGCGCGGACCCTGGTTCGTGGTATCCAACGAGGTCGGGCAAGGCATCGTGCCCGACAATGCGCTGGGGCGCCGGTTCCGCGACGCCGCCGGCCGGCTCAACCAGCAGGTCGCGGCGATTGCCGAGACCGTGCTTTTGATGGTGGCGGGGCTGCCGCTCAAGGTGAAGTGACATGACCGACATCGACGAAAAGGACGAAGAGCGCCACCGCGCCAAGATGGCCAAGCGCAAGGCGGTCCAAGACGCCGAGGTGGCGAGCAAGACGGTCGAAAAGGGGCTGCTGATCGTCAACACCGGTCCCGGCAAAGGCAAGACCACGGCTGCCTTTGGCCTGGCGTTGCGCATGCTCGGCTATGGCAAGCGCGTCGGCGTCGTCCAGTTCATCAAGGGCAAATGGCATACGGGTGAGAAGGAGGCCTTCGCCGCCTTCGGCGACCGCGTCGTGTGGCACGCGATGGGCGAGGGGTTCACCTGGGAGACACAGGATCTGAAGCGCGACATCGCGGCGGCCGAGGCCGCCTGGGCCAAGGCGCTGGAGCTGATGGCCGATCCGTCGATCAGTCTCGTCGTGCTCGACGAACTCAACATCGCGCTGCGCTACGAGTATCTCGATCTGGACAAGGTGGTTGCCGCGCTGAAAGCGCGCCGCGAGGGCCTGCATGTCGTCGTCACCGGTCGCAACGCCAAGCCGGCGCTGGTCGAGGCGGCCGACCTGGTGACCGAGATGGGGCTGACCAAGCACCATTTCGCGGCGGGCGTGAAGGCGCAGCAGGGGGTGGAGTTTTGAGAGCTGTTGTCCCCTTTTGTGGATGAGCATTCAAGTCTGGTCGCCAAACGCTTCCAGCAGGGCTCACTTCCTTTTCCTCCGGAGGGGGAAAGGTGGGGCTGCGAAGCAGCGACGGATTGGGGGAAGGCGGTTATCGAACGCGCGGTCCGCAGACAGGCAGGCGCAACCCGGCGGGTGCGAGAAACGCGACTGCCGAGCTCGTCGACCCCCACTCCGTCTCGGCTTCGCCGAGCCACCTCTCCCCCGATCGACGGGGGAGAGGAAAGGCGCGAACCTGTTGCAGCCCGGCTCCCTTCCTCCCCTTCGAGAGAGAACTCACGGGGGGTGAGATCATGCCAGAATGACGATCGCCGAAAGCACGCCGAACAGCGCAATCAGCAAATAATCGGCGACGCGGTAGAGTTTCAGCGCCCGCCTTATGTCGATGCTGTCGGCTTCGCGCCGGCCGCCTTCGCCCATGAACGCGTCGTCGACAACGACGCCGCCATAGCTGCGCGGCCCGGCGAGCGCCAGGCCAAGTGCGCCGGCCATCGCCGCCTCCGGCCAGCCGGCATTGGGCGAGCGGTGTTTTTTCGCGTCGCGCCGCACCGCCTGCCATGCGGCTTTCGCGTCGGCGCCTTTCACCAGGAAAGCCGCCAACGTGATGAGCAACGCCGTCAGCCTCGACGCCGGCAGGTTGATCCAATCGTCGAAGCGTGCGGCTGCCCTGCCGAACGTTTCGTGGCGCGGCGTGCGATGGCCGATCATCGAATCGGCGGTGTTGGCGGCCTTGTAGGCGGCGCCGCCGGCGAGGCCGCCGACGCCCGTCCAGAAGGCGGGGGCAACGATGCCGTCGGAAAAATTCTCGGCCAGGCTCTCGATCGCCGCGCGGCAGACGCCGGCCCTGTCGAGGGTTTCGGGATCGCGGCCGACGATGCGCGAGACGGCGGCGCGGCCCATGTCGAGGCCGCCCGAGTCGAGCGCATCGGCGACGGCCTCGACATGCTCATAAAGGCTCCGCTGCGACAGGAACGATGTTGCCAGAAGGGCGGTGATGAACAGTCCCAGGGGAATGAACCAGAGCAGGATCTGCACGCACAGGCCAATTAGCGCCGGCACCAGCACGATGACCAGAAGCGCCTGGACACCACGTTGGCGACGCAGTGCGTCGGGATCAGTGGCGCGGTTGAGCCTGCGATCGAGAAAGGATATCAGCCTGCCAAACCACGTCACGGGATGGCCGATGGCGCGAAACAGCCAGTCGGGGTAGCCCAGCGCGGATTCGATGGCCAATGACAGGAAAGCGATCAGGACTGACATGAAGCTTCTTGAAGGAGCGGTGGACCATGGTGGAAGTCTCGGCCGGGCAAGGGCGCTTTTCCCCAACGCCCCCCAGCCTTTCGTCGACCTCTCGACCGGAATCAATCCGCACTCCTACCCGCTTTTGGAGCTGCCCGCCACCTCGCTGTCGCGATTGCCGGAAGCGGGGCGGGCGCGTGAGCTGACGGCGATCGCGGCCAGTAGCTATGGTGCGCCCTCGCCAGCCAATGTCGTCGCTGCGCCCGGTACGCAGATCCTGCTGCCGCGCGTGGCATCGCTGGTCGCGCCGGGCAGGGCGCTCGTTCTAGGGCCGACCTATGCCGAACATGCCCGCGCGGCGGCGATCGCGGGGCACGAGGTGACCGAAGTCAGCGATTTCGCTGATCTGGCGAATGCCGACCTTGCCGTCGTGGTCAACCCGAACAACCCGGATGGGCGCATCGTCGAGCGCGACCGGCTGCTGGCGCTGGCCGCCGGTTTGCGCGCCAAGGGCGGGCTGCTGGTCGTCGACGAGGCGTTCATGGATGTCGGCCCGCGCGAACACAGCCTTGCCGGCGATGTCGGCCAGGGCGGCATCGTCGTGCTGCGCTCTTTCGGCAAGTTTTTCGGGCTGGCCGGTTTGCGGCTTGGATTTGCGCTTGCCGACGCGCCGGCGGCCCAACGGCTGGAAACGCAATTCGGACCTTGGGCCGTCGCCGGCCCGGCGCTCGAATATGGCATTCGCGCACTTGCCGATATCGGCTGGCAGGACGCGATGCGCGCGTCGCTGGCGGAGGTATCGGCTCGGCTCGACGGGCTGTTCGGTCGTTTCGGCGTGCCTGCCGCGGGCGGCACCACATTGTTCCGCTATCTCAGGCTGTCGGATGCCGCCGGCTTGTTTTCTGTGCTTGGGGAACGCGGCATCCTGCTTCGCCATTTCACCGACCGCCCGCATGTCCTGCGGGCCGGCCTGCCGGGGAACGGGGAGGAGTGGCTGCGGCTTGAATCCGCCCTTGCCGAATGGGCGGCCCGGCGCGAGGATCGAGCGGAAGGTATCAAACCATGATCCATGTCTGCTCGCTGGCAAAGGTCGAGGAAACGGTGGCGAGGACCGGCGCCGAGCGGCTGCTGTCGCTGTTGGCCGCCGGCACCGATGTGCTCCGCCCGGCCTCGATCATGAGGGAAAACCATCTGCACCTGGTCATGCACGACATCGCGGCGGCGCAGGATGGCATGACCATGCCGGGCGAGGAGCATGTGCGCAATCTGCTCGATTTCGCGCGCCGCTGGGACCGCGCAAGGCCGATGGTCGTGCATTGCTATGCCGGCATCAGCCGCTCGACGGCCTCCGCCTATATCATCGCTGCCGCGCTGGCGCCGAAACGCGACGAGGCCGAGCTGGCCCGGACGTTGCGGACGCTGTCGCCTTCGGCGACGCCAAATCCGCGGCTGATCGCGGTGGCCGACGCGCTGCTTGGTCGAGGCGGCCGCATGATCGCGGCAATCGAAGCGATCGGGCGCGGCGCCGATGCCTTTGAAGGCACACCGTTCGAACTGAAGATCGATATGTAGGGCTACTTCAGCCAATCGGCGAGCTTCGCCTTGCGTACATCCCTAAGCAGGCTGACAAAACCATCAGCCTGATGTTCCGCTGTCAGCCGACCTTTTTCAGCCGTGGCAATGCTGGCGTCGCCGACCACGCCGTTCGGATTGAGATCGCTGGCGATCCAGGCGAAGGCGTGGGTGCCGGTGTGGCGCAGGAGCGAAAATTCCTGCTCCGCGTTGGCGACGTTGGAGACGAAATTGTCGGCCTTGGTCATGTCGACGAGATCCGGCCGGAAATGCAGCATCAGCGAGGTCTCGACGTCGCCGCCATGGATGCCGTGGCGGTCCTCGAGTTCGGTGTACATGCCGGCCGGGCGGCCGAAGCGTTGCCAACTGGTCTTCACCGCCAGCATCTTTTCGCGCACCCGCAATTCGCGCGTGACGATGCCCATGATCTCCTCGTTGCCGCCATGCGAGTTGACGACGACCAGCTTGCGCACGCCTGCCCGCGCAATCGACACGCCAAGCTCGGTCCAGGCGTCCGCCAGCGTCGTTGCCGGCAAAGTAAGCGTGCCCGGCGCGTGAAGATGCTCGTTCGATTTGCCCACCGCCTGGACCGGAAGGATGCGGATGTCGAGATCGTCGGGCAGGCGGGCGATCACCGTGTCGAGCATGCCGTTCATGATCGAGGTGTCGGTCGAGACAGGCAGATGCGGTCCATGCTGCTCGATCGCCGCCACCGGCAGCACAGCGATCGTCGCTTCGGGATCGATCGAGGCATATTCCGTGGTCCGATAGTCACCCCACCACACACGTCTTTTTGGTACGGTCATGTCATGCCTCTTCGATGAACGGTGAGACCTAGCGCGAGATACACGGCGTGTCGATCACCCGGCCGCGATGGCCTCGACCTCCACCTTGAATTCAGGCCGGGCAAACCCGCTGACGATCATCAGGGTCGAGGCCGGCGCGGGGTTCGAAAAAAGCCGGTCGCGGACATCCATATAGGGTCTCAGATGCGCGCGGTCGGTGACATAGGCGTTGATGCGAACGATATTGCCGAGCCCCAGCCCCGCCTCGCCGAGGATCGCGGCGATGTTCTTGAAGCAAAGCTCGGCCTGGGCGCCGGCGTCTTCGGGGATCTGGTCGTCCGCCGTGATCGCGACCTGGCCTGAACACAACACCAGCCGCTTGCCCGGGGGCACTTCGACGCCGTGACTGTAGCGGGCAAAAGGCGGCTTGATCGACTTCGGGGTGAGGAACTTGAACATGGCAATCTCCTGGATACCGCCAGCCTAAGACTGGATTCATCACAGCTTCAAGATGGCGGTGCATGTCGCCGGTGCGATTGTGGACAGGCGTTTAAAAAATAGGCACGATGCCTCCGGTGCAGCACGACCTTTCCGGCGTTCGCAGATGGCTGTGGTGCAGGCGGGCGGGTCCCGGCGCGAGACGCCGGTGGCATGTGTCTTGCTTCTTGAATCTCTGGTGTCGAGCCTGGCGCGTGGCGCGCCGGAGCAAACAAAGGGTGGTGGTGTCGATGTACGGAAAACTGAAGATGTCGGTAGCGGCGGTGGCCGTGCTTGCAGCGAGCACGCTTGGTGCCGCGGCAAATGAAAAAGTCACCTTCGGCACCAACTGGCTGGCCGAGCCGGAACATGGCGGCTACTACCAGGCCGTGGCCGACGGCACCTATGCCGCCTGCGGCCTCGACGTCACCATCATGCAGGGCGGCCCGCAGGTCAGCGGCCGGCCGATGCTCCTGGCCGGCAAGATCGATTTCTACATGGGCGGCAACCTGCTGTCGGCCTTCGACGCCGTCCAGCAAGGCATTCCGATGCGCGTGGTGGCGGCGGACTTCCAGAAGGATCCGCAGGTCATCATGTCCCATCCCGGCGAGGGGCTGGACAAATGGGAGGACCTGAAGAACGCCGAGCAGTACATTCTGGGTGACGAGGGCGCGCAGACCTTCTTCCAGTGGATGATCATCGAGCTCGGCTTCGACGCGGCCAAGCGCGTGCCCTACACCTACAACACTGCTCCCTTCCTCGCCAACAAGAAGTCGATCCAGCAAGGCTATGTCACGTCCGAGCCGTTCGCGGTCAAAAAGGAAGGCGGCTTCGTGCCCAACCAGTTCCTGCTCGCCGACTATGGCTGGGACACCTATTCGACGACGATCGAGGTGATGCAGGACACGATCGACAAGAAGCCGGAGGTGGTCCAGTGCTTCGTCGATGGCTCGGCCAAGGGCTGGTACAAATATCTCTACGGCGACAACAAGGCCGCCAACGACATGATCAAGAAAGACAATCCTGACATGACGGATGAGCAGATCGCTTTCTCGATCGAGCAGATGAAGAAGTTCGGCCTAGCCGATTCCGGCGACACCGAGAAGCTCGGCATCGGCGCCATGAACGAGGCGCGGATCAAGAGTTTTTACGACAAGATGGTCAAGGCCAAGGTCACGCCCGCCGGCATCGACATCACGAAAGCCTACACGCTGGCCTTCGTCAACAAGGGCGTCGGGCTCGAGCTGAAGAAATAGGCCGTCCCAGCATGATGCGGGAACAGGTAGCGCAGGCGCCGGCGAACGGGTCCGACACGGCTCCGGCATTGTTGGCGCTGCGGGGCGTCGGCAAGGTCTTTTCCAATGGCGTGACGGCGCTCGCCGACGTCGACCTGACGATCCGGGAAGGGGATTTCCTCAGCCTGCTCGGGCCGTCCGGCTGCGGCAAGTCGACGGCGCTGCGGCTGATCGCCGGCCTGTCAACGCCGACCTCCGGCATGCTCGACTGGCGTGCGGGCGGTTCGCTCGACCGCTCGAACATCGGCTTCGTGTTCCAGGAGCCGACATTGCTGCCCTGGGCCAGCGTTTTCGACAATGTCTGGCTGCCGCTCAGGCTGAAGGGCGTCAGCCGCGCCAAGGCGGCACCGGTGGTGACCGAGATGCTGGCAAGGGTTCATCTCACCGGTTTCGAGAACGCGGTGCCGCGCGAACTGTCGGGCGGCATGAAGATGCGCGTCTCGATCGCGCGGGCCCTGGTGACCAAACCGCGCGTGCTTTTGATGGATGAGCCGTTCGCGGCCCTCGACGAAATCACCCGCTTCAAGCTCAACAACGATCTGCTGGAGTTGTGGCAGGACGAGCGCTTCACCGTCGTCTTCGTCACGCATAGCGTCTTCGAAAGCGTGTTTTTGTCCAACAGGGTTGTCGTGATGGCGGCGCGGCCAGGCAGGATCTTCGACGAGCTTGCCATCGATGCGGCCTATCCGCGCGACGAGGCCTTTCGCACCTCCCCCGATTATGCAGCGCTGTGCCGGCAGACGTCCGACGTGCTGGCCAAGGCCATCAATTCAATTGCAGGCTCGCATCATGACGACCCTTGACGGTGCATTGAAACTCGACCCCGAGGAAGCACGCCGCGCGCGCCAGGAGCGGCTCGAGCGGATCGGCCGCTGGGTTCTGCCGCTGGCGATCATGATCCTGGCGATCTGGCTGTGGGACCGTATCTGCGTGTGGAATGAAATTCCGCAATACATCCTGCCGCGTCCCGGTGTGGTGCTGGCAACGCTCTACAACGACGCCGGCCTGCTGTTCTCCGCACTGCTGGTCACCTTGCGCATCACCTTCCTCAGTCTGCTCCTTGCCGTCATCGGCGGCGTCGGGCTGGCGGTGCTGTTCGCGCAGTCGAAATGGGTGGAGATGTCGTTCTTTCCCTTCGCCATCGTGCTGCAGGTGACGCCGATCGTGGCCATCTTCCCGCTGATCAACATCTATGTCGACAACCAGACGACCAAGCTTCTGCTCTGCGCCTGGATTGTCGCCTTCTTTCCGATCCTCTCCAACTCCACCCTCGGCCTGAACTCGGTCGACCGCAATCTGCGCGACCTGTTCAAGCTCAACGGCGCAACGCGCTGGCAGCAATTGCGCTATCTCAGGCTGCCGGCGGCGATGCCGTATTTTCTCGGCGGGCTGAAGATCGCCGGCGGCCTGTCGCTGATCGGCGCGGTGGTGGCCGAGTTCGTCGCCGGCGCCACCGGCCAGTCTTCGGGCCTCGCCTCGCGCATCATCGAGGCCGGCTACCGGCTGAACGCGCCCAGGCTGTTCGCGGCGCTGTTCCTGATCTCGCTGACCGGCATCCTGATCTTCCTCGTGCTGTCGCTGATTTCGCATCTCATCTTACGGCGCTGGCACGAGAGCGCGCTGAAGCAGGAGCGGTAGCGCCTTGATTCCGAACACAGGTTCATACCGGCTCGCCAACGCACGCGTTCATCGGTCCGTCACGCCTGGCCTTGCCGCGCCCTTCGACGGCGACGGTTTCGCACTTGCCGACATCGCGGTGGGCGACGGCAAGATTTCCAGCATTGCTGTTCCTGGCAGATCGAACGCACCTGCCGATGCGATCGACCTCGGCGGGCGGATTCTGCTGCCGTGCTTCATCGATTGCCACACCCATATCGACAAGGGCCATATCTGGCCGCGAAAACCCAATCCTGACGGCACTTTCATCGGGGCGCTGAATGCCACAGGTGCCGACCGCACTGACCGCTGGAGTGCCGAGGACGTGGCGCGGCGCATGGATTTCTCGCTGCGCTGCGCCTACGCGCATGGCACCAAAGCACTGCGCACGCATCTGGACAGTGTCCCGCCGCAGGAGGAAATCTCCTGGCCGGTGTTCGAGACGATGCGCGAGAGGTGGCGCGGCCGCATCGAGTTGCAGGGCGCCTGCCTGATTGGCGTCGAGGGCGTGCGCGACAAGAATTGGTTCGACAGGCTGGCCAAAAGGGTGGCCGCCGCCAAGGGCGTGCTTGGCGTCGTCACCTACATGGTGCCGGATCTGGAAGAACTGCTCGACCATGTCTTCTCCCAAGCCGTCAAGCATGGCCTCGATCTCGATTTCCATGCCGACGAGACCGACGACGTCGCGGCGATCTCGCTGAAGAAGATCGCCGAGGCGTCGCTGTGGAACGGCTTCGAGGGCAAGATCCTCGTCGGCCACTGCTGTTCGCTGGCGCGCCAGCCGGACCTCGACGTGCTGGACACTCTGGACAAGGTGGCGAAAGCCGGGCTGGCGATCGTCTCGCTGCCGATGTGCAATCTCTATCTGCAGGATCGGCGGCGCGATCAGACTACGCCGCGCTGGCGCGGGGTGACGCTGCTGCACGAGATGAAGGCGAGGGGCATTCCGGTCGCGGTCGCTTCCGACAACACGCGCGATCCCTTCTATGCCTATGGCGATCTCGACATGCTGGAGGTCTACCGCATGGCGACGCGCATCCTGCATTTCGATCATCCGGTCGCCGATTGGCCGCAGGCCGTCACGGCAACGCCGGCTGATGTGATGCGGCTCGATGGTTTCGGCACGCTTGCCGCCGGCGGGGATGCCGATTTCATTGTCTTCAAGGGCCGCAGCTGGACGGAATTGCTGTCGCGGCCCGAATCGGATCGCATCGTCGTGCGCGCCGGGCGCGCAATCGACCGGCAATTGCCCGACTATGCCGAACTCGACGAGCTGATGGTGGACTGATGGATATCGCCGCGCTGAAACGCGATCTCGACGGGATAAAACTCGACGACAATCCGGCCATCGTCCAGCAGAAAAGCCGCGATTTCTACTGGTACAGCCCGGTGCTGAAGCAGCAGCTCGATCACGTCACCGGCGACCTGGTCGTGACGCCCAAGAACGAGGCCGAGCTGATCCGCGTGCTCGCCGCCTGCCACCGGCATGGCGTGCCAGTGACGCCGCGCGGCAGCGGCACAGGCAATTACGGCCAGGCGATGCCGCTCTCGGGCGGCGTCGTGCTCAATCTCGCCGAGATGAACGAGATCAAGTCGATCGCGCCGGGGCGTGTGGTGACCGGGCCGGGCGCGGTGCTGGCCGACATCGACAAGGCAACGCGGGCGCATTCAGGGCAGGAACTGCGGCTCTCACCCTCGACCTACAACACCGCCTCGATCGGCGGCTTCATCGCCGGCGGTTCGGGCGGCGTCGGTTCGATCAATTTCGGCGGCTTGCGTGATTTCGGCAATGTGCTGCGCCTGCGCGTGGTAACCATGGAGGCCGAGCCGAGGGCGCTCGAACTCACCGGCGAGGATCTGCACAAGGTGACGCATGCATACGGCACCAACGGCATCATCATGGAAGTCGAAATGCCGCTGACCGCGGCCTATGAGTGGATCGACATCATTGTCGGCTTCGACGCCTTCATGAATGCGGCGCGCTACGCCAACGCGCTGGCCTGCCAGGACGGCATCCTGACCAAGCTGATCACGCCGATCGCGGCACCGGTGCCGCAGCTCTATTTCAAACGGCACCAGAAATTCCTGAAGGATGGGCAGAGCATCTGCGTCGTCATGGTGGCGCGGCATGGGCTGGACGCCTTTCTCGCTTTCACGCGGCGGGCTGGAGGCGAGGTGGTATTCAATGCCGCGACGGCGACGCCGGAGGAGAAAAAGGGTCTGCCGCCGGCCTATGAGCTGGCCTGGAACCACACAACGCTCAGAGCGCTGCGGGTCGACCCCGACATCACCTATCTGCAGTCGCTCTATCCCTTTCCCAACCAGCTGGCGCTGGTCGAGAAGATGGACGCGATGTTTCCGGGCGAAGTGTTCTCGCATCTGGAGTTCGTGCGGCTGGATGGCAACGTCACCTGCTTCGGCCTGCCGCTGGTCAAGTTCACCACCGAGGCGCGGCTCGACGAGATCATCCGCCTGCATGAGGAGAATGGCTGCCCGATCTTCAACCCGCATCGTTACACGCTGGAAGAGGGCGGCATGAAGCAGACCGATGCGGTGCAACTCGCCTTCAAGCGCCAGACCGATCCGCAAGGACTGCTCAATCCCGGCAAGATGATCGCCTGGGAAAACCCGGATTATGATTACCGTTCGGGACGAACTTTTCTGTTCAAGGGGCTGCAGAGGACGGGATGAGGAGAGGTTCGCGCTTGAACACCCCCCTCTGGCCTTCCGGCCCGGGCCCTTCGCTGTCGCTTCGGGCGTTCGTCGCTCGGAAAGCCAAGAAATCGGCTTCCCGTCCGCTGCGCGGACCACTCCTCACCCCCCTCAAGGGGGGAGATTGGCAGCTTAAGCGCTGCCGCCAACCTGCCGCGCTGACAATTGGCGAAAGCAAGGAGATAGTCCGATCTCCCCCCTTGCGGGGGAGATGCCCGGCAAGGCAGAGGGGGGTGCCTCGCGCTGACCCAGGCAATGCCTCGCCATGAACATCCTCGTCCTCCACGCCCATCCGGTCGAAACCAGCTTCAATGCCGGCCTGCACCGGACGATCGTCGAGCGACTGACGGCTGCCGGTCATGCGATTGACGACTGCGACCTCTATGCCGAGGATTTCGACCCGCGGCTCTCTCGCCAGGAACGGCTAGACTATCACAATCCGCGCGGCTCCGCCGACCCTGCGGCGCCGTATGTCGAGCGCCTGTTGCGTGCCGATGCGCTGGTGCTTTCCTATCCGGTCTGGAATTACGGCTTTCCGGCAATTCTGAAAGGGTTCTTCGACCGCGTCTTCCTGCCCGGCGTGTCGTTCAAGCTGGTCGACGGCAAGGCGCAGCCGTCGCTGCACAACATCGGGAAGATCGCGGCGGTCACCACCTATGGCGGCAGCCGGTTCCGCGCCATGCTGATGGGGGACCCGCCGCGCAAACTGGTCCAGCGCATGCTGCGCGCCACAGTCAAGCCGGGCGCTTCGGTTTCCTACCTGGCGCATTATTCGATGAACATTTCGAGCGACGAGACGCGCAAGGCGTTCTTGGCCAAGGTCACGGCCAGCATGGACAGATTCTGATGCGCGCGCTGGTGGTTTATTGCCATCCGGTGCCGGAGAGTTTTTGCGCCGCTATCCGCGACACCGCCGTGGAGGTGCTGACGCGAAAGGGCTGGGAGGTGCGGCTGCTCGACCTCTATGCCGAGAAGTTCGATCCGGTGATGAGCTGCGAGGAACGGCGTTTCTACAACACCCAGGCGCCGCAGGACCTTGCGCTGAAGCCGCATTTCGAGCTGCTCAACTGGGCCGAGGCAATCCTCTTCGTCTATCCGACCTGGTGGTACGGGCTGCCGGCGATGCTGAAGGGTTGGCTCGACCGGGTGTGGGCGACGGACGTCGCCTTCAAGCTGCCGGCCGGCAAGGGGCGGATCAAGTCGCTGATGCGGCATGTGACCAAGGTCGGCGTCATCACCACCTGCGGCGCGCCGACATGGTGGAGCGTCGTCGTCGGCCAGCCCGGGCGCAAAACCTTGCTGCGCGGCATGCGCGCGCTGTGCGCCACGCGCTGCCGGACTTTCTTCATGGCGCACTATCTGATGGACGCCTCGACGCCGAAGACGAGAGCCGCGTTTCTGGCGAAGGTGCGGGCGAAGCTGGAGCGGTTTTGAGGGGGCGAACTTCCCTTCTCCCACAAGGGGAGAAGGGAAAAACGCGCTACATCTTCACCCGTTCCGATTTCGGATCATACATCGGCTTCAGCGATGCCTCTGCCGCAAACCGCTCGCCGGCGATCTCGATCTCATAGGACGAGGCCAGCACATCCGCCTCGGTCTCGCCCTGGCAGGGCACATAGCCCAGCCCGATCGCGCCGCCGAGATGGTGGCCGTAATTGCCTGAGGTGATCGGACCGACGATCTTGCCGTCGCGCAGGATCGCCTCGTTGTGGAAGAGCAGCGGTTGCGGGTCCTTCAGCCGGAACTGGACCAGCCGGCGGCTCAATCCGGCTTCCTTCTTCTTCAACACCGCGTCGCGGCCGATGAAATCGCCCTTGGCCGTCTTCACCGCGAAGCCGAGGCCGGCTTCCAGCACATTGTCTTCGTCGGTGATGTCGTGACCGAAATGGCGGAAAGCCTTTTCGATGCGGCAGGAATCGAGCGTATGCAGCCCGCACAGCTTCAGGCCGACATCGGCGCCGGCCTGCTCGATGGCCTCGAAGACATGGGCCGCCTGGTCGGTCGAGACGTAGAGCTCCCAGCCGAGTTCGCCGACATAGGTGACACGGTGGGCGCGGGCGAGGCCCATGCCGATCTCGATCTCCTGGAACGTGCCGAATGGGTTGTTCTCGTTGGAGAAGTCGTTGGGGCTGACCTTCTGGATCAGTTTTCGCGCATCCGGGCCCATCAGGCAGAGTACGCTTTCGGCAGCGGTTACATCGGTGATGACGACGAACTCATCTGTCAGGTGCTTGCGCAGCCAGGCGAGGTCGCGCTGCAGCGCGGCGCCGGGCACGACGAGGAAATAGGCGGTGTCCGACAGGCGCGACACCGTGAGATCGCTCTCGATGCCGCCGCGCCGGTTGAGCATCTGCGTGTAGACGATCTTGCCCGGCGCTACGTCCATGTCATTGGCGCAGAGTTTTTGCAGGAAGGCGCAGGCGTCGCGGCCTTCGACGCGGATCTTGCCGAACGAGGTCATGTCGAACAGGCCGACCTTGTTGCGGACGGCGAGGTGCTCCTCGCGCTGGTTGTCGAACCAGTTCTGCCGCTTCCAGGAATAGCGGTACTCGCGCTCCTGTCCCTCGCGCGCGAACCAGTTGGCGCGCTCCCAGCCGGCGACCTCGCCGAACACGGCGCCGCGCGCCTTCAGATGCTCATGCAGGGGTGAACGGCGCACGCCGCGCGACGTCGCCATCTGGCGATAGGGGAAATGGTCGGCATAGAGCAGGCCGAGCGTTTCGGAGACGCGCTCCCTGAGGTAGCGGCGGTTCTTCTGGAACGGCTGGGCGCGGCGGATGTCGACTTCCCACAGGTCGAACGGTGCCTCGCCGTCGTTGATCCACTGCGCCAGCGCCATGCCGGCGCCGCCTGACGAGACGATGCCGATCGAATTGTAGCCGGTCGCCATCCAGTAGCCACGCAGTTCCGGCGCCTCGCCGAGATAGTAGCGGTCGTCGGGCGTAAAACTCTCGGGGCCGTTGAAGAAGGTGTGGATGCCGGCGGTCGCCAGCATCGGCATGCGGTTGACGCCCATTTCGAGGATGGGCTCGAAATGGTCCATGTCCTCGGGCAATTGGTCGAAGCAAAAGTCCTCGCGGATGCCGTCCATGCCCCAGGGCTTGGCGACCGGCTCGAAGGCGCCGAGCATCATCTTGCCGGCGTCTTCCTTGTAATAGGCGCACTCGTCGGGCACGCGCAGCACCGGCAGGCGGCTCAGCCCCGGGATCGGCTCGGTGACCAGGTAGAAATGCTCGCAGGCGTGCAGCGGGATGGTGACGCCGTTCTGGGCGCCCAGTTCGCGCGCCCACATGCCGGCGCAGTTGACGACGATGTCGGCCTCGATCGTGCCTTGCTCCTCGCCCTGCGCCCAGGACACGCCGGTGACGCGGCCGTCCCTGGTGTGGACCTTGGTGACCTTCACATTCTCCACGATGGTGGCGCCGCGTTGGCGCGCGCCCTTCGCCAGCGCCATGGCGATGTTGGCGGGGTCGCACTGGCCATCGAGCGGCAGATGCACGGCGCCGACGACGTCGGACACGTTGAGATGCGGGTACATCTCCTTGACTTCCCTGGGCGAAATCTCGCGCACGTCGACATCGAAGGCGCGGGCGAGTGACGCCTGACGGTAGATCTCGTGCTTGCGCTCCTCGGTCAGCGCGACGGTGATCGAGCCGACTTGGCGCATGCCGGTGCCGACCTCGGTCTCGGCTTCCAGCTTGACGTAGAGGTCGGCCGAATATTTCGCCAGCCGCGTCATGTTCTGCGAGCCGCGCAACTGGCCGATCAGGCCGGCGGCATGCCATGTCGTGCCCGAGGTCAGCTGCTTGCGCTCCAGAAGGACGATGTCGGTCCAGCCGAGCTTGGCCAGGTGATAGGCGACCGAGCAGCCCGAAACGCCGCCGCCGATGATGACGGCTCTTGCCTTGGCGGGAATGGTTCTGGGGGAAGGGGTGTTCATGCGGCCTCGCGGCGGTAGCTGGAGACAAAGCGGCGCAGCCGGAGCGCTGCTTCCCGCAAGACGGGTTCCGGCTGGCACAGGCTGACGCGGATATGGCCGGCCGCGGCCTCGCCGAAACTGGAGCCGGGCATGACGCCGACCTTCTCCTTGTCAAGGAAGGCGAAGGCGAATTTCTCGTCGTCGGATTCGACGGCCGATATGTCGAGCATGACATACATGCCGCCTTCGGAGCCGCGCACGCCGACATTGTTCATGCCGCGCACGGCGTCGAGCAGGACGGCGCGTCGCGCCGCATAGCGTTCGGCGATTTCCTTCACGCCATAACCCTTCTCCAGCGCCTCGGTGCAGGCGATCGAGATGAAGGCCGGCAGGCCGTAGGTCGTCACCAGATTGAGGTTGGTCAGCAGCGAGATCATCTCGCTCGGGCCGGTCAGCCAGCCCATGCGCCAGCCGGTCATGCCATGGCTTTTGGACATGGAATTGATGACCAGCGTGCGCTCGGCCATGCCGGGCAGGGAACGCGGCGAGATGTGCTCGCCACCGCCGAGCGTCCAGTAGACTTCGTCGGACAGCAGCCACAAATCGTGCTCGCGGCAGACCTCGGCCAGCTGTTCCAACCGTTCGCGCGAATAGACGGCTCCGGTCGGGTTGTTCGGCGTGTTGATCAGGATGGCGCGCGTATTCGGCCGAAGTGCCGCCCGGATCATGTCGGCGCGGGGCTGGAAACCGTCCTCGGCCGGCGTCTCGACAACCGTGAAGGTCGCGCCCGCGGCGCTGAAGGTGTTGGGGTAGGTCGCGTAGTATGGCGCGACCACGATGGCGTGGTCGCCCGGGTCGAGCACGGCCTGTACGGCGGCGTAGAGCGCCGCCTGGCCGCCCGGCGTGGCGATGACCTGGTCCGGCGTCGTCCCGACGCCCGTGCAGGCGACCGAAGCCGCCGCCATCGCCTTGCGCAGGCGCGGCAGGCCGGGCAACGGGGTATAGTGGTGATTGCTGCCGCGAACCGCGGTCACGCAAGCCTCGATTGTTTCGGAAGGCGTATCGAAATCGTGATCGCCGACCGACAGCATGATGATGTCCTCGCCGGCCTCCTTACGGGCCCATGCGGCGAAGTGGACTTCCCAGCCATCCTTGCCCGACGGCACGATGCCTGAAATGCGCGATGATGGTTTTGGCATCAGGCTCTCAACCTTTCGTTCTTCGGATCCCACAAGGGCTCATCGTTCTGCACGACCGCCTTGAAACGGTCGCCGAAGATCTCGATCTCCACGGCGGTGCCGGGCTCCGCCAGATCGGCACGCAGCATGCCGAGCGCGATCGACTTGCCAACGCGATGGCCCCAGCCGCCCGACGTCGTCTCGCCGACGATCTGGCCGTCATGCCACAGCGTCGACATGTAGGGCGCGTCGCAATCGCCGGGGTTTTCGACCACCAGCGTGACGAAGCGCTTCTTGACGCCCTGCTGCTTCTCGTTCTGGAGCGCCGCCTTGCCGCGGAACTCGGGCTTGTCCCATTTGACGAACCGCTCGAGCCCGCCTTGCAGGATCGAGTAGTCGGTCGAGAGGTCGCCTTTCCAGGTGCGATAGCCCTTTTCAAGCCGCAACGAATCCAGCGCGTACATGCCGAATGGTTTCAGGCCGTGCGGCTGTCCCGCCGCGCAGATGGTGTCGAAAACGGCGGCGGTGTCGTCGACCCTGGTGTGGATTTCCCAGCCGAGTTCGCCGGCGAAGGAGACGCGGACCAGCTTCGCCCAGCGCCCGGCGATCTTGGTTTCCTGATGCGTGAGCCACGGCAAGGTCAGGTCGGCCTCACAGACGGCGGCGAGGATTTCCCGCGACTTGGGTCCGGCCAGGATTTGGGTGGAGAATTCCTCGGTCCGGTCGATCAGCTTGAAAGTCGCATCCACGGGCATGTGCGATTTCAGCCATTCGAAATCATGCCATTGCGCCACCGCCGCTGTGATCAGCGTCATGGATTCCTCGCCGTGGCGCACCACCGACATTTCGGTGACGATGCGGCCCTTGTCGTCGGAGAAATAGACGAGACCGATGCGGCCGGGCTTCGGCACGAGGCCGGTCACTTGCCGGCTAAGCCATTCGGCGGCGCCCGGACCTTCGAGGTTGAAGCGCGAAAAACCCGGCAGGTCGAGGATGCCGGCGGCGTCGCGGACGGCCAGGCATTCCTCGCGCACGCGGTGCTGCCACGGCCCGTCGCGACGGAAGGTGAGCGTTGCTTCCTCCGAGACGTCGTCGCCATCCTGCGCATACCAGGTGGCGCGCTCCCAGCCATTATAGGCGTCGAAGCGCGCGCCGAACGCCTTCATGCGATCATGGATCGGCGACAATTTCCTGTCGCGTCCCGCCGGCCAGGCATGGCGCGGAAACTGGATGGCGTATTCGTTGCCGTAGATCTCCATGCCTTTGGCAACGCAGTAATCCGGAGCCGAAGCGAAGGACGTGAAGCGGCGCGGGTCGCAAGACCACATGTCCCATTCGGTCTGGCCTTGCGTGACCCATTCGGCCAACACCTTGCCTGCACCGCCGCCTTGCGCGATGCCGAAGGTGAAGACGCAGGCCTCGAACGCATTGGGGACGCCCGGCATCGGCCCGATCAGCGGATTGCCGTCCGGCGCATAGGGGATCGGGCCGTTGATGACCTTGGACAGGCCGGCGGTACCCAGGATCGGCACGCGGGCGACGGCGTCTGCCAGATAGTGTTCCAGCCGGTCGAGATCGTCGGGGAAAAGCTGGAAGGAAAAATCCTCCGGCATCGGGTCGTTGTGACCAGCCCAATGCGCGCGGCAATTGCGCTCATAGGGACCGAGATTCATGCCGTTCTTTTCCTGGCGCAGATAATAGGAGGTATCGACGTCGCGCAGCAGCGGCAACTTTCTGCCCTGTTCCTTCGACCATGCCGCGAGTTCGGGGATCTCCTCGAACAGGATATACTGATGGCTCATCACCATCATCGGCACCTCGCGGCCGAACATTTTTCCGACTTCGGCGGCACGGTAGCCGGCGGCGTTGACGACGATCTCACAGCGGATCTCGCCTTGGGGCGTCACGACCACCCACTCGTCCTTGTCGCGGCGCACGCCTGTCACCGGGCAGAAGCGTATGATCCGGGCACCCATGTCGCGCCCGCCCTTGGCCAGCGCCTGGGTCAGCTGCGCCGGATCTATGTCGCCGTCGCTCGGGTCGTAGAGGGCGCCTTTCAGCTCATGCGTTTTGATGAAGGGATAGCGGCGCTTGATCTCGTCCGTGCCGACGATATCGATGTCCATGCCCTGATAGCGGCCCATGCCCTTGGCGCGCTGGAACTCCTGCATGCGCTCTTGCGTGTGGGCAAGCCGCAGGGAGCCGGTGACATGGTAGTTCATGGGATAGTCGACGGCCTCGGCCAGCCCGCGATAGAGCTCGGTCGAATAGCGCTGCATGTTCATCAGCGACCAGGACGAGGAGAAGGTCGGCACGTTACCGGCGGCATGCCAGGTCGAGCCGGAGGTGAGTTCATTCTTTTCAAGGAGAACGCAGTCGGTCCAGCCCGCCTTGGCGAGATGGTAGAGCGAGGAGGCGCCGACGACACCGCCTCCGATGATCACCACGCGTGCCGTGCTCGGCAAACCGGCCATGTTCTTCTCCAACCCTTGGTCCAATTTCATTCAATAAACTGGCGGCGAAACCACCCAGATGACGACCGCCGGCTCCAATCCCGGATTGCGCCAGCGGAAAGGCTTGCCCTCGAAGCGAAAGGAATCGCCTTCGCCGAGCCGGTGCCATGTCCCCGATATTTCGATGTCGAACGTCCCCGACACGACATATCCAGCCTCTTCGGTTGGCCGGCGCGCCTCGCTCTTGAGCTCAGCGCCCGGCGCGAAGACGGAACGCAGCATCTCGAAGCTACCGCCGAGATCGGGCGACAGAAGCTCCTCCATGAGGCCGGATTCGCTTGTGCCAAGGGTGCGGCGGCTGCCGGCCCGCACGACCGCGCCGCGCTCGCCTTCGACAGGCACGTCGTGGCCGAAGAACAGGCTGACCGGCACGCCGAACAGTTCGCCGAAAGCCCGGAGATCACTGAGCGACGGTGTCGACAGGCCGCGTTCGACCTGGCTGACCCAGCCGACCGACCGGCCGAGTTTCAGGGCGATCTCGGCGAGCGTCAGCCCACGCGCCTTGCGCAGCGCCCTGATATCGCTGGCCAGCAATCGCTCGTAATTTCCCTGCAATGCTTTCGCTGTAGCTGGAGGCAAATCGCGCTCTCGTGAAAAAATCCCATCAAATTTCATGAGATGCCGGAGCGGTGAAAAAATCAAGCGGATTTTCACGGGTGCACAAGATTTGCTTGCGCGATTTTGGCGGTTCATGCAAAGGCTCGGCCGCGAGCGGCGAGTGGGGACGTCCGATCGGGACACAGGGTAAGGACGGCCCATGCTTGGAAAGAAGGCTCGAATCACGGTTGATGCCGAGATCGTCGACGACGCGATCGTATCGCGCCGGTCGGTGCGCGCTTTTCTGCCCGACATGGTCGACGACAACACGATCCGCGACATACTGGCGGTCGCGGCACGCGCCCCTTCCGGCACCAATATGCAGCCATGGCGGGTCTATGTCACCAAGGGTGACACCAAGCAGCGGATATCGGATGCCATCCTGAATTCCGGCATCCGTGCTGAAAAGGCCGATTGGGACGAATATCGCTATTATCCCACGCAGTTCTTCGAACCCTACCTGACCCGCCGCCGCGCCAACGGTTTCGGGCTCTACGGCGCGCTCGGCATCGGTCGCCGCGAGGTCGACAAGATGCGTGCCCAGCACGACCGCAACTTCGTCTTCTTCGACGCGCCGGTCGGCATGATCTTCACCATCGACCGCCGGCTTAACCAGGGTTCCTGGATCGACTACGGCATGTTCCTGCAGAACATCATGGTTGCCGCGCGGGGCAGGGGCTTGCACACCTGTCCGCAGGCGGCGTTCGCGCCCTATCACCGGCAGATCAGGCCGGTGCTCGGCATTCCCGACGAGGAGATCGTCGTCTGCGGCATGGCGCTCGGTTATGAAGATACGTCGAAGCCCGAAAACGCCTTCCGAACCGACCGCGTGCCGCTGGAGGAATGGGTGACGTTCAGCGAGTAGGCCGCTGCTGCGCTGCGACATCCGCTATTCCGTGTTCATCTGGGCGCCATGGCCGCTGACATGGGCGCCATCCTGCGGCGTCAGCTTGAGATAGGCTGATAGCGCGCACAGCGTGATGACACCCTCGATTACGAACAATATCCGGAAGTGATTGGCGACGGCCGGGCCGCCGCCGGCCAGAAACGATAGTGCAGCGGCGGCGAGGCCGACGCTGATCGCCACCGCCAGTTGCCACAATATGTAATAGAGCGCGCTGAAGCGGGCGAGCTGCTCGGGCGCGATGTCGGAATAGGCAAGGTTGCCGGTCGACGCCCATTGCGCGGAGCGGAAGACGCCGAAGATGAAGATGTAGGCAAGCACGATCCACACCGGCGTGGTCGCCTGCATCAGGGCAAAGCCCGCAACCATGGCCGCGACGACGGGCGTGTTGAAAACCAGCACGCGGCGGAAACCGAAGCGGTTGAGCAGGCGAGGCATGAAGACACGCATGACCACCGACCCGACCGCGGCGACGAAGGTCAGCGATCCCGCCTGCACGGCGCTCATGCCGAAGCCGAGCTGGAACATCAGCGGCAGCAGGAAGACGACGGAGCTGAGGCCGATCGTGTCCAGACCGCCGCCGGTCAGGAAGGAGATGCGGAAGGTGCGGATGCGCAGGAGCTTGAGGTCGAGCAAGGGATTGCGCACGCGCAGGCAATAGAACGAGGCGACCGTCAGGATGACCAGCGCCAGGGCAAGCTCGGCCGCGATCACGCCGGCGGCCGCATCTTTCGCCGCCAGCGAATCCATGCCGAAGACAAGCAGGACCATGCCGCTGCCGACCAGCAGGAAGCCCGGGAAATCGAACGGTGTGCGCACGGGTTTGGTCACCGTCGGAAACAGCGAGGCGGCAAGGACAGCCGCGGCCAGCGCGAAGGGCACGTTGATGAAGAAGATCCAGCGCCAGGAAATGTAAGTGGTCAGCGCGCCGCCGACGAGCGGACCGACGAGCGGGCCGGACTGGCCGGCCAGCGAGATATACATGTTGATCTTCAGCGTCCGGCTTCGAGGGAAGGTCGACAGGATGACGACCTGACCGAGCGTGCCCATCAGCGCGCCGCCGAAGCCCTGCAGCGCGCGGGCGCCGACCAGCGTCCAGATGTTGTCGGACAGGCCGCACAGCGCCGACGAGGCGGCGAATACCAGCAGCGCAAAGCAGTAGACGTTGCGCAGGCCGAAGCGGTCGGCAGCCCAACCGCCGAGCGGCATCGAGATGATCAGGCTGGCGACGTAGACCGTGATCAGCAGGCCAAGCTGGCTCGGTGGGCGGCCAAGGCTTTCGCTGATGCCGGGCAGCGCCGTCACCACGACATTCTGGTCGAGGCTGGTCATGAACACGCCGCAGGCGACCGTCAGCGGCAGCAGGAGCAGGGCTCTGGCTGGCACATCGGCGCGATCGGTGGCGCCGGCGGATATTTCTGCGGTCATGGAGATATTCGAACCAAACGGATGCGCGGATTCTGGAGACGGGTTTTGTTACCCTTCGGACCGGCTTGACGGCCATGTCATGCCAGTATGACGGCCGCCGGCGCATTGCTGTAGCGTCAGAGCCGGCCGGCCTTGATGCCAGAATTCGTCGACCCCGAGCCTACTGTACCTCGTAGCCGACTTCCTCGCTGGCGTGACACAGCGCCTTCCAGAAGGAGCGCGCGAAAGAACGGAAGACGTAGATGTCGAACTGGTCGCCGCCGGTGCGCTGGACCTGGGCGAAGATGTCGTGATGGGTGGTCGACCGGCCGGCGTCGAGTGGGAAGGCCGGCAGCGTGAAATCGATGGCGAAGAACTTCGCCAGCACCCATTCGGCCTTCGGACCGGCGATGCGGATCGCGGTGCGGCCATGCGAAAGATCGGTCACCGTGCCGATGGCGGGGGTCACCACGCCCGCGAAAGCCGCGGCCAGCCCCTCGGCTTCGTCGGCTACGGTGAACTTTCCCGGTGCGAAACCGAATGCCGATTTGGCGCCATTGGTGGCGCCACCGCCGGCACCGTCGGGCAACGTAAGCCCGGTGACGGCGCGGATGCCTGATATCAGTTTCTTCTCTTCGCCCGGCCAGGCGGCGAGCTGCACGATCGAGCCCGGTCTCGTCTCGGTCAGGATGACCTCGACACCATGTTCGAAATTGCCGTGCGAGCCGACATGGAATTCCGGTTCCAGCGGTGAAAGGCGCTCAACCATGCATGCGGCTCCCGTCCGGATCGTAGAAGTGGTTGGAAACGATCTCGACCGGTCCGAACCGGTTGCGCAGCGGATCGGAGACATGGGCGCGCGAGCCGTGCCTGGCCTTGCCGCCTTTGACCAGCGCCAGCGCGATGTGCTTGCCGAGCGCCGGCGAATAGCAGCATGCCGTGATGTGGCCGATGGAGCCGTGCGGGTTGGACTCGTCAAGCTCCTCGACGATATGCGCGCCGCCGTTGAGCGGCCTGTTGTCGAGCGCGACCAGGCCGACAAGTTCCAGCCGGTCGGGCGAGATGAGGCCCTCGCGGTCCATCATCGCCGAGCCGATAAACGGTTTCTTCTTCGACAGCATCCAGTCGAGATGCAGGTCGCGCGCCGTGGTGCGGCCGTCGATCTCGGCGCCCGTCACATGGCCTTTCTCGATGCGCATCGTGCCCAGCGCTTCCAGTCCGTAGGTTGCCAGGCCGAACGGCTTGCCGGCCTCGACAAGCGTTTCCCAGACATGGGTGCCATGGTCGGCGCCGCAATAGACCTCGAACGCCATTTCGCCGGAGAAGGACAGCCGGCAGATCATCACCGGCACGCCAGCGATCTGGCCATGCACGATGCCCATGAACGGCAGCGCCGCATTGTCGACAGCGGTGCCGGCGACGCAGCCGGCCAGGATCTGCCTGGCTTTCGGCCCGCCGATCGCAGCGCCCGCCCACTGGTCGGTCACGGAGGTGACATGAACCTTGAGCTCCGGCCAGACCACATCGAGAAAATATTCCAGATGCTGCATCACCTTGCCGGCATTGGCCGTGGTGGTGGTCATCAGGAAATCCTGTTCGCCGAGCCGCCATGTGGTACCGTCGTCGAAGGCCAGTCCGTCCTCGCGCAGCATCAGCCCGTAGCGCGCCTTGCCGACGGCCAGCGTGGAAAACATGTTGGTGTAGATACGGTCGAGGAATTCGGCCGCGTCCGGACCTTGCACCGCGATCTTGCCCAGCGTCGAGACATCGACGATGCCGGCGCTTTCGCGCGTCGCCCTGGCCTCGCGCACATAGGCCTGCTCGACCGTTTCGCCGGCAAGGCCGTAGATCATCGGCCGGTACCACAGGCCGGCGGAATACATGGTCGCGCCATTGGCGACATGCCAGTCATGCATCGGCGTCAGCCGTTCGGGCTTGAGGTCGCCGAAGCGCTCCGCTGCCAGTGATCCGATCGAAACCGGTGCAAAGGGCGCCCGGAAGCGTGTCGTGCCGACTTCCGGGATCGGCTTGCCGAGCGCCTCGGCCATGATGGCCAGGCCGGGGACGTTGGAATTCTTGCCCTGGTCGGTGGCCATGCCGAGCGTGGTGTAGCGTTTCAGATGCTCGACCGAGACGAAGCCTTCGCGGTGCGCCAGCCGCACGTCCTCCGACGTCACGTCGTGCTGGAAGTCGACGAAGCTCTTGCCGCTGGCCCTGATCTCGAACACCGGCGCCGGATCGGGATCGCAAGCTACGGATTCGACCGAGGGCAGTGCGGCCGGCGTGGCTTGCGCGCCTGCCGCGGCAAGGCCCGCGGCGCGGCCCTCGGTCATCGCTTCGGCGGTGGAAAAGCTGCCGGTGAAGGCGCCTGCGCCAATCCAGTTCTGCGTCGGCTTCGGCGGCAGGAAGGCTTGTCGGGCGGCATTCCACTGCGCCTTGGCGCCGGCCTGGCTGGCCAGATGGATGGTTGGCGACCAGCCCCCCGACATCAAGAGGCAGTCGGCATGGATGCTGCGGGCGTCGCCGGTGAGCGTGCCGTTGGTCATGTCGAAGCGCTGCAGCTTGACGCCGGAGAGCGCCTTGCCGCCCTCAGTGGCGATCACGGCATGGCCGGGAAAGATCTCGGCTTCGGTCTCCTCGGCCAGCTTGCGCATTTCGCCAGAAAGCTCGGGGCGGACATCGACAATCGCGGCAATCCTTGCGCCGGCCTTCTTCAGCGCCAGGGCGCAGCGATAGGCGCTGTCATTGTTGGTGAACAGCGCGACCGTCTGCCCCGCCAGCACGCCGAATTCGTTGGCGTAGCGCTCCGCGGCATGCGCCAGCATCACGCCCGGGCGGTCATTGCCCGGAAATACGAGCGGCCGTTCGAAAGCGCCGGTGGCCAAGACCACCGATCGGGCGCGGATCGCCCAATAGCGATGGCGCGGTTCGCCCTTGCCGGGTGTCTCCTTGTGATCGGTGACCCGTTCAAGGGCGGCAAGCGTATTGCTGTCGTAGTAGCCCCAGACCGTGGTGCGCGGCAGAAGCCGGACATTGTCATAACCTTCGAGCTGGGCCACGGTTCGCCTGGCCCAGTCGGCCGCCGGCAAGTCATCAATCGTCCCGTTCGACCAGTTGGCCGAGCCGCCGAAACGCGGATCGAGTTCGGCAAGAATGACGCGCGCGCCCTGGTCAGCAGCAGCCTTGGCGGCCGTCAGCCCGGCAGGGCCGGAGCCGACCACCAGCACGTCGCAAAAGGCGTTCATGCGCTCATAGCGCGCCGGGTCGGCCGCAGAACCGGCACGGCCGAGGCCGGCGGCGCGGCGGATGAAATGCTCGCAGAACATCCAGAAGCGCGTGCCCTTCAGCGGCCCGATCACCGGACCCATGAAGGTCTTGTAGTAGAAGCCGGCCGACAGGAGCTTGCCGCCGAGCTGGTTGACGGCGCTGACGTCCCAGGCCAGCGACGGAAAACGGTTCTGGCTGACGGCGACCAGCCCGTCATGAAGCTCGACCATGGTCGCCGCGACGTTGGGCTCGCGGACCTCGCCCTTCAGCACCGTCACCAGTGCGTTCGGCTCTTCCACGCCTGCTGTCAGGAGGCCGCGCGGGCGGTGGTATTTGAACGAGCGTCCGTAAAGCGTGACGCCGTTGGCCAGCAGCGCCGAAGCCAGCGTATCGCCGGCATGGCCGGTGTAGGACGCGCCATCAAAGGTGAAGCGGATGGTCTTCAGCCGGTCGATGCGGCCGCCGGTCTCGGTCCGGCGCGGGCTCACGATCTGCCCTCCGCCTTGCGACGCGCGACCGGGCCGTGATCGCCGCGTGTGAAGGCGACGCTGGAAATCTCATGCGTCAGCGTGTTGCGCACGACCCTGAGATGCGAGCGGCAGCCGCCGGAATGCTGCCAGATCTCGTTGTGGTCTCCGGCCGGGTTCAGCCGGTCATAGACATAGGCGTTCCAGGCTTCGAAGTTCTGCGAGGCGGGGTCGGGACGCTCGCGGTTGCCGTCACCCTGGTAGGTGAACTCGATGACGTCGCGCGGGCCGCAATAGGGACAAGTGATCAACATCGGATATTCCTGGTGCAGCCTTGCTTGGTGAAGCCTTGCTTGGAGAGATATTGTTCAGTGCAGTCTGGGATTGGCGCCCTGGCCTTTGTCGTCGATCACCAGGCCGCGATGGAAGCGGTCGAGCGTGAAGGGGGCGTTGAGGTCATGCGGCTCGTCCTTGGCGATGGTCCAGGCAAAGCACCAGCCGGAGGCGGGCGTCGCCTTGAAGCCGCCATAGCACCAGCCGCAGTTGAGATACATGCCGGGCAGGGGCCCGGTGGTGATGATGGGCGAGCCGTCCATCGACATGTCGCAGACGCCGCCCCAGGAGCGCAGCATGCGCACGCGGGCAAGCCCCGGGAACAGCGCCAGCATCTCGCTCATCACCTCGTCGACGATGGGCAGGTTGCCGCGCTGGGCGTAGCTGTTGTAGCCGTCGATGTCGCCGCCGTAGACGAGGCCGCCCTTGTCCGATTGCGACATGTAGAAATGGCCCATGCCGAACGTGACGACCGTATCGATGAAGGGCTTCAGCGATTCGGTGACGAAGGCCTGCAGCACATGGCTCTCGATCGGCATCGTCTCGATGCCGGCAAGCTGCATCACCCGGCCGGTGCTGCCGGCCACCGCGACCGCCACCTTCTTGGCGCGGATGTCGCCGCGTGATGTGGTGACGCCGGTGATGCGGTCGCCGTCGCGCAGGAAGCCGGTGACCTCGCAATTCTCGATGATGTCGACGCCGCGCCGGTCGGCGCCGCGCGCATAGCCCCAGGCCACGGCGTCGTGGCGGGCGGTGCCGGCGCGCCGCTGCATCAGGCCGCCGACCACGGGGAAGCGTGCATCACTGGAAATATCGAGCGCGGGGATCAGGCGCTTGATTTGCGCCGGCGTCATCAGTTCGGCGTCGACACCGAGATGGCGCATGGCGTTGCCGCGCCGTGCATAGTCGTCGAACTGGGCCGGCGTGTGCGCCAGGTTCAGGCAGCCGCGCTGCGAGAACATGACGTTGTAGTTGAGATCGTGCGACAGGTTCTCCCACAGCTTCATCGAATGCTCGTAGAAGCGGGTGTTGGCGGGCAGCAGATAGTTGGAGCGCACGGCGGTGGTGTTGCGGCCGACATTGCCGGAGCCGAGCCAGCCTTTCTCCAGCACCGCGACATTGGTGATGCCGTGTTCCTTGGCGAGATAATAGGCGGTCGACAACCCGTGCCCGCCGCCACCGATGATGATGACGTCGTAGGATGCCTTCGGGTCCGGCTTGCGCCAGGCCGGCTTCCAGTCCTTGTTTCCCTTGAGCGCATTCGCGAGCAGCGAAAGGGCCGAGTACTCTGCCATGGATATGATGTCCGTTTCGGGCGATGCGGCAGACTATAGAGCAGGCCGCACGCGCAAAGCCAATATTGCGCCATCGCCTTTCGACTGGCCGACGCTCCGGCCACCGCCAGATCAGCGCAGGTGCGGTCGGATCAGGCGACGAGTCCGGGTGACGGGGTCCTTCGCCGGCGCGCTGTTGATGGAGCATTGAACGAAAAAACCCGCCTGTGCGGCGGGTCGTTGGCGCAACTCAGCACCATGACTGAATATCTACCATAGCTGCCTTCACCCAGTCAAGAAAAAATTCCTATCATAAAGCTGCCGGCACAACGGGACTGGCGGTCGTCAGGTCTTTGTTGCCCCGAGTTCGGAGCCCTGGCGGTCGGATGCGACGGCTTGCCCCATGATATGGCCGTCTTTATCAAGGACAGGCAAATTCAATTGCCATTGCCGCCTTGAGTCGCCAACAAATCATGTTTTTCAAATTGCTTCGTCTCGTCTTGATGTTCGCGCTTGTCGTTTCGGCGCCGCTTTCGTTCGATGCGTCGGCGCAAGGGCTTGGCCAGGCGCCTGCCGGACTGGTCGCCGACCAGCAGAAAATCCTTCAGGACCTGACGACCAAGACCGATAATTTCGACAAGAAGATCCAGCAGGACGGCGACGACGACGCCACTCTCGTCGATATCCGCCTGCAACTCGAGGAACTGTCGCGGCAATCGCTGAACAGCGCGCTGGCCTTCCGCACCCGCCTTAGCGAGATCAACAGCCGGCTCGAGCAGCTTGGCCCGGCACCCGCCGCAGGCCAGCCGCCGGAACCCGACATCGTCAGCACCGAGCGCCAGGCGCTGGTCTCCGAAAAGGCCGAGATCAACGCGGTCATCGCGCAGGCGCAGACGCTGTCGATCCGCATCAGCGGGATGATCGACAAGATCGGCAACATGCGCAGCGCGCTTTTCCGCAATCTTCTGACCAAGCGCTATGTGCTGTCGGATGCGCTGAGCCCACAGGTCTTTTCCGACGCCCGCGACGAGTTCGGCAATTTCTACAAGGCGGTCTCGTCCTGGCTGAGCTTCGCCTTCAGGTTCAAGTTCCAGGCCATTCTGGCGGCAACCTTCGTGGCGCTCGGGCTGGCCCTGGTGCTTCTGGTCGGCGGCAGGCGGTTGTTTGGACGGGTGTTCGAAGCCGATCCGTCCAATGAGGACCCGTCCTATCTCAGCCGCCTGTCGGTGGCCTTCTGGTCGACATTGCTGCCGACGCTGGCGGTCGGCGCCTTTCTTGGGTCGACGATTTTCTTTTTCAACTATTACAACGTTTTGCGCGGCGACATTGGCCTTTTCCTCAACGCGCTGGCGACGGTCATCGGGGTGGTGTTCTGCGTCAATCGGCTGGCCAATGCGGCGCTCGAGCCACGGCTGCCGAACTGGCGCCTGATCCCGGTCGAATCCGGCCCGGCGCGCTGGCTGGTGCGCCTGACTACCGCCATGGCCGTGGTCATCAGCGTCAACACCTTCCTGTCCGTCATCAACGACAAGATGGGATCGCCGCTGTCGCTGACGATCGCGCGCAGTTTCGTGGCCACCATCGTCGTCGGCATCATCCTGATCCTGATGGCGATGCTGCGGCCGTTCAAGGCCCGTGACGGCAGCTGGCGGCCTTGGCCGGCATGGCTGCGCTACCTGGCGCTGGCTCTGGGGCTCTTCACCATCATAGCCGCCTTGCTTGGCTATATCGGCCTTGCGCTGTTCGTCTCGCTGCAGGTGGTGGTCACCGGCACGGCGCTCGTCACCGCTTATATCGGCTTCCTGTCGGCACAGGCGATCGGCGACGAGGGCGCCTTCGCCAACACGTCGGTCGGGCGCTGGCTGTCGGCCAATTCCAGCTACGAGGACACCGCACTCGACCAGCTCGGCCTTGTCGTCAGCGTCGCCATCAATGTGATGATCGTGCTGGTCTTCCTGCCGCTGATCCTGTTGATGTGGGGCTTCCAACCGGGCGACATCCAGGCCTGGGCTTACAAACTGGCGACTGGGATTAATATCGGTTCGGTGACGATTTCGGTCACCGGCATCCTTTCGGGCATC
Organism: Mesorhizobium sp. B2-5-11; assembly: GCF_006440835.1. NCBI lineage: Bacteria > Pseudomonadati > Pseudomonadota > Alphaproteobacteria > Hyphomicrobiales > Phyllobacteriaceae > Mesorhizobium > Mesorhizobium sp. B2-5-11. The sequence continues at coordinate 283,127 of NZ_VFUK01000003.1, forward strand.
GTCGTCTTCATCATCGGCTATTTCCTGACGCGCTGGTTCCAGGGCTGGCTCGACGGTTCGGTGATGGCGCGCGGCAAGGTCGACACGGGCGTGCGCAACTCGATCCGGCTGGCCGTCGGCTATGCCGGCGTGGCACTCGCGGCACTGATCGGCATCTCGGCGGCGGGCATCGATCTGTCCAGCCTGGCGCTGGTCGCCGGCGCGCTTTCCCTCGGCATCGGCTTTGGCCTGCAGAACGTGGTGTCGAACTTCGTCTCGGGCCTGATCCTGCTGGCCGAGCGGCCGTTCAAGGTCGGCGACTGGATCGTCGCCGGCGACATCAGCGGCACCGTCAAGAAGATCAGCGTGCGCGCCACCGAGATCGAGACCTTCCAGCGGCAGTCGGTGATCCTGCCCAATTCGAACCTGATCAACAACGCCGTCGGCAACTGGACGCACCGCAACAAGCTCGGCCGCATCGACATCAAGGTCGGCGTCGCCTATGGCAGCGACGTCAAGCAGGTGCACGCCGTCCTGCTCGAGATCGCCCGCGGTCATCCGCTGGTGCTGAAGAACCCCGAACCCTTCGTGCTGTTTTCCAATTTCGGGCCTGCCGCGCTGGAATTCGAGATCCGCCTGTTCCTGGCGGATGTGATGAACGGCAACATCGTGCAGAACGATATCCGCTTCACCGTGCTGGAGACGTTCAGCGACCAGCATATCGAGATACCCTCGACGCCACGCGCGGTCGTCGAGCCCAAGCATGCGAAGGCCTGGCCGACCGACGACGACAAGATCGAGGCCGATTTCGCCGAGCAGGAACGGGCAAAGGCGGAAGCCGCGGCCGAGGCCAAACGTCTAGCCAGATCAGGACGCAAGGCGAAGAAACCTGATCCGGATTAGATCGGCGATCGGAAGGTTTCAGGCCGTCGAAACCAATTGCGGCATGAATGCGGCATTCAGTTGCGGTTCAGCTTCCATCTCATATAAGCTCCCATGCAAAGGCGAGAATGCCTTGCGAAATGCAACAGAGGCGGTGGGAACACCGATATTGCACATGTGGAAGTCTCTCGTCGCTGCCGTCGCCTTGCTCGCCGTGAGCGGCTCGGCCCATTCCGCCAGCGCGGTCAACAAGGACGCCGAGACCCGCACGCTGATCGTGACGGAAGGTGGCAGCAAGACCGACCTGGCGTTGGCCGCCGGCGAAACCGTGGAATTTTGCCCGAATGGCTGTTTCGTCACCTTGCCCAATGGCGACCTCGAAGCCCTGACCGGCTCGGAAACGGTCGAGATCTCGGGCGGCGTCGCCCGCATCAAGTAATTTCGACGGCATGCCTTGAAAGGCCGGACATTTGTCCGGCCTTTTATTGTTTTCGGTAGCGGTTGTTTAACAATGACGCCGGAAATACCGCGGCGACAGCCGCCCACAACCGGGCGTTTTAACGTTCGTTACGCCATCTCCCCGCTATACGTCTTGCGAAGACGCCGACAAACGGCGCGGCGGGTTCGAGGCAGGGCAGGACGACATGGACGCGCGGTCCGACGGAAACGCAATACCGCTTGCGGTCGATCTCGACGGCACGCTGATCGCGACCGACCTGCTATGGGAAGGACTGTTCATCCTTCTCAAGAAGAACCCGCTCTACATTTTCCTCGTGCCTTTCTGGGCCGCCGCCGGGCCGGCCCGGCTGAAGCAAGCCATCGCCCAGCGCGTCGATATCGATCCCGCGTCGCTGCCTTACCGCGCGCCATTGCTCGACCGCATACGGGCCGAGCATGCCGAAGGCCGCAAGATCGTGCTGGCGACAGGCACGCCGCGCAAATTCGCCGACGCCATCGCTCGCCACCTCGGTGTCTTCGACAGGGTGCTGGCGACGGACGGGGTCGACAATCTGACTTCCGGCAAGAAGCGTGCCTCGCTTATTGCGGCCTATGGCGATGGCGGCTTCGATTATGCCGGCAACAGCCGCCATGATCTCAAGGTTTTCGATGCGGCACGCAGCGCGATCGTGGTGGCGCCGGATCGCCACGCCGCGCGCTGGCAGGCTGCGCATGGCGCCGAAACCATGTCGGCGCCGAAACCGACACTGCGTACCATCGTCAAAATGCTGCGCGTGCATCAGTGGCTGAAGAATTCGCTGATCGCGGTGCCGATGGTGCTGTCGCACGAATATTTCAACGCCGGCATGATCTGGGAGTGCGTGCTGGCGTTCATCTCGTTCAGCGCGGTGGCGTCGGCCATCTACATCCTCAACGACTTCTTCGACCTGGCGCTTGACCGCAAGCATGCCACCAAGCGTAACAGGCCATTCGCCAGCGGCGCGCTCTCTATCCCGTTCGGGATCGGCGCGATCGCGGTGCTGCTGGCGATCGGCATCGGCACAGGGCTGTTTCTGTCGCCCGAATTCCTCGCCGTGCTCGGCGGCTACATGGCTGTCACCACGGCTTATTCGCTGTCATTCAAGCGCATGCTGCTGGTCGACGTGCTGACGCTGGCCGGCCTCTACACGATCCGCGTTCTGGCGGGCGCGGCCGCGACCGGCGTCGAGGTCTCGTTCTGGCTGCTCGCCTTCTCGATCTTCTTCTTCCTGTCGCTGGCGCTGGTGAAGCGCTTCGTCGAATTGCGCACCACGGCCATTCCACCCGGCGAGCGCATTGCCGGGCGCGGATATCGCACCGAGGACCAGGAGATCGTCGCTCAGGCCGGCATGGCTTCGGCCTTCTCCTCGGCACTGGTGCTGGCGCTCTACATGGATAGTGTTGCAGTGCGTGAGCTCTACCCGCATCCCTGGCTGATCTGGCCGCTGCCGCCGATCGTGCTTTATCTCACCATGCGGGTCTGGATCCTGGCGCGTCGCGATGAGATGCATGACGATCCGGTCGTGTTCATCATCCGCGACTGGCGCAGCCAGATCGTGGTGCTGATCGGCGCCGTGCTGCTGGTGATCGGGGGCTGGTAGACATGGCCGGCGAGCGCTTCGACAGCTTCGGGCGCGCGACGCCGCCCGCACCGCGCGCCATTGGCATTGATGACGCTATCGTGCTGCTGAAGGGCGGTCAGGCCAGGCACGCCTCGCTGCTTGCCTATGGCAATGGCAGATCCTACGGCGATTCCTGCCAGAACGAGGCCGGTGCCGTCGTCGACATGCGGCCGCTGAACCGCATCCGCGCCTTCAATGCCGAGACTGGCCTTCTCGAAGCGGATACGGGCGTGCTTCTGTCCGACATCATTGCCCACGCCGCGCCCTACGGCTTCTTCCCGGCAGTCGTTCCGGGCACGCAGTTCGTCACGCTCGGCGGCGCCATTGCCAACGACGTCCACGGCAAGAATCATCACCGGCGCGGCACGTTCGGCTGCCATGTCGAAAGTTTCACGCTACTGCGGTCCGATGGAAGGACCTACCGCTGCTCCGCGACAGATAATCCGCGGTTGTTCCGGGCGACGATCGGCGGCATGGGGCTGACAGGCCTGATCCTGTCGGCCTCGATCCGGTTGATGCGGGTGCATTCCCTCGACATCATCGAGAAGGTGACGCCGTTTCGCGACCTGGGCGAATTTTTCGAGCTGGCCGAGGCGGCGGACCAGGCCAATGAATATGCGGTCGCCTGGATCGATCAGCTCGCCGGCGGCAGGCGCAGCGGGCGCGGCCTGCTGTTCACGGGCAATCACGCCGAGCATGGCTCGCATACCGCCGCGCGCGCCGGCGGCAATTTCGCGGTGCCGTTCCAGCCGCCGTTCAATGTGCTCAGCCGACCGTTCCTGAGCGCCTTCAATGCGGCCTACCGATGGAGGAAGGGCCGCTCTGCCGCGCCGCGCCAGGTCGGTTACCAGGGCTTCTTCTTCCCGCTGGACGGCGTGCGCGATTGGAACCGGCTTTACGGTCCGAACGGGCTGTTCCAGCACCAGAGCGTTGTGCCGGAAGAAGCCGCGCGTGAAGCGGTGCCGATGCTGCTCGCGGCTGCCAGGCGGGCCGGGCAGAGCTCGTTCCTCACTGTTCTGAAACGCTTCGGCGGCGTCCGATCCCCGGCGCTGCTCTCCTTCCCGCGACCTGGCTACACGCTGACGCTGGATTTCCCCAACAGGGGAGCCGCGACCCTGGCGTTGCTGGACGAACTCGACCGCATCGCCATCGGAGCCGGCGGGGCAGTCAACCCCTACAAGGATGCGCGTATGAGCGCCGCGACCTTCGCCGCGTCCTTTCCGGAGTGGTCACGGCTGGAGGCGCAGCGCGACCCGGCCTTCATGTCCGGCTTCTGGGCGCGCACAGCCAAAAACATCGACCTGCGAAGACGGGGCGCCGAGGCCGCCGAATAGATAAAATTGAAATGGATCGTGGTTAGCGATCGGTTAACGAGAAGATTTACTCAAAACGTCCTTGTGAGTTCACGAAATCTTTTCGGGTTTGTAATAGAAGGCGTCACGGGTGGGTGAGCTGACATGAAATATATCGTCTTCATTCTCTTTACGGTCATGACGAATGCGGCCGCGCAGCTGATGCTGAAGCAAGGCATGATGTCGCTTGGGCCGATCTCGTTCGAAGGCGCCAACCCGCTTATCAGGCTGTTGCAGATCGTCTTCAGCCCCTGGGTGTTCCTCGGCCTGTGCACCTTCGTCATTTCCATGGCCTCGCATCTCTACGTGCTGTCCAAGGTCGAGCTTTCCTTTGCCTATCCGTTCCTTAGCCTCGCCTATGTCGCCGTCGCGGTCTTCGCCTATTTCGTCTTTCGCGAGGACCTCAATGGCTGGCGCATCGCAGGTATCGGCTGCATCTGCGTGGGCACAGTGCTAATCGCCCAAAGCGGCCGAGACCTGGGTGACCACGGGCATGACGAGCAGACCGTTTCCATCACCTCCGACAAGATCGGCACCAGCGAGATCGTTCGATGAGACATGTGATTTTCGGCGGCGACGGCTTTGTCGGTCGCCACCTTGCCCCGAAGCTCGTGGCGGATGGCGAGGAGGTTGTCGTCGCCGACATCGTCAAGAGCGACCTGGCGCATTATCGCAACGCCGGCTTCATCCATTGCAACGTGACCGATCCAGCATCGGTGGCGGCGGTTGGGCTAAAGGCCGACGACATGATCTACAATCTGTCGGCAAAGATGCTGTCGCCGATCCAGGTGCGCGCCAAGCGGCACGATTTCTTCTTTCCGGTCAATTTCCATGGCACCGAGCATATCATGCAGGCGATGGACAAGGCCGGCGCGCCCCGGCTCGTGCATTACACGACCGACATGATCTACGGCCATACGGTCACCTTCCCGATGACCGAGGAACATCCGGTCGCGCCGCTCGGCGAATATGGCTGGTCGAAGCAGAAGACCGAGGAACTGGCCGCCGAATGGCGCAAGCGCGGCATGTCGATCTCGCTGTTTCGTCCGCGCCTGATCATCGGTCCCGGCCGCCTCGGCATCCTTGAAAAGCTGTTCAAGCTGATCGACTGGAACCTTCCGGTGCCGATGATCGGCTCGGGCCGGAATCCATACCAGTTCATTTCTGTTTTCGATTGTGCCGAAGCTGCCCGCGCGGCCTGGAAAGCCGGCGTACCGAACGAGGCCTATAATCTGGGTTCGCTCAACCCGCCGCCGGTCAGGAAATTGCTCGGCCACCTGATCAGGCATGCCGGTTCGAAATCGATCCTGATCCCGACACCGGGCTGGGCGGTGAAGCGCACGCTGGACCTGCTCGACCTGATGAACCTGCCGATCATGGATCCGGAGCAATATCTGATCGCCGACGAGGAGTGCGTGCTCGACGTCTCCAAAGCGGGACGCCAGCTCGGCTGGGTGCCGCAACATCGCGACGAGGACATGCTGATCGCCGCCTACAGCGAATACCGCGCCAGGAAGGCCGGCCACGCCGTCGCCACCAAACATGTGCCCGCCGAATAGCAGCCCGCCAACAGTTTCATTTGCGCACGATCCCCGATCCTGCGCGCGGACAGGAGATTGAAATGACCGTCATGGCCAAGCCCGATCAGGCGAGCGCACGCACCATGGTCAGCGCGCCGGCGCTGTCGCCAGCCACCATCGCTAAGCCTGACCTGATCAGCGTCGAGCAGGCCAAGGCGATGGACGTCGCTGCGATGACGGACCTGTTCAAGGCGCATCTCAACCCGGGCCAGCTGCATTTCATGAAGCTGCTCGGCTTCCACAAGGTCAAGATCGAGCGCGCCGAGGGCATGTTCTACATCGACCAGAACGGCCGCAAGATCCTGGATTTCTTCGGCGGCTTCGGTTCGCTGGCCTTCGGCCACAACCATCCGCGCATCCTCGAAGCGCGGAAAAAATTCCAGGAGGAGAAGCGCCAGGAGATCGCCATCGCCTTCATGTCGCAATATGCGGCCGCGTTGGCCCACAACATCGCCAAATGTTCGCCCGGCGATCTCGACATGGTGTTTCTGGGCTCGTCCGGCTCGGAAGCGATGGAAGCGGCGGTAAAAGTCGCCGAGCGTGCCGCCGGCCCGAAGCGGCCGAAAATCGTCTATGCCGAGAATTCCTTCCACGGCAAGACCAAGGGTGTGCTGGCGATCACCGACGGCCAGCTCTACCGCGCCGATTTCAAGGTGGCGGACAATGCGGTCCGGATTCCGTTCGCCGACATCGAAGCGGTCGAGCGCGCATTCCGCGCCGATCCCGAGATCGGCGTCATCGTGCTGGAAACCATCCAGGGTGGCGGCGGCATCATCCAGGCGCCCGCGGAATATTGGCGGAAGCTGCGCGCATTGTGCGATCAATACGGTGTGCTGTGGGTGGCCGATGAAGTGCAGTGCGGCTATGGCCGCTCCGGCCGCTTCTATGCTTTCGAACATTATGGCGTCGTTCCCGACGTGACGGCGCTCGCCAAGTCGCTCGGCGGCGGCAAGGCGGCGGTCGGCGCGATGGTCGCCAGGCGCGAGATCTATATGAAGGCCTACGGCACGCCGAAGACGGCGATGATCCATGCCATGGCGACTTTCGGCGGCATGGGCGAGGCCTGCGTCACCTCGATCGAAGCGCTCAACGTTCTCTATGACGAGGGCCTGATCGACAATGCCGCCGCTACCGGCGAGTACCTTTTGCAGCGCCTCCAGGCACTGAAGGACAAATACCCCAAGATCATCAAGGACGTCCGCGGCAAGGGGCTCATGATCGGGCTCGAGTTCCATGATTTCTCGCAGACATTGCCGACCGTGTTGCGGCCGGTGGTCAGCGTGCTTGACGACAAGCTGAAGGGCTCGCTGTCGGGCTTCATCGGCGCGCTGCTGCTGCGTGACTATGACGTGTTGGTCGCCTTCACCGAGTACAACCGCAACGTCATCCGGCTCGAGCCGCCGCTGATCTGCCTGCGCGAGCATGTCGACCGGTTTGTCGACGCTTTCGACAGCCTTTTGTCGCGCGGCATTGTGGGAATCGTGAAGGATTTCGTCAAAAGCCAGGTTCGTTGAGCCCCACGACGATGCTGACCAAGTCGCCCACTCCGCAAAACCCGCTCGACCGGCTCACAGCGGCCGGCCTGGCGTGGGGTGAGGGGACCTATGCGCGGCTGGCGGCACCCATCGGCGCGGCGGCTTTCGCGCTCTACATCCTTTTGACGGCGCTGACGGCCTGGTTGATGCCCGATTCTAATTGGGACATGCTTCCCTATCTCGCCATATCAGAGGAAGGCACATACCCCGATGCGCAGGCGCTGCATGATTATGCCTACAACACCGTCAAGGCCGGGGTCTCGGCAGGTGACTACAAGACGCTAACCGATGATGGCGGCGGCTTCCGCAGCCACATGGCGGAGAATGCCGCCGACTTCCATTCGCTGCTCGGCATGTACCGGATCAAGTTCCTCTACGCCGAGATCCTGTCGACGCTGAGCGCGGCGATGTCGCCGGTCGAAGCGATGCGGCTGGTGCAGGTGGCCTCGGTGCTGCTGTTCGGCGCGATCACGCTGCTCTGGCTGCGCTCGGAAAAGGCCTTGGCGCTGGCGCCGGTGATCGGCGCGGTGTTGATCATGGCCGATTTCGGCGATGCGGCGCGCGCCTCGACGCCGGATCTGCTGACTTCGGCGCTGCTGCTCGGCGGGCTTTACGCCTATGTCAGGGGCCGCGAGGCGGCGACGGCGATCCTGCTCTTCCTCGCCTTCATGGTGCGGCCGGACAATATTGTCTTTCTTGCCGTTTTCGCCGTTCTGCTCATCGCCTTCCGGCAGCAGGCATGGGGTGCGCTGGTCGGTTTTGCGGCGTCCTTCGTCGCCTATTTCGCCATCTCGCACTGGGCGCATCATCCTGGCTGGTGGCCGCATCTGTGGTTCTCCAGCGTCGAGCAGCACTACAATATGGACGGGTTCGAGCCGCCGTTCTCCGTCGTTGCCTATCTCAAGGCATTTGCCGCATCGCTGCTGCGCGCCGTCAACCTGAACAGCTGGGTCGGCGTCTCGGTGCTGGCGCTGGCCGGCTGGTACGCGGTCGGCCGTGCCGGCTTCCGGCTCGACCGACGCGCCGGCATTCTGTTCGCGGCGCTCGTGCTCGGCGCGCTGGCTAAATTCACCGTCTTCCCGATCCACGACACGCGCATCTATTTCCCGCATCTGGTTCCGCCATTCCTGTTGCTGGCCACCCCTTTCATGGCGCTGTGGGCGACAGTCGCCCGTGACCAGCACCGCGCCGTCTTGCATGTCATTCCCGGAGACACGCCATGAGTTCGCTGTCCAGCCTGACGCGCATCGCGCTGTCGCTTGGCCTTCCGGCCGGTTTGCTCGACCGGGGGCCGTCGCTGCGCGGCACGAAATTCCTGGCCGGGGCGGCATTGAAAGCGCGCCTCGGCGGGACAAGGCGGCCCTTCCAGATGGTCAATGTCGGCGCCTGCGACGGCGCGCTGTTCGACGACGTCACGCCCTGGCTGCATCGTATTCCAGGCGCCCGTGCCCTGCTGGTCGAGCCGATCCCCTATAACCAGAAGCGCCTGCGCGCCAACTATCCCGATACCAACCGGTTCATCATCGAGCCGGTTGCCGTCACGAAAACAAGGGGGACGATCACCGTCCACACCTTCGATGCCGCCGCGCTCGAGGCCGGCACGCTGCCGATCGAGTTCATCGGCTGCTCCTCGGTTACCGACACCAACCTGATGTCGGGCAAGAATGCCTGGGGCGAGGATGACGTGAATTTCAACAAATTCGCGCCCTATCTCAGGGACATCGAAGTGCCGTCCGAGACCTTGCAGACATTGCTCGACCGCAACGGCATCAGCCATATCGACGCCTTCCTCGTCGATTGCGAGGGCGCAGACTGGATGGTCTTCGAGCAACTCGATCTCCAACGCTACCGTCCGGGCATGATCAAGGTCGAGGTCGGCGCACTGCCCGCTCCGGAGATCGGCCAGGTCGTGGTCAAGCTCAAGACCGCCGGCTACCAGGTCGGTTTCCAGGCCGAGGACATCTGGGCCTTCGCCTGACGGCAGCGATTTTCCTGATCCAAATCGGGTCGCGACGCATTCGCGGCGTGTCGCAAACAGGCGGTAGCGCGCTCATCGTCGTCTGCATATTGTGCGCCGATCAGACGGGCGCCGACGCCGCCCGCAACAGCACCTGGAGTCGCGGGCAATGGCAGAGTTTCCGAACAAGGCGAAGGTCGTCATCATCGGCCTGGGTGGCATTGTCGGCGCGTCGATCGCCCATCACCTGATCGAACGCGGCTGGGACGACATTGTCGGTATCGACAAATCAGGCATCCCGACCGACATCGGCTCGACGGCGCATGCTTCCGACTTCTGCTACACCACCAGCCACGATTTCCTGTCCTGCTGGACGACGCTCTACTCCATCGATTTCTACGAGAAGATGGGCCACTACGCGCGCATCGGCGGCCTCGAAGTCGCGCGCGTCGGCGATGACAGCCGCATGGACGAAATCAAGCGCAAGATCGCCTCGGCCAAGGCTTTTGGCACGCGCGCCCGGCTGATCGAACCGGCCGAGATCAAGGAGAAATTCCCGCTCATCGAAGAGGCAATGGTGCAGGGCGGCCTGTGGGATCCCGACGCCGGCCTGGTCATCCCGCGCTCGCAGACGGTCGCCGGCAAGCTCGTCGACCAGGCGGAAGCCTCGGGCAAGCTCAAATCCTTCGCCAACACGCCGGCCCGGTCGCTCGTTGTCAAGGACGGCCGCATCAGCGCCGTGGTGACTGACCGCGGCACCATCGAGGCCGACTACGTCATCGTCTGCGCCGGCATCTGGGGCCGGCTGATCGCCGAGATGGTGGGCGAGGACCTGCCCGTCATGCCGATCGACCATCCGCTCACCTTCTTCGGCCCCTACAACGAGTTCGCTGGCACGGGCAAGGAGATCGGCTGGCCGCTGCTGCGCGACCAGGGCAATTCCGCCTATATGCGCGACACCGGTGATCCCAAGACCGCCGAGGGCGGGCAGATCGAGTGGGGTTACTACGAAGAGACCAATCCACGCCTTTGCCATCCGCGCGACCTGCTCGAGAAGGACCAGGCCCGGCTTTCGCCTTCGCAGCGCGACCTCGACATGGAGCAGATCCTGGCGCCGCTGGAGCGCGCCATGGAACTGACGCCGATCCTGGGCGAACTCGGCTACAACGAAAGCCATTCCTTCAACGGCCTGCTGCAGGTGACGGCGGATGGCGGTCCGTCGATGGGCGAGAGCCAGAAGGTGAGGGGGCTGTGGTATGCCGTCGCCATCTGGGTCAAGGACGGCCCCGGCATGGGCAAGCTCATCGCCGACTGGATGACGGACGGCCGCACCTCGATCGACCATCACGCGATCGACTATGCGCGCTTCTATCCGCACCAGACCAAGGAGCAGTTCATCTGGGATCGCTGCACCGAGACGGCGATGAAGGTCTACAATCCTGCCGTGCATCCGCGCGAGCCCTTCTCCAAGGGCCGCAATATCAGGCGCTCGCCGTTCTGGGAGCGCGAGAAGGAACTCGGCGGCTATTTCATGGAGCTGGGCGGCTGGGAGCGCGCGCACGGCTATGCCGCCAACGAGCATCTTCTGGAGAAATACGCCAACCGGGTGCCGGTGCGCGAGAACGAATGGGACAACCGCCATTTCTGGCGCGTGTCCAATGCCGAGCATCTGGCGATGAGCGAAGACTGCGGCATCGTCAACCTGTCGCACTTTTCGATGTATGACATCGAGGGACCCGACCACGTCGCGCTGCTGGAGTGGCTGTGCGCGGCCAAGATCGGCGGCGACAACAATATCGGCAAGGGCATCTACACCCACTTCCTCGACGAGGAAGGCATGGTGCGCGCCGACTTCACGGTCATCCGCATGGCCGACCGCTGCCGTTTGATCGATGGCGCGGACGCCGGCCCGCGCGACTTCCAGTACATGCGCCGCACCGCGCAGGATAAAGGTTTCGATGTCACCATCACCGATGTGACGGAAAAATACGTCACCATCGGCATCTGGGGCCCGAACGCGCGAGCAACCCTGCAAAAGGTGGTCGAGAATCCCGAGGGCCTTGCGCTGGAGAATTTCCCGTTCGCCGCGATCAAGCCGATCCGGATCGCCGGCAAGGACGTCACCGCCTTCCGCATCTCCTATGTCGGCGAACAGGGATGGGAACTGCACATGCGCTACGAGGACGGCCTGGCCGTCTGGGATGCGCTGCGCTCGACCGGCGTCATGCCGTTCGGCGTCGAGACCTATGCCAATACGCGGCGCATGGAAAAGAGCCTGCGTTTGCAGAATGCCGATCTGCTCACCGAGTACAACCTGCTCGAGGCCGATCTTGCCCGCCCGAAAGTCAAGGAGAACGACTTCTGCGGCAAGGCCAAGCACCTGGAATACCGCGCCCGCGAGCACCAGCCGGCGATGCTGTGCACGCTGGTGATGACCGAAAACACCGATTCCAAGGGTGTGGCGCGTTATCCGGTGGGCACGATGCCGGTGCTGGACCCCGAGACCGGCGAGACGCTGGTCGACGAACTCGGCCGCCGTTCCTTCACCACGTCGGTCGCTTACGGCCCGACCATCGGCAAGAACATCGCGCTCGCCTATCTGCCATGGGCCTATGCCCAAGAGGGCCGCAAGCTGAAGGTGGAGTATTTCGGCGAGACCTATCCGGTCGAAGTCGCTGGTGTCGGCTACAAGCCGCTCTACGATCCGGAGAATTTGAAGCCGAGAAGCTAGGCAACCTCCCAGCAGGGCTCGTGAGCAAATTTTGATAAGCCCGGCGGCTATGGTCGGGCTTTTCTCTTTTTCGGCTGGCGATTCTGGCTTACCCTGCGGCATGTCTGCTTTTGCTCGCGCAAGACATCTGCTTTCAGGCGCCGCCGCCCTGGCGCTGATGCTGTGGCTGGCCCCGGTGTCGCTCGCGGACGAACCCGTCGACGTCGAACTGGTGCTGGCGGTCGACGTCTCGCTGTCCATGTCGGCGGACGAGCTCGAGATCCAGCGTCGCGGCTACGCTGCTGCATTGACGCACGATCATGTGCTGCAAGCCATCGCCGCCGGCGCTTATGGCAGGATCGCCGTTACTTATGTCGAATGGGCTGGCACCAACTCGCAGCACGTCATCGTGCCGTGGACGGTGATCTCCACTCGCGCCGACGCCGAGCAGGTGGTGGCGCGGCTGTCCGCCCAGCCTCCCAACAGCGCGCGGCGCACGTCTATCTCCGGCGCGCTGGAATTCGGCGCGGACCTTTTCGCCGAAAGTGGCTTTCAAGGGACGAAGCGGGTCATCGATATTTCCGGCGACGGCCCCAACAACCAGGGCGCGCCGGTCGATATCATCCGCGACGAGGTGGTCAAGCAAGGCATCGTCATAAACGGCTTGCCGCTGATGACCCGCGGCGGCTTCACCAGCGCCTACGATGTCAACGATCTCGACCGCTATTACAGCGACTGCGTCATTGGCGGTCCCGGAGCCTTCATGGTTCCGGTCAACGACTGGACGCAGTTTCCCGAAGCTATCCGCCGCAAGCTTGTGCTTGAACTCGCCGGCCCGGCCTCGCCGCGGCCGGTTGACCAGGCCGATCGTCCGCCGGTGGTGCTGGCGCAGGCCGAACAGGCCAGCGATTGCCTGGTCGGCGAAAAGATGTGGCGCAACCGCAATTGGATGCTCGATAGCCGCTGAGAAATTCCAGAAAAAGCGCATAGCGCCTTCCCGGTACGCGCGTAACGCTTTCCCTTTGGAATTGATTGAAAAAAATAGTCAAAGCGGTTCGGCGTTTCCGTGAAATGCCGAACTGTTCCAGGCTTGCCAGTCCGGCAGAAGCAGTGGCAAACTGGCCTTGCCGCGCCATCCGGCGGGCGGGGTGACGCGGTCAAACCGAGGAAACACCAGATGAGACGTCTAGCTATCCTGACTGCGGTCGCGTCCATGCTTTACGCCGACGGCGCCAGCGCCCAATACGACGATCAGGCCGCCTGCATCATGTTCGAAAATGGCAATTTTCGCGGACGGTCGATCGCGCTCGGGGCCGACGATTCGGTCAATTTTCGCGGCCGCGAGTTCTGGAACGACCGCGTGTCGTCGGTGATCGTTCGCCGAGGCTGCACTCTCGTTGCCTATGAGGATTCGCGCAGGGGAGGCCGATCGATCGAGATCAGGCGCAGGGTCCGCGATTTCGGCGGTAGCGACTGGAACGACCGAATCTCGTCCGCGGAGTGCTACTGCGACCAGTATTGACGACAAGGTCCTCGGCCTTGCCGTTTTGTGGCGGCAAGGCGAACCTTCGTCGCCGACGATGTGGGCAAACACGGCCCTGTTCATTGACAGCCGGGCGGCGTCCGTGAACATTCCCCCAGAGAAAACAAAGGGGAACTGACATGAACAGGACCATTATCCTTACGCTGGCGCTTGCCGCCGGCTTGTCCGCGCCGGCGACGGCCGCCACATCGGTCACTATCGGGATCAGCGGCTGGACCGGCTTCGCGCCGCTGACGCTCGCCAAACAGGCGGGACTCTTCGAGAAGCACGGCCTCGACGTGACCTTGAAGAAAGTGCCGCAGGCCAGCCGCCCGCTCGCCATCGCCAGCGGCGACCTGCAATGCGCCGCCACCACGGTCGAGACGTGGCAGGTGTGGAACGCCAGCGGCGTGACCACCAAGCAGATCTTCCAGCTCGACAAATCCTACGGCGCCGACGGCATCGTGGTGCGCAACGACATCAAGACCGTCGCCGACCTCAAGGGCAAGACTGTCGCGTCCTCGGCGCCGGGCACCTCGCCCTATTTCCTGCTGGCCTGGGTGCTGAACAAGAACGGCATGTCGACAAAGGATGTCACGGTCGTCAATCTCGAGCCGGACGCGGCGGCGCAGGCCTTCCTTGCCGGCCAGAACGACGCGGCCGTCACCTATGAGCCGTTCATCTCGGCGGTGCGCGACAAGGCCGACCAGGGCCACATATTGGCGACCACGCTCGACTACCCGATGGTGCTCGACACGGTCGGCTGCACGCCCGAATTCCTCAAAGCCAATCCGGACGCCGCCAAGGCGCTTGCCGACAGCTATTTCGACGCGCTCGACCTGATCAAGAAGGACCCGCAGAAATCCTACGGCATCATGGGCGCGGACGTGAAACAGTCGGCCAAGGAGTTCGAGGATTCGGCGAAGTACCTGAAATGGGCCGACCGGGCGGAGAACAAGCAGTTCTTCACCAAGGAGTTCCAGGATTTCTCCAAGACCGCCGGCGAGCTTCTGCTGCAGATGGGGCTGATCAAGGAAGCGCCTGACGTCTCCACGCTGGCCGATACCAGCGCCGTGGCGAACTGAGCGGCCGCTGTCTTGCGGCGGCGCCCCGCGCCGCCGTTTCGCTTCCACAAGGACCGTTGTAAATGCCGCGCCCCCTGCATCCGATCTCGCCGGGCACGCGAACCGTGCTCGGCATTTCCTTCTTCGTGCTGTTCGTCGTTTTCTGGGCGTGGATCACGCTTGGCGGCCACGTCAACCGCATCTTTCTCGCCGATCCGCTGTCGATGCTGCGGGATGGCTGGCGGCTGCTGGTCGAGGACCGGTTCTGGCTCGACATACTGATCACCATCTGGCGCGTCTTCGGCGGCTTCGTGCTGGCATCGGCCGTCGCCGTGCCGCTGGGCATAGCGATGGGCGCGTGGAAACCTGTCGAGGCGTTCCTGGAGCCGTTCGTCTCCTTCGCCCGCTACCTGCCGGCCTCGGCCTTCATTCCGCTGCTCATCCTTTGGGCCGGCATAGGCGAACTGGAGAAGCTGCTGGTCATCTTCGTCGGCTCCGTGTTCCAGATCATCCTGATCATCGCGGTAAAGGTCGGCTCAACGCGCCGCGATCTCGTCGAGGCGGCCTACACGCTCGGCTCCACGGACAACGGCATCGTCAAGCGTGTAATCATGCCCGCCAATGCGCCCGAGATCGCCGAGACGCTGCGGCTGGTGCTCGGCTGGGCTTGGACCTATGTCA
Organism: Mesorhizobium sp. B2-5-11; assembly: GCF_006440835.1. Classification (NCBI taxonomy): domain Bacteria; kingdom Pseudomonadati; phylum Pseudomonadota; class Alphaproteobacteria; order Hyphomicrobiales; family Phyllobacteriaceae; genus Mesorhizobium; species Mesorhizobium sp. B2-5-11. The sequence continues at coordinate 298,488 of NZ_VFUK01000003.1, forward strand.
TCGTCGCCGAACTGATCGGCTCGTCGTCGGGCATCGGCTACATGATCATCAACAGCCAGTCGCGACTGGCAACCGGCCAGATCATCTTCGGCATCATCGTCATCGGGCTGATCGGGCTGTTGTCCGATCTTGCCTTCAAGGCGCTTAATCGCTGGCTCTTCCCATGGAGCCTGGCATGAGCAAGCTTCTCATCGAGGGCGTCTCGCGCACGTTCGCCGGCGTGCGCGGCGGCTCACCGGTCCAGGCGCTGATGCCTGTCGACCTGGCGGTCGCGGCCAATGATTTCATCACCATCCTGGGACCTTCGGGATGCGGGAAGTCGACGCTCTTGCGCATCGTCGCCGGGCTGGAGGCGCCGAGCGAAGGGCGCGTGCTGCTCGACGGCAAAGCGGTGACCCGGCCGGGGCCGGATCGCGGCATGGTCTTCCAGTCCTATACGCTGTTCCCATGGCTGACGGTCGCCGAAAACATCGCCTTCGGCCTGCGCGAACGCGGCATGGCCGAGCGGGAGAGGGGCGAAATCGTCGCCTCCTATATCGACCTCGTCGGGCTGAAGGGCTTCGAGAACCACTGGCCGAAGCAACTTTCCGGCGGCATGCAGCAGCGCACGGCGATCGCCAGGGCGCTCGCCAATGACCCCGCGATCCTTTTGCTGGACGAGCCGTTCGGCGCGCTCGACAACCAGACGCGCGGGCTGATGCAGGAACTGCTGCTCGGCATCTGGGAACGGCGCAAGAAGACGGTTCTGTTCGTCACCCACGACATCGAGGAGGCGATCTTCATGGCATCGCGCGTGGTGGTGATGACGGCCAGGCCCGGCCGGATCAAGTCGGACGTCACCATCGACCTGCCGCACCCGCGCCACTACACGCTGAAGACCAGTCCGGAATTCTCCGTGTTGAAGGCGCGGCTGACCGAGGACATCCGCGTCGAGGCGATGCGGTCGACAGAGGTGCTCTGAGGCGCGCCTCTATGCCGCCAGCAACTGCTTGCGGTCGACGCGCTCCTGCTGCGGCGAGCGGGCGTAGAGCTCGCGGTAGCATTTCGAGAAATGCGAGGCCGAAACGAAGCCGCAGGCGACCGCCACCTCGACCACCGGCATCGAGGACTGAATCAAGAGATGCCTTGCACGGTCGAGGCGGATTTCGAGATAGTAGCGGGCCGGCGAGCGTCCCATCTCGGTGCGGAACAGCCGCTCGATCTGGCGACGCGACAGGTCGACATGGTCGGCGATCTCGATCAGCGACAGCGGCTCCGACAGATTGCCTTCCATCAGTTCGATGATGGTCAGCACTTTCGAGTTCTGTACGCCGAGCCGGGCGCGCAGCGGCAGGCGCTGGCGGTCGGTTGGGCTGCGCACACGGTCGGTCAGCACCTGTTCGCAGACGCGGTTGACGAGATTCTCGTCGAAATCGTCGCCGATCAGCTTCAGCATCATGTCGAGCGCGGCGGTGCCGCCGGCGCAGGTGTAGATGTTCTGGTCGATCTCGAACAGGTCGGCAAAGACATTGGCTTTCGGGAATGCCTCGGAGAAGCCGGGCAGGTTCTCCCAATGGATGGCGCAGCGCTTGTTGGACAACAGGCCGGCAGCGGCCAGAACATGCGCTCCGGTGCACAGGCCGCCGACGGAGACGCCGCGATTGTATTCCTCGCGCAGCCAGGCAAAGGCGGACTTGTTCTGGTAGCGCTCGACATTGGTGCCGCTACAGACGATGGCCATGTTGGGGCGATCCGGCCCTCCCATCTTCCTGCGCTCCTCCTCCAGCGAGGTGTTGACCGCGCATTCGACACCGTTCGAAGCGCGCACCGGCTTGCCGTCGATGCTGGCGAGGCGCCATCGATAGGCCTCGTAGCCGAGCATGCGATTGGCCGAGCGCAGCGGGTCGAGCGCCGTCGCAAACGCGATCATGGTGAAGTCGGGAATGAGAAAAAATACAAACGATCGCTTGATCGGATGCTTAACGGCGTTCACGGGAACCTCACGCAGCCATGGCGCGAACAGAATGTCGCGAATAGCATAGCGACAACAGGAAAAACCATCCTTGTCAATCGGCTAAGGAGCTTTAGCAAGATTTAATTTGCGACATGGGTCGCAAATGGGCAATCGTGTTGCGATGCCGCGCAGCCGCGGCGCCGTTCGTGATGGAAGCGCCGTCAGGGTGTGCAAACAAACGCCGCCTCGGCGGAACCGGGCGGCGTCATCTATTCAGGCAGCGCGAGGGAGCGCTGCCTGCGGGATCGGTTCAGGCGACGAAACCGAGGCGTGCGGCAGCCATGGCGCCGGTCTGGCCGGGCATGGTGTTGGCGAGGCGCTGGCGCTCGAGGGCCGTGGTCAGGTTCATTTCGCGGCGAGGGAAAAGGCGGGCAAAAAGCTTCATGTTCATCTCCAATCGGTTGCTCAGACGGGTCGCCTTCGCTTGATGGAGTGGGGCAGCTCGTTTGCTGGCGTGGATATAGGCTTGTGTAAGTAAAAACTAAATCGCAAAAGCGAAGCACTTGATATGAAAAGCGACACGCAAGGCGGGAGCCTTTGTAGGCACTCCCGGATTTTTCGTTAGCTTACAAAGCGTTAGCTCAAAACCCAGCCGCTATGCGGCTTGTTCATATGCGCCATGCAGCGGCAGCATGGCTCCGAAATTCATGTGAACGCAAATAAAACGGCAAAACAGGTCGGTAAAACAAGAAGACCTGCCCGGCGGTTTGCGCGGCAGGCCTTCAATGCATGATACACACGGTTTACTTTGCTCCAGCCCAGGATCCGACGCCGGCGCGTATGCCGGCCTTCGTGTCGGCCGCTTCAGGCCAGCCAATATCCTTCTGCAGCTCGATCGGCAGGGAGCGGATGGCGCGTTCGGTCTGGTAGCGGGCGCGGGCCGCGCTGAATTCGGTCGCAAGCCGACCGATGGATGACAGGATAGACATTTCGATCTCCTCATGTCGGGGCGGAAGTGCCCGGCAATGCCTTACGTCAGGTCTGTATCAGCTTCATTGCATGTCGAAGGCAGGTCTGTGTCGTGATCGTTTCGTGGCTGCCTTGGCAGCATCCTGCTTCGATGGAGTTGACTATGCGCTCGAACTGATGTTCAATCAAACGAAATGGAATGATAGTTTGCATCAGAAAAATTGAAGGTCGATCGTCATGAACGCCCCACTCAATCATCCGCTGCCGCTGCTGGACCTCGACGTGCTGCGCACTTTCGTGGCGATCGCCGAAACCGGCAGCTTCACCACCGCGGCCAATGCGGTCTTCCGTACGCCCTCGGCGGTCTCCATGCAGATCAAGAAGCTGGAAGATATTCTGGGCCGCTCGGTGTTCGCGCGCGATGCGCGCTCGGTGACGCTGACCACCGACGGGGAAATGCTGCTGGGCTATGCCCGTCGTCTGCTGTCGATCAATCGCGAGGCGGTGTCCAAGTTCATCATTCCCGATATTGTCGGCGTGGTGCGGCTGGGTTCGCCGGACGATTATGGCGAGCGCGTGCTGCCGCATGTGCTGAAGCGTTTTGCGCAGTCGCATCCATCGATCGCCGTCGACGTCACCATCGACCAGAGCAGCAATCTGCGCCGGCGCATGGATGACCGGGCGCTCGACATCACGCTGCTCACCAATTCCTACAAGACCAGCGCGCTCGGCGCCGAGGTGCTGTTGACGGAGCCGATCGTCTGGGCCGGCGCCAAGGGCGGCTGCGCGCATCTGCGCGAACCCTTGCCGGTGTCGCTGTGGGAAGAGGGCTGCGCCTGGCGGGCAGGGGCGCTCGAAGCGCTGAGCCGCGAGGGCCGCAACTACCGCATCGCGTATATGAGCGCGCATACGGCCGGCCAGCGCGCCGCCATCATGTCAGATCTCGCCGTGGCGCCGCTGCCGAAGTCTTTCCTCGGCAACGACATGGTCGAGCTCTGCCCCAAGGACGGCATGCCCGATATCGGCACCTATAACCTCGCCATGGTGGTAGCGCCGGACGCCAGCGCGCCGGTCAAGGCGGTGGCCGACCACATCCGGGCGACGTTCGAAGTCTTCCGGGAAACCGGCAAGTTCTGATCAACCGGGGTGCTCTGACTGGAGGCTCTGCCCCGAAGCCTCGGTGGACGGCGCTTCGAAGCTTGCGCCGGCGCCTTCAACAAGGGGCGAGGGGTTCTCGGTCAGAAACGCCACGATCCGTTCGCGCGCGCGGCGCGATTCCGGCATGTCGATCAGCGGCCAGACGTGGAACATGCCTTCCTCGTGCACGAGCTCTACCTCGACGCCAGCGGCCCGTGCTTTTTGTGCGAAGATCAGATTGTCGGGCGTGAGAAGATCGCGAGAGCCCGCCAGGAGCAATGTCCTGGGCAGCACCGAGAGGTCGCCATAGACGGGGCTGATATGCCAGTCCGTCGGGTCTATTCCGGCACTGTAGAGCCGGATAGCCTCCCGTCCGCCCGCGATGCCCAGCCAGGGATCGTTCCGCTCCGCCTCGAACACCTCGGGGTTTGCAAGCGAGACGTCGAGACCGGGTGAGATCAGCACATGGCGCGACGGCAAGGGCAGGCCTTCTTCGGCAGCCATCATGGTCAGCACCACGGCCATGTTGCCGCCCGCGGAATCGCCCATGAAGATGATGTCTTCCGCCTCCGTCTCGCCGAGCATCCGGCGATAGACGTCGCCGACCATGCCGAACATGGCGTGGAAGTCATGCTCGGGCGCGATGGGATAGATGGGCACAGTAAAGGCATAGCCCAGCCGGTCGGCCATGTCGGCGATCAGGTGCCAATGATAGGGCGTGATTTCAAAGACATAGGCGCCGCCGTGCAGATAGAGAACCCGCTTGCGCTCGCCGGCCCTGGGGGCGATCTCGTAGACGGGAAAGCCGTCGACGGTGCGCGTCTCGATTTTGAAGCGCTGCTGCACTGACACCGGAGGGTGATGGTCCTCTGTCCGGCGCGCCGCAGCGATCCAGCGCTGCAGGTTTTCCGGGCTGGAAAACGCCTTCTTGCGACTGTGCCTGAGCACGAAGGATACGACGTGGCTTTTCAAACTTGGCATGCGGATACACGAACTTCGGCGGCTGCCGACTAAGAGAAGTCCCCTTCATATTTGAAGATCGTGCCCTGGTCGAAGATGTCAAGATTTACGCTGTGTGCACACGTCGCTGTGATGGGCCCTGCATTTCTCGCGGGAGGGATCAGCGCTGCGGCAGAAGGGCTGCGCGCAGGCGGTTGCTGGTGACGGCCGGAGCCCCGCGCGGGCTCCGGCGCGTGCCGAGCAGTTTGCACTTTTCGGCGAAGGTCATCAGCGCGTAAAGCCCAAAAGCAGGGCGGAAAGCGCCGCCTGCGGGTCGCTGGGCGGCGAGGCCGGCCAGCCGATGTCTTTCTGGACATGCGCCGGCAGGCTGTTCAGGGCGCGGACGGCCTTGTTCCTGGCACGGGCCTGCCTGATGGTCGCACCGTAGCGGCCGAGATTTTCGAACATCGACATTTTCATCTCCCTTGAAGAACGGCGGCGGCCGAGGATTATCTTCGACCGCCGTTCGATGCCGGGTAAATGCGCCTGCCATGTATCGGTCGGATTTCGCGAAAACGGTGATTTGGTTTCCGGATCAGTCATTCCGGAAACATTTGCATACAAATGAAATTGCAGGGCGATTGACACCCCCGAGCGATCGCTTCTTGGCCGCGTCCAAGAGGGCGTGCCGCGATCCTACCTAGCTTGCCCGTTGACAGCAGATGGCGGATGTCTGCTATTGTGCATTGCAGCATCGGGGGTGCGGGTAAGGAGTATGGCGTGAATGACATTCACAGTATCCAATACCTTCGAGGACTCGCCGCTTCCGCGGTAGTTTGCTTTCACATCAACGAACAGTTCGGCGGTCCGTTCGCGGTCGGTGCTGCTGGCGTCGACCTGTTTTTTGTCATCAGCGGTTTCATCATGTGGGTGACCACGGCCGATCGCCCTGCCAATCCACGGCGTTTCATATGGCGTCGGATTGTTCGCATCGTGCCGCTCTATTGGATCGTCACGGTGCTGACCGCGCTGGCAATTTTCCTCAAGCCGCAATTTCTCTACGGACATGTGCTGAGCCCGGAAAATTTTTTCGGCTCGCTGGTGTTTCTTCCGATCGTGCAGGATGGGGTACTTCATCCCGTGGTGATCCAGGGCTGGACGCTGTGCTATGAAATGATGTTTTACGTCATTTTCGCCTTGGCGCTCTTTTTAGGCGAGAAGCAGCGTTTTGCCGCGCTGATCGGCGTGCTGACGGTGATGGTCGCATCGAACTTGCTGCTCAAAGGCTACCGCTTTACCTCTCCCCTCATGCTCGAGTTCGCGGCCGGCATTGTTATCGGGCGGCTGTGGATGGAGGATATTCGGCTCCGGCTTGTGCTGGCGCTGGCGCTGGTTGTTGGCGGATTTCTCCTGTTGATGACGATCCAGATGCTTGACCCCGAGCTGCCTCGTGTTCTGCGTTGGGGTATTCCGGCGACCCTGATCGTTGCCGGAGCGGTTTTTGCCGAGCGTGCCAGACCGTTCAACCCCGTGGCCCTGCTTACATTTTTTGGTAGTGCCTCGTATTCGATCTACTTGTGGCATGTGCTGGTGGTTGTCGTGGTAACTGGCATCATGCTGCGGCTTGGGGTTCCGCCAAATTGGCAGCCGGCGCCGATTGCCTTGATCAGCATCGCGCTTTCCGCGATGCTTTACCTGTCGATTGAAAAGCCGCTGACGGGCTTTCTCAACCGGTCGCGCGTCAAAAGCATGCCGTTGCTGGCTCAGCGGCCCAGCTTGCGCTTGCCATCGAATGAGGCAAACGACTGACAAGCGGCCAAGGCGCCTCGGCGTTGCATTGTGCCCTAATTTTATTCCCGGCCACGTCGCGCGGCGTGGCCTTCGCGCGAGCGCCGGCGCGGGGTGGCGTCGCCGGCGATGCCGTCTTCGCTCACCGTCTTGCGCGGCGGCAGCTTCACCGCCGCCGACAGTTTCGGGAACGGATCGACCTTGTTCGGCAACGCCATCGCATAGACGAAGTGCTCCTGGAATTTGGGCTCCAGTGCGGTCTCGATCTTCTCGATCTGGCTCACCGTCTCCTCGATCTCGCGACGATAGCCGCGATTGAGCAGCGCCATGCGCGCGCCCGCGCCGGCGGCGTTGCCGACGGCCGAGACCTTGTCGAGGTCGCAATCGGGGATCAGGCCCAGCACCATGGCGTATTTCGGATCGATGAAGGAGCCGAAGGCGCCGGCGAAGTGGATGCGGTCGACATGCTCGGTGTTCTGCTTTTCCATCAACAGCTTGGTGCCGGCATAAAGTGCTGCCTTGGCGAGTTGGATGGCGCGCACGTCGGTCTGGGTGATGGTGATTTTCGGCTCGCCTTCCTTCAGCACGTAGGAGAAGGTGCGGCCGTTGGCGACGATACGCGGCGAGCGCATGCTGAGCGATCCGTCGACGACGCCGTCTTCGGAAATGATGCCGGCCAGATACATCTCCGCAACGATCTCGATGATGCCGGAGCCGCAAATGCCGGTGACGCCGGTCGCCTGCACGCTGTCGAGGAAACCCGGCTCGTCGGACCACAGTTCAGAGCCGATGACGCGGTATTTGGGCTCCAGCGTGTCGGGATCGATGCGCACGCGCTCGATGGCGCCGGGCGCGGCGCGCTGGCCGCCGGAGATTTCGGCGCCTTCGAAGGCCGGGCCGGTGGGCGAGGAAGCAGCCACGACCCGCGCACGATTGCCGAGCACGATCTCGGCATTGGTGCCGACGTCGACGATCAGCATCATCTCGTCCTGACGATGCGGGCCCTCCGACAGCGTCACCGCCGCGGCGTCGGCGCCGACATGGCCGGCGATGCAGGGCAGCATGTAGAGACGTGCGCCCGGGTTGAGCTTGAGACCGATATCCGATGCCTTGATGCGCACCGCGCCCGAGACGGCGAGCGCGAAGGGCGCGCCGCCGAGCTCGGTCGGATCGATGCCGAGGAACAGATGGTGCATGATCGGATTGCCGACGAAGACGGAATCCAGGATGTCGTTGCGCTGGACACTGCCTTCCGCGCAGACCTTGTCGACGAGGCCCGAGATCGCCTCGCGCACGGCGACCGTCATGCCTTCGCGGCCATCCGGGTTCATCATCACATAGGAGACGCGGCTCATCAGATCCTCGCCGAAGCGGATCTGCGGGTTGGACGTCCCGGAGGAAGCGGCGACGCGGCCCGACAGCAGCGATACCAGATGCATGGCGATGGTGGTCGAGCCGATATCACAGGCCAGCCCATAGGCCTCGTTCTTGAGGCCAGGCCACAAAGCGATGACGCGCGCGATATCGCTGTCGGCATCCTTGTGGATGGCGGCGGTCGCGGTCCAGTTGCCCTTGCGCAAGATGCCCTGCACCTGCGGCAGCAAATAGAAGTCGAATTCGAGGTTCTTGAAGTTCCAGTCCTTCATCAGCGCGATCTTGAGCCGGTCGAGGTCGCCTGAAGGATTGTGCATGTCGGGTTCTTCGATCTCGACATAGCACATGCGGATCGCCGTATCGCGCGCGATCACCCTGGTGTCGGCATCCTTGCGGATGGTCTGTGCGTTGATGACCGTGTCCTGCGGCACGTCGATGACAAGGTCGCCGAGGATCTGCGCCGAGCAGGAGAGGCGGCGCCGTTCCGGCAGGCCGCGCACGCGCTCATAGCGCTCTTCCTTGGGCCCCTTGGACGAGATGTGGTCGTTGGAGGAGACGATCTTGTGCTTGGCGAAATTGCCTTCCTGCACCTCGATCTGGCAGCGCCCGCAAGTGGCGCGCCCGCCGCACACGCTTTCGACATAGACGCCGAGCTGGCGCGCGGCGTCGAGCACCGGCGTGCCGACCGGAAACCGCCCGCGTTTGCCCGACGGCATGAACAGCACGAGCGGATCGGTGATGTTGGTATGCGAATTCACGATTGCGCGCTTATCCCCTTGCCATGCGGGCTTCACGACCGCCACGACGGCGACCGCCATTGCCGCCGCCTTCGCCTGGTGCATTGACCGCCGTCGGAGCGGCGACCGCCTGGCCGCCTTCGGCCGGCTTGTAATCCTTATAGGTGCGAATCCAGTTGGTGCAATTCTCGTCGGTGCCGTTCAGAACGTTGGCGCCGCGCACGGCTTCCATTTCCTGCGGACGCACCGGGTTCATGATGGCCGATGTCATGCCGGCGCCGATCACCATCGGGATGAAGGCGGCGTTGATGCCGTGGCGGTGCGGCAGGCCGAAGGAGATGTTGGACAGGCCGCAGGTGGTGTTGACCTTCAGTTCCTCGCGCAGGCGCCGCAGCAGGGCGAACACCTGGCGGCCGGCGTCGCCGAGCGCGCCGATCGGCATGACCAGCGGGTCGACGACGACGTCATGCGCCGGAATGCCGAAATCGGCGCAGCGCTGCACGATCTTCTTGGCGACGGCGAAGCGCACATCCGGATCCATCGAAATGCCGGTCTCGTCATTGGAGATGGCGACGACCGGCACGTTGTATTTCTTGATCAGCGGCAGGATGGCTTCGAGTTTTTCCTCCTCGCCGGTGACGGAGTTGACCAGCGGGCGGCCCTTGGCGACCTTGAGCGCTGCCTCGATCGCGGCGGTGACCGAGGAGTCGATCGACAGCGGCAGGTCGACCAGGCCCTGCACGATCTCCAGCGTCTGCACCAGCAGCGCCGGTTCGGTCGCGTTGGGGTCGACGGCGGTGACGCCGGCATTGACGTCGAGCATGGTGGCGCCGCAAGCGGCCTGTTCCAGCGCGTCCTTGATGACGGTTTCGAAATTGCCGGCGACCATCTCGGCGGCGAGCTTCTTGCGGCCGGTCGGGTTGATGCGCTCGCCAATCACGCAGAAGGGCTGGTCGAAGCCGATGATGATTTCTCGTGTCGCCGAGGCAACGATGGTCCGGGTCATGAAATCTCTCCGTCGTGATATAAAGAGTTCTTTATATCGTTATCTCTTGTCGATCAAGCGAATGGTGGCTGTCCGCGCAAGTCAATGCGCGGTCTTCACCATGTCCACCTGGGTTTCGGTAACATCGTCGTGCAGGATATGGTCGAGCCGGTCGGCGACCATCTGGTCGTCGCGGCGGATTTCGCGCTTCCACGGCTGGCGGCCCTTCAGCACGCCCGATTCATCGACGATCTCGGCGACATACTCCTCCTGGCGGTAGGCCATCACATGGACGCCTGAAACGCCTGGGATTTCCTTCACCTCGTTGATGATGTCGATGCAGAGCTGCTTGCCTTCCTTCTTCTGGTCCTGGGCGCCTTCCAGCCGCTTGATGACGGTATCGGGAATATGGATTCCCGGCACGTTGGAGCGGATCCATTTGGCGGTCTTGGCCGAGGCGAGCGGTCCGACACCGCACAGGACGAACACCTTCTCCGTGTGGCCCAGATCGCGTGCCTTTTGCATGAAGGCCTTGAACATCGGCACGTCGAAACAATACTGCGTTTGAATGAACTGCGCGCCGGCGGCGATCTTCTTGCCGAGATGGATCGGGCGGAAATCGAAGGGCGGCGCGAATGGATTGACGGCCGCGCCGAGGAACAGCTGCGGCGGCGTGGTGAGCTTGCGTCCCGACAGGAACTTGCCGTTGTCGCGCATGATGCGGATGGTTTCGAGCAGCGACATGGAATCGAGGTCGAACACCGGCTTGGCGCCGGGCTGGTCGCCGGCCTGCACGCCGTCGCCGGTCAGGCACAGCATGTTGGCGACGCCCATGGCAGCCCCGCCCAGCACGTCGCCCTGGATGGCAATGCGGTTCTTGTCCCGGCAGGCGATCTGCATGATCGGTGCGTAGCCCATACGGGTCAGGAGCGCGCAGATGCCGACCGACGACATATGGCAATTGGCGCCCGACGCATCGACGGCGTTGATGGCATCGACCCAGCCGTCGAAGATCTTCGCCCTGTTGTAGACGTCTTCGGGATCGGCGCTGTCGGGCGGGTTGAGCTCGGTGGTGACCGCGAATTCACCGCGTCGCAGGACGCGTTCGAGCCGGCCGCGCGAGGTGTGGCCGGGCAAGGGGTCGAGCGGCAGATGGATGCCGGCCGGGTTCTCGTCACGCTGGCGGGCGATCATGCGGCCGCTCCGGTCTTCGCATCGGCCGCGGCTTCACGGGCGGCTGCCGCCTGAGCGGTGACGCGCAGCCAGGCGGACGTTTCGCGCAGCGACTGGTCGACCGGCTTCTGCACGGCGAGAATCCTGTCGCCGTGCTCCATGTTGCGCGCCCCCTCCCAGGCCTTGACCCAGACGCAAGGCATGTCGGGCTCCACCTCGCAATTGCCGTTGGCGCGCACGCCGCCACAGGGGCCGTTGCGCAGCTGTTTTGGGCAGTTCATCGGGCACGACATGCCGGTCGAGGACAGGATGCACTGGCCGCACATGCGGCAGTCGAACATGAAGCCCTTGACGCGCTTTTCGACGAACTTCACCGGGGCCTCGACACGGCTGTAGCCGATGCCTTTCCACAAGGGATGCAGCAGGAGGAACGTGTCGGCGAAGCGGGCATAGAACCATTCGAGCAGGCGCGAGTGCCGGACCGACCATAATCTCACCGCGAAAGAACGCTGCACGCGGCGCTGCGGCGACACATCGGCCGGCTTGTAGTCGGATTTCGGTGCTGCCTTCTTGACCAGGGTGGCCTGGGTGACCGGCTGGAGGGCCGCCGGGCTCTCCTTGGCGGGAATGGTTTCAGACATTTTCTTTGCCGCCCGCCTTCACCAGAGCGACCAGCCGCTCGCGGTCATATTTCGCGTCGAGGTCCTGGAATGCCTTCTCGACCTCGGCTTCGAGGTCGTCGCCGACCGGAACCGGATCGGCCTTGCGCCATTCGGCCAGATAGTCGTCGGTGCCGCCGGCGCCGGTGCGCATGGCGCACATGTCGATCGCCTCGGTGAAGCGCAACGGCAGTTCGCGCTTGGCGTTCTGGCGGCCTTTCCTGACGATGACCTGGGCAGGGATGTCGCGCCAGTAGACGACGATCAGATCGGCCATGAATTCTCACTCCTCGATCTGCGAGCATTGCCGCATGCGCAATTGGGCCGCTTGTTATGGGACGACGCGCGCGCATTCAAAAGCGACGCATTTGGATGTCGTAAAATGAAAGGCAATCTTCAATGTCGGCCTGAGGCAGAAATCAGCAGGAATGATCGATGCTGCCATCGAAGCCATTGTGCCTCAGATCGGCAATGCGGACGATGATGCTCCGTTTGGGATCGAATGGAAGATCCTGAAAAGCGAAGTCGCGATAGAAGTCTCTTACGCCTTCGTCCAGCGGGTGTGTGATGACGCCGAAGCAGCCGATATTGCTGGAAAACCGCACCGCCGTCCTGAGCGCAAACAGGAGAAGGGAGCGCCCGCAGCCGCGTCCCTGATATTTGCGATCGACGGCCAACTGGCCGAGCAGGATTACCGGAATAGGATCAGGCCGATTACGCTGTGCCGATTTGGGCAGGTATGCGCGTTCGATCTGGCCAGCGCTCAGCGCAACGTAAGCCGCTATCCCACCGGTTCCGGAATCACAGACGAGGCTCGTCCGCGACAATCCATCCTGCTGGTTGCGCCATGCATGACGGCGAAGCCAGTTGTTCAACGACTCGCGACCGCAATCGAAAGCGTCCCAGTCGTCATCCCCGGCGAGCGGACGGGGTGGCGTCAGTCCCGCCATACTGGCCTGGACGCAGCAAGCCTTTGCAGTCTGGGCTCGGTCTTTGGTGTCGATTTCGCCCAGGCCTCGAATTGTTCCCAATCGACGACGGGAATAACGACGACACGACCGCCCAAAACCTCCATCTCGGCGGCCTCAACAGCCTTGCGCCGAATGAAGTCGCTCAGATTTGTATGAGCCTGCTTGGCGGCGGCCTCGAGAATGTCACGCTCGTCCGAGGTGACGCGAACGCTGACAGGCGCCATGCTGGACATCGATAGGGCTCCATATTTTGTATGACAATAGCATACGATCGCCCGTATCGCCAGCGCTACCAGATGCCGGTTCTGAGCCCGGTCCAGAGATAGAACCAGATCGTCGGGTGGTACCACTGTTTAGATGGCAGGCTTGGATCGAACGTCACGAGTTTTCCGGCCAGAGCATCGCTGACCGCCTCGACGCAGATGTCGCGCGAAAACGCCGTTTGGCGCAGCGCATAGCTTGAGATCGTGTCGCCTGGTTTCGGCTGGCCGTATGCCTGTTTCAGCACGCCGCCCGTGTCCACGCCGGCATCGACCAGATGCACCGTGGTGCCGAAATTCGCGGAATCGCCGGATGCCAAAGCCCAGTAGCCGCCGTTCATGCCGCGATATTTCGGCGTGATGCCTGCGTGATAGTTGAGCACCGGGCAAGGCATCCTGGCCAACACGTCCTTCGACAGGAGTCGGCAGCCGTTAAGCAGGACGACGCCTGGCTGGATTCTCTGGATCGCCGCGAGACACTCCGGCCCATTGGCCGAGGCAACATGGATGATCTCCTGGCCCGGCCGCGGCTCGGTATCGAGCTTCTCCTGCGCAATCAACCGGGCGGCATGGCTGGCGTAGAGCCGCTTGCCCAGCCTGCTCAGCACCATCGTGCCGAACTGGCCGATGGCCTGCAGCCAGCCCTGGCGACGGGCACGGCCAAGCAGCAATCGCTTTTTGGATTCAGGGACTTCCAGGATCACGATGACTGGGCCGACACGATCGGCAATGGCGTTGACCATTGCCCATACGTGCTGGCCGCCTCCGGTGACAACCACGATCGGTCTCGGATTGGTTTCCGGTACTGCCATTGATCTTGCCACCCCCGGGACCAACTGCCACGGCCGGAGCTTAGACGAGGCGGGTTAATCCTTGGTATGCCGGAGTCGTCAGGAAGGCTCCGCTCAGCGCTTGAACTCCATGATGTCGAGCTTCGATTCGTAATAGGGAGCGGGGAACTCGATGCGCCATTCCCCGGCGCTATTGCGGAAGGCGTAGCCGACCTGGTCGGTCCGGGGGCCGCTGCCATAGGGTTTTGCCTGATCGTTGTTGACGGAACCGGAGCCGAGATAGATCGCGCGCTTTTCGCCGTCGTCGAAGAAGCGGCCCTTGGTGCGCTGCGAGCCGGTGAGCTTTTCCAGCCGCCAGCCGGAGCCGTCGTCGGTCACCCTGCATTTGAACCAGCCATAGATAACGAGCGGGCTGAGCCCGCCCACCTTGATTGTGCGGCATTGCCATTTGCCGGTGAGGTCCTTGTCGGAGAAGGCAACCAGCGGCTTGGCCAGCAAGGCCTCGAGCTGCCTGACCTCGCCAGGATTGCCCGCCTTCGCCTCGGCAAGAGCCGCCTTGCGCGTCTCGCCATATTTGTCCAGCCGCGCCTTGTCGGCGGCGGTGATCAGCTTCTGCACCTCGCCGTCAGCAAGCGCGGGCAAGGTGCAGCAGAGAAGGCCGGCAACGGCAAGCATCGGGCGAAGGGTCATCGGCATTCCTCGTCGGTGTCCGGCAGCCGACCACTGGACGGCGCCTTTGCATGGCTTGCGCGCAATTTACCCATTCGCGGCAGGCTGTCATCCGTGCTTAACAACGAAACCACGCCGCGATCCAAATTAAGGCAATTGGCCTGGGAACAGATCAATCTCCAGTAGAAGGCGGCGATCCGTCCTGTCTTCGCCTTCGGAAAGGGCGATAATCGCCAATCGCCGCGCAAGAGGGCCGCAGCCCAGCCAGCGTCAGACGTCAGCCGCGGCCTTGGCCAGCCCAGCCGTCAGATCGCCATAGCCTGTCGCGCGCCGCTCATAGACGAGGCCAAGCAGTTTCGCGGCCCTTTCCGCGACCTTGTCGAGCTCCGGATCGTCGGTCTGGGCCAGGTAGATCAGCTTCTCGTAATTGCCGAAATAGTCCTTGATCAGCTCCGGATGCCTGTCGAGGCCGAGCGGCTTCATGAAGAAGGCATCGAATTGGCGGCAGAGGAAATCGGTCATGTAGAAGGACATCATGTCGTCGTCGGCGACCTTCGCATAGGCATCCATGCCCTGGTAGAAGGCGAAGCAATGCGGACCGGCCATGCGTTCGACGCCATGCTTCTCGCAGACCCGATCGAGCAGGCCGCCGGTGCCGCAATCGGCGTAACCGACGAAGATGTTGCTGTAGCCTTCCGCCTTGGCCTTTTCGATGGCCTTGTCCATCGCCGGCGCGATGCGGTCCGGATAGAAATGAAACTCGGCCGGGAGGCATGTCAATTCGAGGTGATGGAGCCCGAGCTGTTCCTTGACGGCCAACACCTCGCGCGCAATCATCCCGCAGGCGATGATGAGCAGCTTGTCCGCTTGATTCTGCTTGGGTCTGGGCATCTTCATGAAACCAGCCGAGCCGGCTTTCGTTGCTGTGGGGCGATCTACCGAGAGAGGGATAAACCGTCGATGAAACTGTTACGCATTGCGCCAATCGCAATCCTGGCTTGTGCCCTGGCCCTTTCGGCCTGTGCCAACACCGTTCGCGGCGTCGGCAGGGATATCAAGTCTACCGCCAAAGCCGTTGACGATACCGTCAAGAAACCCTGACCGCCGCTCCCGACATCTGGGAACAAAAAAGCCGCGCTGCAAGGCGCGGCTTCGTCTGTTGAGCGTCCGCCTTGCCTTGTATCAGGCGGAAGCGCGCACATTGTGTTTACGCTTCATGTAGTCCTTGGCCGTCTCGACCGCCACAGCGGCGTCGCGGCAATAGGCGTCGGCGCCGACCGCCTTGCCGAATTCCTCGTTCAGCGGCGCGCCTCCGACCAGGACCACGTAGTCGTCGCGGATGCCCTTTTCCTTCATCGTGTCGATGACGACCTTCATGTAGGGCATGGTCGTGGTCAGCAGCGCCGACATGCCGATAATGTCCGGCTGGTGCTGCTCGATGGCATCGAGATATTTCTCGACCGCATTGTTGATGCCAAGATCGATGACGTCAAAGCCGGCGCCTTCCATCATCATGCCGACGAGGTTCTTGCCGATGTCGTGGATGTCGCCCTTGACGGTGCCGATCACCATCTTGCCCTGCTTGGGCGCGCCGGTGGCGGCGAGCAGCGGGCGCAGGATGAACATGCCGGCCTTCATCGCATTGGCCGACAGCAACACTTCGGGAACGAACAGGATGCCGTCGCGAAAATCCTCGCCGACGATGCGCATGCCTTCGACCAGCGCTTCCGTGAGCACCTTGTAGGGTGCCCAGCCGCGCTCGAGCAGGATGCGCGTGCCTTCCTCGATCTCTTCCTTCAGACCGTCGTAGAGATCGTCGTGCATCTGCTGCACCAACTCGTCGTCGGAAAGCTCGGAGAGGATAATCTCGTCGTCGGACATTGTTTCTCAGGCTCCTTGCTGCCGGGAACGACCATGGCAGCTTAAAATCAACGCGCCAATACCTAACCCGCAAGGGGCGGGTATCCATAGCTGATTTGCGACTTCCCGCAAAAGGAAAGCGACTGAAAAATCTATCGGTTTTCTTGTCGATTTTGCGACAGGCGTTGGCGCGGACGGGCCGTTTCGAATAGGGTGCATGGCTACGATCCGCCGGAAGCCGCGATAGGCGGCCACAACGGTTCCGGGCCGGGCGCTAGTCAAGCCGGTCCAAATTCAGGGAAGAACGATCATGAGCGAACACGCGGCAGTGGACCAGGAAGCGTCAAACGCGCGACGTGGACGCGGCGCCAGCGGTGGGGCGGCGGCAAGGCGGGCGGCACGTTCGGGCGGCGGTCCCGGCACCCAGCTCACCTACATCAAGCGCAAGATCAACGTCTATGAAGTGCTCGACGAGGAAGGCCTGGCGCTGATCGAGAAGAACACCGACACGGTGCTCGAAGAAATCGGCATCATCTTCCGCGACGATGCGGAGGCGTTGCAGCTGTGGAAAGAGGCGGGCGCCGACGTCAAGGGCGAACGCGTGCGTTTCCCGAAGGGGCTCTGCCGTTCACTCTTGAAGACCGCGCCCCCCATCTACACCCAGCATGCCCGCAATTCCGAACGCTCGGTGCAGATCGGCGGCAATGCCACCGTCTTCGCCCCGGTCTACGGACCGCCCTTCGTGCGCGACCTCGACGGCGTCAGGCGTTACGCGACGATCGAGGATTTCCAGAATTTCGTGAAGCTCGCCTACATGGCGCCTTCGATCCACCATTCGGGCGGCACCGTGTGCGAGCCGGTCGACGTACCGGTCAACAAGCGCCATCTCGACATGATCTACGCGCACATCAAATATTCCGACAAGCCGTTCATGGGCTCGGTCACGGCGCCGGAACGTGCTGAAGACACGGTCGCAATGGCCAAGCTGGTGTTCGGCGACGACTTCGTCGAAAACAACACGGTCCTGACCAGCCTGATCAACGCCAACTCGCCGATGGTGTTCGACGAGACCATGCTTGGCGCGCTGAAGGTCTATGCGCGCCACAACCAGGCCTGCATCGTCACGCCGTTCATCCTCGCCGGCGCGATGAGCCCCGTGACGGTCGCCGGCACGCTGACGCAAGTGCTGGCCGAGGTGCTTGCCGGCGCTTCGTTCACGCAGCTGATCCGGCCGGGCGCGCCGGTGCTGTTCGGCACGTTCGCCTCGTCGATCTCGATGCAGTCGGGCGCGCCGACCTTCGGCACGCCGGAGCCGTCGCTGGTATCGTACGGCGCCGCACAGCTCGCACGGCGCCTCGGCCTGCCGTTCCGCACCGGCGGTTCGCTCTGCGCCTCGAAAATCCCCGACGCGCAGGCAGCTTATGAAAGCGCCAACACGCTGAACTCGACCATTCTGGCCGGCACCAATTTCGTCCTCCATTCGGCCGGCTGGCTCGAGGGCGGGCTGGCGTCCTGCTACGAAAAATTCATGATGGACATCGACCAGCTCGGCATGACGCAAAAATTCTCCGAAGGCGTCGACCTGTCGGAAAACGGCCAGGCGATGGACGCCATCCGCCAGGTCGGGCCGGGCAGCCACTATCTCGGCTGCGACCACACGCAGGCGAATTTCCAGACTGCCTTCTATCGCTCCAACATCGCCGACAACAATTCCTACGAGCAGTGGCTGGCCGAAGGCGAGAAGACCGCGCCGCAACGCGCCAACGAACTCGCCCGCCGCTGGCTGGAATCTTATGAGGCGCCGCATCTCGATCCGGCGATCGACGAAGCGCTGAAGGACTTCATCGCCAAGAGGAAGGGGTCGATGCCCGACGCCTTCACGTGAAAGGAGCCCGAGTCAGGCGGGGCTAAAGTCGCCAACATCATCCACAAGGAAGTCTGGCGGAGCGCTTTCTCCGATCCGGTCAAGAAGGGATGATTCTTTCGCGCGGCAGGATGGAGGAAATTGCGGCCGCGCTTGGGGCCAACGGTCTCATCCTACGTGGCAGCTTCACCTTTGAGGATGGCGAGGCGGCGCCTTGTGGCCGCTCCGGTGCACCGGCCAGGTCGGCGCTTCTGGTGGGGCAGGCGGGGGCGGCACCCTGGCCGCATTTCCTGCGCTGGCGCGACAGTCAATCACAGGCCATCGCCAATCCGCTCGACACCTGGTCCCGGCAGGTCATTGGCGCGGTCGCGGGAGAATTCGGCGCACGCGCCGTGTCGCCCTCCGACAAGCCCTATCTGCCGTTCCAGCAATGGGCAATGCGGGCCGAGGGCCTGAAGCCGTCGCCGCTCGGTATCCTCATGCATCCGCAGTACGGGCTTTGGCATGCCTATCGCGGCGCGCTGCTTTTCGAGGACGAGATCGCGCTCCCGGAGGCTCGCGAGGCGATCCATCTTTGCGACACCTGTGTCGACAAACCCTGCCTGAAAGCCTGCCCGGTCGATGCCTATTCCGCGGAGGGGTTCGCCCATCAAGCCTGCCTGACGCATGTGCGCGGGCCGAGTGGCGACCCCTGCCGTGACGGCGGCTGCCTTGACCGCAATGCCTGCCCTTATGGCGTGGCCTATCGCTACCCCGCGGACATGCAGACCTTTCAGATGGCAGCGTTCGCAGGCCTGTAAGCTCGTCGGGCAGCCGCACGAAATGTTGACTGCCAAAATCTGGCAATAGCTTGCCCTGTCGGCGTGCCCGGATATGTATCGCCCAGCAACCGAACGGAGCTGGCGATGCCGAAACAGGACCTTCAGATCAAGACCAGGGACGGCACGGCGAGGGCGGGGCTGTTCCGCCCGGCCAACGCTTCCCCGCCCAAGGCCGGCATCATCCTCTATATGGATGCCTTCGGCCCGCGCCCTGCGCTCGACGGCATGGCCGAGCGGCTGGCGGAGGAGGGCTACGCGGTTCTGGTGCCCGATCTCTTCTATCGCAACGCGCCCTACGGTCCTTTCGATGCCAAGACCGCCTTCGTCGAGGAGAGAACCAAGGTGCCGCTGATGGCGCTGATCAGCGGCACGACGCAGGAGATGACGATTGCCGACAGCGGCGCCTTCCTCGACGCACTCGCTGCCGAAGGCGTCACCGGGCCGATCGGCGTTGTCGGCTATTGCATGGGCGGCGCGCGGGCGCTGAACGCAGCCGCCTCCTATCCGGATCGCATCAGGGCGGCGGCCAGTTTCCACGGCGGCAATCTCGCCAGCGACGCGGCCGACAGTCCGCACCGCAAGGCGGGGTCGGTCAAGGCACGCGTCCACGTCGGCATGGCCGGCGTCGACAGGAGTTTTCCGCCCGAACAATCAGCGCGGCTGGCCGAGGCGTTCAGGGCGGCGGAAGTCGATTACGTGCTGGAGAATTATGTCGGCATGGCGCATGGCTGGTGCGTGCCGGACCACAGCGTCTACAACGAAGATGGCGCCGAGCGGCATTGGAACCGGTTGATCACCCTGTTTTCCGAGACGCTCGGGTAAAGCCAATCTTCGAGAGGTCGGCGCCGCCCCTCATCCGCCCTTCGGGCACCTTCTCCCGTAGAACGGGGAGAAGGAAGAGGTACCAGTAAAAAAATCTTTCCCTCACCCCAAGGATTGGCCATTAGCCTTCGTCCAACAGGCAAATGATGGCGATGATGCTGGATGAGAGCGAAGCCTCCGACGCCGAACTGATCGGGCGGGCGAAGGGCGGAGACAGGGGAGCTTTCGGCGCGTTGCTCGAAAGGCACTATGACTTCGTCTATCGCGCCGCCTACCGCTGGTGCGGTCGGAAGGCGGATGCCGAAGACATCGCCCAGGAAGTCTGCGTCCGGCTCGGCAAGGCGATCCGCGACTATCGCGGCGGCAGCGCCTTCACCACGTGGCTCTATGCCATGACGCTGAACGCCGCGCGCGACATGATGCGCAAGAGCGCCCGCGAGACGGTCAAGACCGAAGCCTATGGCGTCCATGCGCTGATTTCGGGCGAGGATCCTGCCGAGAACGAGGATCCTGCCGAGGCGATGTGGGTCGCGGTGCGGCAACTGCCCGACAAGCAGCGCGACGCCGTGCTGCTGGTCTATGGCGAGGGCTTGAGCCACGCCGCCGCCGCCGAGGCGATGGCGATCTCGGAGACGACGGTTTCCTGGCACATCCATGAAGCGAAGAAACGGCTGAAGACGCTCATGCGTTCAGCCGGGGAAGTGTGACCATGGTCGACGAGAACGAACTCAAGAGGCTGCGCGACATAGTGATCCCGGCTCCCGGCGAGAGCGCGAAGGCGCGCGCCTTCGAGGCCGCCTTGCGCGCCTATGATGAGGAAAATATTTCCGCCGTCAGCCAAGGATCGGCCGGCGGCCTTCGTCTCACAGAGCGAGCACGAAAGCTCTGGAGCGAAATCATGCAAAAGAAACTCATTGCCACGCCGGCTATTGCCGGGCTCGTCGCGCTGCCGATCGCCGGATACGCCACTTTCCATGTGCTGAGGGAACAGCCGTCCACTTTCGGCGGCGGCGAAAAGATCACCGAGACGCTGGCCGACAAGCCCGCCACGGTGAAGCCGCTGGCTAAACAGGCCACGGGCGATCAGGCGATCGACAAACCGCTCGCAACGAGCGCGCCTGAGAAAGACAAGAAGACCGACGCGGAAAGCCGCGACGAAACGGAGGCCTTGGCGGCGCCGAGCAAATCCGAATCGGCCGTTGCTGGAGGCCTGGCGCCGCAGAATGCGCAGGAACAGGTTGCGCCGGCGGAACCTGCGCCACCTGCGCCAACGGGCGAGTTCGCCCTGGATAGCACTGCCGCGCCCAGCACGTCGCGAGCCGCACGCATGTCCAAAATGATAGCACCGCAGCAGCCCGCCATGGCGCCGGCGGACCAGATCGCACCACAGGAGGAAAACCGCGATCGCGTCCAGGATTTTAAGACCAATCCGGTACATTCGGCACTCGAGGACCCGGTCTCGACCTTTTCGATCGACGTCGACACCGCCTCCTATTCCTTCGTGCGCCGTTCGCTGAAGGAGGGCTTCCTGCCGCAGGCCGACACGGTGCGGGTCGAGGAGATGATCAACTACTTCCCCTATGACTGGAAGGGGCCGGATGCGGCGTCGACGCCGTTCAATTCGACCGTCAGCGTCATGCCGACGCCGTGGAACGCGCACAGCAAGCTGATGCATGTCGCCATCAAGGGTTTCGACGTCAAGCCGGCCGAGCAGCCCAAGGCCAATCTGGTGTTCCTGATCGACGTCTCGGGCTCGATGGACGAACCGGATAAATTGCCGCTGCTCAAGGCGGCATTCCGGCTGCTGGTCAGCAAGCTGAAGGCCGACGACACCATCTCGATCGTCACCTATGCCGGCGATGCCGGCACGGTACTGATGCCGACAAAGGTTGCCGAGAAGGACAAGATCCTCAACGCCATCGACAATTTGCAGCCGGGTGGCTCGACGGCCGGCGAGGCCGGCATCAAGGAGGCCTACAAGTTGGCCGAGCAGTCCTTCATCAAGGACGGGGTCAACCGCGTGATGCTCGCCACCGACGGCGACTTCAATGTCGGCCAGAGCGACGACGACGATCTCAAGCGCCTGATCGAACAAGAGCGCAAGAGCGGCGTCTTCTTGTCGGTGTTCGGCTTCGGCCGCGGCAATCTCAACGACGAGATGATGCAGACCATCGCCCAGAACGGCAATGGCACCGCCGCGTATATCGACACGCTGGCCGAGGCGGAAAAGGTGCTGGTGGAGGATGCCTCCTCGACGCTGTTCCCCATCGCCAAGGACGTGAAGATCCAGGTCGAGTTCAATCCCGCCAAGGTCTCGGAATATAGGCTGATCGGCTATGAGACCCGCGCCTTAAACCGCGAGGATTTCAACAATGACCGGGTCGATGCCGGCGAGATCGGCTCGGGCCATTCGGTCACCGCAATCTACGAGATCACGCCCAAGGGCAGCGGCGGCGAACGGATCGATCCGCTGCGCTATGGCCAGGCCGCGATGAACAATGGTGG
Organism: Mesorhizobium sp. B2-5-11; assembly: GCF_006440835.1. Classification (NCBI taxonomy): domain Bacteria; kingdom Pseudomonadati; phylum Pseudomonadota; class Alphaproteobacteria; order Hyphomicrobiales; family Phyllobacteriaceae; genus Mesorhizobium; species Mesorhizobium sp. B2-5-11. The sequence goes on from NZ_VFUK01000003.1 coordinate 320,745, forward strand.
CGTCGCCAATGCGGACGAATACGCCTTCGTCAAGATACGCTACAAGCTGCCCAACGAGGACGTCTCGAAGCTGATCACCACGCCGGTGACGTCAGCCAACGAGGTGGCATCCTTCGACCAGGCCGGCGCCGACCAGCGTTTCTCCGTCGCCGTCGCGGCGTTCGGCCAGAAGCTGCGCGAGGAGGATGCAACGGCGAAGTTCGGCTACGACAAGATCTTGGACATCGCCACAGCCGCCCGGGGAGCCGACCCGTTTGGGTACAGGTCCGAGTTCCTCTCGCTTGTGCGCCTTGCCTCGGCGCTGGGCGGCAACCGCTGATGTTGATGACGGTCGGTTTCTTCCAGATGGGGTCGTTCTGATGGGAAAACCGGCCACGGGCGGGTGAGGCGAGGCCGGCGAGGGGGCATTCCCTGCCGGCCCGTTTTTTGCGGGAATTTGCGATCGTTAAATTGCGCGGCATTTCCGGTACCGGATCGCAATTTCCTCTTGTTACGCCGGATAGGTGTGTGGGGCTGAGGGAGCCGGAATTGCAGATCAGGACTACCGCCAACTCGACACCGCCGGCACGGGACGCTTCGGCGGCCGCCCAATCAGCCGAATCCAGGCGCATCGGCGACGATGTCGCGCAGGCGCGCCACACCGCCATGTCGGCTCTGACCAACGACCGTTTCCGCATCATGCTGGAGCAGATCACCGATCCGGTTTCATCCGGAGCGCTGATGACGATGCGCGGCGCCAATGTCGTCGATCTTAAATCGGCGCAGTCGAGCTACGCCGACAACAGCGAATAATTAGAAAGCGGTGGCTTCAGGCCCGGCTGCGACGACGCTCGCGTCGGGCCTCACTGGTCTCGGCGGTGTTCGCCGTGGCCACCTTGTTGCGCATCGGACCGATGCGCTCGACGATCGTCTCGACGGTCGGACGATCCGCCTTGGTGTGGGCGTCGAGCGCCTTGCGCATGGCGGCCAGGTGCTGGAACGAGGTGCCGCAGCAGCCGCCGATGATTTTCGCGCCGCCGTCGACGGCAAGGCGCACATAGTCGGCCATCAATTCGGGCGTGCCGGAATAGTGGATCTCGGTGCCGCGGAATTCGGGAATGCCGCAATTGCCCTTGACGATCACGGTTGCCTCCGGTTTCGCCTGCGTCATGTCGAGCAGCGAGGCGAGGATGTCGGAAGCGCCGACGCCGCAATTGGCGCCGACGCCGAGAGGGGCTTGCGACAAGCCGTCGGCGACGCCGTGTATGTCCTTCGGCAGCAGGCCCATCATGGTGCGGCCGGCTGTGTCGAAAGACCCGGTATAGGTATAGGGCAGGCCGACGCGGATCGCCGCTTGGGCCGCGGCACGGATCTCGTCGGGCGCCGACATGGTCTCGATCCAGGCGACCTCGGCGCCGCCCTCCTTGAGGCCTTCGATCTGCTCGGCGAAGGCGTCTACCGCCTCGTCATAGGTCATGGCGCCAAGCGGCACCAGCAACTCACCAGTCGGGCCAACGGAGCCGGCAACGATCACCTTGCGGCCGGCCTTGTCGGCGACCGCGCGGGCGATCTCGGCGGCGCGCTTGTTCAGGGCGTGCACGCGGTCCTGCGCATGATGCAGCTTCAGCCGGTGACGGGTGCCGCCGAACGAATTGGTCAGGATGATGTCGGCGCCGGCGTCGACGAAATTCTGGTGCAGGCGGGTGATGGTGTCGGGCGCGGTCTCGTTCAGCAACTCAGGCGCCTCGCCAGCCTCCAGACCCATTGCGAACAAATTGGTGCCCGTGGCGCCGTCGGCCAAAAGCACGCCTTTTTGCGCCAGCAGCGCGTCGATCGGGTTGGTCGTCGTCATCGGATTGGCTTTCACATTCTGAAGTCGAATAAGGATATAAAGAAGTCTTTATGTCCAGTCAATGAAATAGCGACGGCGGAGTCGCAGTTGAAGGGCGCGGTTACGGGTGCCGCTGTCATGCGGAACCTGATGGAAACGACAGGCCAGCCAGATTGCGCGCGAAGCTTGCTGCCTCATGCGGGTTGACGTCGGCGGCCCGGATCAGATTGTCGAAATGCCGGGTCAAGGCCTGGACCGGCTGGGTGGCATTCAGCACGACGTACATGTCGCCGACATAGATGGCGGCGCGGTAAGGTCCGAAAATGGTGAGCGGGATCGAATAGCGCATGCGGCCGTCGTAGAGAAACAGCCGGAAAGTTGGATAGAGATCGTCAAGCAGCGTCGCCATATGGGCGAGTTGCTGCCGACGGTCGGCCTCCGGAAAGCGGTCCCAGACGCCGAGGCCGCGTGCAAAAATCTCCAGCGTGTGACGCGGCATGCAGACTTCCATGTCGGTTTCCGGGCGCCGGTTGTATTCGATGCGGTATTGGGTCTCGCTGGCCTGTGCGAGCCTGCTCCTGTTGGTGATGTTTGCCTCATAGTCGACCAGCGCGTGGGTCCGCAGAAGATCGGGGATGCCGGCCGGCACATAGCGGATCTTGGTGCCCGCGGCCTCGGCGAACCATCTGGCCAGAAGCGTGCGGTCGAAACCGTCGGGGGCTTCCTCGATCTCCAGGCTTTCGCGGATTTCACCGGTGACGCCCTCGTCCTGGCTGAGGCCGAGCAGCCAATCCAGCGACACTTTGAACTCGGCCGCGATGTTGAGCAGCGTTTCGGCCCGCGGCAAGCGCGTCGACGCGCCCGACATCAGCTGCGACAGCGCCGACCGATCGATGCCGACGGCGGTGGCGAAGGCGGACTGGTTGAGGTCGGACCTTGTCAGGAGCAACTTGAGACGCTCCCGAAAGATTGCTGACAGATCTCGTTTGTCCATCTTCCAAGTCTCCGAATCATGAGGAAAAATTTTCGCCGAGACGTCCTGACGAGGCGCTCCAGGCGTAAATGAATCCCTAGGCCTGTTTACAATCTGTAACATGTGCGGTTGAAAATGCGCAATCGCAACATTTTGTACACTTTGTCTCGTTGAGTGGAATCGTTTCTCCTGACACTATGCTGTCAGGAGCCACTGGGGTTCCGGCGACTGAGGGGCAGTGGTCGATAGCATGACTGGCAAGAGCATCAGGCGACGCAATACACCGGCCATCGAGTGGCCAACCGTAGCCCTCGCTTTCTTCTGTTACGGAGCATGGCTCGCCACCGGCCTTCTGCTCTGGCCGTCCTATCCGATCTTCGCGCTCACTCTCCTCGGTTTCATCCTGGCACTTCAGTCGTCGATCATGCACGAAGTGCTGCACGGCCATCCGACGCGCAATGCCCTGATCAACGAGGCTTTCGTCTTCCTGCCGATCGGTCTGGTCTGGCCGTTCCGCCGCTTCAAGACGCTTCATCTGCGCCATCATGCCGACGAGCGCCTGACCGATCCGCTCGACGATCCGGAAAGCTACTACCAGGCGCTTTGGCAGCATGACGACCTGCCGCGAGCAATGAAATTCCTGCTCAGGATCAACAACACCATGGCCGGCCGGTTCTTTCTCGGTCCCTGGCTGTCCTGCATCGGCTTCTTCATCGACGACGCCAAACATATGATGGCCGGCGACAAGGCCATCCGCAAAGCCTGGCTGCTGCATGCGATCGGCCTCGCCGTCGTGGCGCCGATCGTGCAGTTCGGCTTCGGCATTCCGCTCTGGCTCTATATTCTGCCGGTGTGGCTCGGCCAGTCGCTGATCGCGATCCGCACTTTTGCGGAGCATCAATGGTCCGAGCATCCGGAAGGCCGCACGGTGATCATCGAGCGCTCGCCGCTGTCGTTCCTGTTCCTCAACAACAATTTGCACTTCGTCCACCACAAGACCCCGACGGTGGCCTGGTACCGGCTGCCTCAGCTGTTTCGCGAGCGTCGCGAGGAATGGCTGCGGATGAACAATGGCTATGCCTATCCCAGCTATTTCGCGCTGATCAGGTCCTATGCTTTCAAGGCCAAGGAGCCGATCGTGCATCCGGTGTTGCGGCGCCAGCCGGAGCCGGGCAGGGCGTTCAAGCCGCGCGTCAGGGCGCGGAGCATCAGCGGGCTCGGCACCGCGCCAGTCCCGGCCGAGCCGCCCAAGGAATGAAGCCCGCGACACGACGGACGGTGTCGGCTAACTCAAATCCGACGCCGCGTTTTTGTGAACCTCTCTCCAGATTTAATGGTCAGATCCCGGCATGAGCGAATTCGTTGCAGCGCTGCCGATGTATGACTGGCCGGAAGTGCGCCGCGAGGTCGACGACCAATGGGCACTGCTGCGCGATGCCTTCCGTCAAGGGGGGATAATCGATGCGCCGGAGACCGTCATTCGCCGCAACGGCGATCTGCCGCCGGTGCCGGGCGGCATTCATAGTGGCACCGGCGTTCTGATCGCGCCCGACCCCGCGACATTGCCGCCGGACGCGCTCGATTTTCACCAGCTCTGGCTGCATCCCGCACTGCTGTTCGCGCAGACTTGCTGGGGGCCGATGGAGCTTGGCCTGGCCGGCCATGTGCAGGTTGTCGGCCAGCCGAGCTATGACGTCTACGAAGGCGGCCAGGGCGAGCTTTATTCGAGCGCGCTTGTCATGCGGGCGGACGGCAAGGCGTCAGTGCCTGCGCCTGGCAATGGCAGGCCCGTCATCCCGCTCGATCTGATCCGGGGCAAGCGCTTCACCTTCAACAGCCTCGATTCCATGTCCGGTATCATCGCGCCGACGCGCGACCTGGAGGCGTTGGGCGAAAGCCTTGATGTGTTTTCCTCGCGCAGCGAAAGCGGCGGACATCGCGCTTCGATCGTCGCCGTGGCCGAGGGCAGGGCCGATGTCGCGGCGATCGACTGCGAGAGCTGGGCGCTGGCGCAGCGCTTCGAGCGGGCCGCCCGGCAAGTGAAGGTCGTCGGCTGGACGGGCCTGCGTAAGGGCCTGCCCTTCATCACCGCGAAAACGACGCCGGAAAAAACGGTTGCCGCGATGCGCGAGGCCCTTGCCGGCTTAGCCGAGCAGCCTCGCATCCAGCGGATAGGTTGAAAGCTTTTCGTTGCCGGTGCCGGTGACCAGGATCTGTTCCTCGATCTTGACACCCTCGCGCCCGCCGAGCCTGCCGATATAGCTCTCCACGCACAGCACCATGCCTGGCTCGATCACGCCGTCGGGCGTATCCGATGTCCAGTCGTCGGCATGCGGCAAGGTCGGGTATTCGTCCGCCAGCCCGACGCCATGGTAGAGCACACCATAGCGGATCGGGAAACAGTCGCCGGGCGGCACCGCCGAGCGGTCGACAAGGTCGCGGAAGGAGGTGCCCGGCTGTATCAATTCGGTATTGTGCGCGATCTGGTCGGCAGCGATGCGGAAAAGATCGCACTGTTCGTCGGTTGGCTTCACATCCCCGCACAGCCAGGTGCGCGACAGGTCGGCGCAGAAGCCGTAGGGGCCGATCAGGTCGGTATCGAAGGCGACGAGATCGCCCGCCTCGATGAGGCGCGAGGAGCATTCCTGGAACCATGGATTGGTGCGCGGGCCGGATGCCAGCAGCCGCGTCTCGATCCATTCGCCGCCGCGGGCAATGTTGCCGCGGTGCAGTTCGGCCCATAATTCATTCTCAGAGATGCCGGGCTTCAGCGCCTGTTCCATCTCGCCCATTGCCGCCTCGCAGGCGACGATGGCGCGGCGCATGGCAAGGATCTCGTCCGGCGATTTGACCAGCCGGGCATTCTCCATCACCGCTTCGCCATTGCCGATGGAAATGCCGCGGCGCGCAAGTTCCTCGGCGCCTTCCGGATCGATGTGGTCGACCGCGATGCGGCTGTTGCCGCCGCCATGTTCCCGCACCAGATCGGCGATCCCGGCCGCCCAGCGGCGGACCTTCTGCTCGGTGAGTTCGCCGCTGTAGAGATACATCCACGAGACGGCGGGGCGAACCTCGTCGACGACGCCAGAATGGTCCGACAGATGTTCGCAGGAGAAATAGTCGAACAGCACCACCGGCCCTTCGGTGGCGACGAAACAATGCCGTGTCGGGTTGTGCGCCACCCAAAGCTGCATGTTCGTGGAATCGGCCGCATAGCGGATGTTGACGGGATCGTAGAGCAGCGCGCCGGCGTAGCCCCGGCGCCTCAGCTCCGTGCGGATGCGCTCCAGCCGATATTTGCGCATTTCGGCCAGGTCGGGGGCGGCAATGCCTGCCGCCGCCCATTCCGCTTCGGCTGTCGCGCCGTAGCCCAGCACATGCTGGTTGAGATCAGCCGCCTTCCGGCGGGAGGCCTCGCGCAGCGCCTCGATCGAGCCCGGCACAAACGGCATGATCTTGCGGTGGCGGCCGAAGCTCCCCTTTGGCGCCGCGCTGTCCATGGCGAAACCTCAGCTCCGCATCTTCTCGCCGCTCGGGTCGAACGGCGCCTCGACATTGATGCGGGCCGGACGGCGATGGCCGAGGATTTCGATCTCGAACAGGCCGGCGCTTTCATCCTGGGCCAGCGCCGCCGGCACGTAGCCCTGCGCCATCGACTTCTGGACGTAGTGGGCATAGCCGCCGGAGGTGACCCAACCGACCACGCGCCAGTCGCCGTCGACGATGCCGCGTACGGCGGATGCGCCTTGTGCCGCCTTGGAGCCCCGCACTTCCTTGCCGGCCGCATCGAAGCGCGGCGCGCCAAAGCCATGCGGCTTTTCCACCGTACCGTAGTCCTTGCCGACCTTGGCCCAGATCGGCTCGTCACCCATCACGTCGGCGTCGGCCGCCTCGACGATAAAGGACACGCGGCGCAGCTTCGGTCCTTCGGCCCGTTCCCTGGCGGCCGCGTCGCGGCCGATAAAGTCGTTCTTCTCCAGCTTGATGAAGCGGTCCATCGAGCCTTCGAACGGTCCGTAGATCGGGCGCAATTCGCGGAACCAGGTCGGGAAGTTCTTTTCCAGGCGCATGGAGAGCAGGGCGCGCATGCCGAAATCGACCAGGCCGAATTCTTCGCCTGCGTCCCTGATCGCCTTGTAAACCAAGCGCTGATAGGCCGGCGCCATCCAGATCTCGTAGCCGAGGTCGCCGGTATAGGTGATGCGGTTGACCATGCAGGGCGCGCCGCCGACCGCCATTTCGCGGAAATCCATGAAGCGGAAGGCCTTGGTCGAGATGTCGACATCGACCAGCTTCTGCAGGAGATCCCGCGACTTCGGTCCGGCAATCGACAGGCCGACAAGCGTCTGGTCGAAGCGGTGGATGCGCACCTCTGACGCGCTTGGACCATCCTTCGGCAGGTGCTTTTCGAACCAGCGCATGTGATATTTCTGCGCGGCCGACGAGCCCCAGATCATGAAGCGGTCTTCCGCGGCCTTGGCGATTGTGAAGTCGCCGATCAGCTTGCCGAATTCGTTGATCATCGGGGTCAGCACGATGCGGCCGGCCTTCGGCATGCGGTTGGTCATCAGCCGGTTGAGGAAATCCTCCGCCCCCGGTCCGGAGACTTCGTATTTGGCGAAGTTGGCGATTTCGGTGACGCCGACGCGCTCGCGCGTGGCGCGCACTTCCTCGCCGATCGGCCCAAAATCGTTGGAGCGGTGGAAGGACACGATATCCTTCGGCTCCTTGCCCTTCGGCGCGAACCACAGCGGGGTCTCGAGGCCCCAAGAGTCACCCATGACGGCGTTGTTGGCGAGCATGGTGTCATAAAGCGGCGTCGTCTGCGCCGGGCGCGCTGCCGGCAGTTCCTCGTTGGGGAAGCGGATCGAGAACCGGCGCGAATAGTTCTCGCGCACCTTGGCGTTGGTGTAGCGCAGGCTCGCCCATTCGCCGAAGCGGGCGACGTCCATGCCCCAGACGTCGAAGCCGGGATCGCCATGCACCATCCAGTTGGACAGCGCCAGGCCGACACCGCCGCCCTGGCTGAAGCCGGCCATGACGGCGCAGGCGCACCAGAAGTTGGTCAGGCCCTGCACCGGGCCGACCAGCGGATTGCCATCCAATGCGAAAGTGAAGGGACCGTTGATGATCTGCTTGATGCCGGCCTTCTCGATGCCGGGGAAATGCTTGAAGCCGACCTCCAGCGACGGGGCGATGCGGTCGAGGTCGGGCTGCAACAGCTCGTGGCCGAAATCCCAGGGCGTGTTGACCGGCGACCACGGCTTGCACGCCTTTTCGTAAGTGCCAAGCAGGATGCCGTTGCGCTCCTGGCGGGTGTAGATCTCGCCCTTGAAATCCATCACGCCGATCATCTCGCGGCCGGTCGATTTGTTGAATTCCTCGACCTCCGGCATGGGTTCGGTCAGGAGATACATGTGCTCCATGGCGAGCACCGGCAGCTCGAGGCCGACCATGCGGCCGATCTCGCGCGCCCACAGGCCGCCGCAGTTGACGACATGCTCGGCGTGAACCGTGCCTTGTTCCGTGATGACGTTCCAGGTGCCGTCGACCTGCTGCGTCAGTTCGACGACGCGGTTGCGCAGCACGATCTCGGCGCCGAGTTTCTTCGCCGCCTTCGAGTACGCAATCGTGGTGCCGGACGGATCCAGATGGCCTTCGACCGGATCCCACATGGCGCCGACGAAATTCGTCTCGTCCATCAGCGGGAACATCGCCTTGGCCTCGGATGGCGTGATCAGCTCGGTATCCATGCCGAGGTAGCGACCCTTGGCGTGGGCAAGCCGCAGGAAGTCCATGCGCTCGGGCGAATCGGCCATCATCACGCCGCCGGTCAGGTGCAGCGAACAGGACTGGCCGGAAAGCTCCTCGATCTCCTTATAGAGCTGCACGGTGTAGGCCTGCAGCTTGGCGACGTTGGGATCGCCGTTGAGCGTATGGAAGCCGCCCGCCGCGTGCCAGGACGAGCCGGAGGTGAGCTCCGAGCGCTCGATCAGCATGATGTCTGTCCAGCCGGCCTTTGCCAGGTGATAGAGCACCGAGCAGCCGACGACGCCGCCGCCGATGACAACCGCTTTTACATGGGATTTCATGAAGCTAGGTCCGTTTTTGAAGAGATTGAATCGGGTGAGTGCGGTGTGAAAACAAAGCGGAGGTCGGATGCAGCGATGTTTTCGACCAGCCTGTCGTCGAGCGCGGCGAGGATGGTTTCGCACACGGGAGTACGGTGTTTCAGGACTTCATAGCTCCAGAGGCGCAGGATCGAGTAGCTTTGGGCGCGCATGAAATCGTCGCGGCGGCGGTCATAGGGACTGTCGGCGTGCTGTGAGTCGTCGATTTCAACGACCAGCCATTTTTCGCGGCAACAGAAGTCGGCGTAGTATGGTCCGATAGAGAACTGGCGTGTGAACTTGTAGCGACCAAGTCTGCGGGCTTTTAGTTCGAGCCAAAGCAGTGCTTCGGCCTGATTGTTGCCTTGCCTGAGTTTCCTGGCTCTCTGGGTTGTAACTGACTTTCGGCGACTGCGGGTTTTACGAGCGGCTTCCCCCACTCCGTCGCTGCTTCGCAGCGCCACCTCTCCCCCCTCCGGAGGGAGAGGAAGGGAGCCAGCCCGGCCAAGCTCACGCCCTTCCTCTCCCCCGTCGATCGGGGGAGAGGTGTCGAGCGCAGCTCGACGGAGTGGGGGTCGACCGTTCATCGAATCCATACGCGTGATCAGTTCATCGACAACGCAGACGATCAAAAATCGGTCGGGGCGCCGCCTTCGGCGCGGCGCTTCTGGACGAAGGCGTTGAGCTCTTCGCGGATCGCCGGGTCCATGTAGGGCTCGTCATAGGAGGCCAGCCGCTCCTTCCACACCTTGTTGGCCTTTTCGAGCGCCGTCGGCGAGCCGGCTTCGGCCCAGGTCTCGAAATTGCGCCAGTCGGACAGGATCGGCGAGTAGAAGGCGGTCTTGTAGCGATCCTGCGTGTGCTGTGTGCCGAAGAAGTGGCCACCGGGGCCGACCGACTGGATGGCGTCGAAGCCAAGCGCCTGTTCGGACAGGTCGAGCGGGGTCAAGAATTCCGCCACCATCTGCAACAGGTCGATGTCGAGGATGGTCTTCTCGTAGGAGCAGCGCAGGCCGCCTTCGAGCCAGCCGGCGGCGTGCATCATCAAATTGCCGCCGCCCTGGATGGCGCCCCACAGCGAGAACACGCTTTCATAGGCGGCCTGTGCGTCGACCGTGTTGGCGGCGCAAGTGTTGGAGGTGCGGTAGGGGATGTTATAGCGGCGGGCGAGCTGGCCGCCGACGAGCTGCGCCTTCATGTATTCGGGCGTGCCGAAGGCGGGCGCACCGGACTTCATGTCGACGTTGGAGGTGAAGCCGCCATAACCGACCGGCGCGCCCTTCCTGACCATCTGGGCAAACGCGATGCCGGACAACGCCTCGGCGTTCTGCTGCACCAGCGCGCCGGCAATGGTCACCGGCGCCATGGCGCCCGACAGGGTGAACGGCGTGACGATGACGACCTGGCCCTTGCTCGACATCTGGATGATGCCTTCCATCATCGGCACGTCGAGTTTCAGCGGCGAATTGGTGTTGATGATGGTGAAGACGGACGGTTCTTCGAGCAACTGCTCGTGGCTGATGCCGCGCGCGATACGGGTGATCTCGATGCCGTCGACATTTCGTTCCTTGCCGAGCGAATAGATGTGGAACACCTTGTCGGTCAGCGTGGCGAGGTCGCGGATGCATTCGAGGTGCCGGACGGAGGGGTGGATGTCGATCGGCTCGACCGGATAGCCGCCCGTGCAGTTCAGTATGTTGTGCATCTGCGCCAGGCGCAGGAAATTGCGATAGTCCTGCTGGTTGCCGGGCCGGCGGCCACGATCGATGTCCGAGCAATTGGGCGCCGAGGCCATCATCGAGATGATCAGGTTGTCGCCGCCGAAGCGCACATTGTGCGCGGGGTTGCGGGCATGGATGGTGAATTCAGGTGGGCAGTGCGACACCAGATCGAGGATCATGTCGCTGTCGAAGCGCACGCGCTCGCTGCCTTCGCGCACGTCGGCGCCGTGTTCCTTCATGATGCGGCGGGCTTCGTCATGCAGGACGTCGACACCGATCTCCTTCAGCACGCGCAGCGAGGCCAGGTGGATCGATTCCAGCTCGTCGTCGGAAACCAGCTTGGTCGGCTGGAGCGGGATTTTCAGCTGGCGGAACGGCGGCTGCTCGAACGCGGCCGAGCCGCCTGCGCGTTTTCCGGCGCGGCCGCCGCGGCGGGCACGATCGGTTGCCAATGCCGGTTCGGCGGGTTGAAGGGCGGCGGTCATGAGGGGCCTCGTACGATGCGAAAGTGGGCGGCATAATGGACCGGCGGCTGTCCGGCCATTGCGGAGGCGGCGACCACTAGAGCGAGGGAAGCGACATGCCGGAACGGCAGCTGCGTGGTCCCGAGGCGGGCCCGCGGATAAGGGGGCGCCATTCGTTGCAGTATCGTCTTTTGCTTCTGATAAACTTGTGCGTCGAATATCTCCGGAGGGAGAGCCATGCCTGACGTCGTCAAAGTGCGTGCCGCCACCAACAACGAAGTCGCGTTCCTCTCCTGGGACCTCGACGGGATGATCCCGGGCTGCCTGGGCTTCGAGATCGTTCGCCTCTATCCCGACACCGGCGAGGAGCGTTGCCTGGCTTCCTGGGTGCCCTTCAAGGGACAGCGCAACAAGGATTGGATCCCCCAGGATACCGGCGTCTGGCCGGTGCAGAAGACATTCTGGCGCGATCTCACTGTCCGGCGGCGCCGCGACAGCCTGGATGTCAGGCCAGACGGCCAAATGATAGCCTACCGGGTGCGTCCGGTCGGCGACATGAAGGCCGGGCTCGATCCCGTGCCGGTGCGCCCGGAAAAGACCTATACCGGTCCAGCGCGGCCGCTGGGCTATCTCGGCCGGGGCGCGGTCAGTCCGCCGATCTTCCTCGGCCAGATGTTCGGCAAGGCGCGCGTCGCCTTCACGAATGGCGTATTGTCGACGCAATGGATGTCGCGCGCGCTGGCCGAGGCCGGCATCAAGGTCGGGCAGCGCGACAAGATCAGGGCTGTGCTGCAGGATCCGACCAGCAAGATACGCGCCTACCTGCATGGCGACGTGCCTGATGTGCTGATCAGCCTGCTGAAGCGGGCCAAGGCCGAAGGCGGCACGGTCAGGCTTGCGCTCTACGAGCTTGGCGACGACGAACTGTGCGACGCAATCATTGCCGCCAGGGATGTCGTGGAGGTCATTCTTTCCAACTCGGGCAGGGATGACCAGACGAAGGCCTGGGACGCTGGCAACGCGCCTTACAGGAAGCGGCTGCACGACGCAGGCGTCGCGATGACGGATCGCCTGTTCAACAACAACCATATCGGCCACAACAAGTTCGCCGTCTATCGCGATGCCCAGGGAAAGCCGCAATCGGTGATGACGGGCAGCACCAACTGGACCTCGACGGGCATTTGCGGGCAATCCAACAACGCCTTCATCCGCGACGACCCGGCGATGGCCGAGATATTCGACGCCTACTGGCAGCGCATGAAGGCCGACCTGTTCCCGCCGCCGCTCACGGAAAGCGCCGCCGGCCATGTCGCGCAGACGCAAGGCGTGCCGTTTCGCAGGGAGAACCACAGGCCAAACCCGCTCAGCGGCGCCACGGCGGCGCTGGACGGCATGACGGTGTGGTTCTCGCCCAATGATCCCGAGCGCAACAAGAAGGACATCTCGGTGCGGCCGATCGATCTCGAGGACCTCTTCGCCCGCATCAAGGCAGCCAAGCGTGCCGTGCTGTTCCTGGTGTTCAATCCTTCGCGGCTCGGCGACAATTCGATCGTCGACCAGGCGGTGGCGGCGGCAAGGGCCGATCCGAAGCTGATCGTGCAAGGGGCAATCAGCGATGAGACCGCCATGCCCAACTATGTCGCGCCGACCAAGGATCCGGTCACCCATAAATCAAACAGGGACGGCAAGTCGCCCTTCGTCTATCCGGAGAAGGTCTGGGAGGCGCCGAACGTTTCCATCGTGCGGGCGGCGAACCTGACCGGCGCCACGATCGCCCGCGATTTCCAGGCGGAGGTGCTGACCGTCGGCCATGCCATCGTGCACGACAAGATCGTCATCATCGATCCGATGGAGGACAACGCAACGGTCGTCACCGGCAGCCACAATCTCGGCTACAAGGCTTCCTACGAGAACGACGAGAACATGGTGATCGTCGAAGGCGACAAGACCTTCGCCGCGGCCTATGCCGTGCATATGCTCGACGTGTTCGACCACTATAAGTTCCGCGCCTGGCGCAGGACCATCGGCAAGGGACCTTCGGATGACGATGGGCTGTCCATCGACGACAAGTGGCTGAAGCCTTACGCGCAAGGCAGGAAAGGCGCGATCGCACGGTATTTTCCATAGCGCTGCCGGCGGGTGCTGACGGCTTTTGACGCGAGCCTTCCGGTGCACGGCGCCGGCCGTTGGCGCAAGCGGATTTCGCTGTCCGGCCCTTCCTTTCCGGTGATCGAACCGGTAGCTGATGGCTTGCCGATCCGCTGGTCGGCGATTCACTCATGGAACGGCAGCATGGTCGCGACCGGCTCGAGCCAAGGCGAAGCGGCAACGCAGTGGGCAGCGCTCGCCGGCGTCACCGCAGCGCTGGCGATGTTCGGCGCCGCGCAAGGGCTGAGCTCGCCGCTGTTCACGCTGCTGATGCAGAAGCAAGGCATGTCGCCGGGCCTGATCGGCCTGTCGGCGGCGATGATGCCGGTTGGCTTGATCCTGTCTGCCTCGTTCGTGCCCGCCGCCGTGCGGCTGGTCGGCGCCCGCACGCTCGCCGTCGGCTGCTCGCTGATCGGTGCGCTGTGCTTCCTGGGCATCGGCTATCTGCAGGACTGTGTGGCGTGGTTCGTCCTCCGTTTCATCATCGGCGTGGTCATCAACCCGCTTTATATCCTCGGCGAGGTGTGGGCGCTGTCGCTGGCGCCGCCGGCGCGACGCGGCCGGGTGATGGGCGTGTTCAACACGCTGATGGGGGCCGGCTACGCGGCCGGGCCTTTCACACTGACCCTGCTCGGCACGTCGGGCTGGGCTCCCTTCAGCGTCGGCATTGGCGGGTTCGTGCTCTGCGCCGTCATTCTGCGCCTTGTCTCCTCAAAGCTCACCGGTTTCGAGGATGACGGCCAGCCAGCCGGCAGCTTTATCGGTTTTGCCCGGCTGGCGCCGGCGCTGCTGCTGGCGGTGCTGGTCTCGGCAGCGGTCCAGCAAAGCACCTATGCGCTGGTTCCGGTCTTCGGCGCCGGCTATGGCTTGCCGGAAGCCGTGCTCGCCGCTCTGGTGATGGCGTTATCCTTGGGCAATATCCTGCTGCAGATCCCGCTCGGCCTGCTCGCCGAACGCTTCGGCGGCCGCCCCATGATCCTGGCCTGTGCGGTGGCGACCACCGTTTGCGCGCTTCTGCTGCCGCTGCTGATCACGACGCCGCTGATCTGGGCGGTGCTGCTGGTGATGGGAGCGGTCGGCTATGGCGTCTACACGATGGCGTTGGTGGAACTCGGCAGCCGCTTCAAGGGCTCGCTGCTGGTCACCGGCAACGCCGCTTTCGCCTTGTTGTGGGGCGTTGGCGGCATTGTCGGTCCGCCCAGCGCCGGTCTGCTGATGCAGGCGATCGGGCCTTTGGGATTGCCGGCGGTGATCGTCGGCCTGGACGCGCTGCTGGTCGCCTTCGTGCTCTACAGATCGGCCAGCCGCAGAGGCTCCTGACAGGGTTTGGCCGGAACAAGCGTGGGTTCGGGCTTTGGGGCTTACGGCTATCGGGTCGAAACGCTAAGCCTGCAGCCGAGAGGCGATGTGGATCATGGACCGGGTGGAACCGAAGCGCGACGAGACGATGCAGTGGGCAGCGATCACCGGTGTGATCGCGACCGTGTCGGTGTTCGCCATCGCGCAGGGACTGTCCTATCCGCTCTTGAGCTTCATCCTGCAGCGGCAGGGCGTTTCGCCTGTCATGATCGGCCTGTCGGCGGCGATGACGCCGATTGGCTTCATCGTCTCGTCGCCGCTCATCCCGTCACTGGCGCGGCGGTTCGGGGCAGGGCGCACGGCGCTGACCTGCGCGGCGCTTTCGGCGGTCGTGCTGGCGCTGATCGGCTGGACACAGGATCTCTATCTCTGGTTTCCGCTGCGGTTCCTGATCGGCGCGGTGACCAATCCGCTCTATGTCTTAAGCGAAATCTGGGTGATCGCGCTGGCGCCGCCGGCCCGGCGCGGCCGCATCATGGGCGTCTATTCCACGATCATCTCGGCCGGCTTCGCCGCCGGGCCGCTTTGCCTGCTGGCCGTCGGTACGGAGGGCTGGCCGCCATTCCTGGTCGGCATTTCCGCTTTCATCTTCTGCGGCGGCTGCCTGGCCCTGGTGGTCGGGCGCCTGCCTAAGGTCGACGAAGCCGGGCATCGGCTTTCGGTGATGGGCTTCATGCCGCTCGCCTGGCTGCTTTTGTCGGCAGTAATCGTGGCTGCCGGCTTCGAGCAGGCGGTGCTGGCGCTGCTGCCCGTCTACGGCACGCATTATGGCATCGCCGAGAACCGCATGTCGGCGCTGTTGTCGACGATGATCGCCGGCAACATCGCCATGCAGGTGCCGCTCGGCGTGCTGGCCGAGCGGCTGACGGCGCGCCTGGTGCGGTTCATCTGCCTGGTGCTGACGCTGCTCGGCTGTCTGCTGCTGCCGCTATTGATCGAAACGCCGCTGGTCTGGCCGATGATCTTCGTCTGGGGCGCGGTGTCCTACGGCATTTATACGATGGCGATCATCGAACTCGGCGAGCGTTTCAGCGGCTCGGCGCTAATTGCCGGCAATGCCGCTTTCTCCCTGATGTGGGGCGTCGGCGGCATCCTCGTTCCGCCGCTTGCGGGCGGCGTGATGGACGGGATCGGCGCGAGCGGCCTGCCGGTGACGCTCGGCGCGATCTGCCTGGCGCTGGCGGCTGCAACCGTCATCCGGCGGCGGATCGTGTGACGGCCTGAAGCGATCTGCCGCGATGACGCGGCTTCAACACCTTGAATCCGGCGCCCTTTGACGCGATGTAGGCAGGGCCGCCCCCCGACTTCCCGGAGACCCGCATGACCATTTCGACGACAAAGCCTGGCTTGGCGACCGATGATCCCTTTCTTTGGCTGGAGGAAAGGACGAGCAAGGAGGCGCTCGACTGGGTACATCGCCAGAACGAAGTCACGGTGGCGCAATTGCAGGGTGATCCGTCCTACCAGGCGTCGTTCGAAACCGCGCTCGATCTGATGACCGCCGAGGACAACATAGCCGCCGGCTCCGCGCTCAACGGCTACGTCTATAATTTCTGGCAGGACAAGAGCAATGTGTTGGGCCTGTGGCGCCGCACGACGGTGGCTTCCTACAAGACCGACAGACCGGACTGGGAAACCATCATCGACTTCGACCAGCTCGCGGCGAAGGAGGGAGTGAAATGGGTGTTCGGCGGCGCCAGCCGGCTCTACCCCGATTTCAACCGCTGCCTGGTTTCGATGTCGCCTGATGGCGGTGACGCCAGCGAGATGCGCGAATTCGACATCGCCGCCAAATCGTTCGTCGAGGACGGTTTTCGCGCGCCCGCTTCCAAGTCCGGTTTCGGCTGGTTCGACAAGGATACGGTGATCGTCTCGGCAGCCTTCGAAGAGGCCGACAAGACCGAATCCGGCTACCCGCGCGTCGTCAAATTGTGGACGCGCGGCACGGACCTTGAAGACGCGACGCCGATCTTCGAAGCGCAGAAGGAAGACCTCGCCGTCGGCGCCGGCCTGGAGTTCGATGGCGAGAAGCGGCATTTGTTTCTAACGCGGACGCTCAACTTCTTTGCATCGCACAGTTTCCTGCGTCTCCCGTCAGGTGAAAACAGACGCATTCCGTTGCCTGACGACGTTACCGACACGGCGCTCTTCAAGGACCAGATGGTGTTTGGCGTGCGTACGCCTTGGACGGCGCAGGATGGAACGGCCTGCCGGCCGGACGGGCTCTATTCGTTCGATTTCGCTCATTGGATCGAGACCGGCAGTTTCGGCGCCATCGAGACCTTGCTCGCGCCGGCGCATCGCGTGTCCATCGCCGCTCTCGCCAGGACGCAGGACCACCTGTTCATCAGCCTGATGGACAATGTGCGCGGCAAGGTTGTGGCCTGCGAACGCAGGGACAGCGCCTGGTCGCTGAAACCGGTCGCATTGCCGGAAAACGGCACGGTAGGCATCAGCCATGCCGAACATTTCGGCGCCAGCGTCTCCTTCTCTTTCACCGATTTCCTGACGCCGAGCTCGATCATCTGGTCCGACGACAATGGCGAGACGCTCGCCACAGTGAAGTCGCAGCCGTCGCGATTCGATGCTTCGCAGCTCGTCTCGGAACAGTTCGAGGCGCGCTCGAAGGACGGCACGATGATTCCCTATTTCGTCGTCAGGCGGCGTGACCAGAAGGGCCCGGTGCCGACGCTGCTCTACGGCTATGGCGGCTTCGAAGTGCCTTTGCTGCCTGGCTATGCCGGCGTGCGCGGCAGGCTGTGGCTGGAGAAGGGCAATGCCTATGTGCAGGCCTGCATCCGCGGCGGGGGCGAGTTCGGCCCGGCCTGGCACCAGGCAGCGCTCAAGGGCAACCGGCAGAACGCTTTCGACGATTTCGCGGCGGTCGCGCAGGATGTCGTCAGGCGCGGCATTGCGACAGCTGCCTCGCTCGGCATCCAGGGCGGCTCGAATGGCGGCCTGCTGACGGGCGTCTCGTTGACGCAGCATCCGGAGCTGTTCGGCGCCGTGATCATGGAGGTGCCGCTGCTCGACATGCTGCGCTACACCGAATTGCCGCCCGGCGCGTCGTGGATGGCCGAATATGGCGATCCGTCGAAGCCGGAAGATGCGACCTGGCTGGCCGCCTACTCGCCTTACCAGCATGTCGAGGCCGGTGCCTATCCGCCGGTGCTGCTCACCACCTCGACCGCCGACGACCGGGTGCATCCCGGCCATGCGCGCAAGATGGCCGCCCGCCTGCAGGAGGCCGGCCACGCCGGGACGCTCTTCTTCGAAGAGACCGAGGGCGGCCATGGCGGCCGCGGCGACCGCCGGCCGCAGGCGGCACAGGCCGCGATGAAGTACGTTTTCCTGCAGAGGACGCTGGGCGGGAAGGGCTGAACCGGAAGCCTTCGGACCGGAGCGAAGGGTGGTTCACCTCGAACCTTCTTTGCTCTAAGGTGCCTTCATGGCTCCCGTGGTGACATTGGCCGGCCTTTTCGGGGTTCGGGCATTTGGGGGCGCGGTGACGCCGTCGCTGCGCACGTTGCGCGCCGAGCTTTTGCGGCTTTGCGCCCGCATAGGCTATTCGCCACCCGCTATCCTCTGAAGAATCCGCCCCGGCGCAGCCGGATTGGTTCCAGAGGAAGATCAGATCCATGACCTATCAAAATTATTCGCTGAAGCAGCTTCAGCAGATCGACGCCGCGCATCATCTGCATCCGTTCACCGACCATAGGGAATTGCGCGAGGCCGGATCGCGCATCATCACCCACGCCAACGGTCCCTTCATCTACGATTCCGAAGGGACGGAACTGCTCGACGGCATGGCGGGGCTGTGGTGCGTCAATATCGGCTATGGCCGCGACGAGCTCGCCGAGGCTGCCTATGCGCAGATGAAGGAGCTGCCTTACTACAATTCCTTCTTCAAATGCTCGACGCCGACGCCTGTGCTTCTGTCGAAGAAGCTGGCGGAGATCGCGCCGAAGAATGTCAACCAGGTGTTCTATGGCTCGTCCGGCTCGGAAGCCAACGACACTGCGCTCAGGCTCGTGCGCCACTATTGGGTGCTCGAAGGCAAGCCGCAGAAGAACCGCGTCATCTCGCGCAAGATGGCCTATCACGGCTCGACCATCGCCGGCACGTCGCTCGGCGGCATGGACGCCATGCACAAGCAGCTCAACGGAGAGGTGCCCAACATCGTCCATGTGATGACGCCGTACGCCTATGAGCTGTCGCTGCCGGGCGAGAGCGATCATGATTTCGGACTGCGCGCGGCAAAGGCGGTCGAGGACGCCATCCTCGAAGCCGGCGCCGACAAGGTCGCCGCCTTCATTGGCGAGCCGGTGATGGGAGCTGGCGGCGTGAAGATACCGCCGGCAAGCTATTGGCCCGAGGTACAGCGCATCTGCCGCAAATACGATGTGCTGCTGATGCTGGACGAGGTCATCACCGGCTATGGCCGCACGGGCGAATGGTTTGCCGCGCAGACGCTTGGCATCCAGGCCGACACCATCACCACCGCCAAGGCGCTGACGTCGGGCTACCAGCCGCTGTCGGCGCTGCTGGTCGGCGATCGCATTGCCTCGACGCTGATCGAGAAGGGCGGCGAGTTCAATCACGGTTATACCTATTCCGGCCACCCCGTGGCTTGCGCCGTGGCGCTGAAGAACCTGGAGATCATGGAGCGGGAGGGTCTGGTCGACCGCGTCAGGAGCGACACCGGGCCCTATTTCGCCAAGGCGCTGCAAGAGCGCATCGCCGGGCACGAGCTGGTCGGCGAGGTGCGTTCGATCGGGCTGATGGGTGCGATCGAGATCGTCAAGGACAAGGCGACCAAGGAGCGGTTCCTGCCGGCTGGAAGTGCCGCGGTGACCGTGCGCGACCATGCGATCGCCAACGGCATGATGCTGCGCGCCACCGGCGACACAATGATCCTGTCACCGCCGCTGATCTGGACCCGCGACACGATCGATATGGCCTGCGAGCGTATCGGCAAGGCGCTCGACCTGGCGCAAGCGGATCTGCGCAAACGGTAAAAGAAATGGCCGGGCGTTCGTGATCGAGACGCCCGGCCGCTGGCCCCAGACAGACTGAGGGTTCCGGTCGCCGGCGCTATCGGTTACAACCCGCCAAGGCAGTTTTGCCGACGGGGAACGCGATGGCCGGACAACCGCTCAACCAGCCCGCCGAAATCCCGGCTGAGCTCGATCGCTGGAATTGGGGCGCCTTCTTCCTCAACTGGATCTGGGGCATCGGCAACTCCACCTTCATCGCCCTGCTGGCGCTGATCCCGATCGTCAACATCGTCATGATCTTCGTGCTCGGCGCGCGCGGCAGCCGCTGGGCATGGCGGAACCGGGTGTGGCGCGATGCCGAGCAGTTCCGCAGAACGCAGCGCAACTGGGCGATCGCCGGTCTTGCCGTCTGGGTGCTTAGTATCGGGGGCTGCGCGACGATGGTCGGCGGCATCCCTTTCATGATCAAAGGCAGTGACGCCTATCACATGACCATGGAGGTCGTTCGCGCCGATACCCGGGTGAAAGCCGCTATCGGCGACGACGTGACCGCCAATTTCTGGGTCGGCGGCCATCTCAACGTCAACGCAGATGGGACGGGTGACGCGCAGTTCAGCATTCCCATCCACGGCGCCAAGGGAAAGGGCACGGTGTTTTCGCATCTTGTTCGCAATGCAGGCACGTGGAGCACGCACCTGCTCGTGGTCCGGGTCGAGGGCGCCGATGCGCCGATCGTGCTGACCAATGAAGATCACGTGCCGATCCCGAACGCGGCAATCGGAATATGAGGGATGTCGGATCCTGGAACGCAAAAACCGCGCCCCACCGGGAACGCGGCTTTGCCAGATACGCTTGGCGTTTCGCTACGCAAACACTTGGCGAAACTTACGGGCTCCGGTACGCGAGACCTGATCCGGAGCGCCGGGCGGACGCGATATCCGCCTCGCAGTCCGTTTTATAGGGACATCGTTACCGCGGAGTTATCGAGAGCTTAAGCAAACCTAAATTTTGCGGTTCTCCGGCGAGGCGTACGAAAGAAAAACGAGCTTTATCAATTGCTTATTGATTGGCGCCGCGCAGAAAATTTATGATCCCGGAAAAATCGGCGCCGGCATTCCCTTGCGCGTTGAACAGGCCGTAGAGCTGTGTCGCTTCGGCGCCAAGCGGTGTCACCGCGCCCGCGGCTTGCGCGGCTTCCTGCGACAGCTTCAAATCCTTCAGCATGAGCGCGGCGGCGAAGCCGGGCTTGTAGTCGCGGTTGGCGGGCGAGGTCGGCACCGGGCCGGGCACCGGGCAATAGGTGGTCAGTGACCAGCACTGGCCTGAAGAGGTCGAGGCAACGTCGAACAGGGCCTGGTGCGCCAGGCCGAGCTTTTCGGCCAGCACGAAGGCCTCGGCGACGCCGATCATCGAAATGCCGAGAATCATGTTGTTGCAGATCTTGGCCGCCTGGCCGGCGCCGTCGCCGCCGCAATGGACGATGCGCCCGGCCATGGGCTTCAGGATCGGCTCGGCGGCGGCGAAGGCATCGTCCGAGCCGCCGGCCATGAAAGTCAGGGTGCCGGCGGCGGCACCGCCGGTGCCGCCCGAGACCGGCGCATCGACCGACAGCAGGCGGTGCCTTGCGGCAATGGCATGCGCCTTGCGCGCCGACTCGACATCGATGGTCGAGGAATCGATGAAAAGCGCGCCCTTCTTTGCCTTGGACGCGATCTCTTCGTAGACCGACAGGACATGCTTGCCGGCGGGCAGCATGGTAATGACAACATCCGCATCTTTCACTGCGGTCAAGGCATTGGCCATGATCGTAACGCCATGTTCTTTGGCGACGGTGAGGTTTTCGGACATTAGGTCGTAGCCGTGCACGGCATACCCCGCTTTGACCAGGTTCGCCGCCATTGGATTGCCCATATTCCCAAGGCCGATGAAGGCGATTGTGGTCATTGTGTCTCTCCCGGAGTTTGCACGCTTCAGCGACCGATCAACGCACGGGCGATGATGACGCGCATGATCTCGTTGGTGCCTTCGAGAATCTGATGCACACGCAGGTCGCGCACCAGTTTCTCGATGCCGTAATCGTGCAGGTAACCATAGCCGCCGAGCAGCTGCAGCGCATCGTTGGCGACGTTGAAACCGGTGTCGGTGACGAAGCGCTTGGCCATTGCCGACCATTTCGAGGCATCCGGTGCCTTGCGGTCGAGCTTGGAAGCGGCGGCATAAAGAAAGATGCGCGCCGCCTGCAACTCGGTTTCCATATCGGCCAGCCGGAACTGCAGCGCCTGGAACTGGTTGATTCTGGAGCCGAATGCCTTGCGCTCGGCGGTGTATGACAGCGCCTTATCGAGCGCCGACTGGGCCCCACCAAGCGAACAGGCGGCGATGTTCAGCCGGCCGCCATCGAGCCCGGCCATGGCGATGCCGAAACCGGCGCCTTCACCCGACAAAAGGTTCTCGGCCGGCACCTTGCAATCCTCGAAGATGACCTGGCGGGTCGACTGCATGTGCCAGCCCATCTTGTGCTCATTGGCGCCGAAGGAGAGGCCGGGAGCATCTTTCGGCACGACGATGGTGGAAATGCCTTTCGGTCCCTCGGCGCCGGTGCGCACCATGACGGCATAGATATCGCTGTCGCCGGCGCCGGAGATGAACTGCTTGGCGCCGTTCAGCACGTAGTCGCCGCCGCTCTTCACCGCCCGCGTCTTCAGGGCAGCGGCGTCCGAGCCGGAACCCGGCTCGGTCAGGCAATAGCTCGCCAGCCATTCCATGGAGGTGAGCTTCGGCAGGAAGCGCTGGCGCTGGCCGTCGTCGCCGAAACGATCGATCATCGAGGCCACCATATTGTGGATCGAGATGAAGGAGGAAAAGGCCGGGTCGGCGTGGGACAGCGCTTCGAAGATCAGCACGGCGTCGAGCCGGCCGAGCGCGGAGCCGCCGACATCGTCCCTGACATAGATACCGCCGAGGCCCAGCGGGCCAGTCTCGCGGATCACGTCGGCGGGGAAATGCTTGTTGCGGTCCCAGTCTAGCGCATTCGGCGCGACGCGATCGGCGGCGAAGCCCTGAGCCATTTCCTGGATGGCGCGCTGGTCCTCGTTGAGTTCGAACTGGCTGGTGCTCGCATCGACCGCGGCGTCCATGGCGTGCTCCCTATATACTGGCCAGCTGGCTCGCTGGCCTGTCGTTTTTGGCTTTGCGCGCGCACCAATCTAGACCAATGATGCCGCCGCGCAACCCGAGCCGCCGCGGAGCGGCTGTGCGTCAATGCATGTCCGGAGCAAGATGTGACGACAAAATTCGATGAGCTGCTAGAGCGGTTCCACGCCTATCTCGCTTCCGTGGGTGACTTCCTGGTGCAGGATGCGGTGGCGCGCATAGGGTGGGATATGCCCGCCCGCGAGCTTGAACCGCACTCACTCGGCTGCCTGCGCCATCTCGATCGTGCCGCCGAATTGACGCCGGCGCGGACCAAGCAGTTGGTGCAATTTCTGGCGCAGGAGCGCGGCGAATTGCGCTGGGGCCAGACCTACGGCGAGTCGGATTTCGGCAAGGCGTTCATCGACAATTATGGCTGGCTCGAAGTATTCGGCACCCGCGGCCACTTCGCCAACGACGAGGTCGCCGCCGGCGTGCTGATCCTTGGGCCTGATATCGTCTATCCCGACCACCATCATGTCGCCGAGGAGATCTATATCCCGCTGACCGGCGGCACCGAGTGGCGCATGGGCGAGGACAGCTTTCACAAGCGAGAGGCCGGCGAGGTCGTGTACCACGCTTCCAAGGTCAATCACGCCATGCGCACCGGCAAGGAGCCGTTGCTGGCGCTCTATATCTGGCGCGGCGGGCCGCTGGCGCAGAAATCCACGATCACCGGGACCGTGACGCAGGGCAGGGGCTGAGCCATGGCCAAAGCCATTATGCTGCAAGGCACGGGTTCGGATGTCGGCAAGACCGTGCTGGCCGCAGGGCTGTGCCGCGCCGCAAAAAAGCGTGGGCTGAAGGTGCGTCCGTTCAAGCCGCAGAACATGTCGAACAATGCCGCCGTTGCCGATATTCCCGGCGACAACAGGGCTGGCTGTGGCGAGATCGGCCGCGCGCAATGGCTGCAGGCGATCGCCTGCGGCGTGCCGCCATCGGTTCACATGAACCCGGTGCTGCTCAAGCCGCAGACCGATGTCGGTGCGCAGGTCATCGTGCAAGGCAAGGTGTTCGGCGAGGCGCGGGCGCGCGACTACCAGGCGTTGAAGGGCCGGCTGATGGACGCCGTTCTGGACTCCTGGGGCAAGGTCGGCGAGGGCGCCGATCTCGTCATCGTCGAGGGCGCGGGTTCGCCGGCGGAGATCAATCTCAGAAACCGCGACATCGCCAATATGGGCTTTGCGACGCGGGCCGATGTGCCTGTCGTACTGGTCGGCGACATCGATCGCGGCGGCGTCATCGCCTCGGTCGCGGGCACGCATCTGATCCTGCCGGAGGAAGACCGGCGCATGATCGTCGGCTACCTCATCAACAAGTTCCGCGGCGACGTCTCGCTGTTCGACGACGGCATCAAGGCGATCGAAGGGTTCACCGGCTGGCGCTGCTTCGGCGTCGTGCCGTGGCTGAAGGCGGCAGCGCGGCTGCCCTCGGAGGATTCGGTGGTGCTGGAACGGCTTGCCTCCGGGGAGGCGCGCGCGCTGAAGGTGGCGGTGCCGATGCTCGGCCGCATCGCCAATTTCGACGATCTCGACCCGCTCAAGGCCGAGCCGCAGGTGGAAGTGGTGTTCGTGCCGCCTGGAAAGCCGTTGCCGCAGGATGCGGGACTGGTGGTCATTCCCGGCTCGAAGTCGACGATCGGGGATCTGCTGAAATTTCGCGAAAATGGCTGGGACCGTGATCTTCTCGCCCATCGCAGGCGCGGCGGCCATGTCGTCGGCATTTGCGGCGGCTTCCAGATGCTTGGCCGCATCGTGCGCGATCCCGACGGCATCGAGGGCAGCGTCACCGAAGCGGAAGGGCTTGGCCTGCTCGACATCGAAACAGTGATGGAACCGGAAAAGACGGTGCGCAACGTCAGCGCCCGCTCGGTGCCGTTCGACCTGCCGCTCGAAGGCTACGAGATCCATCTCGGCCGCACCACCGGCCCGGACATGCTGCGGCCGTCGGCGATCATCAATGGCGCCGAGGACGGTGCGGTCTCGGCGGATGGCAAGGTGGTCGGAACCTATATGCACGGGCTGTTTGGCGCCGACGCCTTTCGAGGGAGGTTCCTCGAAAGCCTCGGCGTCAAGGGCGGCGGCATCGACTATCGCGCCGAGGTCGAGAGGGCTCTCGACGAGGTCGCGGCCCAGTTGGAGAGCCATCTTGACTGCGACGCGATCTTTTCGCTGGCGCGGTAGCTAGCTGCTCTTTTCTCCCGCCTTCGGCCAATAGGTGCCGAAGGACCAGACATTGCCCTCCGGGTCGCGGCAGATGAACTCGCGACTGCCATAGTCGCGGTCGGTCAATTCCTGGAGGATCGTGGCGCCAGCCTTCTTCGCTTTGGCGTAGGCGGCGTCTGCGTCGTCGACGGTGATGTAGATTGACTTGCCGCCGCCTGTGCCGGGTTCGCCAACCATTTTGCCGTAGTCGTCGTCGCGCGCGCTGCCGAGCATGATCATCGAGGAGCCGAAGACCAGTTCGGCATGGTGCACGACATCGCCTTCGCCGTAGCGAGCACGGATGCTGAAGCCGAAGGCTTCGCACAGCCAGTCGATCATTTTTGCGGCGTTCCTGTAACGCAAGGCGGGGTAGAGGCGGGGGGCTTCAGCGGGCATGGCAACTTCCTTCATTCGAGCTCATCGATGAACCCAGTCTGAGCGACAGCCGTTCCGGCGTCTTGAAGAAATGTTACCCGGGACTTCAGGCCTGTGCCGAACCCTCGATCGCGGTCGGTGTCTCGCCGGCAAGGTCGCGGAACTCACGCACCAGATGCGCCTGGTCGGCATAGCCGCAATCGGCCGCGATGTCGGCCCAATCGCAGGCTTGCTGCCTCGACAGGCCAAGCGCACGGTTGAAGCGGACGATGCGCGACAGCGTTTTCGGGCCGATGCCGGTCGCGTCCGCGAATTTCCCCGCCAGATGCTTGCGGCTCCAGCCCAGCCTGTCGGCCAGTGACGAGACGCGCACGCGGCCGCCGGAGGCGAGGATCCTGTCATAGGCCCAGGCAACCCCGGCCTGCGTTTCCGGCGCATCGGCCAGCCGGGCGGCGACGAACATCTCGACAAGGGCAAAACGTTTGCTCCAGTCCGCCGCGTTGCCAAGCCGCTCGCGCAAGGCGACGCCTTCGATGCCGAGCACATCGTCCAGGCTGACCATGCGGTCGGTCAACCCGCTCATCGGCTGGCCAAAGAATCGGCGTGCGCCAAGCGGGGTGAAATTGACCTGGACGCAGCAGGCGCCGCCGAAGGATTCGATCATCACGGGTCCGGCATAGAGGCCGGCGGCGAAACTGGCGAAGCGATCATTGTCGCCGGGCGGCTTGCCAAGGCCGATGGCGAAAGGTTCGGCGAAGCTGATGACCAGAGGCACGGTAAGGGAGGCATATTCGACATTGCGGTAATGGCCGGGCGCCGTTTCGCGATAACCGCAAATGTCTGACACAATGCCCGCGAGGGCAGGGCTGGGAAGGCGCCGCCGCATCTCGAACCGCCCGGGGACTGACCGGTCCTGTTCCTCCTGACATGGCATCTCGATTGGCATCGACAGGACTCTAGCAGAGCCCGGACCCGAATCAAAAGCGCCCGGCTCGGCCGGGCGCTCCGAATTGCCTGAGATTTGAATGTCAGGCGCCGCGCATCAGGCAGCCGCCGGCAAGCACGAGGTAAGCAATGAGCACGATCCACACCGATGCGAGTGGGATGAACGAAAGAAGGCCGAGGGCGGCGAGAATGCCGATGAGGGCGATGACAAGGGAGATGATGAAAACAAACTCGGTAGGTGCGCTGAGATTCATGTGCGGGTCCTCTCCTCGACATGATTCGAACAGCGGCATTCCATCAGGCGCGCGGGTCACACACCAATCAGGACGCGCAGCGGGTTCGCCGGGTCGGCCAGGAGCTTCGCCGCCAGAGCGACGCAGACGATGACAAGCAGCGGCTTGATCAGCCTGGCGCCGATGCGCATGGCCAGGCTGGCGCCGAGGCGGGCGCCGAGGAACTGGGCGACGCCCATCATCAGGCCGATCTTCCAGGAGATGACACCGACCGCGGCGAAGACGACGAAGCCGCCGATGTTGGAGGCGAAGTTGAGCAGCTTGGTGTGGGCCGTCGCCTTGAGTACGCCGTAGCCGGCAAGCGCGACGAAGGCCAGCATGTAGAAGGACCCGGCACCCGGCCCGAACAGGCCGTCGTAAAAGCCGATGGCCGGCACCAGCGTTATCCCGAACAGGAAGGGCGTCATACGTTCGGCGCGGTCAACGTCGGTCATGTTGGGCTTCAGGGCGAAATAGAGCGCGATGGCGATCAGCACCAGCGGCAGAAGCGCCCGCAGCAGATCGCCGGGCACGACCGTTGCCAGCAAGGCGCCGACGGCACCGCCGGCAAGCGCCAGCAGCGCAGAAGGCAGTTGCCGGCGAAGGTCGACATGGCCTTTCGCGGCATAGTGGATGGTCGCAGATCCCGAGCCGAACATGCCCTGCAGCTTGTTGGTTCCCAGCGCCTCGACCGGCGAGAAGCCGGCCAGCAGCAGTGCGGGAATAGTGATCAGCCCGCCGCCGCCGGCAATCGAGTCGACAAAGCCCGCGGCAAAACCGGCGAAGGCGAGCATGGCGACGGATTCTAAGGTGAAGTCGATCATCAGGGAGAAATCAAGCCAGAGATGCTCCGGCTTCGATCACGAACACCCCGTTTGCGCAAGACCGATTTCACGCTACTTCTATCCAAGCGCGTCGCGCCTGGATTTCGCGTTGTGCTGTCATTATCCCAAAACCGCTGCGCTTTTTTGGGCTACATGGATTAGAGGAATCGGCAAAGGGGCTCCCGATGGCATTCGAACTGCTCGACCAGATACGCTCGATCTTCGATGGCGACCCCGGGGTGCGCAAGGTGGCGGACGACCCCGTGTTGTCGGCGGAACTTCTGATGCTGTTCCGCATGATCCTGGCTGACGGAACGGTCAGCGAGAGCGAGATGGTTGCCTTCCGGCGCATCTGCAAGGATGCCTTCGGCATTCCGGAAACCAGCATCGACGCCGTCATCGAATATCTCAACGAATTCGGCTACGAAACCAATGGCTCACAGGCCATCGCGCTGTTCCGCGACCTCGATGTCGAGCGGCGCAAGCAACTGGCGCAGCATATGGCCGAGATCGCCAAGGCGGACGCGCAATTGGCCGAGACCGAGGTGCGCCTGCTGCGCCGCACGCTCGACCTGCTCGACATCAGCCCGGTCGACGTGGTGAAATCTGAGCAGTAGGTTGATGGGATCCCAGCCGGGCCGGCTGTCTACGGCAGCCTCCGGCATTTGCGGCCTTTCACTCACACGGCGGATTCGCTTCGCGAACCGATCGCTCACCCCTGCTCCTGCATACGGCGTGCAATTGCCCTGTGCAGGTCCGGCGCTGCGGCGACAAGCGCCTTGGCCGCCTCGGATTGCGGGTGATCCAGCACCTCGCTCGTCCGGCCACGCTCGACGATCTGGCCGTCATGCATGACCAGCACTTCGTCCGTTATGGCGCGGGCGACGGTGAGGTCGTGGGTGATGAAGAGATAGGCGATGCCGAGTTTCTGGTTGAGCTCGGCGAACAGGTCGAGGATCTGAGCGCGGATCGAAACATCGAGCGCCGAAACCGGCTCGTCGGCGACGACCAGTTTTGGGCGGGTGATGATGGCGCGGGCGATCGACAGGCGCTGGCGCTGGCCGCCGGAAAATTCGTGCGGATACTTTTCCATGTCGTGCTGGTCGAGGCCGACCTCGTGCAGCGCCTGCGCCACCATCTCGCGGCGCTCGGCGCGCCCCGGTTTCCTGTCCAGCACGTGCAGCGGCTCGGCGACCAGTTTCTCGACCTTCTGGCGCGGATCGAACGAGCCATAGGGGTCCTGGAACACCACCTGCATGTCGCGCCGCGCCGGCTTCAGGTCCGCCTCGCTCTTGCCGGTGAGGGGCTCGCCGCGAAAGCGGATGGTCCCCGAACTCGGCCGGTCCAGCGCCAGGATCATGCGCGCCAAGGTGGACTTGCCGCAGCCGGAGCGGCCGACCAGCGCCACCGATTGGCCCGGCGCCATCGACAGCGACACGCCGTCGACGGCGCGGATATCAGGCGCGCGCCGGAACAGCGAGGTGCGCCGGCCTGGATAGTCGCGCGTCACGCCCTCCACCTCGAGCAAGGGCCGGGCTGCCGAGGCGCCATGCGGCCGGGCGCGGGCCGGCACGTGCATCGAGGCCAGCGCCAACTGGCGGGTATAGGGGTGGAGCTGTTCAGAGAGCGTGCGGGCCGTATCGCCGGCTTCCATGACTTCGCCCCGACGAAGAATGGTGATGCGATCCGCCATCTCGGTGACCACGGCGAGGTCATGCGAGATCAGGAGCAGGCCCATGCCGCTCTCCGCGACAAGGTCGCGCAAGAGGGTGAGGATTTGCGCCTGCAGCACCACGTCGAGCGCCGTGGTCGGCTCGTCGGCGATCAGCAGCTTCGGCTTCAGCGCGCAGGCCATGGCAATGACGACGCGCTGGCGCTGGCCACCGGACAGCTCGTGCGGATAGCGCGACACCGGGAATTTTGCCGATGGCAAGCCAACCCGGTCGAGCATTTTTCGCGCCCGCTCTTCCGCCTCGGCACGTGTTGCCTTGGCATGCCAGCGTATGCCTTCGGCGACCTGCTCGCCGATGGTCTTGAGCGGGTTCAGCGCGGTCATCGGTTCCTGGAACACCATGCCGATATCGTCACCGCGCAGGGCGCACATCTGATCCTCGCTTGCCGCAAGGATGTCGATACCGTCGAAGGTGACGCGCCCGCTGGCACGCGCGGCATATGGCAAGAGCCGCATGACGCTCAGAGCCGTCATCGATTTGCCGGAGCCGGATTCGCCGACCAGCCCCATTACCTCGCCGGGCGCGATGGAGAACTCGATGCTCCGGAGGATCGGCGTGTCGCCGATCGCCAGCGACAGATTGTCGATTTCCAGAAGGCTCATCGTTGCCGCCGCGATTTCGGATCGAGGATGTCGGCGATGCCGTCGCCCAAAAGGTTCAGCCCAAGCACGGTGATCACGATCGCCATGCCGGGAAAGATCGCCATCCAGGGCGCCACCACCATGCGGGTCTGGGCGTCGAACAGCATGCGGCCCCAGCTCGGCATCGGCGGTTGGGCGCCAAGGCCCAGATAGGAAAGCCCGGCCTCGGCCAATATGCCGAGCGCGAACTGGATAGTGCCTTGCACCAGGAGCAAGGTGGCGATGTTGGGCAGCACATGTTCGATGGTGATCAGCGCCTTGCCCTTGCCCGCGGCGCGGGCGGCGAGGATGAATTCGCGCGGCCAGATCGCCAAGGCGCCGGCTCGGGCGACGCGGGCAAAAACCGGGATGTTGAAGATGCCGATGGCGATAATGGCATTGATGGCGCCGGGGCCGAAGATGGCGGTGATCATGATGGCCGACAAAAGCGCAGGGAAGGCGAAGACGAGATCGTTGATGCGCATCAAGGCCTCGTCGACGAGGCCGCCGCGCGCCGCGGCGAAAGCACCGAGCGGCACGCCGACGCCCATGCCGATGCCGACCGCGACCAGCGCCACCGCGATCGAATTGCGGGCGCCGACCATGATCATCGACAGGATGTCGCGGCCGAAATGGTCGGTGCCGAACCAGTGCGCCCAGGACGGCGCCAGCGTCTTGTCGGATATCACCAGCCGGGTCACGTCATAGGGCGTCCAGAGATAGGAGAGGATCGCCACCGCCGCCACGAACAACGTGACGGCGAAGCCGGCAAGAAACGAGCGGTTGCCGAACGCCTTGACGAGGATGCCGCCCAGCGTCTCTTCGGGGATGTCCGGATGCAACATCATTGCCGGCTTCGGAGGCGCGGATCGACGACGGCATAAGAGAGGTCGACGACGAGGTTGACGGCGATGACCGCGGCGACCAGCAGCATGACGACGCTTTCCACGACGATCAGGTCGCGCTGGGTGATCGCCTGGAACACCAGCCGGCCGAGGCCGGGCAGGTAGAAGACGTTCTCGATGATGATGGTGCCGGCGAGCAGGAAGGCGAATTGCAGGCCCAGAATGGTCAGCACCGGGATCATGGCGTTGCGCAGTGCGTGCCGCCACAGGACCGCGCGATAGGGCAGGCCCTTGGCGCGGGCGGTGCGGATATAGTCCTCGTTCAGCACCTCGATCAGTGCCGAACGGGTGACGCGTGCCAGGATCGCGGCCTGCGGCAATGCGAGCGCCACAGCCGGCAGCAGCAGTGATTTCAGCGCCGGCCAGGCACCGGCCCCCCAACCGGGAAAGCCGCCGGCCGGAACCAGCCGCAGCCAGACCGCGAAGAGATAGATCAGCATCAGCGCGAACCAGAAATTGGGAATGGCGACGCCGAGCTGCGCGGCGCCCATCGCCGCTGTGTCACCTATCCGCCCGCGATGGTTCGCTGAAAACAGGCCGACCGGGATGGCGATGAGGGTGGATAGGGCGAGCGCGATCAGCGCCAGCGGCAGCGAGACGACGAGACGCTCGCGCACGAGGTCGATGACCGGCACCGAATAGGTGTAGGAGCGGCCGAAATCCAGGCAGAGCAGGCCGCCGGCCCAGTGCAGGTAGCGCCAGGGCAGGGGCGCGTCGAGGCCCATCTGGTTGCGCAGCAGCTCGACCTGGTCGGCGCTGGCATTCATGCCCAGCATCAGCCGCGCCGGGTCGCCGGGCAGGATCTCCAGCACCGCGAAGACTACCATGGAGGCCAGCGCCAACGTGGCGGCGGCGATCGCGAGACGCCTGAGGAGGTAGGCGGTCATGGGCGGTAGACGGGCGGGCGAAAGTCGAGTTCCCGCGCACCCCCCTCTGTCCTGCCGGACATCTCCCCCGCAAGGGGGGAGATCGGCAGTTTCCATGTCGTCGACCAGCATTCAACGTCGGCGATTGGCGAAAGCATAAAGGAGGGTGCAATCTCCCCCCTTGCGGGGGAGATGCCCGGCAGGGCAGAGGGGGGTGCGGAGCGCAAGCGTCGCCTCTTGGCCAACGGCTTCACTCGTTCCACTTCACCTTGGTGAGATCATTGGCCTGGATCGGCGCGTTTTCCCACAGGCCCTGCAGCTTGGCGTCCCAGACGCCGACCTTGGGCAGTTCGTAGAGGAAGCCGACCACGGCGTCGTCGGCCAAGATCTTCTGTGCCTGCCCCAGCAATTCCTTGCGCTTGGCTTCATCGGAGGTGACGTCCAGATCGGCGATCACCTTGTCGAAGGCCGGATTGTCGTAGTTGAAGTAATAATCCTTACGCGCATAGATACCGATGTCGTTGGGCTCGGTATGGGAGACGATGGTCAGGTCGTAGTCCTTCTTGGTGAACACCTGGTCCAGCCACTGCGCCCATTCAACCGGGATGATCTCGAGGTTGATGCCGACGTCACGGAGCTGCGAGGCGATGATCTCGCCGCCGAGCCTGGCATAGGTGGGCGGCGGAAGCTTCAGCGTCGCCTTGAAACCGTTCTCCAGGCCTGCTTCCTTCAAGAGTTCCTTGGCCTTGGCGACATCGTGCGGATAGCGGCCGGTGAGGTCGACGTAGTCCTTGTTGGCCGGCGACATATGCGAGCCGATCGGCAGGCCGAGGCCGGCCGAGGCACCGTCGATGATCGCCTTGCGATCGAGCGCGTAGGAGATCGCCTGCCTGACCTGCAATTTGTCGAAGGGCGGCTTCTTGTTGTTGATCGACAGGATGGTTTCGCCTTCGGTCGAACCGATCACCACCTTGAAACGCGGATCGTCCTTGACCTGCGCGAGACTGTCGGGATCGAAGAATGGGAACGCCTGGATATCGCCGGAAAGCAATGCCGGTACGCTAGCGGCGGCATCGGGCACGATGCGGAACTCGACCTTGTCGAGGTAAGCCGGCGTGCCCCAATAGCTGTCGGATTTCACCAGTTTGATCGAGGATCCCTTGGCCCAGCTCTGGAATTTGAACGGGCCGGTCCCGACCGGCTTTTCCTTGTTGGCGTCAGCGGATTTCGGCGAGACGATGACAGCATCGCCCCAGCCCATATTGTAGAGGAAGGATCCCTGCGGGTTCTTCAACGTCACCTTGACCGTTGCCGGGTCGACCACGTCGACCGTATCGATGGCTGCGAACAGGGCTTTTTGCGCATTGACCGAATTGTCGGCGCGGGCGCGGTCGAGCGAGAATTTCACGTCGTCGGCGCTGAAGCCGGCGCCGTCGTGGAATTTCACGCCGGGGTGCAGCTTGAAAGTGTAGGTCTTGCCGTCGTCGGAGATGGTCCAGCTTTCGGCCAGGTCCGGCAGCACTTCGCCGTTTGGCCCGATGCGGGTCAAGCCTTCGAACACATTGGCGTAGAGAACCTCGTCGATTGCGGCGGCGGCGCCGGCGGTCGGATCGAGATGCGGCGGTTCGAGCGGGATGCCGATGACCAGATCGGTTCGCGCCGCCAGCGCGGGAGCGCCGGCGATCAGCGCCAGGACGGCGGCTGCCAGGATGGTTTTCCACAATTTCATCGTGCTACTCCCCGTGTGGTCAAACATGCGCTCAAACCGGGCGAATAGAAGCGTGATTTCGCACGGGAGTAAATTGCGTTTCGTGCCGCGCGGCGGCGTAGCCGGGAATGTTTTTCTCCGGACGGCCGCGTCGACCGTTGGCTCTTGCCCGTGCGGCGCTATCGGGCGCCGCGCAGCAGCACGTTGAGCCCGAACGCCATCACCTTGGCCGATTCCACCATATCCGAGATGCCGACCCATTCGTCAGGCCGGTGGGCGAGATCGAGAATGCCCGGGCCATAGGCGATGCAATCATAGACATGGCCGATGCGGGCAATGTGCTTCTGGTCGTAGGTGCCCGGTGAAATGACGTAGTCGGGCTCGCGATCGAAGATCGCGTGGACGCCCTGCGCGATTGCCTTGACGACCGGAGCGTCGCGTTCGGTCATCAGCGGCAGCACCTCCATCAGGTCACGGATCTCGTAGTCGAACTTTTGCCGATCGCGCTTCAGCCGCTCGAGAATGCCGATCACCTCGCCCTTGACCGTGGCGAGATCCTCTTCGAGCAGGAAGCGGCGGTCGATGGTCAGCCGGCAGGAATCGGGCACGTTGGGCGAGGGCAGGCCGGGCCGGAAATCCTCGGTCTGGCCGCCATGGATGGAGTTGATGTTCATGGTCGAACGCTTCGCCCCTTCGGGCACGACCGGCATGCGCGTCATCTTGCGGTCGAGCGCGGGGAACAATTCGTCCTCGAAGGCCTGCAGCACGGCGCCCATATGGCGCACCGCATTGTCGCCGAGAAACGGCATCGAGCCATGCGCGATCTCGCCCTTGGTCTCGATCTCGGCCCACCAGACGCCGCGATGGCCAAGGCAGATGCGGTCCTTGTTCAGCGGTTCGGGAATGATGACGTGGTCGACCCTGGGTTTCGAGAAATAGCCGAGCCTCGCCAGATGCGCGACACCGCCGAAGCCGCCGGATTCCTCGTCGACCGTGCCTGATATCTCGATAGCACCGGGAAAATCGGGAAATACCTCCATGAAGGCTTCGGCCGCGATGATCGAGGAAGCCAGGCCGCCCTTCATGTCGCAGGCGCCGCGGCCGTAGACCTTGCCGTCCCTGACGATGCCGGCGAAGGGATCGACGGTCCAGCCGTCGCCGGCCTCGACGACATCGATATGCGAGTTGAAGTGGACGCAGGCGCCGGGCGAGCGGCCCTCGAAGCGTGCGACGACATTGACGCGCGGGTAGCGGTCGGTGTCGCCGGGCGTGCCTTCGGCGCGGATGAACTCGGTTTCGAAGCCGCTCTTCTTGAGCCGCGCGCCAAGAAATTCGGCGCATGGCCGGTACGCTTCGCCGGGGGGGTTGATGGTGGGAAAGCGGATCAACTCGGCGGTCAGCGCGACGAGATCGTCACGCCGGTCATCGATCGCTTGGAAGAGTCGCTCGTTCATGGCCCGAGTTGAGCAGCGATCGGCGTCGTTTTGCAAGTCCGCTGGCAATTGGGCCGTTGCGGCGTGTCGTTACGGCAACTCTTGCGGGAATTCGTTCAAATTCGCTGCTTTGGATTGGCGAATTGGTCAATGGTATATGTTATGCCGTTCACCTGCCATTAAAGAGATGAAAAACGACGTGAAGGCAGGCAAGGGGCAATCAAAGGGGGTTGATCGCATGAAAAAGACAGTTCTCATGGCAGCAGCACTTATCACGATGCTGTTGGGTGCTTCGGTGCAGAGCTGGGCAGCCAGCCTCATTGCAAACATAGACGTGTCGTCGCAGACGATGACGGTCAGGTACGGCCAGGAGGTCTACCGGTGGAGCGTGTCCACGGCTCGGTCCGGCTACTTCACGCCACGCGGCACCTACCGGCCGCAGCGAACGGCCCGGATGTGGTATTCGCGCAAATACGACATGTCGCCGATGCCTTATTCCGTGTTCTTCCACGGCGGCTATGCCATCCACGGAACGGGCGCGGTGAGGCAGCTCGGCCGACCGGCGTCGCATGGCTGCGTGCGGCTGCATACGGCCAATGCGGCGGCTTTCTACTCGATGGTGCGAGAAGTCGGCTTCGGCAACACGCGCATCGTCGTGAGGAACTGACTGCTAAGCCGGCTTGTGGCGGAGGCGCATCGGACGGATTCAGGCTAGGCGCTTCGGGTCTTTGCCTTGCGTCGCTTGCGGCTGATGTCCCATCTCTTGTGGAACCACATCCACTGGCCGGGATCCTCGCGCACCCAGCGCTCGACCACGTCGTTGAGAAGCTGGGTGGTGGCGCGCACGTCGACACTGCCATCGGCGGTGCGGGGCAATGTCAGCTTCTCTTCAATCTCGAGCCTGAAGCGGTTGCCCGGCAGCCTGACGCAGCGCGCCGGGTAGACGTCGCAATCATAATGACGGGCAAGTGTGCCGAGCACGCGATTGCTCTGGCAGGGGCGGCCGAAGAATGTCGTTTCCAGGCCGCCCGTGAACTTCTGGTCGACGAGGACCCCGATATTGCCGCCGTTTTCCAATACCGAGGCGAGCGCGAACGAAGCGCCCGCCATCGAGGGCAGCAACGATCCCATGGTCGCGCGGCGCGTCGAGAGGATGTAGTCGGCCAGGTACGGATTGTTGGGCGGGCGAAACAGCGCGGTGATATTCATGCCGAAAGTAGCCGCCGCCACCGGCAGCAATTCAAAATTGCCGAGATGTCCGGTGAAGACGATGTGCGGCTTCTTTTCGGCCGCGATCTCGACGAAATGGTCTACTCCCCTGACCTCGACACGGCCGGGACTGGTGGCGGCTGGATCGTAGTCGAACAAGGCGTCGAGAAAGATGTATTCGGCGGCGAGACGCGCCATGTTGCCCCACATGTCGGAGGCGATGGCCTGGATCTCGGCTTCGCTCTTGTGCGGATAGGCCTTGCGCAGATTCTCGACGGCCACATTATGGCGTCCGACCCATGGACCGATGCGGCGGGCGACGCGGTCGGCGAAATTCAGCGCGCTGTCGGGGGGCAGCAGGCGCAGCACCGAGATGATGATCATCGCAATGCGCGCGACCAGCCAGTGCTCGAACCGGCGCAATTGCCGGCCGTAGCGGAACATCAGGTCGCGGCGAAGCTTCTTCAACACAGAAGTCAGGGCCTAGACGACGCGTAGGATGATCTTGCCAAAGACGTCGCGGCCTTCCATGCGCTTCAGCGCGGCGTCGATGTCGTCGAAGCCGACTTCGGTATCGATGACGGGTGCGACCTGTCCCGCCGCCATCTTCTGCATGGCGTCAGCCATGTTCTCCATGCGGCAGCCGAAGGAGCCGAGCAGCTTCAACTGCTGCTGGAAGAGCTGCATCAGATTGACCTGCGCCGACACGCCGGACGTCGAGCCGCAGGTGACGAGCCGGCCACCGCGCTTCAGGCACAGCATCGAGCCGGCAAAAGTGTCGGCGCCGACATGTTCGAAGACGACGTCGACGCCCTTCTTCTTGGTCAGCTTGCGCACGACGCCCTCGAACCGGTCGTCACGGTAGTTGATGACATGATCGGCGCCGAGCGCCTTGGCCTTGTCTATCTTGTCGTTCGAGCCGACCGTGGTGATGACCGTGCAGCCCATCCGCTTCGCCAGCTGGATGGCGGCCGAGCCGATGCCGGATCCGCCGGCATGGACTAGGATCGTCTCGCCGGGCTCGAGCCTGGCATTGTCGAACAGCATGTGTTCGACGGTGCCGAAAGTGACGGGGGCGACAGCCGCGCCGATCTCGCTCACGCCTGGAGGGACGGGGACCAGCAGGCGCGCCGGCAGGTTGATCTTCTCCTGCGCGAAGCCGTCGAGGTGGAAGCCATGAACGCCCGAGACGTGTTCGCAAAGATTGTCGCGGCCTTCGCGGCAGGCACGGCAAAGGCCGCAGGTGCGCGCGCCGTAGATCGAGACCAACTGTCCCGGTAGCAGGCCGGAAACGCCGGGACCGACGGTCTCGACCTCGCCGGAGGCTTCCGCGCCGACGACCAGCGGCAGCTTGCGCTTGGCGAAAGCCATGCCGCGCCAGCCCCAGACGTCAATGTGGTTCAGCGCCACTGCCTTGATGCGCAGCGTCACCTCGCCGAGCGCGGGCGGCGGCGGGGGCGGCAGGTCCACCGTTTCAAGACGGCGGTCCTCGATAAGTTGCAGTGCGCGCATGGAGCCTGTCGGTTCTGTTCTAGCGGAAGTGGCTCGCTTAGACCGGTTCCCGCGCCATGACAAGGCAAGTGTTCTGGCCGCCAAAGCCGAAGGAGTTCGAAAGCACGGTGCCAACCTGCGCATTGCGCTTCTTGTTGGGCACGACATCGAGCACGATCGCCGGATCGGGATTGTCGTAGTTGATGGTCGGCGGAATGACGCCTTCGCGCATGGTCATGAGAGAAAACGCCGCTTCCACCGCGCCGGCGGCGGACAGCGTATGGCCGATCATGGACTTGTTGGACGAGATCGGCATCGAGCCGATCCGCTCGCCGAACACCGTCGACAGCGACAGGTGCTCCATCTTGTCATTTTCCGGCGTCGAGGTGCCATGCGCGTTGACATAGTTGATCTCGTCCTCGCCCAGGCCGGCATCGGCGAGGGCGGCGCGCACCGCCGCGATGGCCGGCGAACCATCCGGCTTGGAGCGGGTGCGGTGGAAATCGTCCGCCTTTTCGCCGCAGCCGCGCAGAATGCCCAGAACGCTTGCTCCACGGGCGAGCGCTGCCTCCAGCGATTCCAGCACCAGAGCGCCGGAACCTTCGGCCAGCACGAAGCCGTCGCGGTCCTTGGAGAAGGGCTTGGAAGCCTTTTCCGGGATGTCGTTGTGGGTCGAAAGCGCCGACAGCAGCGAAAAACGGATCAGCGCCTCGGCGGTCGCCGAGCCGTCCGCGCCGATCGACAGCGCCCGGTCGCATTCGCCTCTGCGGATTGCCTCGACCCCAAGCTGGATGGCCGTGGCGCCGGAGGCGCAAGCGGTCGACAGCGTGATCGGCAGGCCGCGCGTGCCGAAACGGTCGGCGAGCCGGTCGGCGATCGACCCGAACTGCGTGGTCTCGAAAGTATCGAGCTCCTTCAGGCCGCGCGCCACCCGAAGCAGCCTTTCGGCACCGGCGTCGTGCTTGTCGGAATTATAGAGCGCGAACCGCTCATGCCAGTCGAGTTCGACCGGCGGCGAGGCCAGAAACAGCGGTCCGCCGAAGTCGCTGGAATTGAGGCCGGCTTCGGCAACGGCTTCCTGCGCGGCCGTCTCCGCCAGTTCGTATGTGAGGGGGCTGGCGCCCTTCGAGCTCGACGCAAGGAAATCGACCATGCCGGAAATGCGGGTGTTGAGGTGGTCGACAGGGAAGCGGGTGATCGGGTGGATGCCCGATCTGCCCGAGGTCAGCGCCGTCCAGTTGTCTGATTTGCCGGCTCCAAGGGAAGTAACCACGCCGATGCCTGTGACGGCAACGATCGGCCTGCCCATGTGATCTCTGAGATTGGCCATCCGGAAGCCCTAACCTTTGTCGTTGTATGTGGCTGGCCGCTCTATGCGGCGTTGACCAGCGCCATGCCCTCGAATTGGTGGTAGCCGATCGCCGTTGCAAGGACGCTTCTTGGAATGCCTTCGAACGGTTTCTCGGCAGCGGCATCGAAAACGGGATAAGCGGCCTTGCGGTCGACGGCGAGCGCCGCCAGCGCCACGGCGAAGGGAAACTGCGCTTCCTTCATGTGGCCGGTCAGCGTCGCGAAGCCGCGCACCGCGATCGCGGGATTGCTGTCGAACGCCGACTTCTCGGCGGCGGTAGCCGCGTGAGCGCCTGAGGCGCCAGACAGGGAAAGCAAGCCGCCATTCGGCACGGCGGTCTTCTTGAGCAGCGCGGCGATCTCGGAATCGAGCTCGCCCTGCCGCCGCCTGGCACGGCCGGAGACGACCGGGCCGAGCTCGGCATAGATCTTGCGCCCCCGGCTTGCCGCGTGTTCGCGCTGCTCCAGCACCAGGAAAGCGCCGCCGGATCCCGACACCACGCCGCCACCTTCGGCGCCTTGCCGCTGCCAGACGGGCTTCCAGGCGCCGCGATGCAGGTAGCCGGCAAGCTCATAGCCGAGCAACATATCGGAATGTTCGGTCTGGAAAGCGCCGCCCACCAGTATATGCGTCGACTGGCCGGAACGAATGCGCGCGGCAGCCGTCTCGACGGCGGCTACGCCGGCGCCTTCCTCGCCCATGAAGGTCCTGGACGATCCCGTCACCTTGTGGACGATGGAGATGTTGCCGGCGAGCAGATTGGAAAGCTGTGCCAGGAACAGGGTGGGGCGCAGTTCGGTGGTGAGCTTCTCGTTGAGCAGCACGTCACGGTCGTTGCGGCTTTCTGAGGCGGCCAGGATGGCGGCATCGACCGCTTCGTCGCGCTCGCCGCCGCCGGCGGCCACGACCATGTCCATGGTCGTGCAGAGCTCGTCATTGCCCTTGATGCCGGCATCGTCCAGCGCAAGACCCGCGGCATAGGTGCCGAGCCTTTGCCAGGTTTCCATCTGGCGCTGGTCGCCGCGCTTGGCGATCTGCAGGTTCCAGTCGATCTCCGGCAGCGGATGGACGGTGTAGGGCGCGAAACGCTCGGCTTCGAGCACCGGCTTCTGACCCGGCTGAGTGAGCTTGCGCCAGTGTTCATCGGGGCCTTCTCCCAACGAGGAGACAAGGCCAATGCCGGTGATGACGACGTCGCGGGGGCTCATGGATGATCGGGTACGGATCAGGCGGTCTTGGCGGCGACCAGTGCGTCGATCTTGGCGCACAGGTTCTTCATGACAAAGTAATCGTCCGTCGAGGCCTTGCCGTCATTGACTTCCTGGGTCCATTTTTCCAGCGGCACCTTGATGCCGAATTCCTTGTCGATGGCGAAGACGATGTCGAGGAAATCGAGGCTGTCGATGCCGAGATCGTCGATCGTGTGGCTCTCGGGCGTGATGGTGTCGATATCGATCTCGCTGGTGTCGGCAATGATCTTGGCGACTTTGTCGAACGTGGTGGACAAGGGCTTTTCCTTCGGTTGCGGGCGGAATCTGTCCGCATCTTGTTTGGGCGCTGTCTAATCGGTTTTTCCCGGCAGGAAAAGGCCTGATACGCCGGGCGCAGATGGGTAGCGTGCCCAAGAAACGCAAGACGGGCCGCCGGTCAACCCGGCGGCCCCTCCATGGCTGGCGACCGCGGATGATGTTGGCCTCATTGTCGCGGCCCTAGCGCGGCATCTTTTTTGGGTGGTATTTTGGCAACATTACCTCTGTCGCAAGTCCTCATCGACGCGCGGCTGCTCGCGGATGCGCCGGTCGGCCCCGATTTAGAACGTAACCCGGCCGAGCACACGCAGACCGTCGCCCTGCGGCTCGACGACAACGGCTTCGCCCTCGCGCGGCGAGACGCCGGTCAACGCAGCGATATTTTCCAGATGAGTGACCATGACCAGGTTGTCAGAGCCGGAATAGGCGCGGATTTCCTTCATGATCGCGGCGATCTGGGCCGCCTTTTGCGCCGCGTCGCCCTTCAGCAGGTCGAGCGGCGCGAAAGGCTCCGGCTCGGTCTCGAAGGCGATGCGCGCGGTGTCGAGGCAGCGGCAATAGCGGCTGGACAGCACGCGCTCGATCGGCGCGGCGCGGGCGGCAAGCAAGGCGCCGATCTTGCTCGACTGCTGCTTGCCGCGTGCGGACAGATTGACCTGGGTGGCGCAGCTGTCGATATCAAAATTGGCGGGATCGGTGGTGCCGGTGACCATGGCATGGCGCAAAAGCACGACATGGCCGCCATCGCGCAGCAGCGCCCAGCCGGCATCCGTCGCATGCGCTGCAGCCGGAACGCCAAACAGGAACAACGCCAA
Organism: Mesorhizobium sp. B2-5-11; assembly: GCF_006440835.1. NCBI lineage: Bacteria > Pseudomonadati > Pseudomonadota > Alphaproteobacteria > Hyphomicrobiales > Phyllobacteriaceae > Mesorhizobium > Mesorhizobium sp. B2-5-11. The sequence continues at coordinate 361,799 of NZ_VFUK01000003.1, forward strand.
GGCAAATCGGATCATCGTAATCCTTCCAGAAGCCGGGTACCGGCCATCCGCATATAGGGATCGGAAAGCAGGTACAAAGACAAGCGAAAGGCCTGCGGTCTCCGCGGTCTCACTTCTCCTTCGTCATCCGCTGCTTCACCAGATCGGTCTTCCGGTCGTGAGCGGGATGGGAAAAGTCCAGCCGCCTTCGGCGATGCCCCGCTTGGCAGAACAAATTCGGGGTCGAAGAAATTCGGGCGCGATTGCACCGCGACCTTGGCTCGCCTATCCCTGGAAAAATGTCTCCGCTTACCGAAACCGTCCTTTTCGTCTTCAGCCTCGTGGCGCTCGGCTACCTCGCCGGGTTCACCGGTTATATGAAGCCGGCGAGCGGCGAGGGGATATCCGATTTTGCGGTCAGCGTTGCGATGCCGCTGCTGTTGTTCCAGACGATGGTGAATGCCGATTTCCACGGGGTGGCACCGTGGTCGCTATGGGGGGCCTATTTCGCGGCGGTGGCAATCACCTGGGCCGCCGGCCATGTCGTTACCACGCGGATATTCGGACGCGACGCACGCGCGGGTGTCGTCGGCGGGGTGTCGTCGGCCTATTCCAATGTTGTCCTGCTCGGCGCGCCGTTCATTCTCGGCATATTCGGGCGGGATGGATTCGAGGTGCTGTCGCTCCTGGTTTCCGTGCATCTGCCTGTCATGATGATGGCTTCGATCGTGCTGTTCGAGATGTTCGGCCGCGGCGGCGGCGAGCATGTGCACCCCGTGCGCGTCGTCCGCAATTTCCTGAGGCGGCTGTTCATCAATCCGCTAATCATCGGCATTCTTTTGGGTCTCGCATGGCGCTTCAGCGGCATCCCGCTGCCCGAACTGGTCATGCGGCTGGTGGACGCGCTGGCCGGCACCGCCGGGCCGGTGGCGCTGTTCGCCATGGGGCTCAGCCTGCGCCGCTTCGGCATATCAGGCAATGTCCGCCCGGCGCTGGCGCTATCGACGCTGAAGCTGTTCCTGATGCCGGCGCTGGTTCTGATCTTCGTCTGGTTGCTCGGCCTGCCGCCCTTGACCGCCAAGGTAGCGGTCGTGGTGGCGGCGCTGCCATCCGGCATCAATTCCTATCTCATTGCCGTGCAGTTCAACACCGGCCAGGCGCTGGCTTCGAACCAGATGACCATCGCGACCGCGAGCGCGGTCGTCACCACGGCTTGCTGGCTCGCGGTGAGCGTGCACGTCTTCGGCTGACATGAATAAAACCGGGGTCTGAGCCGCTCGCGTGAATCCGGTTTGACGCGATGTCTCAGCGGTGAAATCAAACCTCGGCTCTCGCCTTGCACTGGCATAACCCCTATATGCCATCTTGCGATTGCTTGCGGGGCTTTCCCTAGGATAAGAGCAATGGCCCCAGCGCCGATGCGCTAATCGAAGACATCCAGATAGCGGCCCGTCAGTGCGCCGAACGGAGGCTAGACCATGCTTCAGAAAACCAGCCATTTCATGCGCCAGGCCAATCTCATCAACGGCGAATGGGTGCAGGCCGACAGCGGCCAGACGGTCGACGTCACCAATCCGGCAACCGGCCTCAAGATCGGCACCGTGCCCAAGGCAGGCAAGATCGAGACCCGCCGCGCCATCGAAGCCGCCGACGAAGCTTTCAAGACCTGGCGCAAGACCACCGCGCTCGAGCGCTCGAAGCTGCTGCGCAAGCTGCACGATGCCATGATGGACAATCAGGACGTTCTGGCGGAGCTCCTGACCATTGAACAGGGCAAGTCGCTGTTCGAATCGAAGGGCGAGATCGGCTCGGCCGCCTCCTACATCCTGTGGTTCGCCGAGGAGGGCCGCCGCACCTATGGTGATGTCGTGCCGTCGCCGTGGGCGGACCGCCGCATCCTGGTGACCAAGGAACCGGTCGGCGTCATCGCCGCCATCACGCCGTGGAATTTCCCGTCCTCGATGCTGGCCCGCAAGCTCGGCCCGGCACTCGCCGCGGGTTGCACCGCCGTGGTCAAGCCCGCCTCGCAGACGCCTTACTCCGGTCTCGCCTGGGGCGCGCTGGCCGAGGAAGTCGGCTTCCCCAAGGGCGTAATCAACATCCTGACCGGTGCGGCCGGCGAAATCGGCGATGAGATCTGCGCCAATCCGCTGGTCAAGAAGATCACTTTTACCGGCTCGACCGAGGTCGGCAAGATCCTGATCCAGAAGTCGTCCGTCACCGTGAAGAAGGTGTCGATGGAGCTCGGCGGCAATGCGCCGTTCATCGTCTTCGACGACGCCGACATCGACCGCGCCGTCGCCGGTGCGATCACGGCCAAGTACCGCAATTCGGGCCAGACCTGCGTCTGTACGAACCGCTTCCTTGTCCAGGCCGGCGTCTATGACCGGTTCGTCGAGAAGCTGGCTGCCGCCAGCGACAAGCTGAAGGTCGGCTCCGGCCTGGAGGAGGGCGTGCAGCAGGGGCCGCTGATCGACGAGAAGGCGGTCGAGAAGGTCGAGGAACTGATCGCCGATGCGACTTCGAAGGGCGGCAAGGTCGTCGCTGGCGGCAAGCGCCATGCGCTCGGCGGCTCGTTCTTCCAGCCGACCGTCATCGCCGATGCGACGCCCAAGATGCGCTTCATGAAGGAAGAGATATTCGGGCCGGTGGCGCCCGTCTTCAGGTTCGAGACCGAGGAAGAAGCGATTGCGCTTGCCAATGACACCGAATTCGGCCTCGCCTGCTATTTCTACACCGGCGATCTCGGCCGCGCCTTCCGCGTCATGGAAGGGCTGAAATATGGCATGGTCGGCGTCAATGAAGGCCTGATCACCACGCCGGAAGCACCGTTCGGCGGCGTCAAGGAGTCCGGGCTCGGCAAGGAAGGCGGACATCAGGGTATCGAGGATTACCTCGACACCAAATATGTCTGCATCGGCGGCCTCGGCCTCTGATAGACTGTCGCCGGGACAGGCAGGCCTATGATCTGCCTGCCCCGGCTACGAAACGGGCCGTCTGGATCAACTGACGTTTGCGGGCATGGCAATGAAGGACGGCGAGGTTTTCGGCACCACCCAGGCGGGCGACCCGATTCGCCGCTTCACCATCAGAGGCGGCGGACTTAGCGCCAATATCCTTGGGCTCGGCGCGATCATCCAGGACCTGCGCCTGGCCGGCCACGATGCGCCTCTCGTGCTCGGCTATGATAATCTATCATCCTATGAAACCGACACGGCTTTCTTCGGCGCGGTCGTCGGCCGCTATGCCAACCGCATCCGCGACGGCCGTTTCACCATCGCCGGCAAGCGCTACCAGACCGAGCGCAATTTTCTCGACAAGCACACGCTGCATGGAGGCTCGCAAGGCTTTTTCCATCGGCCGTGGACGGTTTCGCTGCACGGGCGGGACTTCGTCACGCTGACGCTGCACGATCCCGACGGCACGATGGGCTTTCCCGGCGCACTCGACGTCACCTGCACCTACCGGCTGAAGATCCCCGGCACGCTCAGCGTCGAGATATCAGCCACATGCGAGGAGCCGACGCTGTGCAATCTCACGCAGCATTCCTACTTCAATCTCGATGATGGCGGGACGGGCGACATCCTCGATCACCGGATGATGCTCAATGCCGGCGCCTATCTGCCGGTGGATGGCGAGATGATTCCAACGGGCACGGTGAAGCCTGTCGACGGCACGCCTTTCGATTTCCGCCAGGCACGGCCGCTGCGCATGGAGATCGAGGGCGAGCAGCTTGCCTATGACCAGAACTTCTGCCTCGCTTCGGCGCGCGGGCCGCTCAAGCAGGCGGCGTGGGTGCAAGGCGCGAGCTCCGGCGTCGAGATGGAACTGTGGACCACGGAGCCCGGCGTCCAGCTCTATACCGGCCAGTATGTGACGCCGCGCACGGGGCTGGAAGGGCGAAACCACAAAGCTTTCTGCGGTTTCTGCCTGGAGCCGCAAATATGGCCGGACGCGCCGAACCGGCCGTATTTCCCGCAGGCGACGCTGTGGCCGGGTGCGATCTACCATCACGTGACGGAATATCGGTTCCGGCTGCCCTGACCCTCAATCCGTTTCGAATGCCGCACGCAACGTCTCGAATGGCGCCAATGCGCCGCGAACCTGCACCACGCTGGCCGCGACACGGTGCGCGCGCTTTGTAGCCTCCGCAGGGGTGTGTCCGGCGAGACGCGCGGCGAGATAGCCGCCGTTGAAGGAATCGCCCGCGCCCGTGGTGTCGACGGGCGTGGCCACATGGATCGCCTGAACGTCCCGCAGCGTCCCGTTCTCGACGATCAGCGCCGGCTGTTCCCCGTTCTTGACCACGACTTCGCCGACCAGTTGCCCGAGCCGCCCAGCCGTTGCCTGTGGCGCTTCATCGCCGAACAGCATCTGCTCGTCCGGGAAAGTCGGCAATGCGATGTCGGTGACGGCGAGCGCCTCCAGGATCGCGGCTTGCGCCTCCTCGCGATCGCGCCACAGCCGTGGCCGGTAGTTGGGATCGAAGGCGATCAGCGACCCCGCGGATCGCGCCTCGGCCACGGCCGATAGCAACGTGGCGCGCGCAGCGGAGTCCAGAATTCCCAAAGTGATTCCGGAAAAGTAGACAAGCGCCTGCTTTTCAAGGCTTTTTGCCAACGCAGCCGGATTGGAGGCAAGCTGCCTGGCAGCCGCATCGCCGCGCCAATAGGTGAAGGAGCGTTCCGCGCCGGTCAGCGTGATGGCATAGAGGCCGGGCCGCGCCCCCGGGATAACAGGGCTTTCGCCAATGCCGATGCCATTGTCCGCGAAGAAGCCGATCTGGTCTTGCGAGAAAGGATCGTCTCCGAAAGCCGAGACGTAGGTCGCTGGCCTTCCACTCAGCGCATGCAGGGCCCACAGCGTGTTGAACGTATCGCCGGCAAATCCCATGCGCCAGTTCGAACCCGTTTGGCCCGAAAGCTCGATCATGCATTCGCCGATCGAGGCGACACCTTTGCCGATCATGATCCATCCCCTGTTACGATGCTGCTGTAGCTTTTTGGAGAGTAGAGCGCCATGCTTGGCAAGGGCGGTTTTTTCCGTCACCTGCGATTCCAACAGGTTTGGCGGGATGCGATCGGTGCGGCAAAACGTTATCCCCTGAAGAGGAACCGGCTTGGCTTCGATATGGCGTTATCTTTTGGCGGGTCTTGGTCTGGCAGCCTTGCTGGCTGGCATCCTGGCAGTGGTCTATCTGACCGCACCGCGAACCGCGCAGGTTGCCGGCCCGGATATCTCCCGAACCAAAAAGACCGAGAACGGATTGTTCATGGCGAGCTTCGCGCCGGAACGCGGCGTCGTCCGTCAAGGCGAACTGGAAGCCTGGCTGTTGACGTTGAAGACGATAGCCGGGACGCCGGTGGAAGGGGCCGCGATCGCGGTATCGGGAGGCATGCCGCAGCACCGCCACGGCCTGCCGACCAGCCCGCAAGCGACGGACTATCTCGGCGACGGGCGCTATCGCATCGAAGGCGTGAAATTCACCATGAGCGGCTGGTGGCAGCTGCATTTTGCCATCTCCGCGACGGCTGGGTCGGATACGGTCGTCTTCAACGTCGTGCTGTGAGCCGCAGATGAGGCGTCTTGCGCGCTTTTTCGTCTTGATGGCGATGGCCGTCCTTGCCGGCTGCGGCAAGCCGGACTTTTCCGATGCCGAGAAGAAGACCATCGCCTCGCTGGCGCTGTCGAGGCTGCCGGCCCTGAAACCCGACACCACCAACCGGTTCGCCGATGTCCCGGCCGCCGCTGCCCTTGGCTCGACGCTGTTCTTCGACGCCAGCATGAGCCGCGACGGCACGGTGTCCTGCTCGACCTGCCACAAGATCGACCGGCAGTTTCAGGACGGCTTGCCGCAGGCGGTTGGCGTCGGCCGCACGAACCGGCGTACCATGCCGCTCGCCGGCATCGCGCGCGATCCCTGGTTTTTCTGGGACGGACGGCGCGACAGCCTGTGGGCGCAGGCGCTCACGCCGCTGGAGAACCCGCTGGAGCAGGCGGGAAACCGTGCCGCCTATGCGCATTACATCAAGGCGCGCTTCGGCGACCGCTATGAGCGCATCTTCGGCCCGCTGCCCGATCTGTCCGACATACCAGCCAATGCCAGTCCGCTCGGCAGCGATGCCGAGAAGGCTGCATGGAGCGCCATGAGCGACCAGCAGCGTGACGCGATAAACCGGGTGTTCGCCAACATCGGCAAGGCAATCGCTGCCTTCGAACGCTCGATCGAGCCGCCGCAGACCCGCTTCGACCGGTTCGCGCTGGACCTGGCGACCGGCGCCGAGCCGAAAGGCGACGCCGCCTTCTCCCGGGAGGAAATCCTCGGCCTGAAACTGTTCATCGGCAAGGCCAATTGCGTGACCTGCCACAATGGGCCGCGCTTCACCGACAATGGGTTCCACAACACCGGCGTGCCGCCGGTCAAGGGCCTGCCGCCGGATCGCGGCCGCGTCGATGCGGTAGGCCAAGTTCAGGCCGACCCGTTCAACTGTTTCGGCGCCTACCGTGATGGCGACGTCGACGCCTGCGGCGAATTGCGGTTCATGGTCAAGGATACGCCGGAATTGGTGCGCGCCTACAAGACGCCTTCGCTGCGCGGCGCGGCGACGCGGCCGCCCTACATGCACGCCGGTCAGTTTGCGTCGCTCGACGAAGTGGTGGCGCACTACGCGAAGGCAGCCCCCAGCGTTGAGGGTACATCCGAAATTCATCCGCTTGAGCTGTCGGACCGCGAGCGCGCGGCGCTGGTGGCGTTTTTGAAGACCTTGGCGGAGTGAACTATCGATCCTTCACAGTCTCCATCGCCACGAAGGTCGAGGTCTGGGCGACATGGGGCAGGGCGGAGATGCGCTCGCCCAGCACGCGGCGATAGGCGGCGATGTCGCGGGTGCGGACCTTCAGCAGATAATCGAAGCTCGACGCCATCATGTGGCACTGTTCGATCTCCGGAACGGCTTGGACAGAGCGGTTGAAAGCGTCCAGCGCGGCGGACCGGGTGTCGGACAGTTTCACCTGGACGAAGGCGACATGGCCTTCGCCCATGCGCTCGCGGTCGATAATCGCCTGGTAGCCCCTGATGTAGCCTTCCTTCTCCAGCCGCTTCACCCGCGCCTGCACCGGCGTCTTGGACAGGCCGACCTTGGCGGCGAGCTCCGACATGGAAAGCCTGCCGGCGCTTGCCAGCGCCGACAGGATGTTCCTGTCGATGCGGTCCAATTGGTCTTCCCTCATCGAAAATGCAGCCTTCTTCGGGTAGTTTGCGGCGATATGATAGATCGATCGAACTGCAATGTCGATTTCTTCAGACCGCCTGAAAATCGGGACTTGTGCTAGCTTGCGCCATTCGGTCCGGTGACCGCCGGCCCGCTCCCTTGTGCTTGCCCGTAGGACCCGCCATGCCAGCGCTCGACGCCATCCGCCAGCAAATCCGCGCCAACTATCTGCCCGACGAGGATCAGGCCGTGAAGCGGCTGGCCGAGGCGAGCGGCCTCTCGGCGGAGGACCGCCGGGCGATCTCTGCTCGTGCCGCCGATCTGGTGCGGGCGGTGCGCGGCTCGTCCGATCCGCGGCTGATGGAGGTTTTCCTGTCCGCCTATGGCCTCTCCACCAAGGAAGGCGTGGCGCTGATGTGCCTGGCCGAGGCGCTGCTGCGCGTGCCCGATACCGAGACGATGGACGACCTGATCGCCGACAAGATCGCGCCGCACGACTGGTCGGCGCATTCGGGCGGCTCGAGCTCCATCTTCGTCAATGCCTCGACCTGGGCGCTGATGCTGACCGGCCGCGTGCTCGATGAAGGCGAGGGCGGCATCGAAGGCACGCTGCGCGCCATGGTTCGCCGGCTGGGCGAGCCCGTCATCCGCAAGGCGGTGGCGGCGGCGATGCGCGAGATGGGCGAGCAGTTCGTGCTCGGCCGCACCATCGCCGAAGCGGTGAAGCGCGGCCGGCCGATGACGCAGAAGGGTTATCTCTATTCCTTCGACATGCTGGGAGAGGCGGCCCGCACCGAGGCCGATGCGCTGCGTTACCACAAGGCCTACGCCGATGCCATCTCGTCACTCGATGCCGGTTCAAACGGGCCTGATATCCGCCACAACCACGGCATCTCGGTGAAGCTCTCGGCGCTGCATCCGCGCTACGAGGAAGCGCAGAAGGAAGAGATGCTGCCTGTCATGGCCGAGCGGCTCCTTTCGCTGGCGCTCGCGGCGCGCCATTCGCGCATGGGCCTCAATATCGATGCCGAGGAGGCCGATCGCCTCGACCTCTCGCTCGACGTCATCCAGCGCGTGCTTGCCGAGCCGGAGCTTGCAGGCTGGAACGGCTTTGGCGTCGTCGTCCAGGCCTATGGTCCGCGCGCTGCCTTCGTCATCGACTGGCTCTATGCGCTTGCCACGAAATACGATCGCACCATCATGGTGCGGCTGGTGAAGGGTGCCTATTGGGATACCGAGATCAAGCGGGCGCAGACGCTGGGGCTCGCCGGCTACCCCGTCTTCACCCGCAAGGTCAACACCGACGTTTCTTATCTCGCTTGCGCGAGAAAGCTTTTGTCGATGACCGATCGCATCTATCCGCAATTTGCCACCCACAATGCCCACACTGTCGCCGCCATCCTGTCGATGACGAAGAACCGTGAGAGCTTCGAGTTCCAGCGCCTGCACGGGATGGGCGAAGCGTTGCACGAGACGGTGCGTAAGGCCGAAGGCACGCGCTGCCGCATCTACGCGCCTGTCGGCGCGCATTCCGACCTGCTCGCCTATCTGGTGCGCCGGCTGCTGGAGAACGGCGCCAATTCATCTTTCGTCCACCAACTTACCGACGAGGATGTCGAGCCCGAAGACATCGCGCGCGACCCGCTAGAAGCGGTCGAGAGCCAAGGCCCCGCCGCCAATCCCGCGATCCCCCGGCCTGCCGTCATCTTCGGTGCAAGCCGCCGCAACTCGAAAGGGTTCGACATCACCGATCCGGTGACGTTGGCAGCGATCGACAAGGAGAGGACAGCCTTCGCGGGCCCTAACCGCTGGCACGCCAAGCCGATCACGCGCGCGGCCGGCTATGGCGAGCAACGCCCGGTCGTCAATCCGGCCAGGCCTTCGGAAGTGGTGGGCATGGTCAGCGAAGCCACCGCCAAGCAGGCGGCAACCGCCGTGCGCATCGCCGTCGAAGCGCAGCCAGCCTGGGCAAAGCGTCCGGTTGCCGAGCGCGCGGCCATCCTCAATCGCGCCGCCGATCTCTACGAGGCCAATGCCGTCGAATTCTTCGCGCTGGCCACCCGCGAGGCCGGCAAATCGCTGGCCGACGGCGTCGCCGAAGTGCGCGAAGCGGTGGATTTCCTGCGCTATTACGCGGCCGAGGCGAGCAATGCCGAAGCGGGCACCGAGGCGCGCGGCGTCATTGTCTGCATCTCGCCGTGGAATTTCCCCCTCGCCATCTTCACGGGCCAGATCGCCGCAGCGCTCGTCACCGGCAATTCGGTAATTGCAAAGCCCGCCGAACAGACGCCGCTGATCGCTTTCCGAGCCGTCGAAATGCTGCGCGAGGCCGGCGTGCCGGAAGACGTCATCCAGCTTCTGCCGGGCGATGGCCCCTCGGTCGGCGGACCGCTGACTTCAGATCCGCGCATTGCCGGCGTCTGCTTCACCGGCTCCACCGACGTCGCCAAGCTGATCGAGAAGCAACTGGCCGAGACAGCCGCGCCCGACGCCATGCTGATCGCCGAGACGGGCGGCCTGAACGCCATGATCGTCGATTCCACCGCGCTGCCCGAGCAGGCGGTGCGCGATATCCTCGCCTCCGCCTTCCAGAGTGCGGGCCAGCGCTGTTCGGCGCTGCGCGTCCTCTATGTGCAGAAGGATGTCGAGAAGAAGATGCTGGAGATGCTGAAGGGCGCCATGGAGGCGCTCAAGGTCGGCGATCCCTGGGCTATCTCGACGGATGTCGGTCCCGTCATCGACGACGAGGCGCAGGGTTCGATCCGCGATTACTGCACGACGATGGGTTTGCAGGGACGGCTGATCGCCAAGCTCGAAGCACCCAGGGATGGCCGCTTCGTCGCGCCGCATGTGTTTCGGGTCAAGGGTATCGAGGAGATGGAGCGCGAAGTGTTCGGGCCGGTGCTCCATGTCGCCAGTTTCGACGCCGATGAGATCGATGCGGTGATCGCCGCCATCAACCGCAAGGGCTACGGCCTGACGTTCGGTCTGCACACCCGCATCGAGGGTCGCGTCCAGCATTTCGTCGACTGGATCCATGCCGGCAACATCTATGTCAACCGCAACCAGATCGGCGCGGTCGTCGGCTCGCAGCCGTTCGGCGGCGAGGGGCTGTCCGGCACCGGACCCAAAGCCGGCGGACCGCATTATCTCCGGCGCTTTCGCAAGGGACCGGAGGCAGGCACGCCTGTTGGCGACGGCCACAAGGTGACGGCGACCGAACTCGCCGACAATCTGTCCGATCCCGCGCTTGGCGGCTGGTCGACGCGGCCGGACCGCATCGCCATCCTGCGCAAGCACCTGCGAGGCAAAGGTGCCGCGGCGATCGGTGCCGCCGCCGCAATCGATTTCGGCCAGGTCGACCTGCCCGGGCCGACCGGCGAGGCCAATACACTGTCATTGGCGCCGCGCGGCCGGGTGCTGTGCTTGGGACCGGACGGCGACACGCTGCTTGCGCAGACGATCCAGGCGCTCGCCGCCGGCAACGCGGTGCTGGCGGTGGCGCCAGGCGCGCCGGCGGCGCTTTCGGCGCTGACCGGCAAGGGCCTGCCGCTGGCGGCGATCGACGGCCGCCCCGATCCGGTTGAGGCGCGTTCGTTACGCGTCGACGTCGTCGCCTTCTCGGGGACGCCGGAGGCGGCGCGCATCGTGCGCAAGGTGATCGCCGAACGCTCAGGGCCGATCGTGCCGCTGGTCAGCGAAGTGCTCAACCCCGCGGCCTATGCGCATGAGCGGGCCGTCTGCGTCGACACGACCGCGGCGGGCGGCAATGCCAGCCTGCTTGCTGCCGCTTGAGGACGCCTTTCCGGCGGGCGAGGTCGTTTCAGGCGCCCTCGACGACCGAAAAACCCTCGAACTGGGGATGGCCGAGATAGTGGACCTTCGTCGTGCCGACATTCCTGTGGGCCGCGCGAAAATTCTCCGACTTGGTCCAGGCGACGAAATCGTCGTGGCTTGCCCAGACCGTGTGTGAGGCAAACAGCGTATAGCCTTCGGTCTCGTTGACTGGGCCGCGCAGCAGATGGAACTCCCGGAAGCCCTTCATTTCCGCAAGGCTGGAATCACGGTTTTTCCACACGGCCTCGAAATCGGCTTCCGAGCCGTTCTGCACCTTGAAGCGGTTCATGGCGATGTACATGGAGTTCCTTTCGATTTCCTGGACTTAGACGGGTGGTGCCGCAGGATGCCACGTGCGGCCCCACGCCGTGCTCAGACCCCGAAGGCGATGCCGGTCTTGGCATCTGTCTTGAGTTTTCGCATGCAGGTGTTCGGCTCGACGCCGGTGCCGACGCATTCGGTCGCGCTGTTGATCAGCACGCGGCTGACCTTGGCGCAGTTGGTGCCAGCGAGATCGAAGCGCGTCACCTTGGTCTTGCCGGCCGGCAGGTCCTTGAAGTCGAGCACGGTCAGGCGGTCGACGACGCCGGCGTCGTTGAACAGCGCGATCTCGAACGCCGCCCTGGAAAGGTCGGCGCCGAGATTGTTGGTGACCACGAAGGTCAGGCGGCAGCCCTTTTCAGACGGTTGCGCGCCATTGAGTTCGAGGGAGAGAGCAGGCGCCGGCGCGGACTCTTGTGCCCACGCCGGAACCGCTGCGAGCGACATCGCCAGCGCCGAGGTCAGCAGACGAAGGGATGCCGTCAAGTTCGTCATCATCATCCTCCAAATCGCATCGTTGCCGCCAGCTTCAGCGTTATGCCCGGTTCATAGACCGCGACCGTGGTGCTGCCGTTCAACGGATTGGCGTATTTGACATCGAACAGATTGTCGGCGCGGAAATCAACCTTCAGATTGTCGGTCGCCTGGTAGCTGGCGAAAGCGTTGACCAGCGTATAGTCCTTGGCGATCGGGTTACCCTTGGGCTTGCCATTGTACTGCACCTCGCCGCCGACAGTGAGTTTGTCCTCGAGGAAGCGCAGGCCGAGCTGCACGGTGACCTGCGCGGACGGTATCGTGGCAAGGTCCGCCCGATCGCCTTCGTAGGATATGGTGTGACCATTGATGATGGAGGCGGAAAGTCCGGCGTAGCCCCATGCTGCATCATAAACGCCTTCCATCTCGAAGCCGTTGATCTTTGCCTTGGCGAAGTTCTGGTACTGGAAGCAGATCGGAATGCCCGGCCCGAAGGGGCACCCACTGGTCGGATCGAAGGCCGACAGCGTAACGCCGTCAATATAATCGTCGACGTCGTTGTTGAAATAGGCCGCCTTCAGCCGAAACGCGTCGCCGGACTCGAGAACGTCGTTCTGCTTGTAATTGACACCGAATTCGACGGTCTTGCCGGTTTCGGGCTTTAAATTGGGATTGGGCAGGAACGGGAAGCTGACGCCCGCCGGATGGTTGCCGCTGATCAGGGTTTCGGTCAGCGAAGGCGACCGGTAGCCCTCCGCGTAGGTGCCGTAGAATTGCAGGCCGGCAAGGCCGGCGCTTTCGAAAGGCGAGACGCCGACGGTGACGCGCGGCGACAGGCGGTCGCCCGACGTTTCGTGCGTGTCGTCCTCGAGGCTGTAATTGTCATAGCGCAGCCCGGCAATGACTTCGAGCCAATCCCAGCTGAGCTTGTCCTGGACGTAGGCGCCAGAAACGTTGCGCTTGCCGGAAGGCGTGTAGAAGCTGTCGCCGCCTGCCGTGCCGCCAGTCTCGACGTCGTCATTCACCCAGTCGCCGCCATAGGTCAGTTCATGCGCGAGGCCGCCTGTCTCGAATCGCGACGTGTTCCAGATGTCGATGGCGGCTGTGCCGACATCGAAGGTCGACGTCGAACCTGCCGGCAACATCACGGGAAGGCCGGTGACGGGATCGAAGCGGCGCTGCGGAACAAGGCCGGTCAGGTCGAGATTGGTCTTGTTGTAGGAGGTGTTGACGTGGAGGTCGAGCCAGCTCCTGTCTTCGTCCGTGACATTGTAGCGAGCCGTGAAGGTGTTCGATTTCAGGTCGACGTCATTGACCGGCATGCCGCCGCTGATCTCGTTCCAGCCGTCGCTCGAACCGACCCAGCCGAGCTTCAGTTCGCTATTGTCGCTCGGGCGGATCGTGGTCTTTAGCAATCCGCTCAGCACGTCGAAGCCGGTGCCCTTGACGGTGTCGCCGTCGCCATCCTTGTAGTCGTCATAATTGCGGTAGACGATATTGCCCAGCGCATCCAAATTGTCGTTAAAGCGATAGGCGCCGGATGCGCTGGTGGTCCAGCCCTTGCCGTTGCTCTCGTAGCGTCCGGTGACGGAACCAGCCCATGTCTCGTCCGGCTTGAGGATGTCCTGGGCGTCCTTGGTGTCGAAGAAGACCACGCCGCCTATCGCGCCCGAACCATAGGTGTTGGCGACCGGACCACGGATGACGTCGACGGATTTGATAAGCTCGGGGTCGACGTAGAAGGTCGATTGGGTGCCATGGTCGGAACGCTGGAAGTTCTGCCGCGCGCCGTCGACGATGATCGCGACGCGGCCGAAATCCTGCAGGCCGCGGATATTGACGCTGGTGCTGACGCGCCTGGCATCGGCCTGCGCCGCGACGCCGGGCACGCCGAACAGCATTTCGTTCGGCGTCGTCGCCATGCGGCGATCGAGCTGTTCCTGGTCGATATGGCTGGCCGAGGCCAGCGATTGGATGGCCGTTTCTCCGGTGCGGCTAATGACCAGAACCTTGTCGAGCAGTGTTGCGCCCGCTGGCGCCGGCTTTTCCTGCTCAGCCTGCTTCGATTGATCGGCCTGCTCTCCCGCCGCCTGTGCTGATTGCTGAGCGTTGGCAGGTGGCACGAACAAGGCAATCGCCGCCACGCCCGCCAGCAAAGCCGCTGCACCGTTCGGCCCCGACCAGCCGCGCCGTTCCCAAATCGCTAACCCCATGTGCCCCAACTCCAAAGTTTCCAGGTTCGATGCGGGCTGGCCTGGGGCTGGCTGGCATTTGTGATCGTATTCGCGTCTTAAATCTTGACTAATTTAATCCGGTATTGCACTGACTAGTAAACATGATTATTCAAGTCAAGAATGAATCGGATTACGCAAAACGCCTAGCCAGACGCCCGGCACAGGAAAGGGACCGATCCACATGAACACGCACAATCCCAACGACTTCCGCTATCGCATCCGCCGTTCCGACGATGCCTCCGCCCGCTTCGACGGCGTTCCGCTGGCGGTGCGGACGCTGTCGAGCAACACGCTGTTCCAAGGTGAGCACGAGATCGGCATCGAGCATCACGGCGCGCTCTACCGGCTCAAGATCACCCGTCAGGGCAAGCTCATCCTCAACAAGTAAGCGCAAGGCAGCAGGACAATGGACCAGCGCGTAAAACCCACCCCGCACGAAATCCGGCGGGCGCGGACGGATAATCCGAAAACGCGCGAGCGCGATCTGGCCGCACAGCTTGGCATTTCGGAGGCTGAGTTGGTGGCCGCGCATTGCGGCGACGGTGTCGTTCGCGTCGAGCCACGCGTCAACGATCTTCTGACCGGCCTCGAAGCCGTCGGCGAGGTGATGGCGCTCACCCGCAACGAAAGCGCCGTGCATGAAAAGATCGGCGCCTACGACAAGGTCGTCACCGGCAATCACAATGCCATGGTGCTGGGCGAGAACATCGACCTGCGCATTTTCCCGAAAATATGGGCGCACGGCTTTGCCGTGGAAAAACGCGACGGCGACGACATCCGCCGCAGCCTGCAATTCTTCGACGCGGCGGGCGAGGCGGTGCACAAGGTGCATCTGCGGCCGGGGTCAAACCTCTATGCCTATCAGAAAACTGGTCGCTTCGCTGGAATCGCCGAACCAGGAGCCACTGGTCGCCATTTCGGGGCCAGCCGCCGAGAACGAAGGCGAGGCGGTGACAACGACCGCGAATCTCGACGATCTGCGCGATCGCTGGAGCCGGCTGACCGACGTGCATCAGTTCTTCGGCATGCTGAAGACGTTGAAGCTCAGCCGCCGCCAGGCAGTGCGCATGGTGGGCCAGGACTATGCATGGCTGCTCGACAATGATGCGGTGAGAGCCATGTTCAATCGTGCCGCCGAGGGCGAGATGCCGATCATGTGCTTTGTGGGAAACCGTGGCTGTATCCAAATCCATTCCGGTCCGGTCAAGTCGGTCAAGCCAATGGGGCCGTGGATCAATGTGCTGGACGAGACCTTCCATCTGCACCTGCGCACCGACCACATCCATGAAGTCTGGGCCGTGCGCAAGCCGACCAAGGACGGCCATGTCACGTCGCTGGAGGTCTACGACGCCGACGGCAACATGATCATCCAGTTCTTCGGTAAGCGCCATGAAGGAGAGGGCGAGCGCGACGACTGGCGCTTCCTGGCCGAGAACCTGCCGCGCATTCCAAGCCCGACCGCAGCCTGAGGAAACAACGATGGGTCTTCTCACCGGATTGACGGCTGTGCGCGGATCGATGCTTGGCCCGATGCTCAGCTTTTCCCTTGCTTTCGGCGCGCTGCAGCCGGCCGACGCCGGCGACGGTGTCTCCGTCTTCGCCGATCCCGCCAGGATCGCGTCCATCGGCGGCTCGATCACCGAGATCGTCTATGCGCTCGGCGAGGAAAAGCATCTTGTGGCGCGCGATTCCACCAGCCGCTATCCGAAAGCAGCTCTCGACCTGCCAGATGTCGGCTACATGCGCCAGCTGTCACCGGAGGGTGTGCTGTCGGTAAACCCTTCGGGCATGCTGGCGCTGCACGGTAGCGGCCCCAAGGAGGCGCTCGATGTGCTGAAGAAGACGAGCATCCCCTTCATCGAAGTGCCTGACCGGTACGACCGTGAGGGCATCCTCGAAAAGGTCCGCGTGGTCGGCAAGGCGCTCGGCGCCGACGCCAA
This sequence comes from Mesorhizobium sp. B2-5-11, assembly GCF_006440835.1. NCBI lineage: Bacteria > Pseudomonadati > Pseudomonadota > Alphaproteobacteria > Hyphomicrobiales > Phyllobacteriaceae > Mesorhizobium > Mesorhizobium sp. B2-5-11. The sequence goes on from NZ_VFUK01000003.1 coordinate 377,795, forward strand.
GGCCGAAGCGCTGGCCAGGGAGATCGATGCCAAGCTGCAGGCGGCGGAAAAGCAGACGGCCTCGATCGAGGAGCGCAAGCGCGTTCTGTTCGTGCTGTCGATGCAGGGCGGCAAGATCATGGCGGCCGGCAGCGATACCGCTGCCAACGGCATCATCAAGCTGGCCGGCGGCGTCAACGCGATCGAAGGCTTCTCCGGCTACAAGCAACTGTCTGACGAGGCTGTTGTCACCGCCAGGCCGGACGCGATCCTGATGATGAGCAATGCCGGGCCGCCGGTATCGGACGATGAACTGTTCGGCAACGCATCGATCGCCTCGACGCCGGCCGGAACCGCGCGCAAGCTGATCCGCATCGACGGCGGGTATCTGCTCGGCTTCGGACCGCGTACGGCCGACGCCGTCCACGACCTTGCCGTCGCGCTCTATGGCACGCAGATTACGGACTGAGCGGCATGGTCGACCAGTCGATCGCCGGGCCGGCGGAGAGGAAGATGGCCAGCGCCGGTGACCGTTCCGGGCGCGCCCGTCTGGTCATCGCGCTCGCCTGCGTCATGCTTGCGGCAGCGGTATTGCTGTCGCTGACCTCCGGCGCCTCGGATGCGTCCGCCGTCAAGGTGGTCGGCGACTGGCTGTTCGGCGCAGCGCCTGGCGACGTGGCGATGAGCGCGCGAGATCGCCTCATCGTCTATGACATAAGGCTGCCGCGCGTCGTGCTCGGCGTGCTGATCGGGGCCGCGCTCGCGGTCTCCGGCGCGGTCATGCAGGGGCTGTTCCGCAATCCGCTTGCCGACCCCGGCCTTATCGGTGTTTCGGCGGGCTCCAGCCTCGGCGCGGTGGCCGTCATCGTGCTCGGCACGACCGTGCTGTCGCCGGTGACCGCCTCGCTCGGCGCGCTGATCCTTCCTCTGGCGGCCTTCGGCGGTGGTTTGTCGGTGACGTTGCTGCTCTACAAGGTCGCGACGCGGCAGGGCCGCACATCCGTCGCCACCATGCTGCTTGCCGGCCTGGCGCTGGCCGCACTTGCCATGGCGCTGACCGGTATCCTGATCTTCATGGCCGACGACCGGCAACTGCGCGACCTGACCTTCTGGCAACTCGGCTCGCTGGCCGGTGCGACATGGCAGAAGATCGGCTCTGTCGGCCCGGTCATCGTGCTTTCGCTGGCGGCGATGCCGTTCCTGGCTCGCGGCCTTAATGCGCTGGCGCTGGGCGAGGCGACCGCCGGCCATCTCGGCATTCCGGTGCAGCGGCTTAAGTACACGGCCATCGTCGGCGTCTCGGCGGCGGTCGGCGCCTCCGTCGCCGTCAGCGGCGGCATCGGTTTCATCGGCATCGTGGTGCCGCATCTGCTGCGCCTGCTGATCGGCCCCGACAATCGCTATCTGCTGCCGGCCTCGGCGCTGCTCGGCGCCTCGCTGCTGCTTTTGGCGGACGCGGTCGCGCGCACCATCGTGGCGCCCGCCGAACTGCCGATCGGCATCGTCACGGCGATCGCCGGAGCGCCGTTCTTCCTCTGGATCCTGCTGCGCAAGCGCGGCGTCATCGACCTGTAGGGGTGTTTCATGATCGAAGCGCGCGATGTTTCGGTGGCGATCGGCAGGAAAGGCATTGTCGCCGGCGTCGATTTCGAGGTCAGGCCGGGTGAGATTTCGGCCATTGTCGGCCCCAATGGGTCGGGCAAGACGACCTTCCTCAAGGCGCTGTCGGGGGAACTCGCGCATACCGGCCGGATTGCCATCAACGGCCGCGAGCTCTCGACGATAACGCCAGTCGAGGCGGCGACGCTGCGCGCGGTGCTGCCGCAGGCGACGACCTTGTCGTTTCCCTTTACTGTGCGCGAGATTGTCAGGCTCGGCCTTGTCGGAGGCTGCTCGGGTGTGCTGCCGGGCGAGGACGAACGCCTGCCGGAACGGGCGCTGGCGCGTGTCGACCTCGACGGTTTCGCCGGCCGCTTCTATCAGGAGCTTTCCGGCGGCGAGCAGCAGCGCGTTCAACTCGCCCGCGTGCTGTGCCAAATCTGGGCGCCGGTGCTCGACGGCAAGCCGCGCTATCTGTTCCTGGACGAGCCGGTGTCCAGCCTCGACATCAAGCACCAGCTGATCATCATGAACATTGCCCGCGACTTCGCCAGAAGGGGCGGCGGCGTGGTTGCCATCCTGCACGACCTCAACCTGACGGCGATGTATGCCGACCGGATTTTCGTCATGCACCGCGGCCGGCTTGCCGCCACCGGTTCGCCGCAGGATGTGCTGAGCGACGATCTGATCGAAAGGGTATTCGGTTGCCGCTTAAAGGTTGGAGTCCTGCCAGCCGGCAATATGCCGTTCGTGCTGCCTCAATCAGCGGCCTAGATTCTGGCAGCGGCCTAGATTCTGGACGTTCGCCGCAGGTCCAGCCTGCGGCAAACCGGATCAGGCCGCCGGTGCGCGGCGCTCTAGCAGGTCAATGCCGAGCAGGTTGCGCACGTTCGGACGCGCCGCCACGAGATCGGCGATCGTATAGCGGGCAAGCACCGCGAAGAAGGCGTTGAGCGCCTCGCGCAATGCCGAATTCAGCGCGCAACTGTCGACCAGAGGGCATTCCGCGGCGTCGTTCTCGAAGCACTCGGCCATGGCGAAGCTTTCCTCCGTCACGCGCACGACGTCGAACAGGTTGATCGATTCAGCGGCGCGGCCAAGCCTGACGCCGCCATTGCGGCCACGCACCGTCTCGACAAGGCCGTTCTCGACCAGTGGCTGGAGGATCTTGAACAGGAAAAGCTCCGACACCGAATAGGCGGCGGCGATCTCGGGGATGCGGCTCAGCCGATCGGTATTGGCCGCGCAATACATCAGGATGCGCATGGCGTAATTGGTCTGGCGGGTAAGCCGCATCTTGTCCTCACAAAGCGCCGGCGAGTTGCGATCACGCCAGATTTTGAACTTTGCTGGTGCGGCTTTGCTCCGAGCTTTCGGATTCGCCACACTGGCCTCGGCGGAATATGCCCTATACCTTGGAATAATTCCAGACTAGCTTCGCATAATAGCTGAATATTCTCGTCAACTTTGTGTGCGCAATGCGGCAAGACGCGGGCCGAATCGGCTGTTACGCGCATTTCCTCGGGCGAAACACCAGAGCGGTCCAGTGATTGGCAGAATGGCCGACCGCCCTAACTCTTTGTTTTCACGCAATTCCGTGGGGAAAGCGCCAGGCGCTTTTCCAGGGACCAGCGTTACACACCTTTCCTGGAATGCTCTAAATAGGTCCGAGATCGACGAGGAGCGGCTCTGCCATGTCACAATCAGCCACGGCCCTGGCTTCCGGCGGATATGATGCCGACGCGCATGCCAAGACTGTAATGCTGCGGCGGACCAAATTCGTCGCCACGGGGGCACTTGCGCTTTGCGTCGTCGTGTTCGCCCTGGCCAAGTCCTTCGAGAGCACCTATCCTTGGCTCGGCTTCGTCGCCGCTTTTGCCGAGGCGGCGACCATTGGCGGCCTGGCCGACTGGTATGCGGTGGTCGCGCTGTTCAAGCGGCCTCTCGGACTGCCGATCCCGCACACCGCGATCATCCCCGAGAACCAGAACCGCATCGCCGACAATCTCGGCCGTTTCATCGAAGTCAATTTCCTTGCCCCCGAGCCGGTGCGCGAGAAGCTGGCCGAGGTCGATTTCTCGGCGCTCGTAGCCGACTGGCTGGCCGATTCCGAGCGCGCAGCGGGCCTGTCGCGTTTCGTCGTGCGGCTGATTCCGCAGACGCTTGCCGCGGTCGAGCAATCGGGGCTGCGCGGCTTCGTCACCGGCCGGATGCTGGAGCAGATCGAAAAAGTGCCGCTGGCGCCGTTGGCGGCCGAATTGCTCTCGGCCCTGACCGACGACCGCCGTCACCAGAGGCTGTTCGATGAGTTCATCAAGGTGATCGGCCGATTCCTCAACGATGAACAGGCGCTGACGACCATGCGCGAAAAGATCCGCGAGGAACTGCCGTCGCTGTTCAACCTGTTCAGGGCCGACGCCTATCTCCTGAAGAAGATCGTTGCCTCGGCCGGTTCGCTGCTCGACGAGGTGAGAGCCGATCCCGACCACCCGATGCGCACCGAATTCGACCGTTTCGCGCAAGCCTTCGTCGAGCGGTTGAGAACGTCGAAGCAGTATGCAAGGCGCGCCGAGAAGCTGAAGCGCGATTTCCTCGCCAGGCCGGAAGTCAAGGCGCTGGCCGGCGACATGTGGGAAAGCCTCAGGCTGTTCATCGAGCAGGATGCCAAGGCGCCGCGATCGATCATCCGCGCGCATCTTGCCAACATGTTCGTCGAGGTCGGCCGGCATCTGGCCGGAGACGCCAAGATCAGGGCCGACATGAACCAGGGATTCGTGGTGGCGCTGTCCTCTTTCGTCGAGAGCCAGAAGAGCGGCGTATCGAAATTCATCGCCGACCAGGTCAAGCGCTGGGACCTGGCGCAGCTGACGCGGCTGATCGAGATGAATATCGGCCGGGACCTGCAATATATCCGCTTCAACGGCATGATCATCGGCGGTCTGGCCGGCATCGTGCTTTACACCGCGGAGCGGCTGTTTCTCGTCAATTGACGGGCGCACGCCATGCCCTATTCTCATGGGCGGGGCATCAGCAGTCGCGGCAACAGGGGAGCAGATGAGCATGGCCAAACAACCGGATTCCGATTCCTTCACGGACATGTTCGGCCGGTTCGGCCGCGATCTGAAACTGCCCAATGTCGATGTCGAGGCAATCCTCGCGCACCACCGCAAGAACCTTGAAGCGCTGGAGAAATCGGCGCGGGCAAGTGCCGCCGGCGCGTCGTCGCTGTTCTCCAGGCAACGCGAGATGCTGCAGGACACACTGCGCGAAATTGCCGACATGACGCAAGGCTACAGAGCGCCCGGCACGCCGCAGGACCTGATGGCCAAGCAGACTGAGTTCGCCAGGAAATCCTTCGAGACCACGCTGAAGAATGCCAGCGAAGTGGCCGAACTGGTCAGGACATCCGGCACCGAATCGGTCGACATCCTGCGCATGCGCATCAAGGAGGCGATGGAGGAAATCCGCGCCGGCTACGAGAAGAAGTAGCTTGCGTGACAAAGACCGGTTGCCTGCCAACCCTGCGCCAGGCGTAGTTTTGTTCGGATGCTCTTTCATCGGCCGCCATGCTTTTACACCATGGGTACCCTCAAATGCCAAGGCCGGGCGAACACGGCTTGACGTAGGACCATGCCAGGATTCGCGTCGGTCCCGGCGGAACGGAATCATGCAGGGCGAATTGACAGAGGCCGCCGGTTCGTGGTCCGGAAGCGTTGGAAGCCATCGGGAAAACAGGAATGACCGAAATACGGCCTAAGACGCCGCCGACCTACGAGCAGTTGAGGACGATGTCCGGGCAGGAGCTTGGCGTCTCGGAATGGACGACAGTCGACCAGAACCGTATCAACCAGTTCGCCGAATGCACCGGCGACCATCAATGGATCCATGTCGACCCCGAACGGGCGCGGCGGCAAAGCCCGTTCCGCACGACGATTGCACATGGCTATCTGACGCTGTCGATCATCGGCGCGCTGGCGCTCGGCATGGGAATCGTGCCCGAGAACACGCAGGCCGCCTTCAATTACGGCTTCGACAAGGTGCGTTTCCTGGCACCGGTCAAGGTGGGCGCACGCATCCGGTTGCGCACCACGCTGCTGTCCATGGAGGACAGGGGGCCGGGCCAATACCTGATGAAGGCCGCCAACACCGTCGAGATCGACGGCGAGGAAAGGCCGGCGTTGACGGCCGAAACGCTGGTCATGCTTTATGAGCGCCGCAAGCGGGCAGGGGCCTGAACGGCATTCGCCCAAGCCTCCTGAATCGATCTTCGTCAGGCGTTCTCCGCCCGCCGGCTCGGCAAGAGGCTGAGCGCGCACAGCGTCATTGCCGCAAAAACAGCGGCATAGAAGACCAACGGCCATGCGGTGTCGCCACCCAGCAGGAGGACGAAGGACGTTCCAGCAATGCCGACGATCAGGCTCTGGGCGCAGAAATAGAGCGCCACGGCGGTTCCCGCGACATCGGAGAACGCCTCGAGTGCGCCATTGGCCGTGACCGAGGCGGCAAAAACTATGCCCACCGCCATCACCCACATCGGCAGGATGAAAGTCGCGAAGGAGGGCGCGGCGGACAACTGCCCAATCGCCAGCATTGCGGCGCCGAAAAGCAACATCGCCATGCCGCGCGCCAGGCTGCCCGCAATGCCCCAGCGGCTGGTAAAGGCTTTGACGAAGCGGGTGGTTGCGATCATCACCAATGCCGCCGTGGCAAAGGCGAAGCTGAAACCGATCTGCGAGAAGCCGGCGCCATCGATCAGAACCCGGGGTGCCGTCGAGAAGAACACGAAGAACGTGCCCATCGCCGCAGCGAAGCCGAGCGTGTAGGTCCAAAAGGCAAAGCTGCCCAGGATCGACCGGAATGCGGCGTGCGGCCGGTTACCATTCAACGGCTTCGTCTCATGCCATCGCAGCCACGCCTGGAGCGTGGCCAGCATGGCCAGAACGGCGAGCGTGATGAAGATCGCGCGCCAGCCGAAGCTGTCGGCGATCAAGGCGCCGGCGATCGGCCCCAATGCCGGCACGAAGGCCAGCATCGAGCTGAACAGGCCGTAGATCACCGTGCCTTCGTGCCGCTGCGCGTAGACGTCACGGACCGTTGCAAAGGTCGCGACCAGAACAGCCGATGCGCCGATGGCCTGCAGGACGCGCAGGGCAACGAAGGCTGTCGCCAACGACGTGCCGGCCAGCAGAAACGAAGCGCCTGCAAACAGCAGCCCCCCGCCGATCAGTACCGGACGCCGGCCGATCCGGTCGGAAATCGGGCCGAACACGACCTGGCCGAGGCCAAGCGTGACCATATAGAGGCTGAGCGTCAGCTGGACAACATCAGGGGTCGTGCCAAGAGCTGCCGGCATTGCCGGAACCACCGGCAGATAGATGTCCATGGCTAGCGAGGCAAGAATGTCGAAAGGCGCCATCAGCAGCAGCGCCGACGACAAGGAGTAGGCCCATATCGGGCGTTTTGGATAAGACATGATCGAGGATCCGCACAAATGGTGAGATTTGGCGGCGACCTGCCGGTGATTCAGGATGGAAAAATGACGGGGCAGATGGCCGCAACAACGAGATGTTGTCGCGGCTTACTCGTCTGCTGACTTGCTGGCTCCCATACCGCTGCCCCGAATGATCTTGCAGCCGTCCATTCGGCTGTGTGTCGTTCACCTATCAGGCGAGGACCGGCCGGGCAACCTCCAGGCCATGCAGCGCAGCAAGTCAGGGGATTTCGGGCGCAGCACGACCGGCGGCGCGAGCCGAAACCAGCGCCAACACCAGCGCCGCCACCGCCAGTGCCGTTGCCGTCTGGAAGGTCACCTGCATTCCACCGGCCGCCGCCGCTGACGTCAGCATGCCTTGGCCGATGGCTTCGCGTCCTCCGGCCGATGCGGCGGCGAATATGGCGCCCATGACGGAGGCGCCCGTAATGAGGCCAAGGTTGCGCGACAGATTGAGCAGGCCGGAGATGACGCCGCGTTGACCGCCGCCGACGCTGCTCATGACGGCGGCGTTGTTCGCTGTCTGGAACAGGGCATAGCCGAAGCAGGTCACGGTGATGGGGACGACATAGCTGACGATGCCGAGTGTCGTTATCGCCAGGGACAGGAGGAACGTGCCCGTGGCAAGGCCGAGCAGGCCCGCGACCATCATCCTTTTGGCTCCGAAGCGATCGGCAAGGCGTCCGGCAAGCAACGCCGACAGCGCCGAAACCAGCGGGCCTGTCGAGAGCACCAGTCCGGCGTTTGCCGCGTCCAGTCCGAGCCCGCGCGAGAGATAGAACGGCGCGACCACCAAGGTCGCCATCATCACCGTGCCGACGATCAGGTTCATGGCAAGGCTGGTGCTCAGTGAGAGATCGCGGAAGGCGGAAAGCTCGACCAATGGGTTTTTCGCCATCCTTTGCGCCGTGGCGAACAGGAAGATGCCGATGCCAGCCGCGACCAGCAGGCCGATGTTGATGGGGCCGAAACTGCCTCTACCCAGTGTCATCGCCAATGCGTAAGCCGCCAATGCCAGGGCCAGCAGGCCCGTGCCCAAACCATCGAAGCCGGCTTGGCCGGTCCGCACCGTCCGGTTGCCGGTAGGCAAAGCACGCCAGGCCATTGCAAAGGTCAGGATGCCGAGCGGCACGTTGACCAGGAAAATCGAACGCCAGCCGAGAGCGGCGATCAGCAGGCCGCCCATGGAGGGGCCGAGCGTGGTGCCGATGGCCGACATGGCGCCGAGCAGGCCCATGGCGCTGCCGGTCCTGGCCTTGCTCACCGTCTCGGCGACAAGGGCCAATGTCAGCGCCATCATCAGCGCCGCGCCAAGCCCTTGCACCGCCCGCGCCGCGATCAGCAGCCACAAAGCCGGCGAGAGGCCGCAGAGCACCGACGCCGATGTGAACAGCGCGATGCCGAAAAGCAGCAGCGGCCGCCGCCCGAGCATGTCGGCGAGGCGCCCGGCACTGACGATCAGGATGGTGATGGCGAGCAGATAGGCAATCACGACCCATTGCACCTGTTGGAACGAGGCATCGAATGCCTGCATCAGCGCGGGAAGGCCGACGCTGGCGATGCTGGTGCCGAGCGACGACAGCAGCGTGGCCAGCGACAGGCTCGCGAGCGCCCATCCAGCCGATGGGATTTTCTGTGCGACCGATGCGTGCTCGTTGCGATGTTGCTCAGTGACTGCCACGGCGATCTCCCTTTGTCGGCTTCAGGTCGAAGCTTCGAAGATCTAATCGTTTGCATGATGTGGCGGAACGCGCAGCATTTGCATTCTATTCGTGCGTTGCACGCCACATCAGCGGATTTCGTGCTAGGATCGAACCATGTCGCCGCCCGATCTCAACCTGCTCGTCGCCCTCGATGTCCTGCTGGACGAAGGCAGCGTGGCGCGTGCGGCGACGCGATTACGGCTCAGCCCCTCGGCGATGAGCCGCACGCTGGCGCGCCTGCGCGCGGCGACGGGAGATCCGCTGCTGGTGCGGGCCGGTCGCGGTCTGGTTCCAACGCCACGCGCGCAGGAACTGCGCCAGCAGGTCGGTCGTGTGGTTCAGGATGCGGAAACGCTGCTGCGCCCGGCGAGGCTGCTTGATCTGCCGGGCCTGGAGAGGACCTTCACGCTGCGCACCAATGAAAGCTTCGTCGAGGAGTTCGGGCCGCGCCTGATCGCCCGCATCCAGGCCGATGCGCCGGGCGTGCGGCTGCGTTTCGCGCCGAAGTCGGACAAGGACATGGCGTCACTGCGCGAAGCGGCGATCGACCTGGAAGTAGGTGTGGCCGGCGAGACCGGGCCGGAGGTGCGCATCCAGGCGCTTTTTCGCGACCGTTTCGTCTGCGCGGTGCGCAGCGGCCATCCGCTGGGCCAGGGCGCGATGACGCCGGAACGCTATGCGGCCGGCCGCCACATCAATGTTTCGCGGCGGGGCCGCGAAAGGGGGCCGGTCGACGAGGCCTTGAGCCGGCTCGGATTGCAACGAATGGTCGTGTGCATGGCTTCCGGTTTTTCGGCCGCGCTCGCGATGGCGCGCGCCTCGGAGTTGATCGCCAGCGTGCCCGAGCGGCATACGCAAGGCGCGCGCGCCGGCATGCAGACTTTTTCCCTGCCGGTCGACATTCCGGCGGTCACCATTTCCATGCTCTGGCATCCGCGGCTCGATGCCGATCCGGCGCAGCGCTGGCTGCGGAGTTGCGTGCGCGACATTTGCGTGAAGTCCTGATCGCGCAAGCCGCGCCGCAGCCGTCAGCGCGGCATGGCTGCCTCCAGCACCTTGAAAATCCGCTCGTCTTCGCATTGTGCAACGTTGAAGCGCAGGAATCGGCTGGCTGATCGCGACAGGCTGAACGCGTTCCCGGGCGCCAGCACGACATTGGCCGCAAGCGCGCGGCGGGCAATCTCGGCTGCGTCCACTGCATCCGGCAGGCTGCACCAGAGGAACAGACCGGCGGGCTGCTCGATCCAGGGCGTGATCCCGATCGCCTTCAGCCGAGCGCCTGTCTCGATCATGGCGCGTGAGAGCCGGGCGCGCAGCAGGTCCATGTGCTTGCGATAGCTGCCATCCCTGAGCAGGGTCAGCACCAATTCGGCCGCGAGCCGCCCGCCGCCGAAGGTGGTGGCGATCTTGAGGTCGGCCAGCCCTTCCATCCAGTCACGGGGCGCGGCGATGAAGCCGCAGCGTATCGAGGCCGAAAGCGTCTTGGAGAAACTACCGATATGGACGACACGCTCGAGACCGTCGAAAGCCGCGAGCCTTGGGGCAGGAGCGTGTTCGAAATCGGCGAAGATGTCGTCCTCGACGATGGTCAGGTCCGATTGATCGGCGAGCTTGAGCAGCCGGTGCGCGGTGACCGGCGACAGGATCGCGCCGGTCGGGTTGTGGATGGCGGAGTTGGTGATGTAGAGGCGCGGCCGATGCTCGGCCAGCGCCTGCGCAAACAAGTCGATATCCGGCCCCGATGGCGTATAGGGGACGCTGACGACCTTGGCCTGATGGGCACGCAACAGTGCGTGGAAATTGAAATAGCAGGGATCGTCGACCAGCACTGTATCGCCGGGTTCGAGCAGGAACCGGCACAGGAGGTCGATGGCCTGCGTGCCCGATTCCGTCAGCATGACCTGTTCGGGGGAAGCCTCGATGCCATGCGTGGCCATGCGCCGCGCCAGCAATTGGCGCAGCGGCGGCAGCCCGAGCGGCGTGCCGTAGTCGGCAAGGGCCACATCATCGGCGCGCGCCACGTTGCGCAGCGCGCGACGTAGCGCTGCCTGCGGCATCCACGAGGCGGGCAGCCAGCCGCAGCCGGGCTTCAGCATCTCATCGCCCGCTTCCAGCGACTGCCGCGAAACCCAGAGCGGATCGACGGCGCGATCGAGTCGGGGGCCGATCTCGGCCAGCGACAGCGGCGCCAGCGATCCGGCGGCATAGAAGCCGGAGCCTGGCCGGGAACGGATCGCGCCTTCCGCCGCCAGTCGCTCATAGGCCTCGACCACTGTCGATTTGGAAACCTGCATGGATTTGGCGAAGGCGCGGATCGAGGGCAATCGGGCGCCGGGCGTGAGGCTGCGCGCGGCAATTCGCTGGCGGATGGTGGACATGACGCCTTCGACAAGGGTTCCGCTGTTGTCGAATCTCGCTGATACGTTCATCTGTACCTTCCGGCAAACCATTACAGTTTTGTTGAATTGTACTGCATTGTCTCTGGTGACGCCATGGGTATGGGCCCGATAGAGGGCGCAACGGATGGAGTGCCTGCAATGGACAAGACGACGAGCGGCTGGGTGAGCGGATTCATCGGCGTGTTGATTTTCAGCGGCTCCTTGCCGGCAACGCGCGTGGCGGTGATGGATCTCGATCCGACATTCCTGACGTCGGCGCGCGCGGTGATAGCAGCTTTGCTTGGCCTCGCGCTGCTGCTCGTCTTCCGCGAGAAGCGCCCGGAGCGTCATGACCTGATGTCGCTTGTCATCGTCGCGTTGGGTGTGGTGGTCGGCTTTCCCTTGCTGACAGCCTTGGCGCTGAAGCATGTCACCTCTGCTCATTCCATCATCTTCGTCGGCCTGCTGCCGCTGGCGACCGCGATCTTCGGCGTGCTGCGCGGGGGCGAGAGGCCGAGACCGGCCTTCTGGCTGTTCTCATGCCTCGGCAGCGCGCTGGTGGGCGGGTTTGCCCTTGCGCAAGGCGTGACGGCCTCGCCGGTTGGCGATGCACTGATGCTCGCCGCAATCGTCGTTTGCGGCCTGGGCTACGCAGAAGGCGCCGCGCTGTCGCGCAGGCTGGGCGGTTGGCAGGTGATCTGCTGGGCGCTGGTGCTGTCACTGCCGGTCATGCTGGTGGTGACCCTGGTCACCTTGCCACCGTCCTTCGCCACGGTCGGGACCAATGCATGGATCGGGCTTGCCTATGTCTCGCTGTTCAGCATGCTGATCGGCTTCGTGTTCTGGTATCGCGGCCTCGCGCAAGGCGGCATCGCCGCCGTGGGGCAGTTGCAACTGCTGCAGCCCTTCTTTGGCCTCGCCCTGGCGGCGTCCCTGCTGCATGAACAGGTCAGCCCCCTGATGGTCGTCATCACGCTCGGCGTGGTGCTGTGCGTATTCGGCGCCAAAAAGTTTGCCAGGCGGGATTTGCCACGGCCCGCAACCGGCGCCGCTGGCTAAAACTTCGTCACCACACCGATGCCGATGCCTTCGAAGCCGCCCATCGCCATCAGGGCGGCGGGCGCTTCCTCAAGGCTGATCTTCTTTCCGACCAGAAGCTCGGGTTTCAGCTTGCCGGTGCGGATCATCTCCATCATCGCGGGGTAGCGGTAGGCCTGCATGCCGTGGCTGCCGAGGATTTCGAGCTCGAACGCGATCACCTTGTCCATCGGCACCTGCGGGCGGGCGTGATCGCCCAGCATCAGGCCGACCTGCACATGGCGTCCGCGCCGGCGTAGATTGGCGATCGAATTGAACGAGGTCGTGGGATGACCGAGTGCATCCATGGACATATGCACGCCGCCATTGGTGATCTGCTTGACCGCCTTGACGACGTTCGGGGTCGTCGCCGCGTTGATGGTCGCCACCGCGCCGATCTTCCTGGCGAAGTCCAGCTTCTCTTCGGTGAGGTCGATGGCGATGACATTGGCACCCATGGCGCTGGCGATCATGATCGCCGACAGGCCGACACCGCCGCAGCCATGCACCGCTACCCATTCGCCCGGCGTCACCCGGCCCTGATCGACGATGGCGCGGAACGAGGTGACGAAGCGGCAGCCGAGGCTGGCGGCAGTGGCGAATTCCATCTCGTCGGGCAGGCGCACGAGGTTTGTGTCGGCGTGCTCGATGGCGACATATTCGGCGAACGAGCCCCAGGCGTTGAAGCCCGGCTGGGACTGGTGCTCGCAGACCTGGTGATTGCCGGACGTGCATTCGAAACAGTGGCCACAGCCGACGGCGAACGGGACGGTGACGCGCTCGCCAGCCTTCCAGCGGGTCACCTGCTTGCCGGCGGCTACCACGACGCCGGCCAGTTCGTGACCGGGGACATGCGGCAAGCGGATATCGGCGTCATGGCCCATCCAGCCGTGCCAATCGCTGCGGCACAGGCCTGTCGCCTCGACCTTGATGACGACGCCGTCCGGCGCCGGCTTCGGATCGGGAACGGTCTGGATCGTCGGCGCCTCGCCGAATTTTTCGAAGACGACGGCTTTCATCGGCAACTCCACCTTGCGCGCACTTCGGGAAACGATAGCCGATTCCCTGGCCGGTCAAGCGGAAATCGATTCCGCCAGACAAGTCGGCCGTTTGGGCATACGCCGATGGCGACGCTGCGCGTTGCCGAATGAAGGTTACTCGGCATCGATCTGGTTTTGCGGCGCGGCGTTCTGGAAGGCCGGCAGGGCCATGCAAGCGGCGTTGATGCGCGAGATCGTTGGGTAGGGCGCCATATCGACGCCGAAACGGGCATTGCTGGTGACTTGTGCCGCCAGGCAGATATCGGCCAGCCCCGGCGTGTCGCCGTGGCAGAACGTGCCGGTCTCGGGCGAAGCCCCCAACAGGTTTTCGAGTGGCTTGAAACCCTCTTTGACCCAGTGCCGGAACCAGTTAGCGACATCCTCGTCGCCGGCGCCGAACAGGGTTCGCAGCGCGGTCAGGATACGCAGATTGTTCACCGGATGGATATCGCAGGCAATCATCTGCGCCAGCATCCTGACGCGGGCGCGCCCAACTGCGTCCTTCGGCAGCAGAGGCGGTTCGGGCGTCGTCTCGTCGAGAAATTCGATGATCGCCAGCGATTGCGTCAACAGGGTGCCGTCGCCCAGGATCAGCGCCGGCACCAGGCCCTGCGGGTTGACCGCGAGATAGGCCGGTTCGAGATGCTCGCCATGGCGCAGGTGATGCGGCACGTAGTCATAGGTAAGCCCCTTCATCTCCAGCGCAATCCGCACCCTGTAGGAGGTGGAGGAGCGGTAGTAGTTGTGAAGGACGATGTCGCTCATGCATTCACCGATTTGGCTGGCCGATGGTCACTTCGATCGTGCCGATGCCGTCGACGCCGCCGGTCATCGTCTCCCCAGGGTTGACCTTGCCGACGCCGGCCGGCGTGCCGGTGAAGATGAGGTCGCCTGGCTGCAATTCCATGCCTTCGCTGCAGATCGAGACGATGTCGGAGATCGGCCAGATCAACTCGGCGAGATCGGCGTCCTGCCGGATCTTGCCGTCGACAGCCAGCCAGATACGGCCCTGGCTCGGATGGCCGGATTTTTGCGCGGGAACCAGAGGACCGCACGGCGCGGAGAGGTCGAAAGCCTTCGACCAGTCCCAGGGCCGCGCTGCTTTCTTGGCTTCGTCCTGGAGATCGCGGCGGGTGAGGTCGATGCCGACGGCATAGCCCCAGACATAATCCAGCGCCTGGGCGCGCGGGATGCGGAAGCCCGGCTTGCCGATCGCGACCACCAGTTCGATCTCATGGTGCAGGTTGGTCGTCAGCGGCGGGTAGGGGATCGTGGCGCCGGAGTCTGCCAACGCATCGGCGGGCTTGGTGAAGAAGAAGGGTGGATCGCGCTCGTCATTGCCGAACTCCCTGATATGCGCGGCGTAGTTGCGCCCGACGCAGAAGATGCGGCGCACCGCAAATCGCTCGTTCGAGCCGGCCACTGCGACCGAGGGCGTTGGCGGAGCGGGGAGGACAAAGGCGGTCATGGTCTGTCTCTGCAGTTGGATGTCGGGCCGCGGGCACCTTCGGCCGAATTGAGAGGCCGGGCAAGGCGTCGCTTTTCATAAAGCATTGGCCGGCCGGCCGTATAAGGAATCCGGAGTTTCCATCACTTTCGCGGCGATGCATCGTCCGCTGGGATAGACTATTTGCCAATAAGTCAGCCGTGGTCGCGGGATTATGCTGCGGCCGGCAAACCGAAACGAGCCACATGACAGCAGCCACTGACAGCGCCCGGTTCCTGATCATCGACGATCATCCGCTGTTTCGCGAGGCGCTGCACAGCGCCGTGCAGATGGCCTACCCGGAGGTCGACACGGTGGAGGCGCGCTCGATCGCCGAGGCACTCGACCTGCTGGCCGGGACAAAGCCGTTCGACCTTGCCCTGCTCGATCTCAGCATGCCCGGGGTGCACGGCTTCGAGGGGTTGCTGCAGCTTCGGACCCGCTATCCGCGCCTGCCCGTGGTCATAGTATCCGGTTACGAGGAGCCCAAGATCATCTCCGAGGCGCTGTCCTACGGTGCTGCCGGCTTCATCCCGAAATCGGCGCGCAAGAGCGATCTGGCCAACGCCATACGCTCGGTGATGGAAGGTGCCATCTATGTTCCGGAAACTTATGAGGGCCGCCCGCCCGACGCCGACAGCACCGACCGCGCCGACATGGTGCAGCGCCTTTCGACATTGACGCCGCAGCAGTTGCGCGTGTTGCAGATGCTACGCCAGGGCCTGCTCAACAAGCAGATCGCCTATGAGCTGCAAGTGGGCGAGACCACAGTCAAGGCGCACGTCTCGGAGATCCTGCGCAAGCTCAACGTCTACAGCCGCACGCAAGCGGTGATCGAGGTTTCGAAGCTTGATAATGCGGAGCTTTTCAGGGATCAGGCGGGGTTTTGAGGGGCAGGTCTAAGCCAGCAGATGTGCCAGCAGCGCCCTTAGTTGCGCGGGCTTGAGCGGCTTGCGCATCAACTCGATGCCGCCGGCCCGCGCCGCCTTGGCGACGGCTTCGGAACTGTCGGCGGTGACGATCAGCGCCGGCACCGCGCGGCCGAGATAGCGGCGGACCTTCGATATGGTGGCGGTGCCGAGATCGCCGCCGTCGAGATGCTGGTCGGCTATGACGATGTCGGGCACCCAGTCCGTGTCGCCGAGCATGTCGAGCGCGTCGTCGGTCGAGGTCGCGGCGCGCACCAGGCATTGCCAGCGTTCGAGCAACGAGGTCATCGCCTGCAGCACCTCGACATCGTTCTCGACCAGCAGAACCTTGGTGCCGAACAAGCCATAGCCGCGCGGCCGCTCCAGGCTTGCAGCGCTGGCGACGGCGTCCGCCGTGGCACCGATGCCGACGGGGACATCGATGTGAAAAATCGTGCCGCGACCGACCTTCGAGGAAAACGTCACGGGATGGCCGAGCGCGCCGGCGATGCGCCGCACGATGGCCAGCCCAAGGCCGAGGCCGCCGCCGGCGAGTTCGGCATTGGCAGGCATGATGCCGCGATGAAATTCCTCGAACACCGCCTCGCGCTGGTCGTCGGGAATGCCGCAGCCGGTGTCGGCGACATCGATGCGGATGGCATCGCCGCGGTGCCTGGTGCCGACAAGGACACCGCCCGAGCGGGTGTAGCCCAGCGCATTGGAGAGGATGTTCTGCAGGATGCGGCGCAGCAGCGTGCGATCGGAGCGAACCACGGCGTTGACGGCGCGGAATTTCAGCGACAGGCCCTTCAGTTCGGCCACAGGCTGGAAATCCGACCGCAGCGACGAGAACAGCGCCTCCAGGCTGACGTCGCCAATGTCGGGCTGGACCACACCCGCATCGAGCTTGGAGATGTCGAGCAGCGTGCGCAGCAGGTCCTCCATCGTCTCCAGCGAGCGCTCGACCTGCCGTACCAGTTTCCGGCCCTCGTCGCTGGTCTGCACTTCGGCAAGGGCGGAGACGGACAGATGCGCCGCATTCAACGG
Source organism: Mesorhizobium sp. B2-5-11 (assembly GCF_006440835.1). Lineage (NCBI taxonomy): Bacteria > Pseudomonadati > Pseudomonadota > Alphaproteobacteria > Hyphomicrobiales > Phyllobacteriaceae > Mesorhizobium > Mesorhizobium sp. B2-5-11. The sequence goes on from NZ_VFUK01000003.1 coordinate 394,503, forward strand.
CTGCAGCACGTCGTGGCTGGCCGCCGCGAGAAAGCGGGTCTTGGACAGGTTCGCCTGCTCGGCATTTTCCTTGGCGGCGCTGAGGTCGATGTTCGATTGTTCCAGCCGCCGCAAGGTCGAGTGCAGTTCCTCGGTGCGGGCGCGTACCCTGCTTTCCAGTGAGATCGCGGTCTGGAACAGCGAGAAGGCGTTGCCTTGCTGGTCCATCGAGCGCTCGACGCGGCTGACCAGCGCAGCGTTGATCTTCTTCAGCCTGTCGGGATCGTCTATGTCCTTGAGGGGCACGGCAGCGCTCACTCGGCGGCCGGGCGCTCGCCGAAGGCGATGCCGGTGAAGGTCTGGTTGAGATGCATCGACCGGTATTGTTCGCCATAGGTGCCGAAGCCGATGACGTTGTTGACCCGGTAGAGTTCGGAAATCTCGCGAAAGACCTGGCGGTTGCGCGCATCCAGCCGGCGCAGGACACAGTCGAAGCCGATGATCATGTCGATGCCGCCAAGCCTCGCCTCGACGTCGAGCAGAGCCGCGCGGGTCGATTCCACCATGTCCTTGGGTTGGGCGATCGACAGCACGACACCATCGTCGATGGCGCAGAAGAACGACAGCGAGCCGTCCGCATGCATCTTCTGGATGGAGCGGCAGTAATATTCACCGCCTACCTTCACCACCACCGGATGCGAGGCGAAGCTCAGCGGTGTCAGCGTCTGCGCGACGATGCCGACCGAAGCGGCATATTCCTCGGCCGCATTGGTGGCATTGAACTCGCGCACGATGCGGTGATCGGGATCGGACGCGGTGACCACCAGCTTTTCGTCGGTGGGAACGAAATTGTCGGTCTTGAAGACATGGAAAGGGATTTCCGTGGCGACCAGCACGATGATGGCGCTGTCGGAGGTGACCTTGCCGTTGGAGATCAGGCTCGTCGTCTCGAATTTCAGGTCGTCACCGGCGGAACCGCCGAGCAGCGGAATGTCGTCGAGGCCCCAATGGATGGCTGAACTCACAGCTTCCTCGGCATAGGACAGTCCGTCGATGAAACAGAGCGCGAAGGTGTTCCCAGCCCGCTCGCCGCCGATGCGCCCATGCAGCGTGCGTCGCAGATCCTCGACATCACCAGTGACCCTGTCCAAGCCCGATGACGACAGGTTGTCGACCGTGGTGCTGACCGCGGTAAACGACGCCGAAGGGAGCAGCATGGCGAGGATATGGCCCTCCTCGAGGCCCTGCGGCGTGATTTCGCCGGCGGTCGAGCAGCCGGCGTAGTGTAGCGCCGGCGCATGGGCCGCGATTGCGCGCGAAAGGGCGCCGGCCTCGACAAGGCGCTGGGAAAAGAACAACAGGGCGAAGCCGGCCTCGATGGCGGCCGCCTCCGCCGCCACCGCGCGTGCGAAGACGTCCGGGTCGGGCTCGTCCGTGGTCAGCGCCGACAAACCGCATGCGTAGCGCGTCCGTGAAACGGTCAGCGACGTTCTCCCGCATTTCCTCCGACGCTGCCTGTGCGCGGCTGTTGATGTGCTTCTTGCGCCAACGTCGAAAGCCATTGTTGCCGCCAATCGGCATTTTGGCAATGGGGCGAGGGGAATGCGTGTTTCGCCCTGCCATGGCCGAAAGTACAATGATCCGGCTTTTGCGCCGCGCTGTTTTTTACGGCTTGTGCGGTGTACGAATAACGCATGGCCGAAGCCAACACCGCGTCGGCAGCGTGATGACCAAGGTGATACCCAGGGAGGATTCATGTCGGACGTTTCGTTGATGGTGAACGGAAAACAGGTCCGCGGTGCGGCCGAGGACCGGACGCTGCTGGTTCACTTCTTGCGGGAGAATCTCGGTCTCACCGGTACCCATGTCGGTTGCGACACCTCGCAATGCGGCGCCTGCGTCGTCCATGTCGACGGCAAGGCGGTGAAATCCTGCACGATGCTCGCGGTGCAGGCGTCCGGATCGAGCGTGGTGACGATCGAGGGGCTTGCCAATGGTGCCGACCTGCATCCCGTGCAGACGGCGTTCAAGGAGCATCACGGACTGCAATGCGGCTTCTGCACGCCGGGCATGATCATGACGGCGACCGACATGATCAAGCGCCACCCCGAAGGCCTCGACGAAGCGACGGTGCGCGCAGAGCTCGAGGGCAACATCTGTCGCTGCACCGGCTACCACAACATCGTCAAGGCGATCCTCGCCGCATCGGAGGGGATGAGCGGCAAGGTCAGGCAAGCGGCGTGAGAAAAGTTGAGTAGTGAGTAGTCGGTACGAACCGGCGCCGATCTCCACCACTCACTACTTCCTACTCACTATTTCGGGAGGAATTTCTGATGGGCATTGAAGGTGTTGGCGCTCGCGTGGCGCGCAAGGAAGACAAGCGGTTCATCACTGGTGCCGGCCGCTATGTCGACGACATGGTGGTGCCCGGCATGAAGCATGCGGCCTTCGTGCGCAGCCCGCACGCGCATGCCCAGATCGTGAAGATCGACGTCGACAAAGCTCAAGCCATGCCGGGTGTTATCGGCGTGCTGACCGGCAAGGAGCTGAAGGCCGATGGCATCGGCAATCTCATCTGCGGCTGGATGATCCATTCCAAGGACGGCTCCCCGATGAAGATGGGAGCCTGGTCGCCGCTGGCGGTCGACAAGGTTCGCTATGTCGGCGATGCGGTCGTCGTCGTGGTCGCCGACACCAAGGGCCAGGCGCGCGACGCCGCCGAAGCGGTCGAGATCACCTACAATGAACTCGAGGCGGTGGTGGATGCGACGAAGGCGCTCGAAAAGGGCGCTCCGCAACTCCATCCGGAAGCCGAAAACAACCTGATCTTCGACTGGGAGATCGGCGACGCCAAGGCGACCGACGCGGCGATCACCGCGGCTTCCCACGTCACCCGCATGAAAATCGTCAACAACCGGCTGGTGCCCAACGCCATGGAGCCGCGGGCAGCGCTGGGCCACTATGACAGAGCGGAAGACCACTATACCTGCTGGACGACCTCGCAGAACCCGCATGTCGCGCGGCTGGTGATGAGCGCCTTCTATAACATCGCGCCGGAAAACAAATTGCGCGTCATCGCGCCCGATGTCGGCGGCGGCTTCGGCTCCAAGATCTATATCTATCCGGAAGAGATCGTCTGCCTGTGGGCGTCCAAGAAAACCGGCGTGCCGGTGAAGTGGGTGGCCGACCGCACCGAAAGCTTCCTCTCCGACGCACATGGCCGCGATCATGTCTCGACAGTGGAAATGGCCTTCGACAAGAACAACAGGATCACCGGTCTCAAGGTCGACACGTTGGCCAATCTCGGTGCCTACATGTCGTTGTTCTCGTCCTGCGTGCCGACCTATCTCTACGCGACGCTGCTGTCGGGTCAATACAATATCCCGGCGATCCACGCCAATGTCCGAACGGTCTATACCAACACGGCACCCGTCGATGCTTATCGCGGGGCAGGGCGGCCGGAAGCCACCTATCTCATCGAGCGCACGATGGAGACCGCGGCGCGGGAACTCGGCGTGTCGCCGGCGGAGCTTCGGCGAACCAACTTCATCACCACGTTTCCGCACCAGACGCCGGTCATCATGAACTATGACGCCGGTGACTATGGCGCCTCGCTCGACGCGGCCATGGAGGCCGCCGACTATGCCGGCTTTGCCGGGCGCAAGGCGGAGGCCGCCAGGAACGGCAAGCTGCGCGGCATCGGCATGAGCTGCTACATCGAAGCATGCGGCCTGGCGCCGTCGGCCGCGGTGGGCTCGCTCGGCGCGGGCGTCGGCCTTTGGGAATCGGCCGAGGTGCGCGTCAATGCCGCCGGCACCATCGAGGTGCTGACCGGCTCGCACAGCCATGGCCAGGGCCATGAGACGACCTTCGCGCAACTGGTCAACGAACGGTTTGGGGTGCCGATCGACAGCGTCTCGATCGTCCATGGCGACACTGACAAGGTGCAGATGGGTATGGGTACCTACGGCTCGCGCTCGGGCGCGGTCGGAATGTCGGCGATTGCCAAGGCGCTGGACAAGGTCGAGGCCAAGGCCAAGAAGATCGCGGCGCACCTGCTCGAGGCCGACGAGGGCGACATCGTCATCGAGAACGGCGCGCTGAAGGTCGCCGGCACCGACAAAAACGTGCCGTGGTTCCAGATGGCGCTGGCGGCCTATACCGCTCATAATTTGCCCGGTGGCATGGAGCCGGGATTGAAGGAGACGGCGTTTTACGACCCGTCCAATTTCACCTTTCCGGCCGGCTGCTACATCTGCGAGGTCGAGATCGATCCGGAGACCGGAACGACCGAGATTATCCAGTTCGTCGCGGCCGACGATTTCGGCAACATCATCAACCCGATGATCGTCGAGGGCCAGGTGCATGGCGGCATCGCGCAGGGCATCGGCCAGGCACTGCTCGAAGGCGCCCACTATGATGCCGACGGCCAGCTTCTGACAGCGAGCTACATGGACTACACCATGCCGCGCGCGGATGACCTGCCTTCGTTCAAGGTCTCGACCTCGAACACGCCGTGTCCGGGCAATCCGCTCGGCATCAAGGGCTGCGGCGAGGCCGGCGCTATCGGCTCGCCGCCGGCGGTGATCAACGCCATCACCGACGCCATAGGAATCTCTGACATCGCCATGCCGGCTTCGCCGTCTACGGTGTGGGCCGCGATCCGTGCGGCGGCGAAGCACTGAAAGGAGAGTGAGTAGTGAATAGTGAGTAGTGAACAAAAACGCGGTTGCCGCGGCAATTGATCACCCGCTATTCACCAAATTACCGACCAATGCTACTCACTAATCACTACTGACTACTGACTATCCACTCTTCACCAGGGAGAGCCTCCAAATGTACGCAGTCAATTACCACCGCGCCGCCTCAGTCGCCGATGCCGCGAAGCTCGTCACGGGCGGCGACGCCAAGTTGCTGTCGGGCGGCATGACCCTGATCCCGGCCATGAAGACGCGGCTGGCGGCCCCCTCCGATGTCGTCGACCTGTCGCGGATCAAGGAATTGCAAGGGGTGACAGTGTCCGGCAGGGCAGTCACGATCGGCGCCGCCACCACGCATTTCGATGTTGCCAGCGACGACAAGTTGAAACAGGCCTGCCCGGCGCTCGCGCATCTGGCATCGCTGATCGGCGATCCGGCAGTGCGCTATAGGGGCACGATCGGCGGCTCGATCGCCAACAACGACCCTGCGGCCGATTATCCAGCGGCCATGCTGGCGCTAAATGCCACCATCATTACCAACACGCGCCAGATCGCGGCCGACAAGTTCTTCACAGGCCTGTTCGAGACGGCGCTGGAGGACGGCGAAATCCTCACGGCCGTCACCTTCACCGCACCGGCAAAGGCAGCCTATAAAAAATTCCGCAATCCGGCCTCCCGCTACGCCATTGTCGGCGTGTTCGTGGCCAAGGGTGAGGACGGCGTCAGGGTGGCCGTGACCGGGGCCGGCGACGATGGCGTCTTCCGCTCGAAGGAGATCGAGGCCGCGCTCGCGAAGGACTTCGTGGCTTCGGCGCTCGACGGCGTCAAGGTGCCGGCGACCAAGCTGATGAGCGATATCCACGCTTCCGCCGACTACCGTGCCAATCTGGTCGCGGTCATGGCTAAGCGCGCGGTGGCCGCCGCCAACGCCTGATTCCTTCCTGCTCCTGTCAGGCAGGAGAGGGACTTCTCGCCCCTTTTCCGCAGATGGGCGCATTGTGGCAATCTCGCACTTGCACAAAGCGATATTGCACTGCACTATGCCGGCGATCAAACGCGAGCCGGGTTCGGAGTGTTCATCACGACCTGCGACCCTATTCGCATGTTTCAATGCGAAGGGAGCGGCATGACCGACATCTCCGCGACGCATGTTGTGCCGCCAAGATCCGTCGCCGACAGATCCGCCAGGACAAGACTGGCCTATCTCGACGGCTGGCGCGGACTTTCGATCGCGCTGGTGCTCATTGGCCATTTCTTTCCCGTTGCAGGGATCAATCTCGGCGTACTGGGCGTCGAATTCTTCTTCGTGCTCAGCGGCCGGCTGATGGCCGAGATCCTGTTCGTCGAGCGCTACCCGCTGAAGAAATTCTTCAAGCGCCGCTTCTCCCGCATCTATCCCGCGCTGCTGGTGTTCGTGATCGTTTCGATGATTGCGCTGTCGGGCACGTTCGTCGCCTTCAAATGGAAGGCGGCGCTGACGGCGCTGACATTCACCTACAACTATGCCGGAATTCTCGTGAACCGCGCCGGCGCGCTCGACCACATCTGGTCGCTCTGTGTCGAAGAGCATGCCTACATCATCCTGGCAGCGATCAGCGCACTTGTCGCAAGCCGTAGCCGCGTCATCCCGCTGCTCCTGGTGCTGGCGGTGCTGGCCATGGCAAACGGTGCGGTTTCGTACTGGTTCCTGCACATGGACTACGAGACCACATACTGGCGCACCGACGTGCATATTGCGTCGATCCTGCTGTCGGCCGCCATCTGCCTGCTGAAGACCGACGGCAAGCTGCCGGCCCTGTTGAAGGGCCCTTATGTGGCGGTGGCGGCGGCCATCGCGGCGGTGCTTCTGTTCATGGACCCGGTACCAACCCCGATCCACTATCTGGTCGCCGTGCCGCTCCTGGCGCTTGCCGTCAACGCTCTCGATTTCAGCACGAGATTGTTTTCTGGACTGCTGTCGTCCTGGCCTATGGCGACGTTGGGTCTATGGTCCTATTCGCTCTATCTGTGGCAGCAGCCATTCTACAAATTCGTCTATGAGCGAGGCAGCGACCCATGGCTGATGCTGGCTGGGGTCTTTGCCTGCGCGCTCTGCAGCTATTATGTCATCGAGCGGCCGTCGCGTGAGTGGCTGAACCGCAACTGGTGAGTGACGCCGCAGTGTCCCTCCCTTGCGTTGCCTAGCGGCCAAGGTCAGCCTCGCTCGATGCCGCCTGTCCGGCAGCTTGTTTGGTAAGTTCGTCCTAATATAGCCAGGGGTGACCTGGCGATCTGCTTGCCGGATAGCCCAATGTCCTTAGACATTGGTATTATGGCAGCTATTCCTTGTTGTCCCGCCCCGTGCTCCGCCTAGTTTATTCGAATCGGAGCATTGCATGGGAGGATGGAATGGCAACGACCAGGGAAAACGCCGGCGGCTGGCTCGACCGCTCGCGCACGATCGCCGAGCCCGGTTTCAGCAGATGGATGGTGCCGCCGGCGGCGTTGTGCATTCATCTTTGCATCGGTCAGGCCTACGCGTTCAGCGTCTTTAACCTGCCGATGTCGAAACTGATCGGTATCACCGATTCGGCGCCCGACGACTGGAAGCTGACCGGACTCGGCTGGATTTTTTCGATCGCGATCCTGTTTCTTGGCCTCGCGGCAGCCTTCGGCGGCGGTTGGCTGGATCGCGTCGGCCCGCGCAAGGCGATGGTCGCGGCCGCCTGCTGTTTCGGCGGCGGTTTCATCGTGTCGGCGCTCGGCGTCACCTTGCATCAACTGTGGATCATCTATCTCGGCTACGGCGTCCTGGGCGGCATCGGCCTCGGGCTCGGTTACATCTCGCCGGTCAAGACGCTGATCACCTGGTTTCCCGACCGGCCGGGCATGGCGACCGGCATGGCGATCATGGGGTTTGGCGGCGGAGCCTTCATCGCTTCGCCGCTTTCGGTCTATCTGCTGAAGCTGTTTTCGACCCCGCAGCATATCGGTGTCGCCGAAACCTTCATCATGCTGGGCATTGTCTACTTCATCTTCATGCTGATCGGCGCTGTCATCGTCAGGGTGCCGCCCGATGGCTGGCGTCCGGCCGGCTGGACGCCGCCGACGACACAAAACACGATGGTGACAACCGCCAACGTCCATCTCGACGACGCGTTGAAGACACCGCAGTTCTGGCTGTTGTGGGGCGTGCTGTGCCTCAACGTGACGGCCGGCATCGGCGTCCTCGGCCAAGCCTCCGCCATGAGCCAGGAGATGTTCCCGGGACGCATCACGCCGGCCGCCGCCGCCGGCTTCGTCGGCCTGCTATCGATCTTCAACATGCTCGGCCGCTTCTTCTGGGCGTCGACCAGCGACTATATCGGCCGCAAGACGACCTACGCGGTCTTCTTCGTGCTGGGCGTGATCCTTTATGCAGTGGTGCCGTGGACGGGCCAGTCGGGCAACGTGTTCCTGTTCGTGCTGTTCTATGGCGTCATCTTGAGCATGTATGGCGGCGGCTTTTCCACCATTCCGGCCTATCTGCGCGATGTCTTCGGCGTGCGGTATGTCGGTGCCATCCATGGCCGCCTGCTGACGGCGTGGTCAGTGGCGGGCGTGCTGGGGCCGGTCCTGGTCAACTACATCAGGCAGTACCAGATCGATGCAGGAGTAGCGAAGGCCGATGCCTACACGGTCACCATGTACATCATGGCCGGCCTGCTCGTCGTCGGTTTCCTGCTCAACCTGATGATGCGGCCGGTGGATGCACGGTTCCACATGAAGGCCGAACCGGCTGCAGCGTAAGGAGAGTGATCATGGCGCAAGACAACAGCAATTCTGTCAAATTGGTCCTTGCCTGGCTGCTGGTCGGCATCCCGCTGTTGTGGGGGTTCTGGACGACGCTGGTCAGTGCAGCGGCGTTGTTCCAGTAGTGGCAGAGACCTGGAAAGGAGCAGCGCTCAGGCGATGATCCGCCTGACGTAGTAGCGCACCGCCTTCTTGCCGCCATGGATCACCGCGTCGCCGACCTCGGTGAAGCCGAGCGCTGCATGGAAGGCGTCCGAAGCCGGGTTGGGCGGGTCGGCATTGACCTCGCATGTGACCAGTGCATGGCCGGCGCGCGTGGCGTGCTCGAACAGGTCTTGGTAGAGCAGGCGGGCATGGCCGCGGCCACGAGCTTGCGCCGCCACCACGACGCGATCGACATAGACGAAGCGCTCGTAGCGTTCGCGAAACCAGAGAAAATTCGGACTGTCGTACCGAGCCCCTTGATCGAAGGTCATGATGAAGGCTTCGAGCGCGCCGATGCGGCGCGCATAGAACGCCTCGCCAAGCAGGAAAGACAGGCGCTCGGGCTCAAGCCACGACAATTCGGCGGCATGCTCGTTGTTGAGCGCGAGTATGGCCGCTTCGTCGCTTTGCCTGACACGGCTGATCGGGGAGAGGGCGGTCATGCCTTGGCCGCCCCGATCGTCGCTGCCACAAGCGGCGTATCGGTGAGCGTATTGCGATACTCGCGGTCGAGATCGGAGCCACCCATGCCGACCTTGGGATTGCGGTAGCGCATGGCGCTGGGCACGTCCTTAAGGACGGCGAAATGCATTTCGGACAGTCCGGTCCTTTGCCGCACCTCGGCAATGTTGCCGAGATCGAGCCCGCCGCAGCCGAGAATGACGATGCGGTCGCCCCCCTGTCGCACCAGGTCCGCCAGCAGCGACAGGCCCTCCATCGCCGTGTCGCGTTGGCCGCTGGTCAGCACGCGGCCGACCTTGCAACGGATCAGCGCTTCCAAAGCCTCGGCCGGGTCGCGCGTCATGTCGAAAGCGCGGTGACACGTGACGTTAAGGCCGCCGGCGGCCTCCGTCAGTTCGCTCATGCGGCGCTCATCGATGGTGCCTTCGGCGGTGAGGCAGCCGAACACCACGCCGGGCACGCCGAGGTCGCGCAGGGCGGCTACGTCGGCCAGCATCGAACGGTACTCGGTTTCGCTGTAGAGAAAATCGCCGCCACGCGGCCGCACCATGACATGGAACGGCACAATCGCCTGGTCGAGCGCGGCGCGCACGGTTCCCAAGCTCGGCGTGATGCCGCCTTCGACGAGGCTGGCGCACAGTTCGACCCTGTCGGCGCCGCCGGCCTGTGCGGCCAGAAGGCCATCAATGCCCTCGACACAGATTTCGATCAGCGGCGGGCGGGCTTCTTCAGTCAAGGTGTGATCCTGTCCATGATGTTGTGAGAAGCCCGTAGCACCCGCGCGGCGGGCGCGAAAGCAGGAACGGCACGGCGCATTGGACCAGGGGGCATTTCCCTGCTTGACAGTCTTATAACTACATGGTTATGAGTTAACCCATAGCCATCGAGTTATTGATCGCGAGCGGTGGCTCGACGACGACTAAGAGGAGCACGGCATGACACAGACCAAATCGATCGTCGTTGAACGGCTGATTCCGCATTCGGCGGAGAAGATATGGCGTGCGCTGACAGTGCCCGAACTCGTCGCAGAATGGCTCATGCAGAATGACTTCGCGCCGCAAGAGGGGCATCGCTTCACGTTCCGCGCTTCACCGGTACCGGGCTGGTCCGGGGTGACGAACTGCGTCGTGCTGAAAGTCGAGGCGCCACGCCTGCTTGCCTATAGCTGGGGCGACGGAAGCGAATCCGACAGCGGACTGAAAACCGTGGTGACCTGGTCGCTCACGCCTGAGGGCGCGGCGACCCGGGTGCGGATGGAGCACTCGGGGTTCCGGCCGGCCGACGAGCGTGGATATGTCGGCATGGGAAGCGGCTGGCCGCGTATTCTTGAGCGACTTGAGCAGGTGGCTGCGAAGCAAGGCTGAGCGCCGACTCTCCTCGACCAACCGGTCGCCATGGCCGGCGAACCACAACAAGTCTCCCGGATGCGCCGCTCCCGGGCATGGCAAACTGCGCCCTGACCAAACTTTTCAAACGGAGAAACACCATGGAAGCCAGGCTCAAGAACCCCGTGATGCTCATCCCCGGCGCCCTGCAGGCGCTGCTGGCGCTGGACAAGTCGACCGAGGCGGCCGATTTGCCCTATGTGACGCGCAAGCTCGTCCATCTGCGCGCCAGCCAGATCAATGGCTGCTCGGTCTGCGTCGACATGCATGCGCGCGAACTCAAGAAGGCCGGCGAGAAGGACGAACGCATCTTTGCCTTGTCGGCCTGGCGGGAGACGCCGTACTTCACCGATGCCGAACGCGCCGCGCTTGCCCTTGCCGAGGCCGGCACAAGGCTGGCCGACAGAACGGATGCCGTGACGGACGAGGTATGGAACGAGGCCGCCCGGCACTATGACGAAAAGGCGCTTGCCGGGCTCGTCATCCAGATCGCCGTGATCAACGCCTTCAATCGGCTGAACGCCACGACACGCCAAATGGTCGGCGCCTGGGGCTAAGGCCGCGCGAAGGCGAGCCGTGCCACGGTGCAATGGCGGCTGGACTCGCGGTGCACCAAACCTGCTTGCCTAGCCCGGCCGGGTCGCGGCCGGCGGCAATTCGAACAGTTTGGCGCCATTTTCCTCGCCGCGTTCGACATAGCCGATGGTGCGAAACCATTTTGCGATTTCCGGTCCCGTGAGCCAGCTGCGGGAGTGAATAGGGAGATTGCCGGCGAGCGCCTGGATCTGCCTGATATGCCGCCTGCAGAAACGCACGGTCGCGGCCCTGAAAAAGCCCTCGCGCGCCGCGAACAGCGTGTCCGCGGCGTCGCCATGCTCGTGCCAGGCGACGATCGCTACGGTCCCGTCGTTGTCGACAAGGGCATGGGCGCGGCCCTCCTTCAGGTTCATCATCAGATTGTCGTAGGCGACCTTGCTGTCCTTGCCGGCGGCGATGTATTCGTCGGACATCCGCTTGGACAAATGGCGAAACACGTCTTCCAGATCGCCGACCGTCGCTGTTCGTGCTCTCATTTCTGCTCCTTGAGCCCCGGCAGGGAGTTTGCTCCAGGAAAAGGCATTCACCAAGCAAAGGGATTTCGCGAAAAACCCAACGGGGGGAATCCGGTTCCGCCGGTAAGGCGGGCAACCGGCATAGCATCGTCAGCCCGGTCGTGCGGAACCGGATGTGAAGAGCTGGGCCAACGCTTAACGCGGCGCGCTCCCGTGGCGAGACAGTTCGAGGAGCCGGAGCAGCGGTGGCTTACTGGCGCAAAACCGTGTTCTTGGTGCCTTCCTCGACCTGGTCGATCACCAGCAGCTTGACCGGGCCTTCACCGATATTGGTGGCCTGATGCCACTGCCCGATCATCTCGATGATGAAATCGCCAGTCTTGTAGGTGTTGCTGTTGCCGGTCTCGACATTGGTGACCTTCAACGTGCCGGCCTCGACATAGGCGTAGCGCGGGAACGGATGCTTGTGCACCGGCAAGGTCGCGCCCGGCGCTATGTCGTAGGTCGACACCAGCACCTGCACGTTCTTCTGCGGCAGCGTGATCGGCTGGCCGGAAGCGGTGGTCGTGCGCGAGGCGAGGGGTGTCACGACGACGGGTGTGCCGCTGCTGTCCAGCGCATGAGCGCCGGTCGCGAACGCCGCAGCCGCCAGCAGCAATGCCGATGCCAGGACTTTTCGCATGATTCCTCCCCAAACCGCCGCATCTATCGCGCCGCGAAGGCCGGTGCGCAAGCATGTCCCTGACGAATCTGATTGGACTCGCTGGCCTGGACGTGGCGTGCGACGTGTCAAATCGCTGCGGTAAGCTGGATCTCGACACGGATCTCGGGCAAGGCGAAGCTCGCCCCGACCGTGGCGCGTGCCGGGGGCTCCACGCCGTCGAGCCATGTGACCCAAGCCTTGTTCATCGCGTCGAAGTCTTCGACATCCCTCAACCAGATCTGCGCGAACAGCAGCTTCGATCTATCCGAACCGACGCTCGCCAGAAGGCGATCCGCCTTTTCCAATATCTCCTTCGTCTGGTCAGACGTGCCGGTTTTCTTGTCATCGGCCGTCAAGCCCGAGAGATAGGCCGTGCCGTTGTGAACGACGATACGGCTAAGCCGTTCGTTCTTGTCGAATCGTTCGATGTTCCCCATGGCGGAGGCCCCTGGTTGCGTTGGTCAAAAGCAGGCCGCCGTACGCAATCCAGCGGTCTGCTGAGCGGGATCAGACGTGCGCGACAGCGGAGCGCTGGGCGTGGGCCTGGAAGAAGCGTTGCGGACGAAACGTTTCCATTTCGTCATGGATTTTGCCGCGCACGACTTCGTCGGCGACCACCTTGCCCAATTGCGGGCCGATGGTCACACCACTGTGCGTTACGGCCATGTAGTGGCCGACGATATCCGGCATGGCGCCGGCACAGGTGTAGCCGTCCTCCGGGAACGGCCGGACCGTCGTGCGAATGGCTTCCACACCTGCGTCGCGGAGCGAAGGCAGGACCTTGGTCGCCGCATCCAGGAGCGTCGCCGCCTCGTTCCCGGCAGGGCTGAGCACCTCCGGCTTCTCCAGGGTCATGTCCACCGAGACCTTATGGATCATGATGCGGCCCGCTCCGTCGGGACGGATATCCAGATCGTCGGCATGCAGCTGGCTGCGGAGCGTCAGGGCCACCGGCGGGGTGAAGGCGAGCACGCCTATGGTCGAGGAAAGTGGAATACCCTGGGCATCGCCGAGCCTCTCACTAGACCAGCCGCCGGTGCAGCTCACGACGGCATCCGCAGGGTGTCGGTCTCCGTTCGCCGTCCGAACTGCCCGTACGCGCCCGCTTTCGGTCTCGATCTTGGTCACGCGTGAACCGAGTTTGACCTGTGCTCCCCAGCGCTCCTTCGCCGCCCGCAAAAGCCAGGCCGAGTAGAGCACCGGATCGACCCAGCCTTCTTCCGGATAGTAGGAGATTGGACAATCACCGAAGGCAGAGACATCGATATCGGGCTCCATCTCGGCGACGCGCTTCTTCTCGATCCACTCGACGCCGTAGCCCCATTCCTTCATCTGCCTGAAGTTCTCGAAATAATCGTCCATCGACTCCGGCACTGTTCGCCAATCGAAACTGCCGGTCTGGGTGAACCAGGGAGCGACGCCGAAGTCGCGCTTGAGTTCAAGATGGGCGCGCATTCCCGAGACGTTCAGATCGAAATACGGCCGGGGCTGCTTGGTCGTCGCATTTGTCCAGGCAAAGCTTACCGCCGACGTGCCGCCTGCTATCCGTCCGGCCTCCAGCACGACGACGCTTGCTCCCGCCTTGGCGCATTCATAGGCGGCGGAACTGCCGACGATACCGGAACCGATGACCACGACACGCATAAAGATGACCTCCAAAAATTCCCGGGCTAATGACGTCATCCGATACGAGTAATCTCTGAAAGACGAATCGATGCAAATGCCGCTATATCGTTGAGAGATGTTGCTGGAGTTCTTGACAGTACTGCTGACGCCGCTCTTCTTAATTCGATCGGCGCCTGCGATGTGTTTGCAACCCCGCACAACATCCTCGGTTGCCTGAAAACATTGCAATGGGTGCCAACTGCGGTCAATTGAACTGGTCGCTGCCGTTCATGGCCAAAAGTTATGAACCAATGTCCCAGCCATCTGCGGCTGCCCAGGTCGGCCCATTAGCCCGCACGGGCAACTTCTCGTGCGAAGTTATCAAATTCGGGCGCAACCGTTTGCGAGAGCAATGCTACGCTTATCGGCGCATCGGGGATCGCGGAATGGAAGAGACTGCACGGTGAGTGGCGAGCCGGAATTCCTCCTGATCGACAAGAACGCGATCCGGGACATTTTGAGCCTATCCCTGGCTCTTGAAGCGACCGAGGCCGCACTGCGCAAAACATCGAGCGGCATGGCGCGCCAGCAGATCAGGCGCACACTTGAGCTGCCGGGTGCGGCCGGGAGTTGTCTGTCGCTTATGTATGCTGCGCTGGATGACCGGCCGCTGTTCGGGGCGAAGGTGCTTTCCGTGTTTCCTGACAATTTCGCGCATGGGTTCGCGTCTCATCGCGGCGGTGTCTTCCTGTTCGACAAGGATCATGGACGGCCTGTAGCCTTGATCGACGGGGGAGAGCTTACGGCTTGGCGGACCGCGGCGGCCAGTGCTGTCGCGACGAGGGCACTTTCGCGCGAAGACAGCACCACGCTGACACTGTTCGGATATGGCGAGCAAGCGCGCCGGCATGTCGCGGCTATTGCGGACGTCCGGCCGATCCATGCGATCCATGTTTGGGGTCGCGACTTTGCAAAGGCGCAGCACTTCGCCGAGGAGCAGTCAGCCGCCGGATTCCAGGCGAAGGCACATCGCGACCCTGGCGAGGCCGTTCGCGAGGCCGACATCATCTGCACCACGACATCTTCCGAAAAGCCGGTGCTGTGCGGCGAATGGCTTCCGCCTGGTGTCCATATCAATGCGGTCGGGGCGAGCGTCGCTTCATGCCGCGAGCTCGACCTCGACTGTGTGCGCAGAGCGCAGATCTGGGTCGACTACCTGCCTATGGCGCTGACGGCCGCGGGAGAACTGATCGAGGCGATTGAAACCGGCGTGATCGGCGTCGATCATATCCGTGGCGAGGTCGGCGACGTGCTGGCAGGTGCGAAACCCGGCCGCACTGGCGACGATCAGATCACGCTTTTCCGGTCTCTCGGCGTTCCCGCGCAAGACATCGAGCTTGCCAATCTTGTCTATATCTCCGCCCGCAACGCCGGACTCGGCACCTCAATTGATTTCAGGTTGTGATGCCATGCTGAGCTGCCAACGAGATCTCTTCTCCATTCCCCGCGAGACAGCTTATCTGGATGTCGCATACATGTCTCCGATCCCGACCGCCGCCGTCGCGGCCGGCGAGGCCGGCGTCAGGGTGAAAGCCGAACCCTGGAAAATGACCATCGCCTCCTATTACGACGAGGTGGAAGAGGCTCGGCAGCTCGCCGCATCAATGGTGGGCGCCGATGCCGATGAGATCGCCATTGTGGCCGCCACCAGCTATGGCATGGCTATCGCAGCCGCCAACGTTTTGGTTGCGGCAGGTTCGGCCATCCTTCTGATGGAGAACGAACACACCTCGCACAGATATGTCTGGTATGACCTCGCGCAACGCGCCGGCGCCTGCGTTGATATCGTCCCGCAACCAGCCGACGGCGACTGGACCAGCGCGATCGTATCGGCAATCCAAGACTCGAGCCGTCCCATCGCGGTCGTTGCGGGGACGCTGGTGCATTGGTTCGAGGGCGTGGCGATCGACCTGGAGGCGGTGGCCGCCGCCACACGGGCAGCGGGCGCCAGTCTTGTCGTTGACGGAACCCAGTGGGTTGGCGCGATACCCTTCGATGTCCGGCGCGTCCGACCGGACTTTCTCGTCTTTGCCACCTACAAGTTCCTTCTGGGGCCATATCGCCTCGCATTCCTTTACGCCGACCGGCGTTGGCACACAGAGGGGCGCACTCTGGAGCATCATTCATGGAACCGGATGGGCGGCGACAAATCTGACTTCTACAAGGTGGCCGTGGCCGAGTTTCTTCCCGGCGCGCGGCGGTTCGACATGGGGGAACGCTCCGATTTCGCGGTCCTGCCCATCGCAATCGCCGCAATGAAGCTCATCCGCGGCTGGACCGTCGGGCGCGTGTTTGAGCGCCTGCGTCACCTTAATGAGCTTGTCTGGGCGCAGGCGGAAAGCAGAGGGCTGCCGGTCGCGCGTCCGCGACACCCAACGCCCCATATCGCGATCCTCGACATAGGGGGCCGTCTCGCGCCGAATGCGGCACAAGAGCTGAAGCGGGCTGACGTGCACGTCACGCTGCGCGGCACGAAGATGCGCGTGTCGCCGCATGTCTACAATGACGAAGCCGATATCGGCCGCCTGTTCGAATGCCTGCCGCTCCGCTAGAGGCTTTCAGCGGTGAATGAAAACAGTTCTGTCGGCCTGGCGGCGAGGACCCAGGGCGGTGATTCCTGCCTCTACGCCGTTCATAAAGCTTCGCGTCGTCTGGATAAGATGCTCGGTGAAGGCGTCCGCCGCCGTCGATGCAATGACACCCCAAGGCCGGTAGACGCTGAGGTTCAGATCGAGACGTGGCCGGAAATCCCTGATCTCGATCGGCAGGTCGCGTGCCAGCCACGCCGAAAGCCTGTCGACGACGCTCACGCCCGCCCCGGACGCGACAAGGGCGATGCACGCACTGGACAGACTGGCCTCTATCTTCAACAGACGTCCCACTCCGCGTTCTTCGCACAAGGCATCGAGCTGCTGCCGCATCGGATCAGCGGAGCCCATCGAGATGAAGTCGAGACCGTCGAGATCTTCTGCCTGCACCACGTCGAGCTCGGCCAGACGGTGACCCGCCGGCATGACGCAAACCGGTGGGGTCGCTGTCAGCGCTCGCCTGACGATTGAAGAATTCTCGTCCGATGCCGTTACGCCTATTCCGATGTCGAGCTGATTGCGGCTCGCCCGCTGCACCACCGTGGCGGAGCTGCGGATATCCAGGGAAATCGACACGGATGGATGCTGTTTTGAGAAGCTCGTGATGATGGATGGCAGCAGCGTGGACCCGAAGGCCGGGAGCGCGCAGATATTCAACCTGCCACTTCGTAGCTCGCGTATCTCCCTCGCGGCGCGCGAGATGCCGCGCGCGGACTCGAAAACGCGCTTCACCTCGGCATACAGCATGTGCGCTTCAGGAGTGGGGATCAGCCGCTGCCGGCTTTTCCTGAACAGCTGGAAATCCGCCTTCTCGCTGAGTTGCTGGAGCATCTTGCTGACAGCCGGCTGCGTGATGTCAAGTGCGTCGGCCGCCTTGGTGGTTGTTCCATGCAGCATGACCGAAGCGAAGACCTCGATCTCGCGAGGCGTAAACTCTGCCTCCTTCGTGACGGTGTCCTTTTCGCCAAATTTCATGCCCGCTTACCTTGCCAGGCAGCTGGATCGCTGTGCCGAAACAGCGAGCTGCGAACGCCAAGATTAATGGGAAGGGTCGGATGTTCCAAGAGGCGCGCGAAGGAAGTTTATTCCTGGAGGTTATGAACTTTCAGCGATTTGGCGGAACTGATTTCAGTTGCTTGTCAACATTTCGGCGAGATCGAGCAAACCGGCGTCCTGACCCGGACCTGCGGCCAGTTGCACCGACACCGGAAGCCCGTCAGGAACCGGCAAAGGAATAGCCAACGCCGGCATGCCAAGCATATTTGCCCAGCGGCGGAAGCGGCCGCCGGCCAGTCCCCACGGCACCATTTCCCCATTCACCTCGGTAAGTTCGTCGGAAAGCCGCGGCGCCGATCCAGGCGCCGTAGGAATGGCAAAAGCGTCCAGGCCCGCGATTTTTTCCAGAAACCGGCCTCGCACGCCGTTACGGATTTCGATGGCGCTATCATAGGCGCCGGCATGGATGCGAATGCCGCCCTGCAGGAATGAGTGAACCGCGTCGCCGACCATGTCCGGCTTCTGCTCGATTGCATTGCGGTAGATTCGCGCGAACTCACATTGGAGGATTGTCAGTCCCGCGGCAACGAACGCCTCCCTGTCGTCGAAGGTGATCTCGACCGTGCGCACTTCAGGACGATCGAGCATGGTAGCCAACGCGATATCGACTGACGTGTCGACGTGAGCGCCAAGCAGTTCGGGGCAGATGCCGATCGTGATGCCCGTTGTCGTTTTGCTGCCCCCGCTTGCCGACGGGGCGAGCCGTTTTCCGGCAAGCGCCTCGGTCACCAGGCGAACGTCCCTGACCGAGCGTGCAAGAACGCCGACGCAGTCCAGCGAACGCGCTATGCTCATGACGCCCTCCACGGCGATCAGATCATTCGTCGGCTTGTAACCGAACAAGCCGGTAGCAGCAGCCGGGGATCGGTTTGACCCGCCGCTGTCCGTGCCAACCGCTGCCAGGCAAAAACCGGCTGCGACCGCTGCGGCCGACCCGCTGCTCGTGCCCCCTGTCCCACGGTCCGGATCAAGCGGGTTGGCGACCTTGCCGTACCAAGGGTTGTCATGACCGCCGACGCACAGTTCGTGCAGGTTCGTCTTGCCGATGATGATGGCGCCGGCCGCCTGAAGATTGGCAATGCATGTTGCCGTTTCCGTCGCGACGTGATCCCGAAACAACCGGGAGCCAGCCGTTGTCGGCCAATCCTTGACATCGATAACGTCTTTGACCGCGATCGGCACGCCATGCAGCGGACCGCGCCTGTGACCGGATCTGATTTCGCGCGTGGCCTGAAGCGCGGCGTCCAGGGCATCAGCTTCGGCCACGAATATCATCGCCTTGATGTGTTCATTCAGTTCCTGGATGCGCTCGAGGCAGCCCTCCACGATTTCCACGGGCGACAGGCCGGCAGCGATCTTTTCGCTCATCTCCTCGATGGACCGGCAAGGGCTGCTATTCATGTGACCACCTTAGAGCGAACGGGCCGCGGGCCGACTGCATTGCGGCCGGCCATCCCGGAACCGGCCGACGATGCCACATCAGAAATTTGGTGGACAGTCGCGAGCTTATTCCCGTGGACGCGGGACTATCGCTGAAAACTCATAGTCGCGATCAATGGCGGCGTCGTGAACCGTTCAATTCAGCCCTGTCCTCGCACGCGCGGATCAACGAGCGGCGATCGTTTGCCAGTCGCCGGACTGCGTCACTCGAAGGGGCTATCGTCATAACTATTGGTGATGAACCGCACGGCAGGGGGCATTAGATCGAGATCATTTGAACTGTTAGCGTTTTCAAACACCGCCCTGAAAGAAGGTCGACTGAGCCGAATGGCCAAGTTCGCATCGCCGACATCCGAACCAGTCCACGATGCTCGATGCTGCCGGCTGGCCACGGGCCGACGTCGAAAGATCGGCAGATGCCCGGCTACCAGCATCATCATTGCGGAAGATACAAATCCACATAAACAAAAAGGGGAACAATCATGAAAAAGCTTGCACTCGCCTTGTCACTGATCGTGGCGGTATTTGGCGCCGCCAATTCATCGTCGGCGGCCGACGATGTCATCCGTTTCGGTGTCGCCGCGGAGCCATACCCGCCTTTCTCGGTCAAGGATGCCAGCGGCACCTGGCAGGGCTGGGAAATCGACCTGATGAATGCCGTTTGCAAAGAGATGAAGGCGAAATGTGAGATCGTCGATATCGCCTGGGACGGCATCATTCCCGCGCTGTTGGCCAAGAAGTTCGACGTCATCTGGAGCTCGATGTCGATCACGGACAAGCGCAAGGAGGTGATCGATTTCACCGACAAGTACTACTATTCGCCCAACGTGCTTGTCGGCGCCAAGGCGGATACGCGGCAGTTCGACGTGACCAAGCCGGAGACATTCAAGGGGATTGCGGTCGCGGCACAGAGTGCCAGCCTGCAGGCGACCTACATGCAGGATAAGTTCAACGGCATTGCCGAAGTGAAGATCTATCCAACACTCGATGACGAAATCGCGGACATCCAGGCCGGACGCGTGGATCTCATGGCTGCGGCAGGCATCCAGATCCAGGATTTCTTGAAGAAGCCGGAGGGCCAAGCTTATGAAATCAAGGTGACGCTGCCGCATGAGAAAATGTTTGGATACGGCGACGGCGGCGGCCTGCGCAAGGAAGACACCGCTCTGAGGGACCGCCTCAATGCAGCACTCAAGGCGGTGCGCGCCAGCGGCGAGTACGAGACGATCACCAAGCGCTATTTCGATTTCAACATTTACGGCGATTGATCATCTGGTTCAGGCCCGGGGGACGGCCGGCCCGGGGCGGCCGTCGCCATCTTCATTGAACTGGAACGCGCTGTATGAACTCGACCGTGTCTTGGGCAACCCTGCTCAGCTTCGGGGACAAGGGCTGGGGCGACGAATTGCTTCTTGGCGCTTGCCTGAGCCTTGGAATTTCGATCAGCGCCTATCTCGTGGGCCTGACCCTCGGCCTCATGGGTGCGGTGGCCAAGATCTCGAAGAACCGCGTGGCGGTCTCCGCAGCCGTTGCCTATACGACAATCATCCGGTCCGTACCGGACATTCTCATCATATTCCTCGTCTACTATACCGCGACGGACGCGTTGCGCTGGGCCGTGAGCCTGGCGGGACTGACTTCCGAATTCCAGGTCAATGGGTTTGTCGCCGCGACCCTGTCGCTTGGGATCGTTCAAGGCGGCTACAGCACGGAGGTCCTGCGTGGCGCGATCGTGGCCATCCCGCGAGGTCAGGTCGAGGCAGCCTATTCACTCGGTCTGACACGGCGCCAGACCTTCTTCCTGGTGACCGTGCCGCAAATGGTTCCCCTGGCCTTGCCGGGGCTTGGCAATTTGTGGCTGGTCGTCTTGAAGGAAAGCTCACTGGTCAGCCTGATCGGTTTTACCGAGCTCGTTCTCGCCGGCAAGATGGCTGCCGGCGCGACGCGCGATTACTTCATGTTCTATTGCGCGATCGCGTTCGTGTTCCTCGCCATGTCGGGCATATCGGCGATGCTTTTCCATGCCCTCGAAACAGCCACCGTCCGTGGCGGGAGGCGGGGCTAGCGTGACTGAGTTTGGAGCCTACCTCGCCAATCAGCTTCTGGCCGGCGCCCAGGTCACCATAATCCTGTTCCTCGGCTGTGCGGTGGTCGGCAATTTGCTTGCTATCCCGGTTGCACTGGCCCGGTTATCCAACAGGAAATGGCTGCGATATCCTGCGGTTGCGTTTATCCTCGCGTTCCGGGGGACCCCGCTCCTGGTCCAGCTTTACCTCTGCTACTTCGGTATCGGCCAAATTCTCTCGGGGATCCCCTCGATCCGCTACAGCCCGCTCTGGCCCATTTTGCGAGGCGCGGACTTCTATGCGTTTTTTACCCTTTCCCTGAACACCGCGGCCTATTGCGGCGAGATTTGGAGAGGGGCGATACAGGCCATTCCAGAAGGGCAGTGTGAGGCCGGCCAATCGCTTGGCCTGTCGAAAACACGGATCATGATTTCCGTCCTTCTCCCGCAGGCTTTCAGGTTGGCTTTGCCGGCGATCGGCGGCCAGAACATCCTGCTTTTGAAGGGGACCGCACTGGCGTCGACGATCACGGTCTTCGAACTGATGGGCGCGGCGAACCTCGTTCGCGCGCAGACATTTCGGGTCTACGAGCCTCTGTTCGCCGCCGCGCTAGGATATTTCCTGCTGGCGGCATTGATCACTATCGGCTTTGGTTTCTTCGAGAGACGGCTTGCTCGACAACATTGAGCGGAACGGATCGGTGTATCGAGCCGCTGCGTGGAAGGCGACGTGACCTTCAGGCACGCCGAATTCGACATAGAATCGCGCCGCTTCGATGACCTCGCCAAATCCCGTTTTGCAAGCAGCGGCTATTTCGTCGCGGAACTGATCCCACGCTGTCGGGGCCGTTCGCGCGCTTGACCGCGTCGGACAAAAAACTTCTCGGCCCCTACATGAACCCCAGGGTATTTCTTGAGGGCCTCCTGGTCAGTGGCGCCAAGCGGGCACGAGGTGTTCTCGCGTGCCCAAAATAACCCGAAGTTCTCCAGGGATTTTGCGCCTGTAGCGCCATCCGGCCTTGCCGCGTTTCTGAATGTGGTTCACGCCGATCGTCATAGCCCAGTGTACCCCGCAGTGTACCTCTGGGAGGCGGAAACCCTTGCAGTGCTTGGGTTTAAAGACATTTCTGGATTAAGTGGCTCCCCGGGCCGGATTCGAACCAGCGACCAACCGGTTAACAGCCGGTTGCTCTACCACTGAGCTACCGGGGAACAGAGGCTCTCATGCGAGTGGCGCAGCCTATAGCAAACCCTTTTCGGCTTTGCAAAGAACCATTTCGCATTTTTCCGAGACTTTTTCGCTCAGGCGTTTCTCGCAATCGGCGGCGTTCGTCCTCATATTAGCCGTCTTGCGAGGGCGCGGAACCGAATGCGCGGTCGCGGCTTTCGTCAAGTGACATCCTCAAACCACCAGACGGACCGGCCATTCGAGATGACGGCAGCAGAAGAAAACCAGGCACCGGCGCGAAAGATATCGGTCTTCGGGCGCAAGTTCACCATGCCGCGTTCGCGCGGCCTCAGGATTGCAATCGGCGTGCTTTTGACGATTGGCGGCATTCTGGGGTTCTTGCCGATTCTCGGTTTCTGGATGGTGCCGCTCGGACTTTTGGTGCTCTCCTACGAATTCGCCATGGTGCGCCGCCATCGGCGCCGGTTCGTCGTCTGGTGGGAACGGCGGCGCCGGCCGGATTGATCGGCCACGCCGGGGACCTTGCCCGGCTTCGTCGCGGCGGCCTTTGGGCCCGAATCAAATCGCAGCGCTATCCTGCGTTCCAGTGCTCGCCTCCTCCGGGGCGTCCTGCTGGCCTGCTCTCAGATCCTCGCTGATTTCCTTCAGGACGGCGGAAGCCGAGGCAAGGCGCGCGCGGTCGCGCGGTGAAAGCCGGCCGGTGCCTTCTATCTTGAGGCAATCCATGGCGTAGCGCACCAGCTCCTCGCACCCCAGCAGCGGCGAGCTGTCCGCGTTGTTGGTCGACTCGTCCGGTTTGGCCAGCTGCATGGCGCAGTCCTCCTCGGCCTCAACGCAGCCCGGTGCGCGGAGTTTCTCCCGATCATCCGCCATGCTTAACGGCTTGCTAACGCAGCTCGAACCGCCCTGTCTCGCATTTAGGGCGGGGTGCGGGGACTGGCGCAGGCGAAACCGTCGCGAATGCATTGTCGCCGCTTGACGGCTTTTTCGCCGCAACCTATTGGAACCGGGTGGAACGCCGGGAGTAACGAGGCCTCGTGGCGGAGTGGTTACGCAGAGGACTGCAAATCCTTGCACCCCGGTTCGATTCCGGGCGAGGCCTCCAATCTCCGGGCTCCCGCGCGTCAGCGCAGGGAGCTCGCCGTTCCCGTCTAAATGAACCGCGATGTGGCGCGGCAAGCGGATTGGTTGGGACATGAGCGCTGATTTCTCCGAGCTTCGCGTCAAGATGGTCGATGGCCAGATCCGCACCACCGACGTGACCAGCACGCCGCTGCTCGACGCCATGCTTTCCGTGCCCCGCGAGCTTTTCGTCGACGAACGCCAGCGCAATCTCGCCTACATCGACGAAGACATCCGCATCGCGGACGGCCCCGGCGGCGCGCGATATCTGATGGAGCCTTCGCCGCTGGCCAAGCTGATGCAACTGGCCGAGATCAGTCAGGCTGATTCGGTCCTCGATGTCGGCTGCGGCACCGGCTATGCCTCGGCCATCCTGTCGCGACTGGCGGGCTCCGTGGTGGCGCTTGAAAGTGATTCGGCGCTGGCCGAAACCGCAAAGTCGGTGCTCTCATCGCTGGGCTGCGGCAATGTGACCGTGGTCCAGGGCCCGCTGCCGCTGGGATATGCGGCCAAGGCGCCCTACGATGTCGTCTTCGTCGGCGGCAGCGTCGGCAAAGTGCCGGCGGCGCTGCTCGACCAGCTCGCCGAAGGCGGCCGCCTCGTCGCGGTCGAAGGGCAGGGCAATTCTGGCGTGGCGCGGCTTTTTTTCAAAGCAGGGGGGGTTGTAACCGGTAGACGGGCATTTAATGCGGCAATTAAGCCACTACCCGGGTTCGAACGTGAGCATGCTTTCGAATTCTGAATGATTTGGCCTTGCAGCAGAGGCTTTGTCATGGTCGCTTGCATTTGAACAATCGTTGCTGATCCCAATGGGGGCACTTTGGGCCGAGCGACAGGGAACATTCTGACACGCCGCTCCGGTTCTCCAAGGAGAAGCTGGTGCGGCGTGGTTCCCATGGAAAACGAATGAGGGTTTAATGGTGCCGTCTCTACGCAAGTCACTTTTCACCGCCGTCCTCGTTTCGGCGACCGCGCTTTCCCCGCTGGCCGCCTCGGCCGAAACCATCTCCGGCGCGCTTGCAAAGGCCTATCAATACAATTCCTCGCTGAATGCCTCCCGAGCCGGCGTACGCGTCACCGACGAGAGCGTGGCCATAGCCAAGTCCGGCTGGCGCCCGACCATCACCGGGACGGCCGACACGAATTATGTGAATACCCGTGCCAGCGGCGCCAACGTCAAGACGGGGTCGGCCAGTGTGGCCATCGTCATAAACCAGAGCCTGTTCGACGGCTTCCAGACGAGAAACAATGTGGCGGCAGCCGAATCGCGGGTCAAGGCATCCGTCGAAAGCCTGCGCAACACCGAGGAGAACACGTTGTTGAGCGCGGCCACGGCCTATATGGACGTGATTCGCGACCGGCAGATCGCGGTGCTGACGGAGCAGAATCTGCAGTTCCTGACCGAGCAGGCGCGCGCCGCGCGCTCGCGGTTCGAGGTCGGCGAAGGCACGCGCACCGACGTTGCGCAGGCCGATGCGTCGCGCGCTTCCGCCGTGGCGTCGCTCAGCGCCGCCCGCGCGCAGGCGCTGGCAAGTGCGGCGAGCTATCACCAGATCGTCGGTGACGAGCCGGGCAAGCTCAGGCCTGCCTCGCCATTGGCCAGGCTGCTGCCGCCGAGCCTCGATTCGGCGATAGCCATCGCCTCGGCCGAGCATCCGGCGATCCTCGCCACCCAGCATCTGGTCGATGCGGCCGCGTTTTCGGTGAAGTCGTCCGAGGGCGCATTGCTGCCGCAGCTTTCCGCATCGGCCGGCATTTCGGAGGATTATCTGCATCGCAATCCCGACCTCCAGGGGAGCAACGGCGGTTCGACCTCGGCCAACATCGGTGCGACACTGACGATCCCGATCTATTCGGGCGGCCGCACCTCGGCGGTCGTGCGACAGAACAAGGAATCGCTTGGCGAGGCCCGCATCCAGGTCGACGTCAGCCGCGACCAGGTGCGCCAGGCCGTCGCCTCGGCGTGGTCGCAATACACCGCCGCGCAGCAGAGCGTCGCCGCCAACAGGCAGGTGATCGACGCCGCTCAACTGGCGCTGAACGGTGTCATCGAGGAACGCAATGTCGGCCAGCGCACCACGCTGGATGTGCTCAACGCGCAGGCCACCGTCATCACCGCCAAGATCAACCAGGCAAATTCCGAGCACGACGTTGTGGTGGCGAGTTATGCCATCCTGTCGGCGATCGGCCGCCTCTCGGCCGAGCGCCTTGCGCTGCAGGCGACGAAGTACAGGCCTGAAGAGCACTACAATGCCGTCAAGGACAAGTGGATCGGCCTGCGCACGCCGGATGGCCGCTAAACTCCACAGATTCGAGTAGTTCTCTCGAAGCGACCCGACGTTCGATCGAAACGCCTTGCCGCTTCATTGTTTGCGCAACTGCGCCGGCAACCCGTCACATGCTTTTCGACGAATTGCGCTAATCTGTTGAAATCCCACATGTCCCCAGAATGGGGATTCTCGTACGGCGCTCCGTCGGTTACGCTGTCGCCATGATTCGAATCCGGCGTTTACCGGAGCGGAAGTCTGTAACAGGTCACAAGGGCGGCGGATGTGACGATGGCAACGGCAAGCAGCGCACAGCGCGAACCTTCCATGGAAGAGATACTGGCTTCCATCAGGAGGATCATCGAGGACAGCGACAGCGGCCGCAAGCAGCCGGACGATGCCGATGACTTGCGGCAGGATCTGAAGCCGGCGGCGGGCGCTGCTCCCGACGTCGATGCGTTCCGCGCCGAATTGCATGCCGCTCCCGAGGTCAGGAAGCCGGTCACGCTGGCGGAGGTGCAGGCACAGACATCGGCGGCCGAACCAACGGTCGCGCGCATGGAAGCGCCGGAGCGAACCGATCCCGTGGCACCAAGGGCGTCGATGACGCTTGCCGAGGTGAGCGCCCGGATCGCCGCCGAGCCGCTGCCCGCCGAAAGGACCGACAGGCCCGCGACGCCCGAGGCCGGCGCGGCAAGCGATGCCATCGTCGCCGATTGGCGCCGCGAGATCGCGGCGGTCGGCGAGCAGGCGAAGGCGATACCAGGCATTCGCAAGCCGGTTGTTCAGCCCGAAGCGCCGGTGGACGAGCCGATGCCGGAGCCGGCGTTCGAGCGGACCCCTTCGATCGCCGCCCCGGCGAGCACCGACGAGGCGCGCAAGGCGGCGGATGAAACGCCTGCGGCCCGTCCGGCAATCCTTTCCGAGCATACGGGCCGGCAGGTCGCCGCGGCCTTTGGCGAACTCTCCGACGCCTTTGCCAGCCGCAGCAAGAAGACATTCGACGAGATGGCCGAGGAGATGCTGCGGCCGATGCTGCAGGACTGGCTGGACAACAACCTGCCAACGCTGGTCGAGCGCCTGGTGCGCGAGGAGATCGAGCGCGTGGCGCGCGGCGCGCAGTAAGGCTCACAGCCTGCATCAAAGCGCCCCGTCGAGCCGGCGCTTTTGCCGGGGCTCAGCTCGCCGCCGACGTTGAGAACGAGAGCAGATTGCCGTCGGGATCGTTGACAATGAAGGTGCGGGCGCCCCAAGGTTCCGTGCGCAGCGTTTGATGAAAACTGACACCTGCCGCCTGATACTCAAGAAACAACGGCTTGATCGCCTCGATGATGATCGTCGCCGAGAGCAGGTCCTCCTTGGCTCGCAGACCGCTATCGACAAGAGGCCGGTCGACATGGCGCAGGTTGAGCCGTGCACCGTCCCTAAACACCTGCGCGTAGAAGGGCGGCTCGCCATAGGTGAAGCGTGTGATGAAGCCGAGTTTGTGTTCGTAGAAAGAGCAGGCGGCTTTGATGTCGGAAACGAAAAGCTGCGGCTCGGCCACGGCGAGAAACGGCTGCGAGGCATCGGCTGTGGTGCTGTCGATCATGGTCTGAAGGCCTTTCTTCAGCGCCTGCCATGTCTCGAAACCCGCCTTCTTAGCGACCAGTTCCTGGGCATCGGCAAGCTTGAAGTCATGATCGAGGATCTGGCTGTCGGTCAGATGGCGGAAGCGCGGCAACATCCATCCAATCACAGCGGCGACGGGATAATACCGCTCGCGATGCCATTTGAGATAGAGCTTGGCCTGTTTCTTATGGTGCTCGAGTGTCGGCATGGGCGCATTGAGGTTGGGGAGGCGTAGGCGGGCAATGCCCCTCCGGCCGGAAGCCGATGCGCCCTACAGCAGCGATAGCAACTTAGGCGACGCTGCCATGCGCGGTCAAGCTGCGCTCCGCGTCGCGTGATGACATCCGGCACCGTTGCCGTCCTCCTCGCAGCCGCACCTGATGGAATGCGCGGCCGGCAGCGCTGACGCCATTGCCAGCGACCTTGAGGCACCTATCTCTAGGCTGGCGGGTGTCCGCCAGCCGTCCTACGGTTGACTCGGTCAAAGCCTTCCGATTTACACCGGACCAGCAAAAATCCGACAGCGCGGACCATTTTCCCATGCTTGAAAAGACCTACGACGCCAAAACCGTCGAACCGAAGATTGCCAAAGTGTGGGAAGAGGCCGACGCGTTTCGCGCCGGCGCCGGCGCCGAGGAGGGGGCCGAGGCCTTCACCATCGTCATCCCGCCGCCCAACGTCACCGGCTCGCTGCATATGGGCCACGCGCTCAACAACACGTTGCAGGATATTCTCGTTCGCTTCGAGCGCATGCGCGGCAAGAACGTGTTGTGGCAACCGGGCATGGACCATGCCGGCATCGCAACGCAGATGGTGGTCGAGCGGCAGTTGATGGAAAAGCAGATCCATCGCCGCGACCTCACCCGTGAACAGTTCATCGAGAAAGTGTGGGAGTGGAAAGCCGAATCCGGGGGCGCGATCCTCAACCAGCTGAAGCGGCTCGGCGCCTCGGCCGACTGGTCGCGCGAACGCTTCACCATGGACGAAGGCCTGTCCAAGGCCGTGCTCGAAGTGTTCGTCACGCTCTACAAGGAAGGCCTGATCTACAAGGACAAGCGCCTTGTGAACTGGGATCCCAAGCTGCTCACCGCGATCTCCGATCTCGAGGTCGAGCAGCAGGAGGTCAACGGCAATCTCTGGCACTTCCGCTATCCCGTCGAAGGCGTGGCCTTCGATCCGGAAAACCCGAAGACCTTCATCATCGTGGCGACGACGCGCCCCGAGACGATGCTGGGCGATACGGCCGTCGCCGTGCATCCGGACGACGAGCGCTTCCGGCACCTGGTCGGCAAGAATGTCGTCCTGCCGATCGTCGGCCGCAAGATTCCCGTGGTGGCGGATGAGTATTCCGACCCCGAGAAGGGCTCTGGCGCGGTTAAGATAACGCCCGCGCATGACTTCAACGACTTCGAGGTCGGCAAGCGCCACAAGCTGCCGGCGATCAATATCCTCACCGTCGAGGCGGCGGTAAACCTCAGGGACAACGAGGATTTCCTCGCCGGGCTCGAGGTGACGCCGGAGCGCCAAGCCGTCTGGGATGAACTCAACGGCCTTGACCGCTTTGTCGCGCGCAAGAGGATCGTCGAATTGATGGAAGAAGGCGGCTTCCTCGACAAGGTCGAGCCGCATCGCCACGCCGTGCCGCATGGTGATCGCGGCGGCGTGCCGATCGAGCCGTTCCTGACCGAGCAGTGGTATGCAAACGCCGCCGAACTGGCCAAGCCGGCGATCGCCTCGGTGCGCGAGGGGCGTACCAAGATCATACCCGCGAATTGGGAAAAGACGTACTTCCAGTGGATGGAGAACATTGAACCCTGGTGCATCTCGCGCCAGCTTTGGTGGGGCCACCAGATTCCGGCATGGTATGGGCCGGACGGGCGCGTCTTCGTCGAGAAGACAGAGGAAGAGGCGCTGAGTGCCGCGATCGAATATTATCTGGCGCTCGAAGGACCCTGGAAGGCCTGGGTCGAGGACAAGCTCCAGAATTTCCAGCCGGGCGAAATCCTGACCCGTGACGAGGACGTGCTCGATACCTGGTTTTCCTCGGCGCTGTGGCCGTTCTCGACGCTGGGCTGGCCGGATGAGACGCCGGAGCTGAAAACCTACTACCAGACCGACGTGCTGGTGACCGGCTTCGACCTGATCTTCTTCTGGGTCGCGCGCATGATGATGATGGGCCTGCACTTCATGGACGAGGAGCCGTTCCACACCGTCTACATGCACGCGCTGGTGCGCGACAAGAACGGGCAGAAGATGTCGAAGTCGAAAGGCAATGTCGTCGACCCGCTCGACCTCATCGACGAATATGGCGCCGACGCGCTGCGCTTCACGCTGACGGTGATGGCGGCGCAGGGGCGTGACGTGAAGCTCGACCCGGCGCGCATTGCCGGCTACCGCAATTTCGGCACCAAGCTTTGGAACGCGACGCGCTTCGCCGAGATGAACGAAGTCGCGCGCAACGACGATTTCTGGCTGAACGACGCCAAGCTGGCGGTCAACCGCTGGATCCTGACCGAGCTGACGCGCGCCGCGCGAGAGGTCACGGACGGCATCACCTCATATCGCTTCAACGAGGCGGCGGGGGCGGCCTACCGCTTCGTCTGGAACCTGTTCTGCGACTGGTATCTGGAGCTGCTGAAGCCGGTGTTCATGGGCACGGACGAGGCGGCCAAGGCCGAAAGCCGCGCCTGCGTCGCCTTCGTGCTCGACGAAATCTACAAGCTCCTGCATCCGATGATGCCGTTCATGACCGAGGAACTTTGGGCGCAGACCGCGGGCGAGGGCAAGGAGCGCGCTTCGCTGCTTTGCCATGCCGCGTGGCCGTCGCCGGATTTCGAGGACGCTGAAGCGGCCGCCGACATCAACTGGCTGGTTGATCTCGTCTCCGGCATTCGTTCCGTGCGTTCGGAAATGAACGTGCCGCCGGCAGCCATCGCGCCGCTGATGGTGATCGGAGCCAACACGCTTACCCGCGAACGGCTGGAGCGCCACGCCGCCGCGATCAAGCGGCTGGCGCGCGTCGGCGACATCTCGCAGGTTGACGCCGCACCCAAGGGCTCGGCGCAGATCGTGCTCAACGAGGCAACGGTCTGCCTGCCGCTCGGCAGCCTGATCGATCTCGCCGCCGAGGCCGCGCGCTTGCAGAAAGAACTGGCCAAGGTGACCGAGGAGATCGCACGCCTGCACAAGAAGCTGTCGAACGAAAGATTCGTCGCCAGCGCGCCGGCCGAGATCGTGGAAGCCGAGCGTGAAAAGCTGGCCGAATACCGCGAGGCGCAGGGCAAGCTTTCGGTGGCGCTGGCCAGGGTTCGCGAAGCTGGTTGAGGGCAGATTCGGGAGACTTTAGGGCCCTCTAAAATGGGGTGGCTTTTTGCCTCGAAACCGGCATTCCGTAGCGTTAATGTTGACGTAAACGGAAGTTTTCGCCCCATTGTTGCCATAATGTAACAATGGGGCATTCGACTGCTCAAAACTGATTATTTTTGGCCTTTTTGGCCGATTTTCTCCCGTTTTTCTGAGTGAGACACGCCCGGCGAACCGTTTTTCTGCCTCGCTGCGCTGGTCTGCATTTTGTCCGGAATGCGTCCGGTGGACATGTACATGTACGCCCCAAGAATTCGTTGTTGCACCGTTAACCCGAATTGGTTCTAGCTGGATGCACTGACTATTCGGGGAGGACATCCATGAACAATCTGCGTTTGAAAGCACTGCTGGGGGCAGGGTGCTTTTCGCTGGCTTTGCTGGGGACGGCAATGAGCTCGGCACATGCCGGCGGCCTGGAACGTGGCGGCTACGATATCGACCTGCTGTTTGATCCGGCGCCGTTCGCGACGGACGCGGAAGCGACCTATGTGATGCCGGACCGTAAGTACGAGAATGCGCGTGGTCCCGGTGGAGCCGATCTCGGCCTTGGTACCTCGGCCGACGGAGCCGAGGGCTATTGGGTACCGCGCATAGGAATGAAGGCCCAGGTTGTGCAGGGCGTCGACTGCATGGTCGATTATTCGCAGCCTTGGGGCGCGCATACCGCACCAGGTATGTGGAACGGAGCGCTTTCTAACGTCGAGACCGATATCAAGAGCAACAATTACGCCGGCACCTGTTCCTACAAGTTTGATGCTGGCAAGGGCCAGCTCCGCTTTATCGGCGGGTTGTTCTATCAGGACATTTCAGGCTTCAAGGAAAGCTTGGTCGGTTTTACTCCCCTCGGACAACCGCTGCTTGGTCGTGTCGATCTGGAGGCTAACGGTTGGGGCTGGCGCGCCGGCGTTGCCTACGAAATCCCTGATATCGCGCTCCGCGCCAGCTTGGTCTACAATTCGAAAGTCAAGCTAGACAACATTTCGGGCACACTCACCTTACCAGCTATTCTTGGAGGTTCTCGGCCGATCTATGGCGCAGAGGAGTCGATGCCGGATTCGCTGGAACTGAAACTGCAGTCCGGTATTGCGCCTGACTGGCTGGCCTTCGGCTCAATCAAGTGGGTCAACTGGAGCGTGCTGCAGAGCGTTCCGATCTGTCCAACAATTGCGCCTGGGGCGGCTTGCTTCACGAACGGCCCGGGTCAGGTGACGTCGCTCGACCTGATGTATCGTGACGGCTGGACCGTTTCAGGTGGTATCGGCCACAAGTTCAATGATCAATGGAGTGCCGCCGGTCAATTGACCTGGGATCGTGGCACCTCGCATGGCTATGGTGCGCAGACCGATACGTGGACCCTGGGCGGCGGCGTCGCCTATACGCCGCAGCCCAACATCGAAGTGCGGCTCGCTGGAGCGGTCGGCGTTTTGACCAGCGGCCACTCGGGGACATTGGCTGGTGAGAACGGCTATGTTGCAGGCGAGGATGCCAGCTATGATTTCGGGAATGATCTGATCACGGCGATCTCTGGTGGTGTGAAGATCAAGTTCTAAGTCTCTGTAAAATCAAATGAAAGGCCGGGCAATGCCCGGCCTTTTTCGTTCCGGGGCTGTGGCCGAGCCTGTCGGCCCCAGGGCTGCGTTGCAGATAAACCGCACCAGCTCCGCCTCGTGTCGTTGTGATGTTTTGGCAACACTTTCTGAACAACCCCTGCGCTAGAAGTCAGGCCGACGAAATTGCCCATTTCCCGCCATAAACCCGGCGCACCTCGATCTTGTCTCGGGACACGCGCCAAAAGGCTCGGCGATGGGAGCAGGCCGCACCGCCCTCTTGCGAGGAAGATGTGGGGCAAGGAAGAGTATGGACGCCAAAGTCATCTCCAAGGCTAAGCTCCCCAGCCGCTATGTGACCGTCGGTCCGGCGCGTGCGCCGCATCGCTCCTATCTCTATGCCATGGGCCTGTCGGCGGCCGAGATCGCACAGCCGCTGGTCGGCGTCGCCTCCTGCTGGAACGAAGCGGCGCCCTGCAACATTTCGCTGATGCGCCAGGCGCAAGTGGTCAAGAAGGGCGTCGCGGCCGCCAACGGCACGCCGCGCGAATTCTGCACCATCACCGTCACCGACGGCATCGCCATGGGCCACCAGGGCATGAAGTCGTCGCTGGTGTCGCGCGAGGTCATCGCCGATTCGGTCGAGCTCACCATGCGCGGCCATTGCTACGACGCGCTGGTCGGGCTCGCCGGCTGCGACAAGTCTCTGCCCGGCATGATGATGGCCATGGTGCGGCTCAACGTGCCGTCGATCTTCATCTATGGCGGCTCGATCCTGCCCGGCAGCTATCGCGGCCGCCAGATCACCGTGCAGGATGTGTTCGAGGCAGTGGGGCAGCACTCGGTCGGCACGATCGGCGATGCCGAACTGCTTGAAATCGAGCAGGCCGCCTGTCCCTCGGCCGGCTCCTGCGGCGCCCAGTTCACCGCCAACACGATGGCGACCGTGGCCGAGGCGATCGGTCTGGCACTGCCCTATTCCTGCGGCGCGCCGGCGCCTTATGAAATGCGCGATCGTTTCAACTTCGCCTCCGGCGAAAAGATCATGGAACTGATCGCCAGGAACATCCGGCCGCGCGACATCGTCACGCTGAAAGCACTGGAGAACGCGGCGACGGTGGTTTCGGCCACCGGCGGCTCGACCAATGCGGCGCTGCATTTGCCGGCCATAGCGCATGAGGCCGGCATCAAGTTCGACCTGTTCGATGTCGCCCGGATTTTCGAGAAGACGCCATACATCGCCGACCTCAAGCCCGGCGGCAAATATGTCGCCAAGGACATGTTCGAGGCCGGCGGCATTCCGCTGTTGATGAAGACGCTGCTCGACCACGGCTACCTGCATGGCGATTGCCTGACGGTCACTGGCCGCACTTTGGCCGAAAATATGGAGCATATTGCCTGGAATGAACACCAGGATGTGGTCCGCCCGGCCGACAGACCTATTACCCAAACCGGCGGTGTCGTGGGCTTGAAGGGAAACCTTGCCCCCGAAGGCGCGATCGTGAAGGTCGCGGGCATGACGGAGTTGAAGTTCTCCGGCCCGGCGCGCTGCTTCGATTCGGAAGAGGAATGTTTCGAAGCGGTGACGCATCGCAACTACCGGGAAGGCGAAGTTCTCGTCATCCGCTACGAAGGGCCGCGCGGCGGACCTGGCATGCGCGAGATGCTGTCGACGACGGCGGCACTCTACGGCCAGGGCATGGGTGGCAAGGTGGCGCTGATCACAGACGGCCGTTTCTCGGGCGCGACGCGCGGCTTCTGCATCGGCCATGTCGGGCCCGAGGCCGCCGTTGGCGGTCCGATTGGCCTCATCCGGGACGGCGATGTGATCTCCATCGATGCCGTGAACGGCACGATCGATGTGGCGTTGTCCGATAGGGAACTGGCTGCGAGGGCAAAGAGTTGGAAGGCGCGCACAACCGACTATCAGTCCGGCGCGATATGGAAATACGCACAGACGGTAGGTTCCGCCCGCGACGGCGCGGTCACCCATCCGGGCGGTGCGAAAGAAACACACTGCTATGCGGACATCTGAGTTGTTGAGGTCGTCTGTCCTTCCGGCACTGGTCGCGTTAGCGATCTTTGGCGCCGTCGGCCAGGCCATGGCCTTCGACGACAAGGTGTTCGACGACAAGACCGGCGTGAAGCCGCAGTCGAGCCCCTGGGCGGTGTTCCAGTTCGGCTTCTCCGCCTACAAGAACGGCCACAAGGAACAGGCCGCGGAGGCCTATAAATACGCCGCCGAGAACGGCCAGATCGGCGCCACCTGGAAGCTTGCCCGCATGTATGCCGAGGGTGATGGCGTGGCGCGCGACGATTACGAGGCGTTCAAGTTCTTTTCGGAGATCGTCGATCAGGACGTCGAGCCCGGCTCACCGGAAGAAAGCTACGTTTCCGACGCGCTGGTGGCGCTGGGCGACTATTTGCGCAAGGGCATTCCCGGCAGCCCGGTGACCGAGAACGAAGTGGCGGCCCAGGAATATTACATGCGCGCCGCCGCCAACTACCGCAACCCGAATGCCCAGTTCGAGATGGGGCAGATGTTCCTGAAGGGCGAGGGCGGCGTGAAGGCCAGCGTCAAGCAGGCCGGGCGCTGGTTCCAGCTCGCCGCCGAAAAAGGCCATGCCGGCGCGCAGGCGACGCTCGGCCATCTGTTGTTCCAGAGCGGCAAGATCGTGCGCGGCCTGGCGATGATGACGGCAGCACTCGAACGTGCGGCGCCCGCCGACCAGCCCTGGATCCGCGGCATGCAGGAGGAGGCCTTTGCCGCCGCCGGCGAAGCCGACCGCCGCACAGCGATCTCGCTCGCTGACGACATCCTGACCAAGGGCAACAGCGCCGATCAGTAAGGATGATCTCCCCACGAGGAGATCGCTAATCAGACATTAATTCTCGGTCGGCTCCGCCGGCACCATGCTGGGAGCCGGCGCCGAGATCGGCGTCATCCGCCGGTGCGGCGCCAGCGTGTCTTGCGGGCAGCTGTCCCCGACTTTCGTCCATGAGGTGTTGTTGAGCACCATCTCGCAGCGGGCGAGGTGGCTCTTGTCGGCGATCGTCAGACAGGCGACCTGGCCGACCGGGTAGGATTTTCCATTGGCAAGACATTCCTCGGCGGCGAAAGCCGCCGCAGGGACGGCGATAGCGAATGCCAGGCCGATCGGACAAAGGACAAGTCGTATGGTCATGGGAACCCCAGCCGCCATGATGATCTCCCATCATGCGCCTGATTGTGGCGATACGAGGTCCAGCGCGGGCCCGGGGTCTCCCTCAGGCCGGCAGCAAATCGAGATCGATGGCCACCGGCACGTGGTCGGACGGTTTTTCCCAGGCGCGCACATGCTTTTCGATCGAGGCCGATGAAAACCGGTTGGCGGCCTCGGGCGACAGCAGCAGGTGGTCGATGCGGATGCCGTTGTTCTTCTGCCAGGCGCCGGCCTGGTAGTCCCAGAAGGTGAAGGTGTCGCCCGCATCGGTGACCGAACGCACTGCTTCGGTGAAGCCGAGATTCTTCAGCCTGCGGAACGCCTGCCGCGTCTGCGGCTGGAACAGCGCATCATTCAGCCAGTTCTCCGGGAACTTCGCGTCGACAGGTTCGGGAATGACGTTGTAGTCACCGGCCAGCACCAGGGCTTCCTCCAGCCTCAGCCGCTCCTCGGCCCAGCGCTCCAGCCGTGCCATCCAGGACAGCTTGTAGGAGAATTTCCTCTCGTCATCGATCGGATTGCCGTTCGGCAGATAGAGCGAGGCGACACGCAGCGCGCCCTTGTCGGTCGAGAACACACCTTCGATGAAGCGCGCGTGCTCGTCGGCGTCGTCGCCGGGCAGACCTCTGATGACCTCGTCGAAGCGCAATTTCGACAGCAGGGCGACGCCGTTGAAACCCTTCTGGCCGTGGGTTTCCACATTGTAGCCAAGCGCCTCGATCTCGGCGCGCGGGAACTGCTCGTCGACCGTCTTGATCTCCTGCAGGCAGACGATGTCGGGGGCGCCTTCGGTCAGCCAATGGGTGAGATTGCCGATGCGGGCGCGAATGCCGTTGATGTTCCAGGTGACGATCTTCATGGCGGCCTCAATGTTCTTCCGGGGCAAGACGTTCGACCAGGCCGATCGTATTGCCTGCGGGATCCTTTAGAAAGGCCATCCACTCGCTTTCCCCCGCCGGACCGAACTGGCCCTCGGTGTCGCGATGAACAAGCGTTGGAGGCGCGGTGAAGGGAACGCCCGCAGCTTTCGCGCCGGCGTGGAAATCCTCGAGACCTGATATGTCGAGATAGACGGTTCCGGCCGGAATGCCGTCGGTGAACAGCAGCCGCACGCTGCCGGCCATGATGAAGGCGATGCCCGGCGGATCGTAACGCACATGCACGCTCATCCCGAGCACGTCGCACCAGAAGGCCAGAGTCGCGTCGAGGTCTCGCCCGGCCGAGAGCGCGACCTGACGAACCGCGCCAATGGCAGGCATGTTGTTCCTAAATGGAGAAGCTTGTGCCGCAGCCGCAGGAGGCGACCGCATTCGGGTTGCGGATCTGGAACGACTGGCCCATCAGGTCGTCGACGAAATCAATCACCGACCCGCCCATATAGACCAGCGACAGATCATCGATCAGAACCGTGGCGCCGTCCTTCTCGATGGCGACATCGTCGTCGTTGCGCGCGTCGACCAGATCGAACTTGTAGGAAAAGCCGGAGCAGCCGCCGCCTTCGACGGAAACGCGCAACGCCGTCTTGCCGGCCTCGTCCGACACAATCTTGGCGATCCGCCTTGCGGCGGCATCGGTCATCTCGACTTTCATGGCGGTCTTGGCATCCGCGCCCATGGGCGTCACCTTGCTTTCGGTTTCACATGATAGGTATGAAGCGCGAAGGGCCAAGTCAACCGGCCATAGTCTGGCGGCCATAGTCTAGCGGCCAAAGTCAGGCGGCCAAAGTCAGGCGGCATCGACCATGACCAACGAGTTGGGCGACATCGGATTCGGCTATAGGCCCCGCGCGGCCTATGCCAGCGATCCGGCGCGCTCGCGCGGGCGCCTGTTCGAAGAGGTCGAAAGCCCGACCCGTACGCCGTTCCAGCGCGACCGCGACCGCATCATCCATTCCACCGCGTTCCGCCGGCTGAAACACAAGACGCAGGTCTTCATCGCCCATGAAGGCGATCATTACCGTACCCGGCTGACCCATTCGATCGAGGTGGCGCAGATCGCACGCGCTCTGGCGCGGGCGCTGCGCGGCGACGAGGATCTGGCTGAAGCGGTGGCGCTGGTGCATGATTTCGGCCACACGCCCTTCGGCCACACCGGCGAGGACGCCCTCAACGAGAAGATGGCTGATTGGGGCGGCTTCGACCACAACGCGCAATCGCTGCGCATCGTGACAAGGCTGGAAGCGCGCTATGCCGAGTTTGACGGACTGAACCTGACCTGGGAAACGTTGGAAGGCCTGGTCAAGCACAATGGTCCGCTGACCGATGCCAACGGCAAGGGCCTGAAGGGTCCGGTGCCGCAGGCGATCCGCGACTATTCGGAACTGCACGACCTCGAACTCGACCGGTTCGCCGGCATCGAGGCGCAGTGTGCTGCGATCGCCGACGACATCGCCTACAACACGCACGACATCGACGACGGCCTGAGGGCGGGGCTGCTGACGCTGGACATGCTGAAGGCCGTCTCGCTGCCGGGGACCATCCTGGAGGGGGTGCGCGCGCGCTATCCCAATCTCGACGAGGTGCGCACCGGCCACGAGCTGATGCGGCGCCAGATCACCGCCATGGTCGAGGACGTGATCAGGTCGACCACCGCCAACCTGGAACGCACCGGGCCGCGGAGCGCCGATGCGGTGAGGGCGGCGGGCGAGACGATGGTGACCTTTTCCGCCGAAATGGCCATCGCCGAGAAAGAGCTGAAGGCCTTTCTCTACAAACACCTCTACCGGCACAAGGAAGTCATGCGCGTGCGCGCCGATGCGGAGCGGATCGTCAGGGACCTGTTCGACGTCTATTTCGCCGATCCGCGCGCCATGCCGGACGGCTGGCGCGAGGGGCTCGACCGGGCCGAGGATCGCATCAAGGCGCGCAGCGTGGCCGACTTCCTGGCGGGGATGACCGACACCTACGCGCTGAAGGAACACCGCCGTTTGTTTGACCATACGCCGGATTTGAGCTAGGGCGGGCTCGATTTTGCCGGCCAACAAGCCGGATTCCCTGCAAAGCCGCCAGAGTCATACCCATGAACATCTTCGCCGACTTCACCGCGCGAATCATAAAAGCCGTCGAGACGCTTGATCTGAAAGACAATGACGGCGTTTCGCCCGACCTGTCGCGCATCGCCGTCGAGCCGCCGCGCGATGCCAGCCATGGCGATCTTGCGACCAATGCGGCAATGGTGCTGGCCAAGCCCACCGGCCAGAACCCGCGGGTGCTGGCTGAGCGCCTGGCGCTCGCGCTGCGGGACGACAAGGATATCGCGGCCGCCGAGGTTGCTGGCCCGGGCTTCGTCAATTTGCGGCTCAAGGACGGTTTTTGGCAGGCACATCTCACGACGCTTCTGGGCGAGGGCCGCAATTACGGCCGCTCCAGCATCGGCGGCGGCAGGAAGGCCAATGTGGAATATGTATCGGCCAACCCGACGGGGCCAATGCATGTCGGCCATTGCCGTGGTGCCGTCGTTGGCGATGCGCTTGCCAATCTGATGGCCTTTGCCGGTTATGACGTGACCAAGGAATATGTCATCAACGACGCCGGCTCGCAGATCGACGTTCTCGGGCGCTCGGTGATGCTGCGTTATCGCGAAGCGCTTGGCGACGAGGTCGGCGAGATCCCGGCCGGGCTCTATCCAGGCGACTATCTGGTCCCGGTCGGGCAGGCGCTGGCCAAGGAATTCGGCCGGTCCTTGCTCCAGATGCCGGACGAAGAGGCGCTCGCCATCGTCAAGGACCGCACCATCGACGCGATGATGGCGATGATCCGCGAGGATCTGGCGCTGCTCAACGTGCATCATGACGTGTTCTTCTCCGAGCGCACGCTGCACGCCGACAATGCCAGGAAGATCCGCTCGGCGATCAACGACCTGACGCTGAAGGGCCATATCTACAAAGGCAAGCTGCCGCCGCCCAAGGGCGAGAGGCCGGACGACTGGGAAGATCGCGAACAGACCCTGTTCCGTTCGACGGCGGTCGGCGACGACATGGACCGGGCGCTGGTCAAGTCGGATGGCTCGTTCACCTATTTCGCCGCCGACGTCGCCTATCTCAAGGACAAGGTCGATCGCGGCTTCGTCGAACTGATCTACGTGCTCGGCGCCGATCATGGCGGCTATGTCAAGCGGCTGGAAGCGCTGGCGCGGGCGATCGCCGGCGACGAGGTGAAGCTCACGGTTCTTCTGTGCAACCTGGTAAAGCTGTTTCGCGATGGCGAGCCGGTGCGCATGTCCAAGCGGTCCGGCGATTTCGTGACGCTGCGCGAGGTTGTGGAGGAAGTCGGCCGCGACCCCATCCGCTTCATGATGCTCTATCGCAAGAACGATGCGCCGCTCGATTTCGACTTCGCCAAGGTGACCGAGCAGTCCAAGGACAATCCGGTGTTCTATGTGCAGTACGCTTCGGCGCGCTGCCATTCGGTATTCCGGCAGGCGAGCGAGCAGTTGGGAGAGGCCAATTTCGATCGCAACAGTCTGGCGGCTGCCGTGGCGTTGCTGACCGACGAAGGCGAGATCGGCCTGATCAGGAAACTCGCTGAATATCCACGGTTGATCGAGTTGGCGGCACTTGCGCTCGAGCCGCATCGGCTGGCATTCTACCTCTACGATCTGGCCTCAAGCTTCCACGGGCACTGGAACCGCGGCACCGATAATCCGGACTTACGTTTTGTTAAGGTTAACAACCGACAATTGACGCATGCCAGACTAGGGCTGGTGCAGGCTGTTTCGGATGTCTTGACGTCCGGCCTGACGCTGATCGGCGCCGCGGCGCCCACCGAAATGCGTTAGGTTTGACTAAAAAACCTGTCACCTTTTGCCCACATTGCGCTGGTAAGGGCCAACCCTGCGCGACGTCCATGGCGTCCGAATGAGTGCGAGTTCGGGAACAATAATGGCAGACAGAACCCAGCTGAGAATAGCCGACAACAACGACATCGCCAACGATGATCCGTTCGCGGAACTGACCAGGATCATGGGGTTCGACCCGCGCCAGCCGGTCAAGCCACAGGCGCCCGCCCAACCGAAAGCCGCCGCTGATCAGCAGGCGCAGGAGGTCGATTTCGACATCGATCTCGAAAAGGAGTTGATGGGCGACTTCGACTTTGCCGAAGGCAACGCCGCGACGGTCGCCGATGTTGATGAGCCGGCGTTCGACGCCGCCGCTACCGACGGCATGGATGACGAACTCGCCATGGCGTTCGACGACATGCAGCTCGACGATGAGCATGGTGCCGACGACGCTGTTGCCGAGGCCGCGCCAACCGTCGATGCCGCTTTCGATACGGATTTCGACGATGCGGTAGCCAGCTCTCTCGATGGCGTTTCGCCGCTCGATGACGATCTGCCCATGGCGGACGAGCTTGCGGCATCGCTCGATCAGGACTTCCGGCTTGATGACGCGACCGATGCGGCCGAGCCCGCCTTGGCCGCCGAAGTGGCGGAGCCTGTCGCGGAGCCTACCGTCGACCATGAATTCGACGATGGTTTTGCCCTTTCGCTCGAAGACGAACTGATGCTCGATGGTCACGTGGCGGAGCAGCAGCCTGAAGCGGCCGCGGCTCCGGTCGAGCCTCCCGTCGAGGCGGCGCTGAACGCGAACCATGCGGTTTCCGAAGAGGATTTTGGCGATCGCTTTGATGACGCCACGGCTTTCGACGACGGGCTGGCGGATATCGATTTCGATCTGGCTGCCGATCACTCGGTCGCGACCGATGCGCCCGTGGCTGCGGAGACGGATGCGCTTGACGCGCATGACGTGACCGCCGAGACGGCAGATGCGCACGAAATGGAGGACGTGTTCGCCGAGGCGACGGATGCGGAAGGCGAGGCGGCAGACCTGGCCGCCGATGAGCCGCTGGACGATGCTTTCGAGCAGGATTTCAACGACGCGCTTGCCGAAGCGACGGACGAGCCGGCCGCTGAGCCTGTGGCTGCCCCCGTTCATCCGGCCGCCCCGGCTATGGCCGAACCGGTGCATGCCGCCGCCGACGAGCGTAGCCTTGAAGACGAGTTGAACGCGCTGTTGGGCGCCATGAGCGCGCGCCCGGCGCCGGTGGCCAAGGAGGAGGTCGCGGTTCAGCAGCCTGTCGCCGCGACCGCGAAACCCGACGAAGAACCGACGGCCGGTGACCTCGACTGGAACCTGGACGAACCTGCGGCGACGCAGCAGCATCAGGCGGTCTCGACCGCTGACGTCGATCTTGACGATCTCATGCTCGATGAGCTTCAGGACCAGAACCTCGGCGCGCATGCCACTGTCTCTGAAGACGATGATTTCGAAGCGGAACTCGCCGCAAGCATCGACCTGGCTGAAGGAATCGACCGGGATGAAGACCTCGCCGCGGATTCCGCCGCGCCGGAAACTTTCCGCGACGATCCCCTCGATTGGCTGACGACGCAGTCCACTCCGCCCGAGCCGGCCCGCTCGTGGAGCCGGGTTACGCCGGTCCCGCAGCCGCAACAGGCGAGTTTTACCGCCCAGCCGATGGCTTCGGCGGCCCCCATGGCGGCGCCGGCTGCCGCGGTCCCGACCTATCGTGCGGCTGAGCCTGCCGCTTATGCGGCGCCGGCCGCCGCGCAGCGCGAGCAGTCCGCGTTCGATGACGAGATGCCTGACGTCGAGACCGTCGATGTGCCGGAGCGCGTCGTGGCGCTTCAGGATGATCTCGACATTCCGGAATTGCACTTCGAAGAGGACGAGCCGGCCGCGCCCGGCTACGACGATCTCGACGCCGAATTCTCCAATCTGCTGACCGAGATGAATACAGTGGATGTCGCTGCGGCTCCCGCAAACGCCAGCGCGTCCTATGCCGCCGACTCCTACAATCCCGGCTTCAAGCCGGGATACGATGCCTTTGAACCGGGCTATGAGGCTCTCAAGCCGGACTATGAGACGCTCAAGCCGGGCTATGAGGGGCTCAAGCCGGGCTATCAGCCCGAGGCCCGCACCTACGCGGCACGGCCGGCGGAAATGTCTGCCCGCGCGACAGCGCCGGCAGGCTATGCCGACGCCACCAACGGCTTCGACGTCGACGACTTGCCCGGCAGCCAGCCGGTTTCACAGGCCGACGATTTTGCCGTCGACGAGCTCGACTACGATCCCGAGCTGGACGAGGCGATGTCGGTTCCTGGTCTCGCCGAACGCGAGGCCGGCGGGTCGCCGCGCAGGCGCGGCCTGCTCATCGCCGCCATTGTCGGTGCAGTCGTTGTCACCGGAGGCCTCGGCGCCTTCGCGCTGTCTCCGGGCGGCCAGGGCAGCGGTGACGCCCCGGTCCTGGTCAAGGCGGACAATGCACCGATCAAGGTCAAGCCGGAAAACCCGGGCGGCGCC
This sequence comes from Mesorhizobium sp. B2-5-11, assembly GCF_006440835.1. Lineage (NCBI taxonomy): Bacteria > Pseudomonadati > Pseudomonadota > Alphaproteobacteria > Hyphomicrobiales > Phyllobacteriaceae > Mesorhizobium > Mesorhizobium sp. B2-5-11. Next base: position 437,193 of record NZ_VFUK01000003.1, read on the forward strand.
GTGGTGCCGAACCAGGACAACAAGGTCTATGACGCGGTCGCCAAGGGCGCCAAGCCCGCCGAGCCGGTCCAGCAGAAGCTCGTCACCAATGTCGAGGAACCGGTCGATGTGGCGGCGAAAGATCCGGCTCGCGCCGTCGATCTCTCGCCCGACCAGACCGCAGCCGACGCGACCGACGGCGACGGCGGCGATGCTCCAACCGCCGTTGCGGCGCCAGCCGATAACGCCGCGCCCGCAGCCAAGTCCGAGGACCGCATCGCGCAGGTCCTCCAGGATGCCGACAAGGGAACGAATCCCGACGTCGTCGCCGTGGCGCCGCGCAAGGTTAGGACCATGGTGGTCAAATCGGACGGGTCGCTGGTGCCGCGTGAGGATCCGGCGCCCGCCGCACCGAAAGTGGCTGCCGTGGAGCCGGTCGATCCGGCGCCGCAACATGTCGCGCCGTCGGCTCAGGCTGATGCTGACCAGACCGGCACGGTGGCGCCGGACGCCGCGCAGGCGGCCGATGAGCCAGCCCTGAAACCGGTGGCCGAGCCCAAGGCGGAAGCCAAGGCCCAGTCGGCCAACACGCCGGCCAAGGTCCCGGTCGCGCCGCAGCGCCCGTCCGACCAGCCGGTCGACGTGGTCGGCGAGGTCAAGCCCGATCAAGTTGCCTCCATCAGTCCCGCGGCGCCCTCGACCGGCGGCGGTTCGTGGTCGATGCAGATCGCCTCGCAGCCGACGGTCGAAAGCGCGCAGTCGACCTATCAGGATCTGCAGCGTCGCTATGGTGGCGTGCTTTCCGGCCGCACCGCCAACATCGTCAAGGCGGAGATCGCCGGCAAGGGGACTTTCTACCGCGTCCGCGTGCCCGCGCAGTCGCGCAACGATGCTATCAATCTGTGCACCAGCTACAAGGCTGCCGGCGGCAACTGCTTCGTGTCGAGGTAGTCATTCACCTCCCGTGTCGGAGGAGAGCAGTTTGAAAACCGGCGCGGCCTCAACGCCGCGCCGTTTTCTTTTTGCACTTTTCGACGTGATTCCCTTTGGCCGCGGAAGATTCTAGACTCGTCGGCATGACCGAATCAAAATCCATGATCCTCGGCTGTGCCGGGAAATCGCTCACCCGCGAAGAAATCAGTTTCTATCGCAATGAATGCCCGTGGGCCTTCATCCTGTTTGCCCGCAACATCAGCGAGACCGAGCAGATCCGCGATCTGGTCGCCGAGATGCGCGACTGCATCGGACGGCCGGACGCGCTGGTGTTCATCGACCAGGAGGGCGGCAGAGTGCAGCGGCTGCGGCCGCCTCTGGCGCCGAACTATCCAGCCGGCGGCGCGCTCGGTGCGCTGTGGCGCGACGACCATGACGCCGGAGCCCGCGCCGCCTGGCTGATGGCGCGGCTGCACGCTTTCGACCTTCTGCGCTACGGCATCACGGCGGATTGCCTGCCGGTGCTCGACGTGCCGATCGAAGGGGCGAGCGACGTCATCGGCGCGCGCGCTTATGGCAAGGAGCCGCGCCCGGTCATCGAGCTCGGCCGCGCCGCGGCGGAAGGCCTGATGTCTGGCGGCGTGCTGCCGGTCATGAAGCATATTCCCGGCCATGGCCGGGCTTTCGCGGACACGCATTTCGAACTGCCTGTCGTCGACGCTTCGATGAGCGAGCTGCAGCGGCACGATTTTGCGCCGTTCAGGGAACTCAACCACCTGCCGATGGCCATGACCGCGCATGTCGTCTACAGCGCGATCGACCCGAAAAACCCGGCAACCACCTCCGGCAAGGTCATCGACGAGATCATTCGCCGCGAGATCGGCTTCGATGGGCTGCTGATGAGCGACGACACCTCGATGAAGGCACTTTCTGGGGATTTCCCGACAAAGGCGGCCTCGATCCTTGCGGCCGGCTGCGATCTGGTCCTTCACTGCGACGGCGTTTTCGAGGAGATGGCGGGCATCGCATCGCGAACCAAAGGGCTTGAGGGCAAGTCGCTTGAGCGCGCAAACCGGGCAATGACCTATATAGAAAAACGCGACGCGGCTGAAGAAACCGAGATACGCGCCGAATTCGCCACCTATTTCGATGCGGTGGCCTGACAGAGGGAAGAACGGGACGTGGCGGAAGCATTGGAAAGCAAGGCCGGGAAGGCCGCACCGATGGACCGCCTGTGGGCCGAAAGCGATGATACCCGGCTGACCGGCGATCCGTCGCTGGTCGTCGACGTCGCAGGATTCGAAGGCCCGCTCGATCTTCTGCTGCATCTTGCCCGCAACCAGAAGGTCGATCTCGCGCGCATTTCCATCCTGGCGCTGGCCGAGCAGTATTTGGCCTTCGTCGAGACGGCGAGGGCACTGAGACTTGAGCTCGCCGCGGATTATCTGGTGATGGCGGCGTGGCTCGCCTTCCTCAAATCGAAGCTTTTGATCCCGAAGCAGCCGGGCGAGGAAGGCGAAAGCGGCGAGGAACTGGCGGCGGTGCTGCAATTCCGGCTCAAGCGGCTGGAAGCCATGCGCGATGCATCGGCGCGGCTGGTCAACCGGAACCGGCTCGGCCGCGACGTGTTCGCGCGCGGCATGCCGGAAATGGTGATCATCGAGAAGCGCAACGCCTATTCGGCGTCGCTCTACGATCTGCTCACCGCCTATGCCCAGCAGCGGCAGAAGCAGGCAATCACCAATGTCACGATCGCCAGGCGCGGCGTCTGGTCGCTCAAGGACGCCCGCGACATCCTGACCAGGCTGATCGGAAGCTTGCGGGACTGGACGGCGCTCGACAGTTTTCTCGTCCAATATCTGTCCAGCCCTGAAGAACGGCGCACCGCGATCGCCAGCTCGTTCGCGGCGACACTGGAACTGGTGCGTGAGGGCAAGATGGATGTGCGGCAGGACGAGGTGTTCGCGCCGATCTATCTGCGCGATCACCGCGCACCGGCAATCAAGGCAGTCGAGGTGGCATCATGAGCGAACGCGCCAACGCTTCGGTTGTCCCGTTCAAAGTGGACAACGAACCGGAGGAGGGCGAGGTCGACCAGGCTTCGGTTCAGAATCCGACCCAGAATCCGGCGCAGAATCCCGCCGAGCGGCTGCATATGGCGGAGGCGGTGCGCATGGCCGAGGCGATCGTTTTCGCCAGTGCCGAGCCGGTCAGCGAAAAGCAGTTGGCCGCGCGCCTTCCCGATGGCATTAACATCGCCCTCGCGATGGCCGAGCTGCAGCAGATCTATGCGCGGCGCGGCGTCAACCTGGTGCGGGTCGGTGATGCCTGGGCGTTTCGCACCGCCGGCGATCTCGCCTTCCTGATGAGCCGCGACACCGTGCAACAGCGCAAGCTGTCGCGCGCGGCGCTCGAAGTTCTGGCGATCATCGCCTATCACCAGCCGGTAACGCGCGCCGAGATCGAGGACATCAGAGGCGTCGAAACCTCGAAGGGCACGCTGGATACGCTCTTGGAAACGGAATGGGTGCGCATGCGCGGCCGGCGCAAAACGCCGGGCCGTCCCGTGACCTATGGCACCACCGAAACCTTCCTCGACCATTTCGCGCTCGAGGAAATCCGCGATCTCCCCGGCATGGAGGAGTTGAAGGGCGCCGGCCTGCTTTCGGGCCGCATGCCGTCGAATTTCTCCATTCCGCAGCCGCCAGCCGATCCGGATGCGCTGACCGAGGACGAGGATCCGCTGACCGATATCGATCTCGAGGAACTCGGCCTGCTGACGCCGCGCGTCACGGAAGATTGACCACAAGCCCCTGTTCCTGGAGGCTTTCCCGGGCTAGATGCGCCGATTGGTAGCGGACCGCATCGCCGAAAATGCGTGACATCCGACACCCTTTCATAAACTCTGTCGCGGTTGTGTTTGAATCCCAACGCGAAAACGCATAGATCATCGCCAGGGAAACCATTCGAGAGAGAGTTGCTATGGGTTCATTTTCGATTTGGCACTGGATGATCGTGCTGGTCATCGTGCTTCTGGTGTTCGGCCGCGGCAAGATACCCGAGCTGATGGGCGACATGGCCAAGGGTATCAAGAGCTTCAAGAAGGGCATGGCCGACGACGACGTTGCCGACGACAAGCGTACCGTCGAACATCGCGCCGACGAAACCGTTTCGGCAGCGAAGGAAAAGGCCAGCAAGAGCTGAGCCAAGGGTTGTTGCTTTTGTGTGTGTCGTTGTCCCAGAACCGCTTCGCACTTTTGGGCGGCATGCATTAGTCGGAACGGATAGCCATGTTTGAAGTCGGCTGGACCGAAATGCTGGTGATCGCGATCGTTATGATCGTGGTCGTCGGGCCGAAGGATTTGCCCAACATGCTGCGCACCTTCGGCCGCACGACGGCGAAGCTGCGTGCCATGGCGGCCGATTTCCAGAAGCAGTTCAACGAGGCGCTGAAGGAAGCGGAGCTCGACGACGTCAAGAAATCGGTCGACGAGCTAAGGGGGCTCAGCCCGGTTGCCGAGATCAGGAAACAGCTCAATCCGTTCGAGCAGGCGGCCGCCGATGTACGTTCCGGCGTCGACGCGGCGATGAAGCCGAAGCCGGCCGTCGATACGGCAGCGCCCGCCGGCTCGGTACCGCAGGCGGCCGAACCGTTGAAGAACGGCGCGACCACCATGCCGGGGCCCAATGACCGTGATGTCACGCCGGCCGCGGCGATCTTCCCGGTCATGACCGATGAATCGGTGGTGGCGTCCTCAGTGCCGACAGAGCTGGCGCCAAAGACACCCGCGGCAGGGAAAGCGGCCAAGCCTGCCAAGGCTTCGGCAAATGGCGCGAAAGCTTCCACGCCTGCGAAAGCGGCGACCGCCAAACCCGCGCCAGCACCCGAAGCGCCGGCGAAGCCCGTGGCGGCCTCAAAGGCTGCCAAGGCTGCCAAACCGGCAGCAGCCAAGACGGCGATGACCAAGGCCGAGGCGAAACCGGCTCCAGCGAAGAAGCCGGTGGCCAAAAAGACGGCGGGAGCCGCCAAGTGAGCGTTTCGGACAAGGAAAAGGACGAGATCGAGAAATCCTCGGCGCCGCTGATGGAGCATCTCATCGAGTTGCGCCGCAGGCTGATCTGGTCGCTCGGCGGCTTCTTCGCCGCGTTCCTGGTCTGCTTCTTCTTTGCCAAGAAGCTGTTCAACCTACTTGTCGTGCCATTCAAATGGGCGACGCAATGGGCGGGGCTCGACCCGCACAAGGTCGAGCTGATCTATACCGCGCCGCAGGAATTCTTCTTCACCCAGGTCAAGCTCGCCATGTTCGGCGGCATGGTGATCGCCTTTCCGCTGATCGCCACGCAGATCTACAAGTTCATCGCGCCCGGCCTCTACAAGAACGAACGCAACGCCTTCCTGCCGTTCCTGATCGCGTCGCCAATCCTGTTCCTGATGGGCGCCTCGCTGGTCTATTTCTTCTTCACGCCGATGGTGATGTGGTTTTTCCTCGCCATGCAGCAATCGGGCACCAACGACCAGGTGCAGATTTCGCTGCTGCCGAAGGTGTCGGAATATCTCAGCCTGATCATGACGCTGATCTTCTCCTTCGGCCTGGTATTCCAACTGCCGGTGGTGACCAGCCTGATGACGCGCGTCGGCATGCTGTCATCCAAGGCGCTGGCCGAGAAGCGCAAATGGGCGATCGTCATCGCCTTCGTCGTCGCGGCGGTGCTGACGCCGCCCGACCCGATGAGCCAGATCGGCCTCGCCATCCCGACCATCCTGCTCTACGAGGTCGCCATCTGGTCGGCGCGGATGATCGAACGCAGCCAGGAGCGCGAGCGCCTGGCGCGGGAGAAGCAGCAATCCGAGGAAGAGGTGGCGGAAAAGCCGGCAGACGCATCCTCCACATAGGGCAGGCGCGTCGCCCCTGCGGGCTGCCGGCCCCGGAATCGGTGCGCGGCCCGGTGCCGATAGGAATTTTTTCTTGACTTGGTGCCCGCCGCTATGGTACATATTCGGTTATGGTGCTGATTTGCGCCAAGGACCCGCCGCCGAGGCGGGTTTTTTATTTCTGGACTGTCGCGCTATCCCTCACCACTCGAAAGCGGGCTCGCGGCCCCTGCCGTCAGCAAGCCCGATCTTGCATCGATCAGAGATGCGGTTTACCCCCTCTGGCCTGAAACGCATCGCGAAACCGACGATGCGTTTCAGGCTATATTCTTGAGCATATCGTAGCGCAAACCGCCGCGCGCTTTGGCGGCAAGCTACCGCAGGAGCTTTCAGACCATGCTTGACATCAAATGGATTCGCGACAACCCGAAGGCCCTTGTCGAGGCGCTGGTCAAGCGCTCGTGGTCGGTCGAGGAAGCGCAGTCAACCGTCGATGACCTGATCGCCAGGGACGAGGCGCGGCGCGAACATGTTACCGAGCTGCAGACCAAGCAGGAACGCCGCAACGCCGCCTCGAAAGAGATCGGCAATGCCATGCGTTCGGGCGATGCCGCCCTTGCCGAAAAACTGAAAGCCGAAGTCGGCGAGATAAAAACCTTCATCCAGAACGGCGAGGCGCGCGAGCGCGAGCTCGACAAGGCGCTGAACGACGCGCTGGCGGTGCTGCCCAATGTGCCGCTCGACGATGTGCCGGTCGGCAAGGACGAGCACGACAACGTGGTCAAGCATATCATCGGCAAGGTGCCGACCCGCCCGAACTGGGTGAAGGAGCATTTCGAGATCGGCGAAGCGCTCGGCATGATGGATTTCGAGCGCGCCGCGAAACTTTCCGGCTCGCGCTTCACCGTGCTGAAGAGCGGGCTGGCGCGGATGGAACGCGCGATCGGCCAGTTCATGCTCGACCTGCACACGACCGAGCATGGCTATGAGGAAGTCATCCCGCCGCTGATGGTCAAGGACGATGTTCTTTTCGGCACCAACCAGCTGCCGAAATTCGAGGAGGATCTGTTCTTCACCCCGCATGGGGACGGCAGGCTTGGCCTCATCCCCACCGCCGAAGTGCCGCTCACCAACCTCGTGCGCGAGGAGATCACCGCCCATGAGAAACTGCCGCTGCGCTACACCGCGCTGACGCCGTGCTTCCGCTCGGAGGCCGGCTCGGCAGGGCGCGACACGCGCGGCATGCTGCGCCAGCACCAATTCTACAAGGTCGAGTTGGTGTCGATCACCGATCAGGAGTCGTCGCTCGCCGAGCATGAGCGGATGACCGAGTGTGCCGAGGAAGTGCTGAAGCGGCTCGAATTGCCGTTCCGCACCATGGTGCTGTGCACCGGCGACATGGGTTTTGGCGCGCGAAAAACCTATGACATCGAGGTGTGGCTGCCCGGCCAGAACGCCTATCGCGAGATCTCGTCCTGCTCTGTCTGCGGCGATTTCCAGGCCAGGCGCATGGACGCTCGCTACAAGGACAAGGACGGCAAGGGCAACCGCTTCGTCCATACGCTGAACGGCTCGGGCACCGCTGTCGGGCGCGCACTTATCGCCGTCATCGAAAACTACCAGAACGAGGATGGCAGCGTAACCATTCCTGAAGTGCTGCGGCCTTACATGGGCGGGCTGGAAAAGATCGAATCGAAATAATGCGTATTCTCCTGACCAATGACGACGGCATTCATGCCGAGGGCCTGGCGTCGCTCGAGCGCGTCGCGCGCACATTGTCCGACGATGTCTGGGTGGTGGCGCCGGAGCAGGACCAGTCCGGCTATGCGCACTCGCTGTCGATCTCGGAGCCGCTGCGGCTGAGGAAAATCGGCGAGAAGCACTTTGCCGTGCGCGGCACGCCGACCGACTGCGTCATCATGGGCGTGAAGAAGATCCTGCCCGGCGCGCCCGACCTGATCCTGTCGGGCATCAATTCCGGCGCCAACATCGCTGACGACGTCACCTATTCGGGAACCGTCGCCGGCGCGATGGAGGGCGCGTTGCTCGGCATACGCTCGATCGCGCTCAGCCAGGGCTACAGCACTGTCGGCGAGGACCGCGTCGTTCCCTACGAGACCACCGAGGCGCTGGCGCCGGCGCTGCTCAAGAAACTCGTCGCGACGCCGCTGCCGGACGGCGTGCTGCTCAACGTCAATTTTCCGAACTGCCTGCCTGAAGAGGTCGCCGGCACGGTGGTCACCTCGCAGGGCAAGCTCGTACACAGCCTGTGGGTCGAGGAACGCCGCGACGGGCGCGGGCTGCCGTACTACTGGCTGCGCTTCGGCCGCGAACCCGTCGAGGGCAAGCAGGGCACCGACCTTTTTGCGCTGCGCAATCGCCTGGTGTCGGTGACGCCGTTGCAGCTCGACCTCACAGCGCATGAGATTCGTGACCAGCTGAGCAAGGCCCTTGCATGAACCTGCCGATCGATGACCGAGAAGGATTTGCCGCCTTCCTGCTGCGCCTGCGCGGCAGGGGGACCGTGCCGAAGGCGCTGATCGCGGCCTTCGAGGCGACACCGCGGCGCGGCTTCCTGGCCGCCCAATTCCATTCCATCGCCTGGTCGGACCGCATGCTGCCGATCGAATGCGGCGAAGCGATCGAGGGCGCGGACATGCAGGCGGCGGTGATCGCCGCACTCGCCATCGAAGTCGGGAATCGCGTGCTCGAGATCGGTACCGGCTCCGGTTATACGGCAGCGGTGATGTCGCGCCTGTCAGGCCGGGTTGTCACCATCGACCGCTACAAGACGCTGGTCGAACAGGCGCGGCAGCGCTTCGAGGCGCTCGGCATCGGCAACGTCATCGCGCGCCAGGTGGATGGTTCCTCCGGTTTGGCCGCAGAAGGCCCGTTCGACCGGATCGTCGCCTGGGCCGCCTTCGACAGCCTGCCGCGTTTCCTGCTCGACCAGTTGTCGAGCGGCGGCATCGTGATCGCGCCGATCGGACCGGAGGAGGGCGAGCAGGTGCTGGCCAAGCTCACCAAGGTCGGCAGCCGTTTCGAGCGCGAGGATATCGGCCTCGTGCGCCTGCAGCCGGTATTGCGCAGCCTGGCGGCCGTTATCTAGGGATTGTCCATGTCAGCCGGCCTGCAACGGCGGCTGCGCGTGCCTCTATATGGGCAGTCTGGGCGGCCTCAAATATTTTAAGAAATTTTGCGTCTGATTCTAAGGGGTTAACCGACCAGTAACATTAACGCGCTTTAATCCTGTCCAGTTGGTGCAGAGTTTGTGCGGGTTAGTGCGATGCAACTCAGTGTTTTGAAGGCAAACAATCGCAATTTGGCGCGGGGCTGCGCTGTTCTCATGATCGCGGGTGCCGCGGCTGGGTGCAGCTCGCAAGTGTCGCGGTTCAACGGCGTCGACGACGTCTTCACCTCCTCGACAAACAATCAGCGCGCCATCATCAACAAGCAGGATGCCGTGCAGCAGCCCTATCCGGGGGATGTCGCGGCCGCGCCGCTCGATGGCAGCCACACGCAGTCGGTCAGCCGCTCCAGCCTCGAGCCGGTGTCGACGCGGCCGCTGCCGCCACCGGTCGCCCAGGCGCAGCCCGCTCCCGCGCTGGCACCCGCCGCCAATCCGGTGCGTGTTGCATCGGCGCCCGCTCTGGTGCGCCCGGCACCGCATGTCGACCGGACGGCGACCGGCACGGTTGCTCCCGCGGCCAAGCCCTTCAAGGATGCCCAGCCCGACGCCAAGGCAGCCGGCACGGCGCATGCCACCGAAATCGTCGTCAGGGACGGTGAAACGATCTCCGGGCTGGCGCAGCACTACAAGGTGCCGGCCGACGTGATCATGAAGGTCAACGGGCTGAGCGCGACCAAGGGGCTGAAGACCGGCCAGAAGATCATCATTCCGGCCTACGCCTATTCCAGCAAGGCCGAGCCCAAGATGGCCGATGCCAAGCCCGCTAATGGCAAGCGCGACGTGCCGGCCACCGCGCCGGAAAAGGTTGCCGTGCTGCCGCAGCAGCCGAAGCTCAAGGAGGGCAAGTCAGCCGCGCAGGTCGATGCTTCGGCCGCGGCGAACAAGCCCAAAGACAGCAAGCCCGCGCCGCAAACGGCCGCCGCCGCGCCCAAGGCCGGCGCCGGCGCCTATACGGTGCAGTCGGGCGATACGCTTTCCTCGATCGCCAGGAAGACTGGCGTCGGGGTTGTCGCCATCAAGCAGGCGAACGGCATGCAGGACGGCTTGCTGAAGATCGGCCAGACGCTGAAGGTGCCGGCCGGCGGAACGGCCACGGTGGCCGCCGCAAAGCCGGCGACGGTAGACCCGGTGACGACAGCCACGACGCAGCCGACGGCCAAGACGATGCCGTCGCAAACGCTGGCTTCCTACACGCCGCCGAAGAAAGACGCCAAGGTCATCCAGCAGGCCGAGGATGACGACGCTGTGGCGCCGGACGCCACCGGCATAGGCAAGATGCGCTGGCCGGTGCGCGGCCGCGTCATTTCCGGCTTCGGTTCCGGCAAGGACGGCGTCGACATCGCCGTGCCGGCAGGCACGCCGGTCAAGGCGGCCGAGAATGGCGTCGTCATCTATGCCGGCGACGGCCTCAAGGAATTCGGCAATACGGTGCTGGTGCGGCACGAGAATGGCCTGGTCACCGTCTACGGTCACGCCAGCTCGATCGAGGTCCAGCGCGGCCAGAAGGTCAAGCGCGGCCAGGAGATCGCGCTGTCGGGTATGAGCGGCACGACGGACTCGCCGAAGCTGCACTTCGAAGTGCGCAAGAACTCGGCCCCGGTCGATCCCTCCGGCTATCTCGAATAGTCGGGGCTATTTCGAATAGAATAAAAAAAGCGATTTGCGGGCCGCCTGACCTCCAGTCCGGCCCGCCGGCTCAGCCCGCCCCGCAAGGAGCGGGCTTTTTCAGTTGGTTGCTGGATGCACGTCGTTGTTTTCATGCATGTCTAACCAGGATCAAATTTTGAGTGACATGCTGAACCAAAGAGCAGCCCTCAACCGCGCTAATGGCGCGGGGACACATCACGCCAAATAGCTTTTGGGAGTCTAGACGTTTGCCATTGGCGGGCGCCTGAGCAGCGCCCGGAACCGTCGTGCGCACCACGTCTCCGGTGCCGCAGTCGCTCCCTTGGCGGGGATCGGCGCAAGAGCCGTATTGCGACTCGCGTTATCGAAAATGGTTTATCTGCATTTTAACTAATGTAGAGGAAAGTCATTCTCGACGCTCTGCAAGGAGAGTGGAATGATTGAATCTGTCGAAGAGGATGAACTTCCGTCCGCCAGCCCAACGCATCGCTGGCAATCGCATGTACGAGCAACTGCTTTAATCGTTGCGCCGGTCATTTCGATCGCAAGTGCCGCTTTGGCCGGCTATTTCTCCTATGCGGTGATCAATACCAAGCCGCCCACAGACATGTCCGAGCTGGCCATTTCCATCCTGAAATCAGGTGATGCTTCACCAGAAATGCAGGCCTGGGCGACCGATACACTCGGGATACAAACCGATATTCCCATGGTTCTGGGAAGCATAAAGCCTGTGCGGGAATGAACACGATATAGAAACCGGCGTCCCCGGACGGGTCGGCCACGAAACTTTTGTGGCCGGCTCCTGCCGTCACTCGGTGAGCCGCGCCTAATCCTTCAACGGCTTGCCGAGCCGGCCTGCGAGGTCCTGCGTGAACTGCCAGGCGACGCGGCCCGAGCGGCTGCCGCGTGTCGTCGCCCATTCCAGCGCCTCGGCGCGCAACTGCCCGGGGTCGATGTCGAGCCCATGATGGCTGGCGTAGCCGTTGACCATTTCGAGATATTCGTCCTGCGAACATTTGTGGAAGCCGAGCCACAAGCCGAAGCGATCGGAGAGCGAAACCTTCTCCTCGACCGCCTCGGACGGATTGATGGCGGTGGAGCGCTCATTGTCGATCATGTCTCGCGGCAGAAGATGGCGGCGGTTCGACGTGGCGTAGAAAATGACATTGGCCGGGCGGCCTTCGACGCCGCCTTCGAGTGCTGCCTTCAACGATTTGTAGGAGGTATCGTCATGGTCGAAGGAGAGGTCGTCGCAAAACAGGATGAAGCGGTAAGGCGCGGCCTTCAGCAGCGTCATCAGCTTCGGCAGCGTATCGATGTCCTCGCGATGGATCTCTATCAGCTTGAGCGGGCGGTCGAGTTTCGGCGAGGCGTTGATTGCGGCATGCACGGCCTTGACCAGCGACGATTTGCCCATGCCGCGCGCGCCCCACAAAAGCACGTTGTTGGCGGCATAGCCGGAGGCGAAGCGCTCCGTGTTGTCGACGAGGATGTCGCGCACGCGGTCGACGCCGCGGATCAGGCCGATGTCGACGCGGTTCACCTTGCGCACCGGCTCCAGGCAACCCGGATCCGCCTGCCAGACGAAGCAATCGGCTCCGCCAAGGTCGGTTACGGGCACAGGCGGCGGGGCGAGGCGGCTGACCGCCTCGATCAGGCGGTCGAGTTTCTGGTTCAATGCGTCGATGCTGGTATCGGTCATCTCAGGTCTTTTGCTCTGGTTCCGCGAGGGAAGGTGTGGCCGGGTTCGATCCCGACGGTTTCGAAACTCGCTGCAACCGTTTGTTACAGCGCGATCTTTTGCGAAAACCCGCTCGCGCTTTTCGCGGTCATGCTCTAACACGGGTGAACAGGCCGGAAAAGCAGCCGATTTGCCCGGCCACGCAGTTGCATTGGCAACTTTACCGACTATATTCCGGCCAAATTTCGCGGGGCTGCCAAATCCACTGAACCGTTTGGCGGCTGTTTTCAAAATTCAGGAGTACCTCGATGTTCGTGACACCGGCATATGCCCAAGGCATTGGGGCTTCTCCCGACATGTTCATCAGCATTTTGCCGTTCGTCCTGATCTTCGTGATCATGTATTTTCTCATCATCCGGCCGCAGCGCACGCAGCTGAAGAAGCGCGGCGAGATGCTGGCGGCCGTGCGCCGCGGCGACACGGTCGTCACCGGCGGCGGCTTCGTCGGCAAGGTGACCAAGGTGATCGACGACCATGAGCTCGAGATCGACCTCGGTGGCGGCACGAAGGTGACGGCGTTGCGCTCGACGATCGCCGACGTGCGCGTCAAGGGCGAGCCGGTAGCGAACCAGAACGCCAAGAAATAACCAAATTCCAGGCGGAGCGATCCGCGGACGGGGCCCTGACAAGCGACGGCATATGTCTCATTTTTGGCGCCTGAAGATGATGCTGACGTGGCTTGCCGTAGCCACGATGACCGTCTTGGACGCGTCCAGCCTTTCCGCCGCCAGTCCGCATGCCATGCGGCCCGAACGGCCTGCCGATAGTCCGGCAGTCGTTCGAGCAGGCCAAGACGGTTCGCATCTCCTGCTCCATCTGGTGGTGGCTGATGTGATCGACGGCCGGCTGAAGATTGCGCGTGGCGATGTCCGGGCGCTTCTGATGGAGGCCAGGATCGGCTACACGGGGCTTGCTGTGTCGGGCAGGACCTTGCAGGTGCGCATCACGAATCCGGCTCAGCTTGAGGCGGCAAAGACAGCGCTCAAGAGGGTAACGGATGTTGCCCCGGACAGCCGCGTTCAGGAAATGACGCTGGATTCCGGCAAAGCCGGCTTGCTCAAATTCACGCTGACGGATGCGGGTTTGAAGTATCAGACCTCTAACGCGATTTCTCAGTCGATTAAGGTCATCAAAAATCGTCTCCAAGATCTGCGTGTCGCCGGCACGGTGGCCCAACCAGCGGACCAAGACGGCATACTTGTTCAGACGTCAGACATCGCCGATCGGCAAACGCTGGAAAAAATTCTCACCCGGCCTGGTCGCCTGAGCTTCCATTTGGTTGACCTTTCGATGCCGGTGAACGATGCGATCAGCGGTTCCCCGCCTGTTGGCTCGCTGGTGGTGTATACGCAGGACGATCCGCCGGTTCCTTACCTGGTCGAGAATCGGGTCATCCTCTCGGATAAGGACGTGCTCGACGCCCGCCCAACTTACAGTGGGCAGCAAAATGACGAACCGGTTGTCGTGTTCCGGTTTGGCGCCAAAGGCGCGGCACGGTTCAAACAGGTTACAACGCAAAATGTGGGCAGGCCATTGGCTGTGATCCTGGATGACCACGTGATTTCAGCACCTGTCATTCGCGAGCCCATCGATGGTGGTTACGGTCAAGTCTCGGGCAATTTCACTGTCCGGGAAGCCAACACCATCGCCATGCTGTTGCGAACCGGCCCATTGCCGGCAAGATTGACAATCGCTGAAGAAGCACGATAGGGCCGGCCGTGCTCAGAATGAGAAACGGGCCCGCGAACCGAACCGATGGCGGAATGCTGCCGCTTGTACGCCTGAACGGATAAGAACTGATGCTTTATTTCTCGCGCTTCAAGATGATCCTGATCTGGCTGGCCGTGGCCGCCACAGTGGTCCTCGCCGCGCCCAATCTCATTCCCGCAAGCACGCTGGCGCAGCTTCCGAGCTGGGTGCCCAAGCGGCAGATGACGCTCGGCCTCGACCTGCAGGGCGGCTCGCACATCCTGCTCCAGATGGATCAGAACGATCTGGTGAAGGCGCAGCTGGAGACGACGCGTGACGAGATCCGGACACTGCTGCGCGAGGCCAAGATAGGCTATACCGGCCTGGCGGGCACGGGCAGGACCGTACAGGTCCGCATACAGGACCCGAACCAGCTCGATGCGGCCAAGACGGCACTGAAGCCGCTGACCGATCCGGTCGCCGCCAGCCTGTTCACCGGCGGCTCCGTCCAGGAGATGGCGCTGGATGATTCCGAGCCCGGCCTGCTCAAATTCACCGTCACCGACGCCGGCATAAAATATCGCACGTCGGCTGCGTTGGCACAGTCGATCGAAGTCGTGGAACGCCGCGTCAACGAACTCGGCACCACCGAACCGATCGTGCAGCGGCAGGGCGACGACCGTATTCTGGTGCAGGTGCCCGGTTTGCAGGACCCGCAAAGGCTGAAGGAAATCATCGGCCAGACCGCCAAGCTGACCTTCCAGATGGTGGACCAGTCTATGCCGGTGCAGGATGCGCTGAAGGGCCGTCCGCCGGCCGGTTCATCGATCCTCTATTCGCAGGACGATCCGCCGGTTCCCTACCTGATCGAAAACCGCGTCATCGTTTCCGGCGAAGACCTCTCCAAAGCGACCGCAACCTACAACTCGCAGACCAACGAGCCGGTGGTTTCCTTCACCTTCAACTCGCGCGGCGCGACACGGTTCGGGCAGGCGACATCGCAGAATGTCGGCAAGCTGTTCGCCATCATCCTCGACAACCAGGTGATTTCGGCGCCGCAGATCCGTGAGCCGATCCTGGGCGGCAGCGGCCAGATCTCAGGCAATTTCACGGCCGAGAGCGCCAATGACCTCGCGGTCCTGCTGCGCGCAGGCGCGCTGCCGGCAAAGCTGACCGTGATCGAGGAGCGCACGGTGGGTCCGGGCCTCGGCCAAGATTCGATCCATGCCGGCAAGGTCGCCGGCATCATCGGCTCTATCCTTGTCGTCGCCTTCATGTTCGTCGCCTACGGCTTCCTCGGCTTCCTCGCCAACATCGCGCTGGCGGTGCACGTGGCGATGATCGTCGGACTGCTATCGCTGCTTGGCGCGACACTGACCTTGCCAGGCATTGCCGGTATCGTGCTGACCATCGGCATGGCCGTCGATTCCAACGTGCTGATTTATGAGCGCATCCGCGAGGAGCGGCGCGCCGGACGCTCGGTGATCCAGGCGATCGACACCGGCTTCTCGAAGGCGCTGGCGACGATCGTCGATTCCAACGTCACCTCGCTGATCGCGACCGTGGTGCTGTTCTATCTCGGAACGGGGCCGGTGAAGGGCTTTGCCATCACCTACGCCATCGGCATCCTGACCACGGTGTTCACCGCTTTCACCTTTACCCGGCTGCTGGTGTCCATCTGGCTGCGCCGCGCGCGCCCGAAGGAATTGCCGCGGGCGCCGGTAACCTTCATTCCGCCCGGCACGAAGATCCCGTTCATGGGCATCCGCCGCTGGACCTTCGCGCTGTCGAGCCTGCTGTCGGTCCTGTCGGTGGTGCTGTTCATGACCGTCGACATCAATTACGGCATCGATTTCAAGGGCGGATCGCTGATCGAGGTGAAGTCCAAGAGCGGCAATGCCGATCTTGCCGACATCAGAGCCAGGCTCTCGGAACTGAATATCGGCGAAGTGCAGGTGCAGCAGTTCGGCGAGCCGAATGACGTGCTGATCCGTGTCGGCACGCAGGACGGCGGCGAGAATGCCGAGCAGACCGTCATCGACAAGGTTCGTGGCGAGTTGCAGGACAATTACGATTTCCGCCGCGTCGAGGTGGTGGGACCGACCGTGTCAGGAGAACTGGCCAAGCAAGGCACGATCGCCATGCTGGTCGCGCTGGTGGGTATCCTGATCTATGTCTGGTTCCGCTTCGAATGGCAGTTCGCGGTCGGCGCCATCGTGGCGACGGTCCATGACGTGGTCATGACCATAGGCTTCTTCGTTATAACCGGGCTGGAGTTCAACCAATCGTCGCTGGCGGCGATCCTGACCATCATCGGCTACTCGCTGAACGACACGATCGTGGTCTATGACCGCGTTCGCGAGGATCTCAGGAAATACAAGAAGATGCCGCTGCCGCAGCTCCTCAACAACGCCATCAACGAGACGCTGTCGCGAACGACGCTGACCTCGGTGACGACGATCTTGGCGCTCCTGGCACTGGTGCTGTTCGGCGGCGAGGTGATCCGCTCGTTCACGATGGCAATGCTGTTCGGCGTCATCTTCGGCACCTATTCGTCGATCTTCATCGCCGCGCCGCTGCTGATCCTATTCAAGCTGCGGCCGCAGGCCACGAGTTCGGACGAGGAAAAGCCGGTCGGCGGCGGCAAGGCGGTCGCGACCTGACGCGCGACCCGAAGGGCGGATCGGCAGGGATGGCCAAAGGTATCGTCATCCGCGAGGCGCATTTCCCCGGCCGCGCCCCTATCGAGGCGTATGGCAATGGCGGCTTCCGCTTCGCCGACATGTCGCATCGCGGTTCGCTTCTGTGCCTGCCGTCGGGTATCCATGGCTGGGAGCCGGCGGACCCATCTGCGCTGACGGTGGCGGATTTCGAACGGCTGCTGGCCCAGGCCGAGAAGATCGAAATCCTGCTGGTCGGCACGGGCAAGGATTTACGACCCTTGCCGGCGGGGCTTCGCGCCGCCTTGAAGACCGCGGGCATAGCCGCCGACCCGATGGCGACCGGTGCAGCGGTGCGGACATATAATGTCCTGCTCGCAGAGGATCGCGCGGTAGCCGCCGCGCTGATCGCCGTTGACTGACGTGGACCAAAAGGGCGAAATCGTCATGGGCGCCGTGCGCGCCGCCGACCATGACCGCTATCTCAGCGCGCTCTACGCGCCGACGGACAAGCGCGAAGCGCTGTTTTCGCTCTACGCCTTCAATGCCGAAATCGCGGGCATTCGGGATCGCATCCGCGAGGCCTTGCCGGGCGAGGTGCGGTTGCAATGGTGGCGCGATGTCATCGCAGCCGAAGGGTCCGAGACGGGCCATCCGATCGCGGATGTGCTGAAGGCCACGATTTCCAGGTACGGCCTGCCGAAACAGGCATTCGAGAATATGCTCGAGGCCCGGATCTTCGACCTCTATGACGACCCGATGCCGTCGCGAACCGATCTCGAAGGCTATTGCGGCGAAACGGCAGCCGCGCTTATTCAACTGGCGGCAATGGTGCTGGATCCAGGAGTGGCGCCACGTTTCGCCGAACTGGCCGGTAGGGCCGGTTGCGCGCAGGCGATTACGGGACTGTTGCTCCTGCTGCCGCTGCACCGCAGTCGCGGACAGTGTTTTGTTCCGGCCGATATCCTGGCCGCGGCGGGTTCGTCTCCGGAGGAATTCGTCACCGACGATGGTGGACCAGGTGCGCAGCGCGCCGTCGCCGCCATGATCGCGCTGGCGCGGGAGCATCTCTCGGTCTTCGAGAAAGGCGCATCGGATTTGCCGGCTTCACTGCGCCCGGCCTTTCTGCCGCTGGTCCTGTCGCGAGCCTACCTGACGAAAATGGAACGCGGTTCGCCGCTCGACGGCACGGTGCGACTCTCGACCATGCGCCGCCACTGGCTCATGCTGCGTCGCGCCATGGTGGGCTGGCCAGCAGTTTGACGTAAACGTCAATTGTGTTAAGGGATCGCTCAACCGGAACTGTTGCCAAGACAACAGGCCGGCTGGAGGAGATGCCTGTCCATGAGCCTGCCCGTGCTGGTCGTGATCGTCGTATTCGGCATCGCGTTGTCGGTCGCCGCCGTTCATTTCACCGGCGGCAGCCGCAAGGCCAGGCTGGCCGATGCAGAGCAGGCGCGAGAGCGTTTTGCCGAGGATTTTCCGGATGAACCGGCGGCCGCCATCCACCTCACATCCGATGGCCGAACCGCGTTCCTGGAACTCGGGCGAGGGCGCCTTGGCATCGTCCATGCCATTGGAGATCGTTTCCTGACGCGGATCGTCACGCCGCGCGATGTATTGGCACGCAGCGAAGATGATGTCGGCACGATTGTGCTGCGCCTTGCCGATTTCACCTGGAAAGGCGGTCACTTCACCTTCGCTAACGCTGCCGACGCGCACGCTGTGCTAAGAGTTCTTCAGCCGCAGCATCCTAGTTCGACCAAGGAGGCCGCGTGATGGGCGATTACAATTTCCCGCAGGTTACCCAGCTCGCCATCCCGTTCTTCGTTGCCGCCATCCTGATCGAGCTGTGGCTGGTGCGCACCGGCCGGGCCAAGGGCTCGTTCGAGACGCACGACACGCTGACCAGCCTGATGATGGGCACCGGCAATGTCGTCGCCGGGCTGCTGCTCGGCGTCGTCTCCTACTGGGCGCTGCTGTGGCTCTGGCAGTTCCGTTTCTTCAACCTCGGCCTGTCGATCTGGGTGTTCCTGGCGGCCTTCCTGCTCGATGATTTGCGCTACTACATCTACCACCGCATCGCGCATCGGGTGCGCTGGGTGTGGGCCGAGCACGTCAACCACCATTCCAGCCAGCACTACAATCTATCGACGGCACTCAGGCAGAGCTGGACGGGCCTGTTCACCTTCATGTTCGTGCTGCAGGCGCCGCTGGTGCTGCTCGGCTTCCATCCGGCGGTGATTGCCTTCACCTTCGGCTTCAACCTTATCTGGCAGTTCTGGATCCACACCGAGACGATCGGCAAGATGTGGGGCTGGTTCGAATTCGTCTTCAACACGCCCTCGCACCACCGCGTCCACCACGCCATCAATCCGCGCTACCTTGACGCCAACTACGCCGGCACGTTGATCATCTGGGACCGCATGTTCGGCACCTTCGTCGAGGAGTTGGAAGAGGACCGCCCGCGCTACGGAATCGTGAAAAATCTTGGCACCTTCAATCCGCTGAAAGTGGCTTTCCACGAATGGATCGGCATGTTCAGGGATGCCTTCGCACCTGATCTGACCCTGAGCGACCGCCTGAACTACCTGATCAAGCCACCCGGCTGGAGCCATGACGGCTCGCGCGAAACCTCCGAGAGCCTGAAAGCAGCCTATGTCAGGCGAAATCCGGGTGAGGCCGGGAAGCCCGGGCTGCGACCGGCGCGTGCCGAGCCGGCCGAGTAGTTATTTCGGGCCGATCTAGGAAGGGCCCGATCCGCCATCTCGCATCAATGTCTCGTAGTCGCGGCCGCCGTAAAAGATGTTGACGATGCGAATATGTCGCTCTCGATTAGATAGGCTATGACGGCGGAGTGCTCGAACGGAACGGTTCGCAGTCCCGGCACGATGTCGTCGCGCAGGCGACCGCCACGAGGTGCGTTGCCGATGTTTTGACAACGGTCTTCAATTCGAAGCACGAATCTCAGCGCCGCGTTGGGGCTTCCGCCCGACTCAACTATGTATCTGAAAATGTTGGTAAGATCGTCTCTGGCACTTTCGCGATACTCGACCTCAAGCCGCCGAATCATCAATGCGGCTCGAATATTGCTCAGCGAATTTCTTAAGCTGGTCGCGAACCTCTTTTCCGGAAAGGTTCGGCCTTGTGTCGTCAATCGAAGATTTTACCCGCGCCCGGATCGACGCCATGCGCTCGGCATGCTCTTCCTCTTCGCGCTGGAAAGCGCGGAGCGCGGCGCGAATGACTTCGCTTGCCGAGCCGAAGGAACCGTCCTCGACTTTTTCGCGGATCATGCGCGCCATGGCCGGCGTGACGGTGACGGACAGTTTCTCGGCTGTTTCCATGCAATGACTCCCACTAGGCGAGTGGGATAGTATCCTACTTCCGCGGCAAGGCCAGTCAGTAAGGCTATTCCGCCGCTTGAGCTTGCGCCGGCAGTCCCAGCCATCGCCGGCAATCACCCAGCGCACGCGACGTAATCGCATGCCGCTTGGCGACCGTCTTGTCCTTGCCGCGCAGGCGTTTGCCTTCGATCTTCACCGCCTCGACAGGCGGGAACAGGCCGAAATTGACGTTCATCGGCTGGAAAGAGCGCTTTCCCGGCTCGTCGTCTGAAACGATGTGTCCGCCGGTGATGTGGTTGAGCAGCGCTCCGAACGCCGTGGTGAGTGGCGGCAGCGACGGCGCGTGGCCGAGCCGCTCGGCAGCGGCGAAGCGGCCGGCGAGCAGGCCGATGGCGGCGCTTTCAACATAGCCTTCGCAACCGGTGATCTGGCCGGCGAAACGCAGGCCCGGGCGCGACTTCAGCTGCAGCGAGGCGTCGAGCAAGGTCGGCGAGTTGATGTAGGTGTTGCGATGGAGGCCGCCGAGGCGGGCGAATTCGGCGTTCTCCAGACCAGGAATCGTGCGGAAAATGCGCACCTGCTCGGCATGCTTCAATTTGGTCTGAAAGCCGACCATGTTGTAGAGCGTGCCCAGCGCATTGTCCTGCCGCAGTTGCACGACGGCGTAGGCCTTGACAGTCGGATTGTGCGCATTGGTGAGGCCCATCGGCTTCATCGGCCCGTAGCGCAGCGTCTCGACGCCACGCTCGGCCATGATCTCGATCGGCAGGCAGCCGTCGAAATAGGGCGTGCCTTCCCATTGCTTGAATTCTGTTTTCTGGCCCTCCACCAGTGCCTGCACGAAGGCAAGATACTGGTCCTTGTCCAAGGGACAGTTGATGTAGTCCTTGCCGGTGCCGCCGGGCCCGACCTTGTCGTAGCGGGACTGGAACCAGCAGGTGTCCATGTCGATCGTGTCGAAATGGATGATCGGCGCGATCGCATCGAAGAAGGCGAGCGCATCGGCGCCCGTCGCTTCGGCAATCGACTGTGCGAGCGAGGGCGCGGTCAGCGGGCCGGTGGCGATGATGGCCTGGTCCCATTCGACCGGCGGCAAGCCGGGTACCTCCTCGCGCTGGATGGAGATCAGCGGATGTGCCTCGATCCTGGCCGTCACCGCGTCGGAAAATCCGTCGCGGTCCACGGCCAGCGCCCCGCCGGCCGGCACCTGGTTGGCGTCGCCGGCGCTCATGATCAGCGAGCCGGCCAGCCGCATTTCGGCATGCAAAAGACCGACGGCGTTGTTCTCGGCGTCGTCGGAGCGGAAAGAATTGGAGCAAACGAGTTCGGCCAAGCCGTCGGTCTTGTGCGCCTCTGTGCCGCGAACGGGCCGCATTTCGTGCAGCACAACGGGAACGCCGGCTTGGGCTGCCTGCCATGCTGCTTCGGATCCGGCGAGGCCACCGCCGATGATGTGAATAGGTTTTTTGCTCATGAGCGCCGGAATAATCGCTTGGCGGGACGATTGCAATTGCCGCACCTGGAACATGCCGCGGCGGCGAAGGCGAAGGCTGCCCTGAAAACAACAACACCCGCCGGGGGAGGAGGTCCGGCGGGTGTCGTTTTGGGGGTCGACCCTCGGGAGGAGGTGAAGGCCGACCGTATTCGTCATCGCCGGGGAGGAGGTCGGCTTTGACGAAATTCCTTTCGCCGTTTGAAAAGGGGCGAAGCCTCTGGAGCAAAATTCGTTTTGCTCCGGGGAAACAACGCCCGCCGCGGGAGGAGGTGCGGCGGGCGCCGTTTGGGTGGCCAACCTTCGGGAGGAGGTGAAGGTCGGGCCTATCCGTCATCGCCGGGGAGGAGGTCGGCTTTGACGAAATTCTTTTCGCCATTTTGAAGAGGGGCGAAGCCTCTGGAGCAAAACTCGTTTTGCTCCGGGAAACAACGCCCGCCGCGGGAGGAGGTGCGGCGGGCGCCGTTTTGGTGGTCAACCCTTGGGAGGAGGTAAGGGGTGACCGTATTCGTCAGGATCGGGGAGGAGGTCGACCCTGGCGAAATTCCGTTGTTAGATCGCCTGGCGGGCGACGATCTTGATTTCGTCGCGGACGATGCCGAGATCATGCAGCTGGCGGTTGGAAAGGCGACCCAGCTCGGTAACCGTCTCGCGATAAACGCGCCAGTTACGATAGTTGCGGATCAGGTTCATTGTCATGCTCTTCTCAAAACTGGTTCGGACCATTCGCGGTCCGAAGGATTAGACCGCCTTGCGAGCGACGTAAGGAATGTCGCTGCGGCTGATGCCGAGGTCGGTCAGTTCACGGTTGCTCAGGCGGCTCAGCTCGGAAACGGTGTCCCGGTAGCGGCGCCAGTTGCGGTAGTTGCGGATCAGGTTCATGGTATTGCTCGTTTCGTCTTTTCTTGCGGATCATTCCGTTTGTGTACAAACCATAAATAGGCGGGCCCATATCGATTTAAAAGCGCTATGGCTGCATGGCAGCAATGCAAATTGTGCAATGCAACATTAACAAGCCTTCGCGGACCTGACACAAAGAAGCCAGAATCAGAAAGTGCCGTGACGTCAACGGTTTGGCAGCTCCAGCTGAAAAACCGACCAAGCAGCGGGGGAAGGTATGCCGGGCTACGCGACACGGGTCAGGTCGGACATTGCGCGATGGCTTGAGGCCGGGCTGATCGACGCCCCGACGGCCGATGCATTGCGGCGCGACGTCGAGATCAACGCGCGCCAGTCGTTGAGCTTCGGTTCGATCCTGGCGATGATGGCGGCGCTGCTGTTCGGCGCGGCCATCCTGATCTTCGTCGCCGCCAACTGGGAAGCCATCCCGCGGCTGGCGCGCGTTGCCGCGCTCTTTGCCGTCATCCTTGGCGGCTATGTCGGCGGTGCGGTGCTGAAAACCCGCGACCACGCGGCGATCGGCGAGGCGTTGTGGATCGTGGCGGCGGCGGCTTTCGGCGGTTCGATCGCGCTGATCGGCCAGATGTACCATCTGTCGGGCGACGAGGCCTCGGCCTTGATCACCTGGGGCGCCGGCACCGCATTGGCGGCGGTGGCGCTGCGGTCCAACCCGCTGACCGTCGCCGCGGTCGGCATCGCCGACGCCTGGCTGTTCCTGAAAGGGTTCGACTATTTCAATCGCAGCGAATTTCCGCATCTCTTCCTCGTCATGGCGGCTGTGCTGTTTGCCGTCTCGTTCTGGACCCGCAGCCAGGCGGCGCGGCACCTGATCATCCTGTCGCTGCTCTTCTATCTTGTGCTGGTCGCCGTGGATCACGAGACGCTGCCGGTGGCGATCCCGCTGGTCATCGTATCGGTATTGTTGTTCGTGGCTTCCGTCTTCGCGCCGGAACCGGTCGACCGGATCGTGCAGCTTGGCGGCCGCTTGCCGCTGCATGCTCTGCTTGGCTTCCTCACTGGACTGGCCATCATCCAGTTCGAACTGGCCGGCGAAAGCAGCTACGACAGAGGCTTCGCCATTGCTTCGGTCGTCGCGCTGGCCGGCATTGTTGCCGCCATTGTGCTCGCGGGGCGCGAGAGCCGTGGCCTGCGCTGGCTTGCCTATCTCGGCTTCGCCTTCGAACTCGCCATGATCTATGTCGTGACCTTGCAGTCGATGCTCGACACCGCCGGCTTCTTCCTTGCCGCGGCGGTGCTGCTTGGCATCCTGGCGATCGTTATCATCCGCGTGGAGAAACGCATGAAGGATCCGGCCACCGGAGGAGCCACGGCATGATGACCGGAAAGAGGCTCGTCATCTTGGCGCTGGTGCTGGCGCTCGTCCAGATCGGCTTTCTGGGTTGGATCATCGCCGGCCGGGCGGCGATCCTGCGCAGCGGCAAGGAAGTGCTGCTGAAGATCGAGCCTGTCGATCCGCGCGACCTGCTGCGCGGCGACTATATCATCCTCGGCTACGACATCTCGCGCATACCGGTGAAGATGATCGCCAACATCCCGGCCGGAAAACTTTCCAGCGACGACACCTCGATCGTCGTCCGTCTGAAGAAGAACGCCGACGGCTACTGGACGCCGAGCGCCGCGTGGTTCGGCGCGGCGCCGACACCGACCGGTGCCGACGAGGCCGATATTCGCGGTCATGTCGCCGGAGGCTGGGATCTTCGCGGCGAGGGACTGACGATCGCGCCGGATTACGGCATCGAACGGTTCTACCTGCCGGAAGGCGAGGGGATGGCAATTCAGAACGACATGCGGGTACGCCCGTTCGGGATCCGTCTTGCACTGGCCAGCGACGGCACCGCCCAGATCAAGGCGCTGGTGGACGGCGACAAGACGCTGTTTCAGGAGCCTCTATATTAAGGTGTGCAGGGGTGGGCTGCCATCCATAGCTTGAACGGGGAGGGCGGTGCGGCCTCGAAGGCTCAAGCCTTGGAAGCTTACGTCTAATCGACCTCAGGGGCGTCCTTTACGGCGCTAGCGTCTCGCCACTGGATTGTGTTGCGTGGTAGGTATATTCTCGACGCTGGCGGTGGCATTCAGAAAGATGGAAAGCCCATGGCGACCGGGTACTTGGATCACCAGTTGGAGTGTCCTTTTTGCGGCACGATAAGGCTGCGGATTCCTGCCGATGCCGAACCTTCGACGGGCATCCGGTGCGACGACTGCGGTCAGTATCTTGGCACATGGGACGAATTGCAGGATGATTTCCAGCGCCAAGGCGGTAACGATGGCATCTTCCGCCTCGACAAGGGACGTATCAAGAAGCTCGCCTAGGCAGTGTCCTGATTTCCTGCCAGCGCCTGTGCGCTAGTGGACTATCCGATGCCATGCCGGCAGTGGTGCGCGTGAAGGGACTCGAACCCCCAAGCCTTGCGGCGGCAGGACCTAAACCTGCTGTGTCTACCAGTTCCACCACACGCGCCTCGGGCGGGCTGTAGCAGAGCCTCGGCGGCCTTGTCGAGGTCTTGGGAGTGAGGTGGAATACCGCATCGTCCTTTGAATATCGCGGCAGCCGCCAGCCGCGACCTGAGGGTCTGGCAATTCCGTCACGCCCGCACGGTCTGGCGATCCCATTAGCCATCATTCTGTCAATGTCAGGGCCGAAATGATGGTTATTCGCCTAAACGCGAAGATGGTTGAAAATTGGCCTCGCCTGTGACAAAAGGCGTGTCGAATGTGACGGGACGCGACGATCCGCTTCTGCAAAATGTGATAAGAAGTAGGAAAAACAAAGACTTATTCACATTTTGGAACGCAGTTTGGAAGAGTTTGAGCCGTATTTCAGGTCAAATCGCCAGGTTCCGTACCAAAAGCCATTCCCGGCAAGATTATACCGGCAGGCTGTGAACGGCAGAGAGCCGTTTGGCAGCCTCATTGGTGAAAACAAAGGTTTTACGATGCAGGTCACCGAAACACTCAATTCCGGTCTCAAGCGCGAGATCAAGATCACCGTGCCGGCTGGTGACATGGAAGCCAAGCTGATGGCGCGGCTGACGGACGCCAGGAACAAGGTTCGCATCAACGGCTTCCGTCCCGGCAAGGTGCCGGTGCAGCACCTGCGCAAGGTCTATGGCAAGTCGTTCATGGCCGAAGTGGTCAACGAGATCCTCAACGATTCGACCCGGTCGATCATTTCGGGCCGCGGCGAAAAAGCCGCCATGCAGCCCGAAGTCATCATGACCGAGGACGAGAAGGAAGCCGAGAAGATCCTGGCCGGCGGCGCCGACTTCGAATTCCGCCTTAACTACGAGATCATCCCGCCCATCGAGATCAAGGATTTTTCCGACATCAAGGTGACGCGCCAGGTGTTCGACGTCCCTGACGCGGAGATTGACGAGCAGGTCAAGCGCGTCGCCGAATCGGCGCGCAGCTACGAGCCGAAGACCGGCAAGGCGGCCGAAGGCGACCGCGTCACGATCGACTATGTCGGCAAGATCGACGGCGAGGCCTTTGCCGGCGGCGCCGGCACGGATCAGCCGCTGGTGCTTGGCTCCAAGGAATTCATTCCGGGCTTCGAGGATCAGCTCATCGGCGCCAAGGCCGGCGATGAAAAGCAGGTCACCGTGACCTTCCCGGAAAACTACCAGGCGGCGCATCTGGCCGGCAAGGAAGCGACTTTCGACGTCACGGTCAAAGAAGTGTCCAAGCCGGGCGAACTCGAAATCAACGATGAGACCGCCAAGAACCTCGGCCTGGAATCGCTGGAGCGCCTGCGCGATGTGGTGCGTGGCCAGATCGAGAGCCAGTTCGGCTCGATGACGCGCCAGAAGGTCAAGCGCCAGCTGCTCGACCAGCTTGACGCGGCTTACTCGTTCGAGGCGCCTTCGAGGCTTGTCGAGGCCGAGTTCAATAACATCTGGGCGCAGGTCAACCGCGATCTGGAAGCGGCCGGCCGCACCTTCGCCGATGAAGAGACGACCGAGGAAGAAGCGCGCGCCGAATATATGCGGCTCGCCGAGCGCCGCGTGCGCCTTGGTCTTGTGCTGGCCGAGATCGGCGAGAAGGCCGGGGTCACCGTGTCGGACGAGGAATTGCAGCGCGGCCTGTTCGAGCAGGTTCGTCGCTTCCCGGCCAACCAGCAGCAGGAAGCCTTCGAGTTCTACCGCAACAATCCCGAGGCGCTGAACGCGCTGCGCGCGCCAATGTTCGAGGAGAAGGTGGTCGATCACCTGCTCGGGCAGATCTCGGTTACCGACGTCAAGGTCAGCAAGGAAGAGCTGATGGCCGACGACGAGGAAGCCGAGACGGCGACCAAGGCAAAGCCGGCGAAGAAGGCCGCGTCGAAGAAGACTGAAGACAAGAAGAGCGACGACGCGGAAGAGCCGAAGAAGAAGGCAGCGCCGAAGAAAAAGGCCGCCAAGGACGCCGAGTAAATCCCGAGTTGATGGAACTGACGAAGGCCGCCCCTCGAGGCGGCCTTTTTCGTTGCGAAACTGCAACAGCCAATCCGTTTCGCGGACGGTGACCATTGTCGATACCAAGCATTGATCACTATCTGCGCTCCTGCTGCAAACCACAGGGTTGTTGGAGGGGCGGTTGAGCCTATTCTTCGAAACGCGACGCGTCGTCGCCTTGGCGATCGTCCTGGCCCTTGCCTGCGATTTCGCCCAGGCCGATGCCGGCACCTGGCGCATCGGCACGGACGATGACGGCCTTGTCACGGCTTCGGTCCATGCCACCAACAAGCTGATCACCGGCGGTGGCGCCCTGAGCTATAGCCCGATCCTGACCATCGCCTGCCGCCCGGACAGCCAACCGCGCTGGACCGAATGGTTGCAATTGAACGACACCGTCTCGGCCAATCGCAAGATCACCATGTCGGTCACCGTCGACGGCGACAACAAGTTCGACGAGAGCTGGTTGGTCGGCCCGCGCGGCCGCATGCTGGTGCGCGATGGCGCCGACGGCATAAAGCGCCTTACCGCCGCGAACCGGCTCCAGCTTTCGTGGCGCTTCGGGCTGCTGTCGGGGCGGGGCCACGCCGATTTCGATCTGACCGGATTTGATGAAGCGGTCAGCCAGCTCGCCGGCAGCTGCAACACTGCTATGCCTTGATCCGCTGCGGACAACCTAAACCTTTGTAGGTCGACCTCTTCTACCTGCCGGCCAGATTCCGTGGTATATAGAGGCCGCAATTTCATATGGGAGAAGTGGACAATCTGTTCTGCCGTACAAGGCGCTTCGCTGGCGATGCTGGCTTATACCAGATCGTCTCAGGCGCATTTGACGATCAGGGAGGAAAAAGTCATGCGCTTAGCCGCATTTTTCGCCGTCGTGTTTGTTGCAACCTTCGTCGCCAATCCATCGCAGGCTCAGGATACTGCGGCTGGCGAGAAGGTCTTCACCAAATGCAAGGCCTGCCACATTGCGGACGAGGACAAGAACAAGATCGGTCCATCGCTGCACGGCGTCATCGGCCGCACTGCCGGTACGCATCCCGGTTTCAAATATTCCGACGCCATGATTGCGGCCGGCAAATCCGGCGTCAAATGGGACGAACCAACACTGATGACCTATCTTCACGATCCCAAGGCTATGGTCAAAGGCACCAAGATGGCGTTTCCCGGCCTCAAGAACGATGCAGACGTGACCAACGTCATCGCCTATTTGAAAACGTTCTCCAAGTGACTTTCTCCTCCGCCATGCGTCTATCCTCTCGTTCGCCGTGATCTCGTCCGAACCCGAAGGGGCCGCGTAAGCAAAAACCGGGTTTCAATTTCGCTCACGCGTGCCTTCGGTTCGGGATCATGGCCTAGGTTTCTTGCTTCCATCGGTCTGAGATGTCGACTAGGGAAAGCCGCCTCAAGGATATCGTCATCCGCCTTCCGGAAGCGACGGCGGGTGATTTCTTCGCGCTTTTAAAACCGCGGGTCATGGCGCTTGCCGTATTCACTGCTTTCGTGGGCCTAATGACGGCGCCTGGCCCGACGAATCCGGTCATCGCGGTGATCGCCATCAGTGCGATTGCGATGGGAGCAGGCGCGGCCGGGGCGCTCAACATGTGGTACGACGCGGACATAGATGCGTTGATGTCTCGCACGTCCAAGCGGCCAATCCCGTCGGGCCGCGTCGCGCCAGGCGAAGCCCTCGGCTTCGGTCTGGTGCTTTCCGCACTTTCGGTGACGGTGCTCGGCGTGCTGGTGGGGTGGCTTGCCGCATCGCTGCTGGCATTCACCATCTTCTTCTACGTCGTCATCTATACGATCTGGCTGAAACGCTCGACACCGCAGAACATCGTCATAGGTGGCGCGGCAGGCGCTCTTCCTCCGGTGATCGGGTGGGCTGCTGCCACCGGCGCCATCGGCATTGAAAGCATCATTCTGTTCCTGATCATTTTCCTCTGGACACCACCGCATTTCTGGGCGCTAGCCCTGTTCAAGGTCGGAGAGTACGCCGCGGCGGGCGTCCCCATGATGCCGAACGTGGCTGGCCAACCCTCGACCAGAAAGCAAATCTTGGCCTATTCGCTGGTTCTGGCGCCAATCGGCGTGCTTCCCTGGGCCTTTGGATTCGCGAGCGGATATTACGGGACTGTCTCGACCGTCTTGGGTGCGGGATTCGTCTGGCGCGCCTGCAAGGTGCTCACCATCCCCGACAAGGAGATGAAGCAAGCAAAGGCGTTGTTTTCTTATTCGATTTTCTACCTGTTCGCGATCTTTGCAACGTTACTTGCCGACACTACTGTAATGCGTACGATCGCATCAGCCGTCCGTTGACGCCGGCGCAAAACATTACGTCGGCAGTGCGCAAAAACCCAGCAGCAGCAGAACAACGACGCCAAGGCCGAGTATGAGAACTGTCCTTCCGTCCATGACCCTTCACCTTCGACTTGAGGAGAATATCGAAGAAAGGCGTCCAGAGCTAGCCAGGCGACCGGGCCTTCTTACCCAACCTTCTTACAAAGCGCGACAAGTCGCTCGCATGAGAGTATATTGATCCTGGTGCAGGTCGCGGTTTGCGTGGCCAGTCATGCAGAACGGCAGCACCGTGAAACCGCGGCCTTACCAGACCTGTCTGGAGGAATGGTCATGGCAAGCTTTCACGTCATAGCAGGCGCCAGCGAGACGCTGGAGCACACCAGAATTCGCAAGATCGGTGTCACCGACCTTTTCGATGCGCTCAGGCGCGGCGTCGACGATTTCATGGTCAAACCGTCGCACATCATTTTTCTCTGCCTGATCTACCCGCTTGCGGGGGTCGTGCTTGCAGTCTGGACATCAGGCAATAACACGCTCCCATTGTTGTTTCCGCTCGTGTCCGGATTTGCGCTAATTGGTCCATTCGCCGCAATCGGCCTCTATGAGATCAGCCGGCGACGGGAAGCCGGGCTAGACGCCTCATGGAGGGCCGCCTTCGAGGTCAGGAATTCTCCGGCGCTGCCAGCCATCGCCGCGGTTGCGATCATGCTGCTTGCAATCTTCATCGCCTGGCTTTTGACTGCGCAGGCGTTTTACCAACACCTGTTCGGCCCCGCCCCACCGCAATCCTTCTCCAGCTTCATCAATGACATATTCGCCACAGGACGCGGCTGGACGCTCATCATCCTGGGGCACGCCATCGGCTTCGTCTTCGCTGCGATCGTGCTGTGCACGACGGTCGTCGCCTTCCCGTTGTTGCTCGAGCGAGATGTCGGCGCCTATGAAGCCATCCACACCTCGGTGCGCGTGGTGCTGGCGAACCCGATCGTGATGGCGGTATGGGGCCTGATTGTCGCCGTCGCCCTGATCATCGGCACGCTGCCAGTATTCGCGGGGTTGGCGGTCGTGCTGCCGATCCTCGGTCACGCTACCTGGCATGTCTACCGCAAGGTCGTGGAACCGCCGCCGACGGCCGGACCGGCGCCTCGATGAACTCCCTGCCGCGCCGGCAAGGACCGGTGCGTGCAGGTTGATCAGAGCCCTTTCCGGCTTCAGTAAGCCGGATGGCTGAAGCGGGCCTGGTGGGCGCCCACAGTCAGGTTACGGAAATCCTTGCCGCTGACACGCACCAGCGTCCTGTGATCGCCGCCCTCGAAATAGATATCGGCGGCACCGCCAAGGCTTTCGTCAAGGACTACCGGCACATCGTAGGCCGCGCCGATCGGCGGAATGGCGCCGGTATCGCAATCGCCAAAGAGCGAAACCGCTTCATCTTCGGTGGCGAGTCCAAGATTCTTGTCCATGACCTTCTGCAACGCGCCGAGCTCGATCCTATGTGTGCTGGGGACCACGGCCAGCGCATAACCCAGATCGTGGTGAACGAGCACCGATTTGGCCATTATGCTGCCGGGCACGTGCGCGGCTATGGCGGCCTGCCTGCTTGTGGCCGTGCGATGATGCGCGACAGTATCGTAGGAAATCCCTTTCCGGTCGATATAGTCCTTCAGTTTGTTTGCGATTGTCATTTTGGGCGTCCCTTGCTGAGTTCGCGACGCAGGTCAAAACGCGGCAATCATTTCGCTTCCGTCGTTTCGGTATGAATAAAGATGGCCCAACCGTCGATTGTTTCAAAGCGAGGGTGGCGGCACCGGACCGCCCGCAGCATCGTCGGAATCCTGATCGGCCATCGACAAGGTCTGAACTCCGATTTGGCGTCAGGGCCCAGCCCCGAAAAACGCCATCCGGGTGAGAAGCGTGTAATCCGCTTCAAAGACCATCATCGCCACGAATACCAACACCAGCACGGGCGGCAGGATGATTGCGTATGTCAGCGCCAGCCGTTCCCAGGCCATGTGCATGAAAATGGCGACGATGAGCCCTGCCTTGAGGATCATGAAGATCAGGATCAGCGACCATCTGAGATAGCCGTGCAGACCGAAATAATCGATCAGATAGGAGCAGGTGCTGAGAATGAACAGCCATGCCCAGACCACCAGATAAAGCTTGATCGGGTGCTCCTGATGAGCTTCTGCCGGGGGGGCGCCGGTCGTCGCCGCGTCATGAGTAGCGTGCAGCGTGTGTTGCCCGAGGCCGTTTGCGGTTGCTTCAGCCATATCTGCCTCTCACCAAAGATAGAAGAACGCGAAAATGAAGACCCAGACCAGGTCGACGAAATGCCAGTAGAGTCCCATGATCTCGACGTTCTCGTAGCGGCCCCTGCGGCTGGTAAAGAAGCCGGGCCGCCCAAAGTCAAAATCTCCACGCCACACCTTTCGCGCCACGATGATCAGGAAGATCACCCCGATTGTCACATGCGTGCCGTGGAAGCCGGTGATCATGAAAAAGGTTGACCCGAACTGGGCAGCGCCCCAGGGATTGCCCCAGGGCCGCACGCCTTCGGTGATCAGCTTGGTCCATTCGAAGGCTTGCATACCGACAAAGGTCGCACCGAGTGCTGCGGTCAGAAGCATCAGGATTGCCGTTTTGCGGCGGTCGCGGCGATAGCCGAAATTGACCGCCATGGCCATGGTTCCGCTGCTTGAGATCAGCACGAAAGTCATGATGGCAATAAGGATCAGCGGAATATCCGAGCCGCCGATACGAAGCGCAAAGACCTCGCTGGGATTGGGCCACGGCACGCGTGTCGAAATGCGCGCGGTCATATAGGAGAGCAGAAAGCAGCCGAAGATGAAGGTGTCGCTGAGCAGGAAGATCCACATCATGGCCTTGCCCCATGACACGTTCTTGAACGCCCGCTGATCCGAGGACCAGTCGGCGGCGATGCCTTGCCAGCCTGCGGGCCGCGGCTCTGTCTGAGCGATATGCGTGAGTGTCTCTGCCATCCGCCCGTTCCTCCTACGTCAGTAACCCCCGGCAAATATCGATGAAAGTCGCGGCCCAGCCGGCCAGAAGCGCGAAGATGGCAAGCCAGACGAAAAGCAGGAAATGCCAATACATGGCGCACAGCTCGACGCTGAGGCGAAGCCGCGCCGGCCTTGCCCCGTTCCAAGCGCCGACGGTTGTTCTGCCCAGGCCCACCAGTCCGCCCAGTATGTGCAGGCCATGCATTCCGGTAAGCAGGTAGAAGAAACTGTTGGCCGGATTGGAAGCCAGAAAGTAGCCATCGGCAGACAGCTCGCGCCAGGCCATAAACTGTCCAATCAGGAAGGAGAGCGCCGTGAACCCGGCGGTGGCAAGGCCGAGCCTAACCATGTCCATTTGACCCTTGCGCGCCGCGAGCGAGGCGCATTGCAGCGCAATGCTGCTGAGGACCAGCATGCCGGTGTTGAACCAGAGCAGCCGCGGCAGCGGCAGCGCCTGCCAGTCCGACAGCGCCATGCGCATGAAGTAGGCGCTGGTGATCAGCGCGAACAGACAGCCGACGACCGCCAGGAAGACGCCGAGGCCGATCTTGGCGGTCGGCAGCGCCGATCCTTCCATACCAACAAAATCCCCGGCCATACCTTGCTCGAGCCATGGCTTGGTCATCAGCCGCTGGTGGGAAAGCCACCATCCGGCAAAGCCGGCGATCACGAGCATGAAGACCAGAATGACGCTCATGCCGGCTCCTTGGAGGGACCGAAGGAGCCCGGCACGTTTTGCGGGATGAAGTCCTCCTTGGCGCCCGGTACGCTGTAGTCATAGGCCCAGCGATAGACGATCGGCAGCTCCTTGCCGAAATTGCCATGGGCCGGCGGTGTTTGCGGCGTCTGCCATTCGAGGGTCGTGGCCCGCCACGGGTTGCCGCCGGCCTCGCGGCCATGACGGATGCTCCAGATCAGATTGAACAGGAACACAATCTGGGCAAAGCCGACGATGAACGCCATGATGCTGATGAACGAGTTCAGATGGTGGGCCGATTCTGTCATCACCGTCATATCGGTCAGTTCATTGTAACGCCTGGGCACGCCCATCAGTCCGAGGTAGTGCATGGGAAAGAAAATCAGGTAGGCGCCGAGGAAGGTGACCCAGAAATGGAACCGGCCCAGCGCCTCGTTCAGCATCCGGCCGGTGACCTTCGGATACCAGTGGTAGATCGCACCGAAGATCACGATGATCGGCGCGACCCCCATGACCATATGGAAATGGGCAACGACGAACATCGTGTCCGACAGCGGGACGTCGACCACGACATTGCCAAGGAACAGCCCGGTCAACCCGCCATTGACGAAGGTGACGATGAAAGCCAGGGCAAATAGCATCGGTATGGTGAGGTGGATGTCGCCGCGCCACAATGTCAGCACCCAATTGTAGACCTTGATGGCGGTCGGAACCGCGATGATCAATGTCGTGGTGGCGAAGAAGAAACCGAAATAGGGATGCATGCCGCTGACATACATGTGGTGCGCCCAGACGACGAAGCTCAGCGCACCGATGCCGACGATGGCCCAGACCATCATGCGATAGCCAAAGATGTTCTTGCGCGCATGGGTGCTGATCAGGTCCGACACGATGCCGAAGGCCGGAAGGGCCACGATGTAGACTTCGGGATGGCCGAAGAACCAGAACAGATGCTGAAACAGGATCGGGCTGCCGCCATTATGCTGTAATTGCTCGCCCATTTCGACGATCGCCGGCATGAAGAAGCTGGTGCCGAGCGTCCGATCAAGCAGCATCATCACACAGGCGACGAATAGCGCCGGGAAGGCGAGCAGAGCCATGACGGTCGCGGTAAAGATGCCCCAGACAGTCAGCGGCAGACGCATCAGCGTCATGCCGCGCGTGCGGCCCTGCAACACCGTCACGACATAGTTCAGCCCGCCCATGGTGAAGCCGATGATGAACAGGATCAGTGAGACGAGCATCAGGATGATGCCCCAGTCCTGGCCCCCCGGTGTGCCGGTCATGATTGCCTGCGGCGGGTACAGCGTCCAGCCGGCCCCCGTCGGTCCGCCAGGCGCAAAGAAGCTCGACACCAAAACCAGCACGGCAAGCAGGTAGATCCAGTAGCTCAGCATGTTGACATAGGGAAAGACCATGTCGCGAGCCCCCACCATCAATGGGATCAGGTAGTTGCCGAAACCGCCGAGGAACAGCGCCGTGAGCAGATAGATCACCATGATCATGCCGTGCATGGTGATGAACTGGTAGTAGGCTTCAGGCGTGATGAAGTCGAAGGTGCCGGGAAAGCCGAGTTGCAGCCGCATCAGCCAGGACAGCACCAGGGCGACCAGGCCAATTCCCGTTGCCGTCGCGGAATACTGGATGGCAATGACCTTGGCGTCCTGCGAGAAGACGTATTTCGTCCACCAACTGTGCGGATGATACAGTTCGACTTCCGCGACTTCGGCCGGCGGGATGGCATCTGCAGGGGTAATATCGACCATAGGAACACCTCCGTGTCCTTTTTAGCGAGACCCGACGGTTTCGAGCTTTGCTGCAATCCTCGAACTTGACACCGTCGTTGGACCCGACGCCTGGCTTGCCGAGCCCGTCTGCTGGGGCGCCGACAATTGCGCAAACGTCTGTTGCTGGCCAAGCCACGCCAGGTAATCCTCCTGCGTATCGACCATCACCACACCGTGCATCATCGGATGTCCTTGGCCGCAGAGTTCAGCGCACAGGACCTGGAAGGTTCCGGTTTTCGTTGGGGTGAACCAGAAGTAGGTGACCGAGCCCGGGATCATGTCCATTTTGGCGCGGAATTCCGGCACATAGAAATCATGCAGCACGTCGATCGAGCGAAGCAACATCTTGACCGGCTTGCCAACCGGCAGATGCAGATCGGCCGCTTCGACCACGACATCGTCCTGGCCATTGGAATCGCTGGTGATCACGCCCAACGGATTGTCAGCGGTGACGCCGCGGGTGTCGGACGTGCCGAGCTTGCCGTCCTTGCCGGGCAGGCGGAAACTCCATTGCCATTGCTGGCCGACAACTTCGACCACGGTTGCGTCGCTCGGAACGTTGACGAACCGGTTCCAGACGAACAGGCCGGGAACCAGCAAAGCCGTTACGCCGACCGCGGTGACAACCGTCAGCCAGGATTCGAGCCGCCTGTTCTCCGGTTCATACGCCGCCTGATTGCCTTCCCGATGACGGAAGCGGAAGACGCAATAGGCCATGAACAAAACCACGGCGGCAAAGACGACACCGGTGATCCAGAAAGTTATGATGATGGTGTTGTCGATATAGTCCCAGTTCGAGGCAATCGGCGTCCACCACCATGGGCTCAGGAGGTGGAACAGCACCGAGCCCACAACTATCAAAACGAGTACAAGCGCGAAGGCCATGTCCCGTTCCTCCCGGCATTCCAGGGGCGCGAAGCCGTCTCCGGAAATGCCAAGTGCATCATAGCTTGATTTGGGGTCGCAATTCTAGAGCCGACTGTCTTGACGGGAAAAATCCCGCCTTGCCTGCGCCAACCCTTCGAGAGGAGCCGTCCATCACACACGGGGACGCGTTCGTCCGGCTGATGCGCCTGCGCCGGATCGTTTGGGCGAAGTCGACGGTGGGGTGTGCCAAGCCACGTCGGCAGGCCGAATTCGATCTTCGCGCCGACGAAGTTTCGTTTGTGCTATTTCAGCAGGCCGACCAGAACGTCGAAGGCGGCGTCGATGTCGGCGCGGACCGCGGCCTTGACCGCTTCCGCGTCCCGGTCGCGCAACGCAGCGAACATCTCCTGATGGTGCGCATTGGCGGTCGAATAGTTTCCGGAATCGTGCAGCATGTTGAAATAAGGACTGATCTGCAGCCACAAGTTCTCGATGATGTTGAGAATGTTCTCGGAGCCGGCCGCCCGGTAGATGGAGAAATGAAAGGCGTAGTTGGCGCGCAGATAGGACTTGACGTCTCCCGCCGCATTGGCCTGTTCGAGCGCGTCCAGATGCTGGCGCAGCCGGGCGATAGCTTGGTCGTCCATACGCTCGGCCGCCCATGCGGCGGCGATCGCTTCGATCTCGAAGCGGACGTTTCTCAGATCGACGAGGCGTGTGCGGCTGAGTGCGGGAATGCCGATCGAGCGGCCTGAAACCACCATCAGCGCGTTGGCGGCGGTCAGCCGCCGCAGGGCCTCCCTGACCGGCATCGGACTGACGCCGAAAGCATCGGCAAGGCTTTGCACCGTTACCATCTCGCCCGGCACGATGCTGCCGTCGAGGATCAATTCGGTGACATGGCGATAGACCCTGTCCTGCAAGGTCTCCTTGGACAGGGGCGCGATCTCGACACCCGGCTTTCTGAACGCCGCTCCAGCCATCTCCCCTCAACCTTCCCGCGCAAGCTGCGCCATAACCCGTATCCGGAATGCAGGCTTCCGGCTGCGGCGTCAAGCACCCCGGCCGTCGCCTTGTCATGAGCATATTTCATCATTGATCTTTGATCAAATGGTGATACGGTTGCGATATCGGATGGCAAGGTCACGTCTCGTGCCCTTGGGAGGCATCCGATCGTTCGGATCGGGAGGAGTTTCATATGGGTATCGGATTGAAAGCCCGGCGGCTTGCGCTGCTGGCCGGCATGGCTGCCTGTGCTTTTGGCATCTCCGCGGCCGAGGCCGCTGAAAAACACAAGATTTTTCTCAGCATGAGCTTCATCGGCAATGACTGGCAGGCCGAGGCGGCGAACATGGTCAAGGCGATGGCCTCGCACAAGAGCCTGGTCGACAAGGTCGACCTGCAGGTCCAGGTGGCCGGGCCGAATGCGCAGCGCCAGATCCAGCAGATCAACGCCATGGTGCAGGCGGGAGCGGAGGCGATCGTGATTTATCCGATCTCGCCGACGGCGCTGAACCAGGTCGTCAAGAACGCTTGCGAGAAGGGGGTCAAGGTCTTCGCCTACGACGCCGAGATCACCGAGCCATGCGCTTACAATGTCCATATCGACCAGGAGGAGGCTGGCAGGGTGACAGCCGAATGGCTGGCCAAGAAGCTCAACGGCAAGGGCAACATCATCGCCGTGACCGGCGTTCCCGGCACCTCGGTCGACGAGCTGCGCACGAAAGCCGCCAAGGCGGTGTTCGCCAAATATCCCGACATCAAGATTGTCGGCGAAGCGGTCGGCATGTGGAGCCAGGCGGTGGCACGCACCGAACTCTCCAAGATTCTGGCCACGCGCAACTGGGACGACATTAACGGGCTGTGGATGCAGGTGGGCTGCTTCACCGCCAATTCGATGCAGCTCGAGGCGGGCAGGAAAGCCAGCCAGCTTCTGCCTTGCGCCGGTGAAGGCTCCAATGGCGGCCGCATCCAGATGCTGCCGGAAGGGACGGAGGTCGAGGGTGCTGCTTCTCCCTATGCACCGCTCGGCGCGCCGCGCATTTCCTATGCCTCGCCGCCCTATTCCGGCGCGCTCGCCTTGAAGCTCGCCATCGAGGCGATCGAGGGCAAGGATGTGCCGAAAGCGACAATCCTGCCGCTGCCGATCGTCACCAACGAGACGAGCAAGCTTTGCAACGAGGGCACCTGGGCCGAAATGAAGGCCGGATGCAACACCTTCAAACCGTCGCTGGTTTCCAACCCCGGCTGGTTCGCGTCGATCTTCTCCGACCAGACGCCCGAGATCGGCCTCAACGCGGCGCTCGTCGGCCAGCCCGAGGAGTAGGCTTCAGCAATCCGTGCGCGTGGGGCACTGTGGGCTCCACGCGCCCGCAAGCATGGCATGCCGGAACCGGGAATGATGACTTCAACAACGCATGTGCCGGCTATTGCCGTCAACGGCATACGCAAGGCGTTTGGCGCGACGGTCGCGCTTGACGACGTCTCCTTCGCGATCTCGCCTGGCAGCGTGCACGCTTTGCTGGGTGAGAACGGCGCCGGCAAGTCGACGCTGGTCAAGCTCCTATCGGGACTGGTGCGGCCCGATCAGGGCCAGATCAGCATCCTTGGCGCGCCGGCCGCGCTCGGTTCGCCGCGCGCCGCGCACGACCGCGGGGTGCAGACGGCGTTCCAGGAGATGACGCTGGTCCGCGACCTCAGCGTTCTCGACAATATGCTGCTGCCCTATGCGCCATCCGGCCCGACCGGATTGATCAGGCGGTCGGCCGCGCGCAAGGCAGTCGGCCGGCACATTGCCGATCTCGGTTTTTCGGTCGATCTCGACGCCGAGGTTGCGACGCTCGATCTCGCGGTCCGCCAGAAGATCGAGATCGCGCGCGCCGTCTACCGCAAGCCGCGCATCCTGCTGCTGGACGAGCCGACCTCGACGCTTTCGGGCGGCGACGTCGAATGGCTGGGAACAATCATCGCGCGGCTCAAGGCCGCCGGAACGACGGTCGTGTTCATCACCCACCGCATGCGTGAGGTGCGGGCCTTCTGCGATACCTTGACCATCCTTCGGAATGGCCGCCACATCGTCACCGCACCGGTGGCCGACATCTCGGACGAGGATGTGATCGAGAAGATCATCGGCCGCGCCCTCGCGCAGACCTTTCCGCCAAAGCCCGAGGGCGCGGCAGTCTTCGGTCCGCCGGTGCTCGGCGTGCGCGATCTCAAGGCGGGCAGAAAACTCGACGGCGCCAGTTTCGACCTGCGCAAGGGCGAAATCCTCGGCATCGCCGGACTTCAGGGCATGGGCCAGCTGGACCTGTTCCTCGCCTGCTTCGGCATGGCCGAGATCGAACGCGGCCACGTCATGGTCGACGGCCGCAAAGTGTGGCTCGGCTCGCCGGCCGATGCGCTGAGGCCCAACATGGCGATCGGGCTGGTGCCGGAGGATCGCAAGACCGAAGGCCTGTTCCTGAAATTGTCGGGCCGGCAGAATGCATCGCTGCCGGTGGTCGGCCGCTTCACCCGGCTCGGCTTGATCCGCGAGGAGGAGGAAGCACGCGCCGTGCAGGCGGCCTTCTCGACGGTCGAGGTGGACAAGCGTGCGCTGTGGACAAGAGCCGGCGCCTTTTCCGGCGGCAACCAGCAGAAGATCGCCATCGCCAAATGGCTGGTTGCCGAAAGCCGCATCCTGCTGCTCTTCGATCCGACCCGCGGCATCGATGTGGGCACCAAGCATGAGCTTTACGTGATGATGCGCGACTACGTGGCGGCCGGCGGCTCGATCCTGCTGCATTCGACCGAAATTCCCGAACTCGTCCATCAATGCGACCGCGTGCTCGTTCTCTATGACGGACGGCTGGTGGCCGAGCTCGCCGGCGACGAGATCACCGAGAGCGCGATCATGCGTCCGGCGCTGGGACATGGCGGCAATATCCTGGAGGCAGCACAGTGAGCGCGGTCGGTTCGTTAACAACCGGACAGGCCGGACCCTTGGTGCGCCTCCTGGCGCGGCATCGCGGCGCCATGATCGCGGCGATTGTCTTTGCAGTGCTGCTCGTCGTCGTCGACCTGATCAGCGCCGGGCGGCTCAGCTATTTCGACATCTCGTTCCTGTCGAGCGGCGGCGCCACCTCGGCGCTGGCGGCGATGGGCCAGACCATCGTCATCCTGTCCGGCGGCTTCGACCTGTCGGCGGGCGCCGTGGTTTCGCTGGTCAATGTGGTGCTGGCCACGTCGATGGATCCGATGGCGACCGGAACGAGCGTCTGGCTGTGGACGATGGCCGGCATTGGCGTCGGCATGCTCGTCGGGGCGTTCAACGGCTTCTTCATCGCGGTGCTGCGCATGCAGCCCATCGTCGTCACGCTGTCGACCATGTTCATCTTGCAAGGCATCACACTGCTGGTCATGGACAAGCCCGGCGGCTTCGTCTCGCCCGATCTCGGCGCTTTCTATCTCGGCGATGCGATCCCGGGCTGGTTGCCCATGCCGCTGGTCGTCATCGGCATGGTACTGCTGGCATGGTTCTGGCTGAAAGGCACGCGGTTCGGCACGGCGCTTTACGCGGTCGGCAGCGATCCAGACGCCGCGTCCGCGGTCGGCGTGCGCGTCGCTCTCGTGCGCTTCCTCGTCTATGTCATCGCCGGTGGCTGCTACGGGCTTGCCGGCGTGTTCATCAGCGCCCAGACCGGCAGCGGCGATCCGCTCGTCGGCAATCCGCTGCTGTTGTCGATGTTCGCTGCCGTCGTGGTCGGCGGCACGCGGCTCGGCGGCGGGCAGGGTGGTCCGTTCGGCACCGTCTTCGGCGCCTATATCCTGATGATGGTCGTCAACGTCCTGCTCGTCCTCAACGTTTCGGCCTATTATTCGACCATCGCCGAGGGCACCATCCTCATCCTTGCCGTTCTCGCGGGCTCGCTGTCGCATGGCTCCGTGCTTGCCTACCAGGTCCGCGCCTTGCGCGCGCGGTTCGCCGCATGGCGCGCCGGCATGCTGCCGTCGCAACTCGATCATACCGACCGCAGGCTGCGCATCGCTCACAAAACGGCCGTTCCAGGACAGGCACCCGGCTTTCGCGTTCGCAATGCCGAGGCGCTGCGCTACGCGCTGCCGGCTTACGTCTGCCTGGCCGTCGTCATGATCGTCACCCAGATCTGGCTCGGCCGGGCCATCTTCAATCCCACCTACTGGAACTCGTTGTTCGTGCTGTCGAGTTTCCTTGCCGTGCTTGCGCTCGGGCAGGGCGGCGTCATCCTCACCGGCGGGCTCGACTTGTCGGTGCCGTGGACGATCGGCTTGTCAGGCATCCTTCTTGCCGGCATGGTCAACGGATCGGACGCGGCACTCGTCTATGCGCTGCCGGTGGTGCTGGCCATCGCCTGTCTTATCGGATTGGCGAACGGCGTCGGCATTGTTTTCCTCGGCATCTCGCCGATCGTCATGACGCTCGCCACCAACGGCATCTTGCAAGGCTTCGCGCTTCTCTATTCGCAAGGCACGCCGGCCGGCTTCTCCTCGCCGATGCTGCGCTGGTTCATGACCGGCAAGATATGGGTAGTGACGCCGGTCGTGCCGTTGATGGTCGTCTTCGTGGCCCTTGCGGTGCTGCTGCTCGGCCGCACCGCCTTCGGCCGGAAGGTCTACGGCATCGGCAACAGCCCGCGCGCGGCCCAGCTTTCGGGCATCGCCGTCGGACGGACGCTGATCTTCGTCTATATGCTGTCGGCATTGTGCGCGGCCATCGTCGGCGTCATGC
The DNA here is from genome assembly GCF_006440835.1 of Mesorhizobium sp. B2-5-11. Taxonomy (NCBI): domain Bacteria; kingdom Pseudomonadati; phylum Pseudomonadota; class Alphaproteobacteria; order Hyphomicrobiales; family Phyllobacteriaceae; genus Mesorhizobium; species Mesorhizobium sp. B2-5-11. The sequence continues at coordinate 478,498 of NZ_VFUK01000003.1, forward strand.
TGACCGGCTTTTCCGGCCAGGCCAGCCTCGGCATGGGCGACGACTATCTCCTGCCGTCCATCGCCGTTGTCGTGGTCGGCGGCGCGCTGATCACCGGCGGGCGCGGTCACTATCTCGGCATGCTCGGCGGCGTGCTGCTGTTGACGGCGCTGCAGATGCTGCTGGCCGGCACGACGCTGCCTTACGCCACACGGGCGATCCTGTTCGGGCTGGTGGTGCTCGGTGCCGTCATGGCGCTGCGCGAAAGACGCATTCAATGAAGGGAATGGAATGATGAGCACGAGCGCACCCAAATCGCCCGACGAATTCCTGGCGGGGCTCAAAGGGCAACGTGTCCTGGTCACGGCAGGCGCCGGCGGCATTGGCTTTGCCATTGCCGAAACGCTGTCGCGGCTCGGTGCGCGCATCGTCGTTTGCGATGTGTCCGACGAAGCCCTGGCAGCCGCCCCCAAGAAGATGACGCTCGCCGCGGCGATCAAGGCCGACGTGTCGCGTGACGACGATGTCGACCGGCTGTTCGAGGCGGTGAAGGAGAAGCTTGGCGGCCTCGACGCGCTGATTAACAATGCCGGCATTGCCGGGCCGACCGGTGGCGTCGACGAAATCGAGCCGGACGACTGGCGGCGCTGCATCGACATCTGTCTCACCGGCCAGTTCCTGTGCGCGCGGCGCGCCGTGCCGCTCATCAAGGCGGCCGGCGGCGGCTCGATCGTCTCGATGTCGTCGGCGGCCGGTCGCCACGGCTATGCGTTCCGCACGCCCTATTCGGCGGCCAAATTCGGCGTCATCGGCTTCACGCAGAGCCTTGCCAAGGAGCTCGGGCCGCACGGCATCAGGGTCAACGCCATCCTGCCGGGCATCATAGAGGGGCCGCGCATCGAGAGCGTTATCTCGGCACGCGCCAAACAGGTCGGCATCAGCCATCAGGAGATGACCGAACGCTATTTGCAGAACATCTCGTTGCGCCGCATGACCAGCCCGTATGATGTGGCTTCGATGGTCGCATTCCTGCTGTCCGACGCGGGCATCAACATTTCAGGCCAGTCGCTCGGCGTCGACGGCAACGTCGAAACGCTTTGAGGAGCAAGCCATGGCCAGGGTTGCAATTGTCGGAAGCGGGTTCATCGGGCGGGCATGGGCGATCAGCTTCGCGCGCGCCGGCCATGATGTGCGCATGTGGGACCAGTCGCCGGTCGCGGCAGGCGGCGCGCGCGACTACATAGAAGGCGTGCTCGGCGATCTCGCTTCGAATGATCTGCTGCGCGGACAGACCGCGCACGCGGTGCTCGAGCGCATCGTCGTCATGGGAGACTTGGACGCGGCTCTGGCTGGCGCCGTGCATATCCAGGAGAACACGCCGGAAAATCTCGAAGTGAAGCGCGAGGTGTTTTCGCGGATCGATTCCCTCTCTGATCCGCAGGCGGTGATCGCCAGCTCCACCTCGGCGCTGTTGCCGTCGAAATTCACCGATCATCTGCCGGGGCGGCACCGCTGCCTGGTCGTGCATCCGATCAACCCGCCCTACCTCATTCCGGCGGCGGAGGTGGTGCCGGCGCCGTGGACGTCCGCCGAGACGCTTGAAAGGACGCGCGCCTTCCTCCTCGATGCCGGCCACGCGCCGCTGGTGATGAAGCGCGAGCTCGACGGCTTCATCATGAACCGGCTGCAAGGGGCGCTGCTCGAGGAAGCTTTCCGGCTTGTCGCCGACGGCTATGCCAGCGTCGAGGACGTCGATATCGGCATCCGTGATGGCTTGGCGCTGCGCTGGTCGTTCATGGGGCCCTTCGAGACCATCGATCTCAATGCGCCGGGCGGCGTGCGCGACTATGCCGAGCGCTACCAGGGCATCTATTCCAATATTTTCCCGCAGATGCTGCGTCGCGTCGACTGGGCGGGCGAGGTGATGGAAACCGTCGAGGCCGAGCGTAGCAGGCGCTTGCCCAGGGAGAAACTGGGCGATCGGCAGGTATGGCGCGATCGCCGGCTGATGGCGCTGGCGGCGCACAAGAAGAAATCGGATCAGGAGTTCGGACAATGAAAGAAACCAGCCGCAAGCCCGGCGCCACGGCGGCCAGGGGCAAGGTCATCATCACCTGCGCGGTGACGGGGGCGATCCACACGCCGACCATGTCGCCCTATTTGCCGATCACGCCGGACCAGATCGCCTCGGAGGCGATCGCCGCCGCGGAAGCTGGCGCCGCGATCCTGCATCTGCATGCCCGCGATCCGGAGACCGGCAAGCCCGACCAGACGCCGGAGGCGTTTGCCCGTTTCCTGCCGCGCGTCAAGCAAGGCACCAACGCCGCCATCAACATCACCACCGGCGGCAGCCCCTACATGAAGGTCGAGGAGCGGGTGCGCCCGGCCGCCCAGTTCAAGCCGGAGGTAGCCTCGCTCAATATGGGCTCGATCAATTTCGGGCTCTATCACCTCGCCGACAAATACGAGACCTTCAAGTTCGACTGGGAAAAGCCGCATCTGGAAGCGACGCGCGACCTCGTCTTCCGCAACTCGTTCAAGGACATTGAGTACATTCTCGCGACTTGCTACGACAACGGCACGCGGTTCGAGTTCGAGTGCTATGACATCGCGCATCTCTACAATCTCTCCCACTTCGCAGACCGTGGGCTGGTGAAACCGCCCTTCTTCGTGCAGTCGGTGTTCGGCCTGCTGGGCGGCATCGGCACGCATCCGGAGGATGTCGCGCATATGAAGCGCACAGCGGACCGGCTGTTCGGGGACCAGTTCCGCTGGTCGGTGCTCGGCGCCGGCGCCAGCCAGTTGCGCATCGCCGCGCAGTCGGCGGCCCTCGGCGGCAATATCCGGGTCGGGCTGGAGGACAGCCTGTGGGCCGGCAGGGGCAAGCTTGCCAAGTCGAATGCCGAACAGGTCGTGCTGGCACGCAAGATCATCGAAGGGCTCGGCATGGAGGTGGCGACGCCGGACGAGGCGCGCGAGATCCTGTCACTGAAAGGCGGCGACAAGGTCGCTTTTTGACGCGGCCAATCGCTGCGCGAGCCAACAAAGAGGAGGACGGCATGAAGATCGAAGTCGTGGTGGACGTAAAGACCACGCTGGGCGAGGGACCGCTCTGGGACGTCGAGCAGGAGCGCCTCTACTGGATCGACAGTTTCGACGGGCGCGTCTTCCGCGCGACCGCCGACGGGCGCGAGATCCGCTGCTGGGACGTGCCGATGAAAATCGGCTCGATGGCGCTGCGCAAGGATGGCAGCGGCGCTGTCGTCTCGTTGCAGCGCGGTTTCCATCTGCTCGATTTCGCCACCGGCGAGGTGACGCTGATCCACGATCCGGAGCCGGACAAGCCGATGAACCGTCTCAACGACGGCAAGGTCGACCGGCGCGGCCGCTTCTTCGCCGGCTCGATGGACACGATGGAGGAGGGGCCTTCCGGCGGTCTCTATCGGCTTGATCCGGATTTCTCCGTCACCAGGATCGATTCCGGCATCATCTGCTCCAACGGTCCATGCTGGAGCCCCGACGACCGCACCTTCTATTTCGCCGATACCTGGACCGGCGAGATCTGGGCCTATGATTACGACATCGAGACCGGTACGGCCAGCAACCGCCGCACCTTCGTTCGCGTCGATACCAGCCGCGGTGGTGCCGCCGACGGCTCGACCGTCGATGCCGAAGGCTGTCTGTGGAATGCGCTGGTCTATGACGGCCGCCTGGTGCGCTACGCGCCGGACGGCAGCATAGACCGTATCATCGACATGCCGGTGAAGAAGATCACCAGCGCCATGTTCGGCGGACCGAAGCTCGACACGCTCTACGTCACCTCGATGGCCAAGCCGCCGCTGCCGCGTTTTCCCGGCGATGGCGTGCTGCGCGGCAGCCTGTTCGCCATCACCGGCCTTGGCGTGACCGGAGTTCCCGAGCCGAGGTTTGGTGGCTGACGGGCGGCCTCTTAGAGCAGTTCACCGTTTCATGGAAACGGCGAACCGCTCTATCTCTTTGTTTTTGCGCAATTCCATAGGGAAAGCGCTACGCGCTTTTCCCGGGAAAACCGTACACACTTTTCCTGGAATAGCTCTCGCCGCTCCTCCCGGACGTCTTCCGCAAACTTCCTGCCGCTCGCAGTCAGCTAAAAACTATCGGCACCATTTCTCCACCGCTAAGGCGATGGCCTTCGTGCAGTCGACGAGATCGCGCACCGAAACGCGCTCGTTCGGCTGATGCGCCTGTGCCGGGTCACCGGGACCGAAGTTGACGGTCGGGGTGTTGCCCAGGCCGGTCGGCAGGCCGATGTCGCTGTGTGCGCCGAAGCCGCTCAGGGCCGGCGACAGGTCGGCTGCTTTGACGGCCTCCTGGAACAGGCCGACAAAGGGGTTGTCCGACGGGATCTCGGCGCAATCGGCATCGAGGATCCATTCGACACGGGCAGGGTGCTTTCGCAGATAAGGATCCGCCTGGCAGACATTGGCGATGTGCTCTTCGATTTCGCGTTTGACATTGCCGCCCAGCCTGAACTCGTCATGCTCGCTCGGCAGATACTGTGCGTCGATGATGATCTCGCCGCGTCCTGCCATGGAGGATGGATGTTCGCCGGCATTGATCTGGGTGACGATGATCTGGTTGGGCAGGTCCATCAGCGGGTGGTTCTTCCTGGGATCGAACATCCATCGCCGGTTGAGGATGTCGATGCCGTCGAGGATCTGCCGGCAAAGCTGGACGGCGTCGACCGGGCCGCTCGAATACCAGGCGTTCGGCGTCAGTTCGGCATGGCCGCCTATGCCGTCGATGATGATCTTGCCCCACAGAATGCCGTGACAAAGCGGTGCGATCCTGTTCGCCGTCGGTTCCGTCATGATGCCGGCGTCGGCGCGAAAGCCGCGATCAACCATGGCGAGCGACCCCATGCCGCCGATTTCCTCGTCGACGACGGTGGTGAAGACGACGTCGCCGGAGAGGGAAACGTCGAGTTCCTTCAGGATTTCGACCGCCATCAGCATGCAGGCGACGCCGCCCTTCATGTCGACCGTGCCGCGACCGTGCAGGAATCCATCCTTCAGGACAGGCTGGAAGGGATCGGTGGTCCAGTGCCCGGCGGCACCCGGCGGCACGACGTCGATATGGCCGGTCAGCATGATGGACCGCCCGCCGCCGGTACCTTTCAAAACGCCGCCGAGATTAGGCCGGCCCTCGAACGTCCTGCCCTTGTTGGCGCCGGCACGTCCCTTGTATTTTTCGTAGAGCGCCGGTCCGTCCGGATCCCAGAGATCGGTCGAGAAGCCGAGCGCCTCAAGGCGCTTTTGCAGGTAGAGCTGGCAATCGCGCTCGCCCGGGCCGGCCTCCTTCGGATTCGATTTCACGATCGAGGGGAAGGCGACGAGATCGCTCAGCGTCTTGACGATGCGCTCGGCGGCTGCCTCGACGCGCGCGGCGATGGTCTCTTCCATGGAAGGCATTGTTATCTCCAACGTTGGGAAAGTCGGTCGGCGAGAAGGACGAAAACCAGAAGGGCGCCGACAATCCCCACCTGCCAGACCGTGTTGATGTTCAATTGCAAAAGGCCGGTCTTCAACGTGACCAGCAGCAGGACGGCCGCGAACACGCCGCCGACGCCACCGCGCCCGCCAGTGATGACGATGCCTCCCAGCATGGCCGCGGTCAGCGATTCCAGTTCGAGGTTCTGGCCGATATTGGGCCTGCCGCTGCCGAGCCAGGCGAGAGAGACGAGGCCGGCCGCACCAGCAAGCGCGCCGCTCAGCACATAAAGGATGAAGCGCACGCGATCGACCGGGATGCCGACCAGTTTGGCCGAACGTTCATTGAAGCCCATGGCGTAGATCCAGCGTCCCCAAGCCGTTGAGAGCAGCACGAGACCGGCAAGCGCGAAGCAGGGGACGGCGAGCGTAAGGAAAGGCACGGGGATGCCCATGATCGCACCGCGCCCCCAAACGAGCAGCCAGGCAGGCACGCCGGACTGGGCCGCGCCGCCGGTGACCGCAAGCGCCAGGCCGGAATACACGAAAAATGTTCCCAGCGTCGCGATGAAGGGGAGAAGGGCGAGCCCGTTCACCAGCCATCCGTTCAAGGCACCGAGCACAGCGCCAGCCAGGATGCAGACGACCGGCAACAGAAGGGGCGGCAACCCCAGCTTCAGGGAAAGCATGGCAACGATCGCCGAGAGCGAAACGGCGCCGCCAACGGACAGGTCGATGCCCGCACCCCCGGCCAGGACGACCAGCGCCTGTCCAAGGCCGACCAGGGCCAGGATCGTCGAAAATTGCAAAATCGTGGTGACGGTGCCGAGATTGAAGACCGAAGGCTTGAGCGCCAGCAGGCCGACAATAACGACCAGCCAAAGGCCGCACAGCAGAGCCAAAGTGAGGGCGGGGCCCTGCAGGTTCCGGATACTGTTCATGCGCGGGCTCGCAGGAATTGGGCAAGCGGCAGCCGGTTGGAGACGGCTTCGAAGCCGAGCACGCCGATGATGAGAACGCCGGTAACCACAGGCTGCCAAAGCGAGGGGACGCCGATCAGAAGCAATCCATTCTGGAGAATTCTCAGAAGCAGTACGCCGAAGACCGTGCCGATCAAGCTGCATCTGCCGCCCAATATGCTCGTGCCGCCGAGAATGACCGCGGCGATCGCATCGAGCGCCAGCGTGCTGCCGATCGTCATCTCCACGTTGCGGTAGGTGGCGACGTAAAACGTGGCGGCAATGCCAGTCAGGACGCCACTGATGACGAAGGTCATGAAGCGTACCTTGACCACGGGGATTCCGGACAGCCGGGCCTTTTCCTCGGAATTGCCGATCGCCAGCAGGTGCGGCCCGTAGGGGGTTCGCCGCAACGCCAGCCAGACGACCAGATAGGCGATGGCAATGACGATGGCTGGGACTGGAATGCCGAGTACGGTGGTTGCCAGAAGATTGGTGAGGCTCGAGGGCAGGCCGGAGAGCCACTGCCCGCCGAGAAGGACAAAGACGGCGGTGCGGTAGACGCCAAGCAGGCCGAGCGTTCCCACGATTGCCGGAATGCGACCGAGGACGACGACGGTGGCCGTCACGCAGCCGAGCAGCGCACCGACCGCAGGGCCAGCGATGAGCGCCAGCAGCGGATTGCCCTCGGCGCCGAGCACACGGCCGATCGCTATTGCCGCCAGACCCATGACGATGCCGATCGAGACGTCGATGCCGCCCATGGCCAGCAGCAAGGTCATGCCAAGGCCGATCAGCAGCAGTTCGACGCTGTTGCGCAGGACGGTCGCCGCATTGCCTGGCGTCGCGTAGTGGGGCGATGCGACAGAAAAGATGACGATCGCCAGGAGACAGGCGGCAAGCAAGGACCACTCCCGCCCGTTCATGGCCAAAACGCCGTTTCCAAACTGTCGCACCGTGTTCATCCCAAGGCTCAGAAGTTGAACTTGTCGACATTGTCCTTCGTGAAGACCGCCGGCGGTCCGAGCAGCAGGATGCCCTTGGCGGCATCATAGGTGGCGGGCTTTTCGAGGCCGGCGATCTTGTTTTCCGCTTCGAAGCTCTTGCCGTCGATCAACTGCTTGCCGGCCCAGACCGTGAGATAGCCCAGCTGTTCGGGATCCCACAGCACGGTGAAGCCGAAGGCGCCGCTCTTCAGGTAGGATCGCGCCGTGTTCGGGCTGCAATAGCCCGTGCCTATGACGGAGCCGATCTTGCCGGCGGTTTCGATGGCCTGGGCGACGCCCGGACAGGTCGAGGATGCGACGGCGATGATGGCCTTGATGTCGGGATTGGCGGCCATGAGATCGCCTGATATCTGCGCGGCGCGCTCGGCCGTGCCGCCGGCGAATTGCGGAGCGAGCAGTTTCAGCTTCGGATATTTGGCGGTGGCCTCTTTCTGCATGAAGCCGATCCAGGCGTTGAGATTGGACGCCGTCGCCTCGCCGGAGACGATGCCGATCGTGGCGTCCTCGCCGACGCGCTTCACCAACTCATCGATGATCGTCGTGCCGAGCCCTTCGTCGGTCGCCTGCGCCACATAGACGGCACGGCCGCTGTCGGGTGCATCGCTGTCGCTGGTGAAAAGCTTGATGCCCTTGGCCTTGGCGCTCTCGACGACGGGCGCGATGCTGGACGCATCCAGCACGCTGACCGAGATCGCCTGGACACCCTGGTCGATCAGGTTCTGCACGATCTGCAACTGATCGACCGGGTTGGTGTCGACGGGGCCGGAATAGATGAAATCGACGCCCAGGTCCTTCGCGGCGCGATTGCCGCCGGCTTCCATGGCATTGAAATAGGGTATGCCGATCAATTGCGGGACGAAGGCGACCTTGGGCTTGTCGGCGGCATGCGCCGCCGTGGCGACCACGAGTGACAGCACGGAAACGGCGAGCGCTTTTTTGAGTTGAGAAAGCATTGGTTTATCCTCTCTGGAATGGACGTGCATTTCAGTTTGATTTTTCAAGCGCCCGCACGTCGGGATGAGCGCCTGTTATGAGCGAAACGACTTCCTCGTGATTGGTCTCGGCCGCCAGCCGTTCGGCCACCTTGCGGCCGCGCCGGAACACCACGATGCGGTCGGCGACCTCGAACACTTCGGAAATGTTGTGGCTGATGAGGACGACGGCACAACCGCGCGCGGCAAGCCGCCGCGTCAGTGCCAGGACCTTGCGGGTTTCGGCGACGGCAAGGGCCGCCGTCGGCTCGTCCATGATGACCAGCCTGGCATTCAGATTGAGGGCCCGGCAGATGGCCACGGCTTGGCGCTGACCGCCGGACAGGCTGCCGACGGGTGCTTCCGGATCGGAAATATGCGCGTCGAGCTCTTTCAGCAGGCCGTCGACGCGCTGGCGCATTTCCTTGCGCTTCAGGAAGGGAATACCCAAAATGGAGCGTTTCAATTCGCGGCCGAGAAAGACGTTTTCGGCAATCGACAGGTTTTCCGAGAGCGCCAGTTCCTGAAAGATCGTCGCGATCCCCGACGACGCCGCATCCTTGGGCGAGGAGAAAGCCACCGGATTGCCCTCGATGAGAAGCTTTCCATCGCTGGGCGGATGGGCGCCCGCCAGGATCTTGATGAAGGTGGATTTGCCGGCGCCGTTGTCGCCGAGAAGCGCCAGCACCTCGCCAGAGCGGATCTCCAGGTCGACATCGGCAAGCGCGGTCAGAGCGCCGAAGCGCTTGGCGATATTTCTGGCGACAAGAAACGGTTCTGTCATGGCGGTTCCCCGGCGGTTGCTGGTCGGCTAGACGGCCTTGCTGACCCAGCGCAGCACGTTGGTCCAAAGACGCGCATAGCCCGGCCATTCCACGAAGCTGTTGGGCAGCCAATGCGGGCCGATATCCGACGTCCAGGCCAGCGTGCGGCCCTGGCCATGGCGGCCGGTGACCAGCAGCGGATGACCGCCGTGATCCTGCGGCAACCGTGCGAGGATTTCGACGTCATCGCGATCGCGAGCGACGACCTCGTTGGCGCCGAGCAGCAGCGGCCATTCGCCTTCGATGCCGGCAAAGATCGGGTGATCCTTGGGACCGGTGATTTCAGGCCGGAACCCTTCGGGAATCTCGAGCCGGTCGTCATAGGGGAGGCAGGTTACCGGCAGCGCCTCCTCGACGGCCGTGCGGTGCCAGCGCGCCTTGCCGTCGATGCCCTGGAAAGAGAAATAGCCGCCGATCATGACCATGCCACCACCGGCCTGCGTCCAGTCGCGCAGAAGCTTGAGCCGGTTGGGCACTGTCTTGCCGTGCAGCCAGACATCGGGGTGAAGCAGCAGCGAGTTCGCGCCGATGTCGGAGAGGATGATGGCCTTGTATTGCGACAGGCCCTCCGTGGTGAAAGGCAGCTTTTCGACGGCTTCATGGGCCGGCATGTAGTCGAGGTCGAATTCGCTGCTCTTCAAGGCATCGACCAGCGGCGTCGCGCCCAGGTGAAAGGTGACGCTGCCGAACTGATCGAACCCCTTGTAGTGGGTCGCCGAACTCATCCAGCTCTCGCCGACCAGAAGCACTCTTGTTTTCGCCATGACCAATACTCTCCTGGGTTCCCGTAAGTTGTTGGTTCAGCTTGCCAACATGGCGTTGTTCGCCAAAGCGGCAGCCTTCAAAGTCGCGAAATCCGCGATGTAGCCCTGTGCGCCTTCGACCGTGGTCGTCAGGCTCGCGCCGATCGTCGCATGGCGGGCGGCGTCGTCCAGCGACGCACCATGCAGCCAGAGGCTTAGGAATATGCCGGCGAAGCTGTCGCCGGCGCCCGTCGCATCGACGCGGTCGACAGGCAGTGCCGGCACCTCGATCTGCGGTCCGCCATTCGCCGGAAAGACGACCGCGCCAAACTCGCCGAGAGTGAGCACGACCGTTCCGCGCGGCTTGATGCGCGCCAGCATCAGCCGCACCTCTTCGATCATCGTCGCCATCCTGGAGCGAAAGTCGAAAATCTCCCGCATCATCACATCGTTGATGAAGGTCAGGTCGATGTGCCGGACCATCTGCGTGAAGGTTTCAGGCGTGCGTGCGCTCTTGGGCAGGCCGGCCGAATGCAGGCTCACCCTCCAGCCGGCCTGATGAAAGCGCGCGATGGAAGCGGTCATCGTTTCGTAGTGGAAGCCTTCGATGTGAAGACAGGCCGGGCGCGGCTCGGGCTGGATGTCCAGATTGGCGGTCAGATCGATCTCGCCGAGTTCGAACGGTTCACTGATGATCGTGCGGCTACCATTGCGCTCGATGATCACGATGGCTTGCGAAAGGCGGTTGTTGGGCGTGTTGCGGATCGGCAATGCGTGGACGCCCAGTTTGGAAAGCGCGCCGAGCGCCCAGTCACTCTCCGGGTCTTCACCGACCGCCGTCGCCAGTTCCACGTCGAGAGCGTAGGGCGCCCCAACACCGGCGGCGGCAACCGCGAGATTGGCCGCGGGCCCGCCCAGCGCCTTCTCGATATGGCTGGCTGTGATGCGGTCGTCGCGATGCGGCAGGACGTCGACGCGGCAGAGAAAGTCGACACTGACCCGGCCCGCGACCAGGAGCCTCGGCAGATGATCGAGATTCTTCGGCCTATGGGGCGCGCGGCCCGGCAGCGAGCGCGCAAACGAACTCGGCCGGTACATCAGCGTGGCGATCGCCTTTTCGATGCGTTCGCGCGTGGCCTCCTTCAGGCCGGCGGTCCCATTGATGAAGTTCGACACCGTTCCGATGGAGACACCGGCCGCGCGTGCGACATCCGCTATGGTTGGGCGCTTGCGTTGCAATGGCAGGTTCCAATTGAAGCGTTTCAAACGGTATCAACGGAAAAGCCGCCCCTCAACGGAATTATGTTCTAAAAAGTCTGGAATCTGCGAGGGAATTTGGAAAACTATGGCGATATGGCCTCAATTTCGGGCCATTCGTTCCAGAATTGAACGATTTTCAAATTCTTGAGCCGAAAGACCGGGCCGGCGAATTGCCTGCTTTCATTCGGATAGCTTCGCCGAGCCGATGATCTAGATCAGCAGCAAGCCCTTCATGCTGGAATAGCCCTTGCGACCGATGATGATGTGGTCATGCACGGAAATGCCCAGCCGCTTGGCCGCGTCGATGATCTCCTTGGTCATCTCGATATCGGCACGCGATGGCGTCGGATCGCCCGACGGGTGGTTGTGCACCAGGATGATTGCCGTCGCCGACAGTTCGAGAGCGCGCTTGACCACCTCACGCGGATAGACGGGCGTATGGTCAACAGTGCCGGTCTGCTGCACCTCGTCGGCAATCAGCGTGTTCTTCTTGTCAAGGAACAGAACGCGGAACTGCTCGCGCGCCTCGAAGGCCATGGCTGACCGGCAATAGTCGAGAAGCTGCTGCCAAGAGGAGAGGATTTCGCGGCCATGGACCTCGCTGCGCGCCATGCGCTGGGCCGTCGCCGCAATGACCTTCAGGTCGAGCGCTACCACCGGGCCCACGCCCTTGACCTCCTGGAGGAGGCCGACGGGCGCGCCAAGCACCTCGGCCAGGGTACCGAAGCGGGAGAGCAGCGCCTTGGCGACCGGCTTGGTGTCGGCGCGCGGGATCAGGCGGAAGAGCAGGAGTTCCAGAAGCTCATAGTCGGGCAGGGCGTCCGAACCTGCCGAGGCGAAGCGTTCGCGCAAACGGTCGCGGTGGCCGAGATAATGCGGCTTCTCCTCGATCCTGCCGGCCTTCGCAGGAGGCCGGGCTGTCCCAGGAGAGTGCATGGTCGCGGAAAGCTGCGCAGGCTTTTCTGCAAAGAAACTGCGCTCGTCGTCGTCACCTGACATCTCGTCTGCCCCCCAGCTCCCCGACCGCGAGCGCCGGGAGAACGAAACATTAGGCTGGCAGGCCGGGGCGGTCGAGCTTTTTGGGGGAGAGCGTGAAGATCTCGCAGCCGGTGTCAGTCACGCCGATCGTGTGTTCGTATTGCGCCGACAGCGAGCGGTCGCGTGTCACCGCCGTCCAGCCGTCCGACAGGACTTTCACATGCGGCCGGCCGAGGTTGATCATCGGCTCGACGGTGAAGATCATGCCGGGCCGCATCTCGACGCCCTCATTGGCGCTGCCATAATGCAGGATATTGGGCGCGTCGTGGAACAACTGGCCGACGCCGTGGCCGCAGAAGTCGCGCACCACCGAGCAGCGCTCGCCCTCGGCATAGCTCTGGATCGCCGCGCCAATGGCGCCGGTGCGGGCGCCAGGCCTGATCGCGGCAATGCCGCGCATCAGGCATTCGTGGGTGACTTCGAGCAGGCGTTCCGCCGCGCGTTTTATGGTGCCGACGGGGTACATGCGCGAGGAATCGCCGTGCCAGCCGTCGAGGATGTAGGTGACGTCGATGTTGACGATGTCGCCATCCTTCAGCGGCTTGTTGTCGGGGATGCCATGGCAGACGACATGATTGATCGAGGTGCAGGAAGACTTGGTGTAGCCGCGGTAGTTGAGCGTCGCCGGCAGCGCGCCATGATCCATGCCGAACTCGAAAACGAAACGATCTATGGTGTCGGTGGTGACGCCGGGCGCAACCATCGGCACCAGTTCGTCGAGGCAGCGCGCCGTGAGGTCGCATGCCTTGCGCATGCCGGCAAAACCTTCCTCGCCATAGAGGCGGATCTGGCCGGTGTTTCTGAGCGGTGCCGTGGCGGCGTCGAGATAAGTGACCATTGGTGTCCGTCTTGCCGGTGTGGCTCTGCAAGGGAGCCGGCGTGAAAATCTCCCCAGATTTGGCACTTGAGGGCAAAAGGTTCAAGGAAGAACTGCCCGGACACGACCAAGCGGCAGGGATATTCGGCGCGCCCCGGTGTCCTTGACGCCCTTGTTCCTTCCCTTTCAGTCGACCGTGCGGTAGGGCGAGGGAGGTTTTTGGAGATTTCATGAGCGTCGAGCACGCCAGATTGCCTGAAGCGCCGTTGAAGGCGGCCTGCTCATTGCTGATGAGCCTTGTGCTGCTGGCGATGCTGTCGCTTGGCCGGGCGGAGGTGCCCGTCTTTGCCGGAGCAGCCTCCGGTGTCGCCAGCGCCGGCGTGGAGCGGTCCGGCGAAGCGGCGGCGCTGCTGCGCATCACCGGCAAGGGGCAGGCGCTGGAAGTTCGTTCCGGCCGGCCGGCCCTGGTTAAGTTCGCCGGCGGCCATCCGGCCCTGCCGGCTCGGGACACCGTCTTTTCCTGGTTTGTTTCGGTTCCGCCGGCAGAGGTCGTCGCCGCCGACAGGGACGCCCGCACACCGTGGGCGACTGCCAATCAGCCGCGCGCGCCGCCATCGGTTCCGGCCTGAGCGGTTTCAACCGCTCCTTCACTCAAACCACTTCCTGTTCGCGCCTCGATCCGCGCGGCGGCTTCGGTCGCGCAGCGGTGCGTAGCGCGTCATTTCCGGATTGTTTCCATGCAACGTATCAAGACACTCAAGAGCCTTTCGCGCGCGGCCTGCGCCGCCATTTTCCTTTCCGTCCAGGCGCTCATCTGTATCGGAACCGTCTACTGGGCGCTGACGGAGACGCTCGGCCTTTCGGCGACAGGGGCACTTGTCCTTGGCGGGTTTTTCGCTGTGCCGTCTGCTCTCGTGCTGCTTACGGCGGTGCGCATGGCCTTCGATGCGGAGACCGATCCCACCAACCAGTAGCCGGACCGCCAAGGCGCCCGCGTTCGACAAGGCCGGGCGCCTTGGCGCTTGCTTGCGGCGGCTGCGGCAAAACGTCCATGACCGCGGAGACGCCACATTCCTGCGGTAGCGACCGGCCAGAGCAACTTTTTACGACGGATGGCGTTGCCGCTGGTGACGACAGTTCGGGAGATGGCGGATGGACAGACTGCAATTTGAGGTGCCGGTGCGTATCGCGCCCGGACCCGGCCTACCTGTCGAGGAGATCTACAGCGTCGAACAGGCCCTTGATTTTCTCCAGGCCTGGCCGCTGCGCCGGCAAGGCCCGATTTACCAGAAGGCCTTCAACGCCTGCTTCGGCGCCACCGTGGACGTGGTCAAGACCGAGGATGCCTGCCGGGCGTTCATGGCGTTCTGCCGGGTGACCGGGCTGATGGCCCGGGACATGATGGCGCCGCGCAAGCGCGGTGGCCAGGCGAGAGGGCTGCAAGCCTGAGGTGCGCTGCGCTCTTTCGTTCTCCTGGCCGAACGGCGCATCGATGCCGATGCCATTAAGCTTCCGTTTCCACTTTCGCGGCTACGCCATGCTTGTTCGGCAATGGTTGATTCGTTGCGTCAGTCTCGTGGTTCGGAAGATGTCCCCAGAAAAAATCCGTGCATTCCCGATCGACCGTCAGGCATTCCTGGTTCGGGAGGTGGCTGCCAGGCTCGACAGTTTGCATGGCGACAGCGCCACCTCGTTCTGGAGGGCCAAGGCGACGGAGTTGTTCGATCTCGTCGTCAGGTCAGGCAGGGACAGGTCGGCGGCCAGCGACGAGGTGCGCAGGTTCTTCTTCGCCGTGCAAAAAGAGATATCGGCCGGCGCGGCCACTGAGCCAATGCCAATTCTTTCCGCCTGAAGTGCTCCGCAAGGCGTCCCACAGCCGGTCCATGCCACCGCTAGCGGAACAGATATTTTGAAACTTCGGGGTTGCCGCGTCGCCACATGACGTTGTCAAGGAAGTAGTGGTGCACGTTGATGAAGATCAGCACTATGAAGAAGAACAGCGACGAACCCAGGACTTCCTTGTCGTAAGGGATCAAGGCAGTCAGTGCCGCCGGGATCAGCCAGAAACCGAGACCGCCGAGGACCCCGCCGGCGACGACGAACCCCAGGACTCGCGTCCTGTAGATCGGACCAAGAACGGACAGGATTCTGGAGTCCGGAACCTTTTGTGCATCGGGACCGTCCCGCTCGACATTGCTTTGATAGCGCCAGACCACGGCCAGGTACTGCAGCGAATGGAGAGCCGGCACCACGAGCAGCCAGAGCGGGTTTATTCTCACGACCAGGATCCAAAGATATAGGGATGCGATATAAGCGACGACGCCGTTATACGGCAGGCTGCCGCCATTTTTACTCCAGCGATTGATCAGCATCACGACGGTGGCGGCCGTGGAAGCGGCCGCGGCCGACAGCGCAATCGTGTTGAGCCACGCAGGCGTGGCAAACGTATAGTATTCCAAGCCGTAATATTTTGCTTGGCTGACCGCCGTGTTCGTCTGAAGCCATGCGAACAGCCATACGGCATAGCTGTTGACCAGCAAGATTTTCTTGTCCGGATTGGTGAAGAACCTGCGCTTCAACACGGCGTCCACCATCAACATGCCGTAGCCTTGCTTGACGTAGTGCCAGCCCACGAAAAAGAACATCGCGTTGGCTGCGTTTCCGAGCAGCCGGCCGTTCGCCGTTATCGAGCCGTAAGCAAAAAACCCGACCATGAGCAGGGGAACGACAATGCCGGCGAAAATGTAGCGGATCTGGAGGCCCCTGTCGTATCCCTCGCCGCGCACCTTGCTTCCAAAATTGCGATAGAAGAGTTGGTAAGAGTGGGCGAAATGCGGATAGTTTATCAAGTAGGCCAGGAAAAACATCGCCGCCGCAACAAGGCTGTCGTATTTGGTAGGCACGAAGAACAGGGCCGGCAAAATCAGGAATGCGCTGCCGCCAAGCATGAGGAAGTCGGCCAGCGGGCCAAAGAGATATCTTTGTGGCGGCGTCGCCGCAGGAGCTCGAGCATCCGCCGAAAGGTGAACTGCCATATTAGCATCCCCTGGGAAAGCCGATTTAACCATCGAGCCTTGCCCTCGACAAGGTCGAGGCGGCGGAATGGTCAACACGTAAAATGACGTTTCGGAAGGGGGTGTTACCCTGTCCGGCGCAATAGCTCTTGACGCCGAAAGGAGCGGAGGGGACATCGAGTGAAGCTGGTACGCCCAAGGGGAATCGAACCCCTGTTACCGCCGTGAAAGGGCGGTAACACACGGATTCCTGCATATGCAGAAGTTAGCTAGAGTAAGCAGCTGTAAGCCATAATATTTTGTTTTTAAAAGCTTTTCGGCGTTAGCCCGTCCATAGTTGCTTCCTGGTGGCCACGGATGTATATCGGGACCAATTTCGGGACCAGATAGACGGCGAGAAAAGCCAGATGGCACGCACCAGGATCGACGCCCAAATCACTACACGGAACGCCCGCAAGCAGCTCAAGCCGCGGAAGAAACCCTACTGTCGATCTCTCGGCCCCACCGTCGCCATCGGCTACCAGAGGAAGCAGCGTGGCGGCGTCTGGCAGGTCGTCGAGTCTCTTGGCAAGAAACGCTATCGCGTGGAGCAGATCGGCATCGCTGATGACTTCGTAGAAGCCAATGGCGCCACCATCTACGACTTCGAGCAGGCGAAGAGTGCCGCTGTGGCGAGGATCGCATTATGGCAGGTCCATGATCGCGCTTCAGCCGATGGTCCGGCGCCGACCGTGCGCTCGGCGGCGGAGATCTACATGGAAATGCAGGAGGCGCGGGAGCGTGTCCTGCAGGGCAAGGTTAGGCTGCGGAGAGATGCACGGCTCAGGCTTTCAAGGCACATCCTGTCCGATACCATTGCCGACATAGAGCTGCATGCCTTGAAGGAAGCGGATCTGGCCCAGTGGCGCGATCGCCGCTCGGCGGACCTTTCCGTGTCGACAGTTCGCCGCATCGTCAATGACTTCAAAGCTGCTCTCAACGCCGCTGCTGTCAAACATCGCTCGCGCCTCCCGCCGGACATGGCGATCATTATCAAAAATGGTTTATCGGCTGGGGAGGCAGCATCACCGCTTGCCCGCGACCAAGCTGCACTTCCTGACGCCGACGTTCGCCGGATCATAGAAGCATCCAGGACAGTCGATACCGAAGAAGGCTGGGACGGCGACCTGTTGCGCATGGTCGTGGTGCTGTCCGCCACCGGAGCCCGCTTCTCCCAGATCGGGCGCATGGCCGTGGGCGATGTCCAGGCAGCGCAAGGCAGACTCATGGTGCCGACAAGCCGGAAGGGCCGAGGGACAAAGAAAACGACACACATCGGAATCCGCGTTGGAGCCGACGTCGTCGAGCTGTTGCGTCCGGCTATCATGGGAAGGCAGCGCAGTGAGCCGTTGCTGGAACGCTGGCGTCACGTTCAAGCGAAAGGGACGGAAACACAATCGCCCCGATGGGTGCGCGGTAGGCGAGGCCCGTGGAACGCCGCGAGCGAGCTAGCCCGACCGTGGCTTGAGATCGTGACGCGCGCCGGACTTCCGTCCGACGTGGTGCCCTACGCTTTGCGACATTCCTCGATTGTCCGCCAGCTCCGGGCAGGCCTTCCAGTGCGCCTTGTCGCCGCCCTTCACGACACCAGCACCGCAATGATCGAGCGCCATTATGCCTCGGCCATCGTCGACATGCTCGACGATCTTTCGGCGGCGGCCGTCATTCCGTTGATCGCGGATGAGACTGTCGCAAAGGTCGTGCCGCTGCGCTCGGCTGATCCCCGACGTTGACCGCGACGGCCGCATGAATCTGTGCAGGGAAAAGGTCTTGGTCAGCTTCAGGAGAACCCCAAGGCAGCGTCGAAGAAGCACGCAAGGCGCTGGCGGAGCTTTTGGAGAGCGCCCGTGAGGTCGGCAGACGAGACGCATCATCACGCGAAATCATCGAGGCCTCGGAGCATGTCGTCGGCGATGGCGCCGAGCAAGCTTACCGCCGGACTGATGCGATCGAGAAGCGCCGGCTGATGCAGGATTGGAGCTGCTACCTGGCGAGCGGCGGAAACACAGGTCCTTTGATCGCGCCCGGCGGTGCCCGGATGATCACGCTGGCATAGGGCGACGGCCGGAACCCGTGTGCGGCTCGGAGTGCGTCATCACCCCTTTGCGATGAGGAGCTGGTGAAGCGGCACGCAGTAACAATTCGTGATTGCTCCTTAATAGAGTAAGAGAAAATATGCCAGAATAAGTACGATTAAGCCATCACAAGTGATCACGATCCGAGGCTCCAAATCGCTTGTGGACGGGCATGATCAAGCTGATAAGGAAAGGGTCATCTTGAATTTCTTGAGGTGACTCTATGAAGATTTTCCGGATCGACCCGGCCAGTATTGACAAGGTCGATGTCTCCGAACTTCCAGCTCTGCTCCGCCAGTTTGCGGCAGTCCCCCTCATCGCCTTCGACTTCAATACGGCTGCCAAGCTCAGTGGCTTGAGCCGCGCCTGGCTTTATCGAGATGCGCGGCTTGGCAAGTTGCGCGTATTGAAGGCGGGGGCACGCAGCCTGATCCTCTACGCTGATCTGCTTACCTACATGCAGAGTCTGCCAGCCGCGCAGTTCAGGCCATTCGCGGATGAAGAGGAAAAGCAGGTCCCGCTGGCCAAAGTTTCCGCTGATGACGCCAATCTGACGGCAGCAATGGAGGACAGAGGTGACCACGAAGACACCCGCGGAGCGCGATGATGGGCAAGCGCTCGGACTTTCCACGCATTGCAAAAGACCTCTACAGCACGCCAGCAACGGCGCTTCCGCCGCTGCTTGTACATTTGCCGGCTGGCGTCCGCTATCTCGAGCCGACAGCGGGTAATGGCGCGCTTGTCCGCGGCCTGGCCGAGCATGGCCATATCTGCCAACTGGCGATCGACCTAGATCCCGGCGATCTGAACATCGTCCGCCGAGATGCCCTGTCGCTCTCCTCGGCCGATGTCGTCGGCATCGATATGATAATCGGCAACCTGCCGTGGTCATGGTCGTCGTTTCAACCTCTTCTGCAGCATCTACTGACGCTCGGCCTTCCAATCTGGATTCTGCGCGATTGCCAATGGCTATTCAACCTACGCTCAAAGGCGCTGATTGATCGCTGCGCGTTCGTGCAGCCGACCCGGCGGCTGCGCTGGATTCCAGGCACGCGGGATACCGCTAAGGACGATACGGCGTGGTTCAGCTTTCCGCCTGACCATGCCGGCGGGCCGCGGCTGCTGCCGCGGATTGCCGAACAAGAACGCGTGAGGGCGGCGCTGGCGAGTCCGCCGCCGCCTCGCCACGACACCATCAATGTTCGTCCCTGTTTTGATGAGATGGCGCGCACGGAGGCGAGGTGGTGTCGATAGGGCGTATAGAGGTAAGCGCGATGGCAGAAGAGCCCGAGCCTATTTCACTCGTCGCAGCTCTGGAACGTATCCGACTCTCCCAGCCTGTGGATGAGGACGCCGGCCGCAACGAGCCTCTGCCTGAAACCTTGCCTCCGGACACCACCCTACACGAGCGCCTTGAAGATACCGCAGCGTTTTCCGAGGCAGCTGTCGCGTTTCGCAATCAGCGCAGGCGGTCGGAGCAAAAATTCTCGTCACTCTCACAAAGCGAACCACTGCCACCGCTCGCCTCATCCAGTGCAGCAATTTATGCAGGCATCGCACCGCCGCCGCGCGCCTTTGTCGACAGCGCAAGCTTGATCCCCTGCCGCAACATCACGCTGCTTTCGGGCGACGGCTCGACCGGCAAGAGCCTGCTGGCTCTGCAACTGGCCGTCGCCATCGCCGCCGAAACAAAGTGGCTCGGGATGGAGGTCACCTGCGGCGCAGTCCTCTACATGTCAGCCGAGGATGACCAGACGGAAATTCACAATCGGCTGTACGAGATCAGCCTTGCCGATGGCGTCGACCTTGCGAATGCCGCCAATCTGGAGATTGTCTATCTGGCGGGACAAGACGCGACTCTGGCCCTTGAGGGGCGCAGCGGCAGGCTCACAACGACCCGACTGTTCGACCAGCTCGACGCCAAGCTCGGGGAAATCGGGCCGGTGCTGCTGATCCTCGACAACCTCGCCGATATTTTCAGCGGCAACGAGAACAATCGGTCGCTTGTCAAGCATTTCGTCGGACTCTTGCGTGGGCTGGCGATGAAGCACGATTGCGCAATCCTTCTGCTCGGCCATCCAAGCCTCTCCGGCATGAGCTCAGGGACCGGCACGTCAGGGTCGACGGCATGGAGCAATTCGGTCAGGTCGCGACTTTACCTGCGTCGAGAGGCCGACGAGCACGGGAATGAGGCTGACGAGACGCAACGGATTCTGGAGGTCAAGAAGATCAACTATGGACCGAAGGGCCAGCCCTACGGCCTGAGGTGGCGCGACGGGCGCTTCGTCAGGGCTGATCCACCAAAGCCCTTCGACGATGTCAGTGTCGCCGACCTCGAGCGCGTCCAGCATGCCTTCGCGGCTCATGCTTACCGGGCCAGCGAACAATCTCCCGACTGGGGTGGCTATGTCGTCGCGGACCTCCTCGACCTCGATGTCGGACGCAACATCGGACGGGCCGAACGCAGCATTGAACAGAACCGGGCACGCGCCAAGGTCAGGACGATCCTCGCGATTTGGCTGCGCAGCAAAGCCATCAGCATCGTTACGCGCCGTACCGAACAGCGTGAATTGAAACAGTTCTATACCGCTGGAAGTGAAGGAGGCCGCGACGATGCACTGCCGAACTGATGCACCCCCCGGTTCGGCGGGGTTCGGCAACCCTCGGCAGCAAGGCAGGCGGGGAGGGGGGTGCCGTACCCTCACCCCGTAGGGGTGGGAGGGTACGGCTCCCCCTGCCACCTGCGCGCCGCTTCGGCAAAGTCCAGTACGGCACAATGAGTTCGGCGGATGTGGTTTGCTCGCCACGCAACCGACGCCCGGCGGATCCGGGCAGACACGGAGGAAGCAATGACGTTGGATAACAGGATTTCTGAGATGCGGAGGTTTATGCGCCAAGTACGAGCCAAGCCGCCAGTATGGAGCGAGTCAGCGCATGGCAGGACGCCAGATGTTCTGCCAAACCTGCCGCAAGAGATTGAGCCATTCCTCCGCGCAATTGAGAAATATCGCGCCACAATACAGGTGGTCGGCCAGGAAGAGTTGGACGAGCTATGCTCCCTCTTACTGACCCAGGTGCTGAACTGGCGCTATGGCGAAGACTGGAGATGCACCATGATGGCGTTGTACGAGTTGGTGAATGCGGAGTCGCTTCGCCGCGCAGATGAAAACAGAAAAGGCTAGCAACGAAGGGTATGTCCATCTGTATCGTTGAACAAGGACTGAAGATGCCAATCGCAAAAGAGCTTTTCAAAGTCAGGACGACGGTCGCACAATTTGAAGGCTGCAAGGATGTCTCGATGCGATGGATTGTTTGTTGCCGTCGACAACCGCCAGTTCCCTAGCGTCGTAAATCCGGAAATGCTGACCTCGCTGACGCTATCGCCGACTTCCAACCGCCCGGTGATCCATATGCCAAGGGGTGGATCGATGAACGGTTCACCGCTGATGAAAAGGACACGTTGATCGCGTATTTGACGGAGAGACACCCGGACGAAAAGCACAGTATCCAAAAGGTAGAGCTTCCGGTCTCAGGTAACCTTTTCCCCATCAGTGCAATGCCCACTGGCAGTCCACAGGGCTCCTACATACTGTGCCGAAAGGAAAGCTGCAGCGTACCGGTCGACGTTATCGGATACTACGACCTGCGAGATCATGAACCCTTGCCAGATCGCAAATCCGATTTGAAACGACGGAAAGCTTTTGCGCGCGGCACGCTGGTCATCACGCCGGAGGGTAAAATCGTGAGCGCTGCGGACTCGAAAGCGTCGCGCCCATCTATTAAGTGGGTCGACAAATTCTGTGGTGCAAGCCTGATGTATACGGTATTATGATACCGCGATGTCAAACTCCAAATTGAACATGCGACAAGAGCGGTTCTGCCTTGCCCTTGCCGAGGGCCTTGCTCAATCGCGAGCCTACATCGAGGCCGGCTACACGGCGCGCGGCAATGCGGCTGAAGTGGAGGCCTCGAAGATGGTCAGATTGCCTAAGGTGGCCACGCGCATCGCCGAGTTGCAAGCCGACGCCGCAAGGCGGTCAGAAATCACGGTCGACGATCTGGTTGCTGAACTTAACCTGATGTTGAAGCTCGCCCTGGCAACGAAAAACCCCGCCGCAGGCGTGTCTGCTGTCATGGGTAAAGCGAAGCTGCTTGGGCTGATCGTTGATAAAGCCGAAATTGCTACCACGCTGCGCAAACCGTTCCGTGAGCCCGGCGAGATCGAGCAGATGAGCCTTGAGGAGTGGACGGCCAAGTTCGCACCCAATCGCGTGAACTAGGGAGCCGTCTAGCCGCACACTAGGTGCACGCAAAGCCAACCAAAGCCGTTCGATGAATGATGTCCCTCGGCCGGTTGGCCGATATGGGCTCGCCGTGGGTGCCTTCGAGACTTCGAGCCATGAGCTTCGACGGCCATTGCTGGTCGGCGGTTCAGCAGGAATGGGCTCCTGATATCTAAGGCGCTCCCCATGTTCCAATGACGGCGTGTTCAGGGCTTCAGAACCACTCCAATGTCGTCGTCTCCTGGTGTGTTAAGCGCAACCTTCGTTGACTGTTTACACAGTCCGAGCACACTAGGGTCTATGAGGCGCTTTGTTATCTATACCCGGGTATCGACGCAGGAGCAGGGCCGCAGCGGTTTGGGTCTGGAGGCGCAACGGCGCGACATCGACATCTTCCTACACGCCTTCACTGAGGTGCCTTGGGAGATCGTCGGCGAGTTCTGCGACATCCTGTCAGGCAAGAACGATACCCGGCCTGAATTGGCGAAGGCCCTGGACCTTGCAAAGCGCGAGGGCGCCGAGCTTCTGATTTCCAAACTCGATCGGCTTTCCCGCGACGTCGAGTTTATCGCTGGGACTATGAAGCGCGCCAATATCAAGGTTGCCACCATGCCGAACGCTGATCCTTTCCAACTGCACATTTACGCGGCGCTCGCCGAGAAGGAGCGCAAGTTTATCGGCGAGCGGACCAAGGCCGCCCTGGCAGCCGCTAAGGCACGAGGCGTCAAGCTGGGGGGCTATCGGGAGGGCAGCCTCGACCGACGGATCGCCGCCTTAAAGCGGACTGCAGACGATGATGCACGGCGCGTAATGGGCATCGTGCAGCCCCTTCGGCGGGCGGGAAAGTCGCTTCGACAAATCGCCGCAGAACTTGAGAAGCAGGGCATCCAAACGCCACGGCGAGCAGCATGGACCGCGAAGCAAGTCAGTTTGACGCTCGCCCGGCTGACAAGGTTGGCTTCAGCACCGGTAGACGGCGCGGCTGCGCCGACCGAGTCCGGACGTGCCGAGTCCGCCGATCGCTCTGAACCTGCGGCAGGCCGCGCGCCCTTTGGGAGCCGCTGGTAGGTCCGAGGTGGCTGGGCCCCTCGGGTTTGTCGGTGGCGGGGGGCGGGGACGGTTTGTGGGGCCCCTATCAGGTGCGCTCGCTTGGAGTTGACGGACGCCGCTTCGCGCCACACGTGACGTCGCCCCCAGCGCAACCGAAGGCGATTGCGGACTTGTAGAACGCAACTGACGCAGGCATTGTCGCCGGAACGAGACGAAGTCGGCGTCAAGCGAGACCGCAACTTTACTGTTTGCGGGTGCTAACCAGAGCACGTAGTCAACCGATCAGCATAGATCGCGACGAACCCTAAGAAAGCTTACTCAGTCCAATTAAGAACAATGTCGCCTCAAGTTCTCGTCTGATAGCCACTCCTCTTAGGTTCCCCGCCCATAGGCGCCTCATCTTCAGCATTTGCTCAGGGATTCCACTGTAGTTCTTTTCAACCATCAATTGCCTTATTGCGCGCATTTCTTTGTATCGACCATGCGGATCTTTCTTCTTAGGTATACTAAATGACGCGCCCCGATTGTACACCAGCGATACGAGTGCTCCTCGACAATCCTCCGGGAGATCCCCAAAATTTGGCAGTGCCCGCTCGGTTATGCCCACATAGCGCGGCTGCATGAGTTCAAGAAACTGCCGATGCGCTACAGCAAATGGAACTCTGATCGAAGCCATCTCCGCCGCAAGCTTCTTCGCGGGTTTGCCTATGATGCCTGACGCTAAAACTAACCTGTCGACCGCCGCCTTTTCGACATAACTGGCCCAATCCTTCCTTATGGCACGGCCGTCAGCGTAACCGAGATCGTAACCTACCCCCATGGTAACACCAGACTGGCCCTTCGGCCACGTCGGCGCCTGATACAGCTTTTCGTACACTTCGCCGCTGGACACCTCGAAGCGAATGAGTAGGTCAGTTGCGCGAGAGGAAATAGGCGTCGCCGAGGGCGCTTCTTGAGTCGGTGAAGTTTCCAGGCCGGCTGTCAAATCCACATACTCACGAAGCCCCCGAACTTTAGCGACGACCTCGGGCGTCGCATCCGAAATAAGAGCATCGTATTGATTCACCAGATCTATTTCTGTGGCTGCCTGCGACCGACCGGTATGGCTGAAGACAGATACGCTAGCCACAGATGCTGTCATCAGGAGGAAGTCGCGTCGATTGATGAACATGGAAACTGAACCCCTTAGCATCGCTTTTCCTCCTTCGTTGTCAGCTTGCTGTCAGAGATAAGTCTATTTTCCTCTATTAAACCATTTTAGAATGGTATAATATATTCCGAGTAGCTGCACCAACTTTTTGTTGCCGTCGGAATATTTTCGGCGAAGGAGAGGAACTTTGCTTATTTCTTGACAGCGAAACCAGGAGGAGGGGGTAGAGGGTATGTTCGCTCGTTGTGTATGTGTATTCCCTATGATTTTGCTAGTTGGATGCGAGACATCTGATGTTGCAGCTGTTGGTTCGTTGGTAAATGGGCTCGCCAATCAGTCCAACGACTACAATAGGCAACCTCAAGAATACTATAGACCTCCGGCGTACTCGCCCCCGAATGGAGGGTATTATCCGAACCAAGCACCCGTTCAAGCTACCCAAGCCACCCAAGCCCCTATGCAGGCTGTGCAGGCGGAAGGCGGGCTTTGCTACGACACGCAGTCAGTGAATCCCACTCTGCCTCAGTCTGCTCAATCGCCACTTGCTGCGAGGGCCCAATATTGCGGACCATCCCAGTAATATTGAGGAGTGTCCTAGTAATCTGGATGGCTCTGTGTGTCCACGGGACGGAAGCGCAGGCGTGTATTGAAAATGGCACCGCGTTACCGCGGTCCTATGAAAAAGTACTTAAGCATTGCGATACTTTATTTCATAGACTTCCTCTTGATAAAAAAGGAGAAATAACTAATCCTAAGCAAAAAGTACCGCACTATCGAAGATATAGAAATACATATAAGCTATATGATAAAGATTGCTTTTTCAAATGGGACAATCTTCACTGTCATACGCAAGTATTTCTTGCAGAGAATGTTGGCGCGTTATTCGAATCCGACAGTCCAGTTCCTTTTTGTACAGCGTTTAGACTAACAAGCGACGTCATCATGACGGCTGGTCATTGTGCTACTGAAGCCAGCTCCAAGGGAGCGGTCATGCGCCTATACGGGCATCCCCTTGAGGCGATCCATATTGGGGCTAGAATTGAACTTCCCCCTAACGGTGCGTCTTTGCCTGACTTAGATGACTTTGCCCTCTATCGGTTAGAGAAGCCACGCACTACCTCCACCTGGAATTTACAAACATTCAGTCGAGACGTGATCTCGAGCCAGGCGATTTTTATTGTTGCACCCAGTCTAATATCCGACGAGGCGTTTGATGATAATGCGCTCGTAGATAATTGGCTTAAGCAGATCCGTTTCTCGCGTGCACCGTCAAACCAAATATGGTTGGCGAGCGAAATGGATCACCCTCTCGGCGCAGGCCCCCAACGCGAGGAGTGTCTGTTTCATCGGAACTCAACGTTCTCTGGGATGAGTGGAGCTCCTATCATTGCCGCAACACGACCGAATGAACCGGGTGGAGTACCGACATTTCGTGTAATAGGTATTCATCTGCGAAACGCGTTTCCCTTGCAAGATCGTACCGGCGGATGTGGGGAGCATTACCCGTACAATGTAGGCATTAAGATCCCAGCGTCTGTACTGGACGCAATCTATCCAGTTCAATCGGACGGCCAAAGATAACCGCTTAGCCCAGCTGGCAGAGTTTTGACCCTGAACGCCGGCGTGCGAGATCGCCGCCGCAGGGACGGCCCGGTCGCCGGCACCGCCCTGCCGTGGTTAGTCGGTGGCGTAGGGCGGTGTTTGGGGCCCCTTGTCTGATGCGCTCACTTCGCGTTCGAATTGTCCACTGACCGCGTTGTCAGCAGACAGCGACCGACCATCTCCATGCCGTCCCACAGCGGTGCTATGGTCGGATATGGTCGGTAGCGAGGAAGACTAATCCATGGCCGCGATCACCCGCCGCACTCTCCTCGCGCTGACCGGCGCAGCTGTTGCCGTCGACCCGGTGTCCACCGGTGCAAGGACTTCGCCGAATCTGCAGACACTGATCGCGGCACATGAGGTGGCCTATGCCGCGTTCCACCGCGTTGTTAATCGAGCGGCGAGCGGCAGAGAGGACCGCGAGCGGGTCGACAGGGTCGAGCAGGAGGCGCTGCTGGCCGTCTGCTCATATACTGCGATCAGCCGAGATGACTGCCGGGCCAAGGCGAAATATCTGCTCGCCGTCGAGGCTCGGGGTGAACTCGATCTGGAAGTGCACATGCAGGCGATCTTGCACTCGATGATCCGAAGCTAATCGGGGCTGGACCGGCCTCAAGAAGTCTCAAACACGACGGCTGAGTGCGGGACGTCAGGCAGCATAGCCGGATGATGCCGGGGCGAAGAGCCGCCGGGGTTCGTCGGTGGCGGGGGTGGGGTTGGCTTGTGGGGCCTGTCAGGCGCGCCCGACCGACAACTCGTTCACAGTCGGGCCTTCCTCTACCGCCCGGATTGCCCCATCCGAAAGCCGAACTTCGTTCATCTTAGTTTTGGGGTCGCGTTACGGTGTGCGCTACGTGGAGCCGTGTAGACTTATCTAGCAGGTGCGCATCTGACTACCGCAACACTTGACCATCCCATGATCATCCGGCCTATTCGCTAGAGGGGAGGGATTTTCTATGGGGAGCCTGGTTCTGACGCTGGACGAGCTTCATGCTTGTCGATTCCAAGAGCAGCGATCGACATCAAAGGTGTTTGAGCGAGAGCGAGTGTCGTCCGATGGCTAGTATTGGTCCGGCCGTCGGCTGGTTCATGCTGTCGGAGGCCGACCGCGACGCCGCGAACCGCTATCTCTCGAAGCTCGCGTCGGATGGGACTCGCGACGAGCTCGGGTTCGCGCCCATACACTTCGCCTTCGCCGACCGGTTCTTCCCAGGAACATCGGTCCAGCACGCGCAACTGCGCTACGTCTTCTTCGTGGCGTGGACCTATCAGGAACTGCTCGCGTCGACCGCCGGCGAGCGCTTCAGCCGCGACCGTCTGTTCGAGATCGAGCGCCGTTACTCAAGGCGGTTGATGGATACGGTGCGCGAGCTGGAGAACTCGGGGATCTCGGGATGGGTGAAGTATCAGACGGGCGAGCGTCCGGTAGTCCGCGCGAGCACGATCTACTGGACCGCGCTCAGATCCTGGCGGATGGCAAACCCCGTAGCCGGCATCACCGGCGCCCCAACGGAAGTGCAATTGCAAGGTCTCTGGCCCCGCCTGCTCACCCGTGACGACGGTGACGGCGGAACGGTTCGGACTGCCACGCTGTTCGAGGATCTCCCCGGTCCACCACCGGGCTGGGCGAACAAGTCGGGGCAGTTGGACTTCGCCCTTCGGCGCTCGGAGGCCGACTACATCCGCCGTAAGTGGCGGGGGGCCGGCGAGGGAGGGACTCAGCCGCTTCTCAGCAGGCTGGCCGAGGCCGGGGTGACGGCGGAGTCTCTCTGGTCCGCTAAGATCAGGAACGTGGCGACCGTCGAGGAGCGGAAGGATCTACTCCTAGCGGAGAGGGCCGCCTCGGTCGCCTGCATCGCGCGTGCCGCCTACGCAGCCCTGGTCGAGGCCCAGCGCAATCAGGACCTCTCCACCGATGATCGCACCCATGCGGAGGCGCTTCCGCTACTCCGGGCGGAGCACCAGGATGCAGTCCTGGCGCTCGACGTCGCTGAACTGCGCAAGGCGACCGGCATCGACGGACGCCTGACCAGCTTCCTCGAAGCAGTCATCGACTGGGTGCGCGCCGACGAGCCGCTTGAGGCGATCATGCGGATTTTGGAAACCCGCGAGCGCGACCTGAAGGATGGCCGCGCCTACCTCTTGAACCAGAAGCGTCGCGCCGACTGGCGCAAGGGGATCGCAATGCCGCTCGACTACCGGTGGCCCGTGGTCCGCAACATGATCGAGTGCGTGTGGAGCGTCGGATGAGCTTCCGGAAAGATGACCGCGTGTCGATCTTCGGCGCGTTGCGGCCGGACGAGGGCCAGACCGTCTCCCGCGCCGTGGTCGCGACATATTCGCTCGACCTGATCGCCATGCTGGGGCTCGTGCTCGCGCTCGGCGGGGACGCGGAGGTCGAGTTCGAGAGCTCGCCGCTCGGTCTCGTCAAGGCGTTCGACCGCGTGCGGGGCAAGCTCCAGGTGATCCACCAACTCGGCCGGATCGTCGTGCCGCGCGCGCACCGCTCCATCCTCCCGCTGCTCGACACGATGGTCTCTGCGATCGCCACGAACGAGCGGGAGCAGAGCTGGCACCCCAAAGTCGCGCTCATCCGCTACGAGGGCGACGCGGTCCAATGGCGGTTCTGGATCGGAAGCCGCAACCTCACGGGATCCTCCGATCTCGACGCCGGTCTGCTCCTCGTCAGCTCGCGCGACAAGTCTGCGCGGTCCGTTCCGGACATCTCCAGCCTCGCGCGGGACCTCCTCCGGGATTCCAGCCTCACGGCCGACGAACTCGAGGAGCTCGGGACGGCGCGATGGGTGGCGCCGCCAGGCGTCACAGTGCGCAGCCTCCTATGGCGTCGACCGGGCGAGACGCGCAGGTTCGTCGGGGCGCCGCTGCTTGGTCGAGGCGAGCGGGCGAGCGCGGTCAGCCCATTCATCGACCGCACTGGCTTGGCTGAGGTTCTCAAGGCTGGATGCGCCAAGGTTACGCTGCTCACCACCGACATGGCGGCCGGCGACTGCTCTCCAGTCAGCGGTGTCGCCTTCCGCACCGCCACAGCTCCGGAACCCGAGACGGAGGTCTCGGTCGAGCAGCAGATCGACGACAAGGTCGGGGAGTTCACCGAGCTGCCTCTGGCAGGCGTCCACGCGAAGCTCCTCGCCGTCACCAAGGGGGACAAGACAGTGCTCATGCTGGGCAGTGCTAACTTGACGGAGCGCGGGCTGATCGGGCCCAACGCCGAGGCAGTCGCGATCCTAGACCTGAGGAATCCTGTGCTCGCCGACACCCTGCACGAGTTCGTCCATTCGGGGTTCGAGTTTCGCAAGGTTGAGATCAATGAGGAGATCGCTGAGCAGGAACGCGCGAGGCGAACGCTCGACGAGCAGATATCGATGCTGCTCGAATGCGATTTCACCCTTGCGTACGACGAGGAAGGGCTGCTGCTGCGGGTAGGGGAGGACGCCGACGAGGCGCTCGCGACCGCCCGCTTCGAGGCGTCGCCCTTCCTCGAGCCAGACGCCTGGGTCGATCTGGGCAGTGGCGTCCGGACAGTCCGGCTACTCAAGGGCGTGGTGACACTGAGCGAGCAGACCTCGCTCGTCACGTTCCGGGCGAGCAGCCTCAGTGACTCCGCGATCCAGAGGAGCTGGGTGCTCTCGCTACCGGTCGAGGGCATGGACGACGAGCGCCGCGACCGGGCGCTGCTCGTACGCTACGTCGGGGCAAGCAGGTTCCGTGACTGGCTCAGATCGCTGCTCGACGGTGTGGACGGAACGGCGGGACAGCGATGGTCGGAGCCGCGCCCGGGCAGGCAGCCCGGAGGCGCCCTCCGGCTGTCCGAGATGTTCACGCTCGAGACCATGCTATCCGCTTGGGCCCGCGATCCGCGGGCGTTCGAGCGCCGCATCGCCGGCATGATGGTGATGCTCGAATCCTTCCGCGAGGCCTTTCAGGCGCTCCCCGACGAGGGGCAGAGGCGGGCGGCGCTCGATGACCTCGATGACGTCCAACCGTTCCTCCAGGCGGTCCACTGCGCTGTGCACGGAGCAGCATGATGGACCTGGCAGCCTTCCAAAGGCGCACGGTGGAGGTGGCGCGCCAGACCCTGGAGGCCAGCGGCCCTAGGCGTTTCCTGATCGCGGACGAGGTCGGCCTTGGCAAGACCGTCGTCGCGCGCACCATCGCCAAGGAACTGCGCGTGAGCCGCAAGCGTCTGAACGTGATATACATGTGCCCCAGTCTGGAGATCGCGGGGCAGAACAGGCCGAAGTTCGTTTCACTCACCGACATCGACGAGAAGGAGTATGACGCCGGCGAGGACCGGCTCGTCCTGGTACCCGGAACTCCGCCCCAGGAAGGGAATGGGTTCCGCATCTTCACTTTCACGCCGGAGACGAGCCTTCCAGGCTGGAAGCCGGGGCCAAGGACGGGACGAAAGGCGGAGCGGGAGCTGATTGGGTCTGCGCTCGACCGTTTCCCGTTGCTCCGGTCCGTCGTGCTGAAGCTCGACCGTGAACGTGCAGGGAATGGGCGCCGGCTACTGCAGGAGCGCGGGAACCTGACGGGTTACACCGCCATCGGCATCGAACGTTCGATGCGCGACATCTTCGACTGCCCGACCGGCAACGTCGAGAGGGCCGTCCTCGCCTGGCTGGACCGCGAGGACGTCGATGTGGTTGAGTTCGTCGCCCGCTTCCGCTCCGTCCTCGCGCTCGCGGCGCTCCGGTCCAGAACGGTGAAGCCCGATCTCGTGATCCTGGACGAGTTCCACCGCTACGCCGACCTCATACTTCCGAGGCCGGAGCAATCGGACGTGCGGCTGAAGCGCGAGCGCGCCCGGGTGCACCGGCTGCTCGTCGACGCGCTCCTCGGAGGTGAAGACCGTCCGGCGGTGCTCCTGCTGTCGGCCACGCCCTACCGGTTGCGCCGGCTCGACGGCGAGGAGATCCATCCCGTCGACCACTATCGCTCCCTGATCGACCTAGTCGGGTTCCTCGCGGACGACCGAGACCACAAGGCCGTGGTCGAGGGCGCTTTCCGCGAGTACCACGACGCGCTCCGCACCGCTGGGACGGCGGATGCAATACGCCAGTCGGTCCATGCGGCGAAGCTGCGTCTGGAGGGGCTGCTCCGCCCACTGATGGCGCGTACGGAGCGCGCGCTGGTTCACGAGGAGGATTTGTTCGAGCGCAGGAATCGACAGGTGGAGATCGAAGCGCAGGACCTCGTCCTGTTCAAGCACTTCGCGGAGACATCAGGCAGCGAGTTCGCCGGCTGGGCTCCGGCGATGTGGAGCTCGATCCCTTATCCCGCTCAGACGATGCACGGCTATAAGGTGTGGGACGCCCTCTCCGCTGCGAAGCCGGCCCCGATCGAGGCAGGATCCGGCCGCGGTGCCTTCGCTCATCCTCAGCTCCGACAGCTCGCCGAGATGGCCGGCGACGCGGCGCACCTGTCTCTGCCATGGCAGCCGCCGACTGTGGGTTGGTGGAAGCTAGAGGGGCCGTGGTCCACCAAGAGGCAACTGCCGGGAAAGACGTTGCTTTTCAGCAAGTGGCGCGGCGCGCCGACCGCGATCTCCGCCCTGCTCTCGATGCACCTCTCCGGCGGACTGCGCAAACCGAAGGAGAAGGCGCCGACGCCGCTCCTCCGTCCAGGGGGCAGCGAGACCGGAGCGCTCGTCGGCCTCTTCATGCCGTGGCCGAACCTTGCCTTTGCGCTCGAGCCTCTAAAGTCGGCCGATGCATCGGTCGCGACTGTACGTAGGGACGCGCGACGGCAGCTCGAGGATTATCTGGGCGGCAGAGGCATCAAGCTCGACGGCCGCGAGAAGCGACCAACGTGGATTGTGGCCGCCGGCGTCGAGCGAGCCCTCTCCAAGTTCTCCTATCAGCGCGTCTCCTCGCTAGCCTCTAGGGCGAGTCGGGGTGCCAAGGCGAAGGATTGGCAAACGCTGGAACAGATCTTCCATATCTCCCCCGCCGAACTCTCAGCACTGGCGGAGTATCTGCTCTCTTCTCCGGGCTCGATCGTCGCGCGATGCGTCGCCCGACACCGCGTGCCGCAGGACACGTCTCGCGAAAGACAGCGAGTGTTTGCATTCGCGTGGGACAACCTGAGGCCGTATCTCGGTCACCGGACCTTCGCCGAGCTGATCCTCGCCGCAACCAGGCGCAAGCGCTACCCGGACGCACTTGGCGAAGCGACGCTGAAGGGAGGCTTCGAAGCCGTTCTCGACGAGCAGATGGGACTGCTTAGCCAGCTCGGCGACGCGGAGGGAATCAAAATCATCGATCAGCTTTCCGCGAGCCTGCTCGATCGTCCAGGCTTGGTGCAGTTCCGCCGCGGCAGGACGAAACACCGCGTGCCGGTCCAGGCGGTGTTGCCCTTCGCCGGTGGAGATCAGAGCCGTGGCGGCAAGAAGAAGGGCAAGCGCGTCCGCAGCGATACGCTGCGCCGCGCGTTCAACTCGCCCTTCTGGCCGCACATGCTTTGCACGACCTCCATCGGTCAGGAAGGACTGGACTTTCACCTATGGTGCAGCCGAATCGTTCACTGGGACCTCCCCGGGGACCCGGTCGACTTCGAGCAGCGCGAGGGACGCATCGCGCGCTACGGCAGTCTCGCGGTGCGCCAGTCCCTGGCATGCAGGCACGGCGGGGAGGCCCTGTCGCAGGCTGATATCGGGAGTCCCTTCGGTAAGCTGATCGAGCTCGCCCGGCAGGTGAAGGATGGCCGAACCGGTCTGGAGCGCTGGTGGCTGCCTGAGAGTGGGCGGCCGACCAGCGTCAGCTTCGACTGGCGCTTCAGCCTGAGGGCTGCACGTCGCGATAGAATGCTGCAGGACCTACTCTATTACCGGCTCGCACTCGGCCAGCCGGATCCGCATGCATTCGTAAGCATGCTGCAGCGCGTGGGTGCCGACAAGACCGACGCCCGAAGTCTCGCCATCGACCTATCGGCGATCTCGCGCTTTTCCGCTCCACCAGCTTGAGGCGAACGCTAGGCGTCGGGGGAGGCGTGAGAGATGGAGCAGGTGGCGGGGCTGGACTTCGAACCTCTCGCCGGGCACATGCGGTGAGCTTTGCTGATATCCAAAACCACAAATCCCTACCGAGCGCATCAAGCTGCCCTTCGAAATCTTGTTGCTCCGGATTGGGTATCTTCCATCGTTTGCTCCAGATCGAGGAATATACCGTTCTGTGCCTGGTGAAGTTGCCGTCGTAATTGACTGCGGCGCACGCGACATCAAATTCTGAACTCTGGGCAGCGTCTGTCATTTCTCATCAATGTCATCCACCACATACCGCTGGATGCCACGAACATGACTGGGCATGACAATTAGCTCGCGCTCACGGCGTCATTGCCATCAAGAGCGGCCTCTACATTTCCAAACGCAGATTTCCACTCTGGTAGCGCCGCCCGAAGATGTAGGCATCCACGCATCGCACAACGGGGTGAGCAGTTGCCGTGTTCCTTTCTTCTGCTTTTGAATCTTGCGACCTTCGCCTTGCGAGACAGGCCATGGATCATGGTCGTCTTGCCATGATCGTTGTCCGCGAGCGGAACTACAAATAGTCGCCTGACGATCTTCATATCCCCTCGATTTGGTCGGCTTCTAGATGTTCTGCTTGGGTGGTCGCCGGTCGAAGCGATCAACTGGGGCAAGTCGCGCGTATTTGGAAGGGGCAACGTATATCATTGTGCTTGTTCGCGCCCCCATCTCCAAGACGCATCCCGAGACTCGTGATGAAAGGCCAATTCGTCGACGATCGGAATTCCTAGGCGTCGAGCACCTGCGGCGAACCCAGCAAGAGAATACTCTTCGAGTTCACCTGTTTTCAGGCCGCTTTGGTTGACGCAGAGTGCGGTCAACATCGGCAGCCCACGGGCGTAACAAACGTCGAGTAGCCGATCTAGGTGGCCGTTTGCGCCACTTATGAGCCGGTGTGCCTGGCTCCATGCAACATCGCTGGCCTTCGCCAGATCCCCATAGGTTATGCATCTTTGTTCGATCGCTGCCTGGCGTAAGAGAGCGAGCGACTTGTCGATGTTAAGTTTGTGCTTGATCTGGCTGCGCCTTGCCCGTTCCTCCAGCAGTTCGTGATAGAACGGTAGGGCCGTTGCGCCCTTCTGCTCGTAATTGCGGATGAAATTTTCAATCTCCCTGTCTGTCTTCGCCGGCAAAGCGGTCATCGCAATCTCCAATACGTGGTAAAGGATATTATCACATATAGACCCGAGAAGGCGGTTTAGAGGTGCGCGGCGAGACTCGCATTCTTTGCTGTCCGTCCTGCTTTGAATTGCATCTGCGAAATTCCCGCGTATCCTGCTTGTGCGCATGTGAGCATAAGGTGGCGCCTGGCGCCTTGATTGGCCACCACACTAAGAACCACCGTCGGGCTGGCGACCGACAGGCTGATGTCACAAACGCCACTCCAAGAAGGAATATCCTCTCATGGATTCCAATGCCATTATCGCGTCCCTGCCAATCGCCGGGACTGATCGTTCTGTGCTGATCGAAGTCGCTAACGCCGCGTTCGAGGCCGTCATTGAGCGGATTGAACCGAACAATGAGGAACTAACCCGGAGCCTTTGGGATGCCGGCGACTACATCGACAATAGCCTGTTCCCGGACCTAATCACCCCTGACAAGCTGCCGATGCCACGCGACGAGGTTGCGTACCTCATCGACGTATTCCTGGTGCATCATGTCATTCGTCTGGCAGAGGAGGCAGACAGAGAGGCCGCCGAACCGCGGCCTTGAACCGCGCAAGGCGGTAATCGGGCTGAGGCCTCGCCAGTTGCGGCGGCGTCAGGTTGTTGCCTCGTTCTTGAGGACGGCGCGATCAAAAGGGTAACCTTTGCCGCCACCTCTTCGAGGGTGGCGGTAAGCCGGTCGTAAAGAATCCGGGGTGTTGTCGTGGGCGATTAGGATTGAAGGATCGACAGCGCTCGCGAATCTCAGCCTTATGCGACTGCCTGCCTTCGAGGGCAGCTGATAGGTTTAGACTGTTGATCGATTGTCGAGTGCAAACAACAATCTGGAACAACCAGAGGGATCGGGGGGAAAGTACCGATGGGCAGGGGTATACTAGTTAAGTTTCCGACGCCGGAAGCGCAACTGAAACGCGCGGTCCGCCAGCATCTCAAGCGCCTTGGGTTCAAAAAGGGTAAGAACGGCTTGCTCTTGCCGCCGGGGCAAGACAAGGAGGCGGTGCGCCAGCTCCATGGCGAGCAACGCAGAGACAAGCTTGAGGCGAACACGGTCTTCCTTGCCCGATGTGCCGAGGAACTCCTGCCCCATTTTGCAGACGGCGACGAGATTGAACCTGCCAACATCAGGTTGGCGCTTCGGCGAGTGCGCAGCGATACCAAGGATGCGGAACTGTTCCGGCTGGCCACGCTAACCTGGTCCGTACCCGTATCGGCGGGATTTGGCCGCCGCCTGCGCTACCTGGTGTGGGACGAGGGTCACGACCGTCTGGCGGGGATCATCGCTTTGGGCGACCCTGTTTTCAATCTGTCGGTACGCGACAAGTTGGTCGGCTGGAACTCGGCTGACCGCTCGTTGCGGCTGGTGCACCTGCTGGACGCTTATGTGCTGGGTGCTGTGCCGCCGTATTCGTTCCTGCTCGGCGGCAAGGCTGTGGCTGCACTGGTGCGGACGCAGGAAGTGGTGCGGGATTTCAAGGACACCTACGGTGAGTCCATCGGTATCATTTCGGGTGCCGCCAAGCACGCCAGCCTGCTGATGGTGACAACTAGCTCATCGATGGGGCGTTCGTCGGTCTATAATCGATTGGCCCTTGGCGGCACGCGGTACTTTCAGCCGGTGGGTTATACCATCGGCTGGGGGCACTTCCATATTACAGACGCCCTGTTCGAGAAACTGCGAACCTATCTCCGGCAGCTCAACCACGGCTACGCCGACCACCATGAGTACGGCAAGGGACCGAACTGGCGGCTGCGCACCATCAAGGCGGCGCTGACGCGGCTGGGCTTCAAAGACTCGCTGCTAAAACACGGCATTCAGCGGCAAGTGTTCCTGTGCAGCCTGGCCGCCAACACGGTCGACATCCTCCGTGGGAGCGGAGCCGATCCTGACTACAGCAACCTATTGAGCGTCGCAGAGGTATCGGCGCTGGCCGTAAGCCGCTGGATGGTACCGCGCGGCATCCGCGAGCCGGCTTATCGCAATTGGTGCAAAGACCGCGTGCCAGAGCTTGTGAGCGGCGCCATTGCCGGTAGCCTCGCCGAGTTGAAGGAACAGTCTGGGCAACCTGCCAGTCGAACGGGTTGAGAGGATGTATTTCGCCATCGACGTTGCGAGCGGACAGCGGGTGGAGGCCTCTCTGGCGCAGCGGTACCGCCGTTACTCCTGTCCAGTGTGCGGTGCCCGCGTTAGCCCCCGGCAAGGCATCTACCGCGACGCGCACTTTGCCCATGTCTCGGGTGCCGCGCGACCGGAGTGCTACCTTTATCATGCGTCCGAGGGGTGGCAGGGGCCAGGGGCGGAGCCGGCCGTGCAATCGCGGCCAGAGCCAGCCACTCCTCAGTTGCCTCTTGCCCTTACTCTGCATGTGCAGCCGCCCGTCAGCAGGGTACCGGCCCGCTGGGACCTTGAGGTGCAGATTCCGCGCGCGCCCACCCCGAGAGGTAGGTTGACCTTCGACGGCGGTGGCGACGGGTTCCGGGTCGAGGTAGCCTGTTCCCGGCTGCACGCTGGAGCGCAGGCCTACGCAGTTAACCCTGACTCCCCGGCGTTCCGTGTGGCTTGGGTCAGCGGGGACGTGGACAACGCCTTCGGCGTCGCCGTGCAGGAGCGCATACCCGGCTTAGATTCCGTGCGGAGCACGGTCTTTTCGGCCGGCAGAGGCAGCCGACAAGCGTTGGTAAACGGCCTGGACTGGGGCGCTACCTATTATTTCGTGCAGCGTGCCGAGCTCGTCACGAGTGTGCCGCCGCAACTCGCAGTTAGCCGTCTGGCCGACCTGAAGCAGTGGAGCTGCCTGCTGGTCACGCTTCCGCAGGTGGCCGACGATGGACTGGCCGAGTGGATCAGGCGGGCTACCGGTTTGGCGGTGCAGCGGGCCAAACGTCGCTGGGGTGTGGTGTCACCGCCCATGCACTTCATTGACGCATCGGCGCGCCTTGTCCTGGACACCAGGGGCGAACTCACCTTGGCGATCCATGCAGGCGATGACCATGGTGAGGCAATCCTGCGCGCGCGCAGCGGTGATGACAGTGCGTCCGTATCCCTCGCACGGGGACAGTGGCACTTTATACGGGTCAGCGGCTTTCCGGCGACCGAGCCGCCTGTCCTGGAGGCCGAGGGGCGGCTACTGCCAGAGGTATTGGTCAGATCTGTCGTGCGAGCTGCAAGGGGGGCTCTTCTGACCTTCGGTTCACGCTCGGTGTCGGCGAGCTCGGCCGAGGCACGGCCACTACTTGAGCAGGTGCGGGCCGGCTCGCTCGACCTCTCGGGCCTCAATGTTCCGCGCGGATTAGTTCCACGCCTTCGGTCGCGGCCGGTGGGAGCTATCGATTGGAACCAGCACGCCTTCGCGACCACCGCCGCGGAACCCCATTCGGCGACCGAGACAGTGACGACGGACGCCCTCGCCGAACTACAAAACGCGCTGCGTGACACTAAACGCGACGTGGTATTGGACTTGGGTCCGTTCGGCGCATGGTGGTTCGATATGCGGGTGGCCACGGCCGGGGCGATCCCGCACCTGCCAGCAGCCACCCGTGCGCATGCCCTTTGGGTTCTCGCCGCCGCTGGACAGGCGGGCGTCGCTTCAAGGTCGCAGTCCGACGAGACGCTTTCGACCGCGTTGCGCGCCCTGATTGCGCCGCGTTGGCTTGAGGCTCACCACCGTCTTGCCTTGACCCGGATTCGCGGAAACAGGGAGGCAACATGACCCAGCCGTCGCCCACACCCCAGGCTGTCAAGCGGCTACGCGCGCTTGGTGACCGCGAACTGCTGGCGTTCGTCAACGAAGTAACCAGCAGGACCAGCCGGGAACTGATGAGTGTGCTGCCTAGTGTTGACGGCTTTCGCAAGGATAGTGCCGCCAGCCTCCCGAAGCGCAAGCAGGCGCTGCTCCATCACTTTCTCAAGAAGGGCGGCGCTCCCAAGGCCAAGGAGCGCGCCGACATCGCCTACTATTATCTGTGGCGGGCGTGGGCGGAACAGCACCTGAAGGATGTCGAGGGTCTCGCTGCGATGCTCGACGCGATCGAGAATGCAACAGCAAAAGACCATCCACAGGTGGTCACGGACCAGCCGCAAGCGGAGATAGAAGCGCTGTTCGGCAGTCTGCATGAACAGTCCTTTCTCAACCATTGTGCTGCAGAGACGATCACGCGTCTTCTCCAATTTAGCCCCTTCGAAACCACCGATGCGCTTGAGCGGCTCGTAAGCAGCGCCAAACCGCTGGTGGCGGTGGAGAGAGACCGGGAGTTGTCCCTCCTCCCGAAGCGTATGCAGGGCTATGAGGAACTGTTGAAAAGCCTGCAGGGCGACGTTGAGAGGTCGTCAGGCGAGGTAGCACGATTGGCGGAGGCCGTGACCGGTCTCGTGGCGCGGCCAGCTCCGGTGGTCGCAGAGGGCGTCCTTACGCGCGCACTAGAAACGGTGCTTGCCGAATTGGCGGCTGTGCGGAAGGAATTGGAAACCCATGGCGAGGCCGTTGCGCGTA
The DNA here is from genome assembly GCF_006440835.1 of Mesorhizobium sp. B2-5-11. NCBI lineage: Bacteria > Pseudomonadati > Pseudomonadota > Alphaproteobacteria > Hyphomicrobiales > Phyllobacteriaceae > Mesorhizobium > Mesorhizobium sp. B2-5-11. The sequence continues at coordinate 517,475 of NZ_VFUK01000003.1, forward strand.
TCAGTGCCGCGGCAGACGGGCGCCTGAAGGCCGTCGAACGTAGCGTCGCCGACCTGGGGGCGCTCTGGAGCGACACCGAGGACCGGGCGGGCAAGCAAACCGCGGAGCTGCAACAACAGCTTGCCGACATCACCGAGAGGGTTGGGCAACTGGGGCAGAACGCCAGCCCGGCTCCGGTGCAGACCGACGCACCATCCGTGGCGTCCACCCCATCGCTACGGGTTGTGCCGCTGGAGCAGCGGCCGGATCCGATCAAGGCTCTCGCGACGGGTACCGAGGCTGCAGCCCTGCTGACATCGAACTACGTTGCGCTTGGCCTGAAGTCTCCGGGCGCCGCAGTCTTTGCGGAGGAAGTGCTCGCCGCTGCCGTGACCGGCAGGGTCCTGTTTCTCAAGGGATCATTCTCGACAGAGCTTGCCCGTGCGACGGCAATGGCGCTCGCCGGGAATCATGTGGTGCGGGCGCGGGTGCCAGTGGGTTCTGTCGATGCAGCGACGCTCGACACCGATGTGGTGGCGACACTTGGCAAACAGGACGGCATGATCGGGGCACTGGTGCTGGAGCGGGTCAACAATGCACCCTTCGAACTGCTGGCCGATGCGATCGCTGACCTAGTCCGCGACGGAAGCGTCTTGGTGGTGGCAACACTTGCGGACGGAGTTTCGACATTTCCAGAGCAGCCGCTCTATCTCCAACTGGGTCCGGTGTTCGACGCGGATGTGCTGGACTGGAGCATTTTTCCGAAGGCCAACGCAACTGCCTCCGCAGGGGCGCTGGCGTCGCTCGATCCCAAAGCCTTGTCGATGCAACTCTCCAAAGGCAAAGCCCAAACGGAAGAATTGCTGAGGCTTTTGCGGAAGGATCGTTCGTTGCGCAACCCGCGCATCGAGCGGACTGCAACAGCCTTCATGTCCACGCTTGAGGGTTTCCGTACTTCAAATGCGCCTACCTCGCTCCAATCCACCTCCTACGGCTGGCTGTCGCCGTTATGGCGCATGACGGGCTTGGCACCGGAGGACATCGAGGACGAACTCGATGGCGGGCGGATCGATAGCGAGGGCCATGTAGACACACGGCTCCAACTCCTGCTCGACCTTGCTGGTATCAGGAGGGAGTAGCACCGAAATGGCCCTGTCACTTCGTGTCCTTTCCGCCTCCGAGGTGCTGGTGAGTGCGATGGTCGGCTTGTCGATCCAAGGCCCCCCAGAGGCGGTTCGGCGCGCGTTGGTTGCGGCGCACCTGCACGCTGCGTGCGACGCAGACGGATCGCGGGATGGTCACGGCGTGTTTACAGGGCGCCTCATCGATATGATCGAAACAAATCTTGGAGGCTTAATTGCGCCTGTTGAGGCGCGCCCGCTGGCTAACAGGGTGCTGGAGGCGCTTGAGGAAACGGGCGATCTTTGGCGGTCACCTGGAGGCTACTGGAAGTCAACACCTCCGCGCGCCGTTGCACTATCGGGTGGTTTGTCCTTCTTGCTTGGCGCTCTCCCCTCAGGCGGCTTCGTCACGGCAGGGGTCATGCGCTATGTGAATGGTGGCGCCACGCAGATGGTCGTGCAGAGCTTCGATGATTGGCTCGGTCGCACCGAACCCATCGGCGTCTGGATGGGCAAGGCACTCAAGATCTATCGCCCACGTCTCCAGCAGGCGGCAATGCCAGCCGACCATCTCGAGGTGTACGCTCCGGACCAAGCGGTGCAGCAGTCGCGATCACGCTGGATAAATGCCCGTGAGATTGAACTCGCCGGTGTCTCTTTGCGGCTGTGCCGGGCCCAGGCAAAACCGACGTCATTTTACAACCGACCGTACTATCTCGGAGAGTTCGAGCCCACGGCCGGCGGGCTACTGCTGCGGCGCGCAACTCCAGTGGACCATGGACACGCGCGTCGGTTCCGCTTTGCCTACGATGACGCGCTTCGCGCTACACGCACACTAAATGCGAGGCGGGACAATGATCTGGTGCAGGTTACGCTGGCCAAGGATCTGCCGATGGAGGAGGCCCGCGTTCTCGCGCTTGGGTGGGAATGTGACGGCGCAACTCCCCGGTCAGTCCGATCCATGGCCTTCCCGGTCCGCGCCATGCCTTTCGTGACACATGCGCTTGGGCGGCTTGGGGTAAGACTGAGAGGGGGAGTGTCATGAGCAACGGGGTCGAGCAGAGCGAACACGGCGTACACGCCACGGTTGGGCGGCTGGGCACAAGTCTGCGCGGCTACATTGAGGCGCAGTACCACGTACGCAACCAGGCACTCATCCAAGAGCGGCGGCTGCTGCTGCAGGAGGACGGCGCGGTCGCGCAGGCTCCATTTGTTGAGTCTACTCCGGTCTATCAACTGGGGGCCACCTACGACCAACTTGATCTGCCCTCAGCGGTGGCAAGGGTGTTGGCGGAGCTTGCAGCGGCAAAAGTCGGCTTGTTCCCCCGACCCTACGTTCATCAGGCACAAGCCCTTGAGAGCTATTTCGCGGGCTCCGATCTGATCGTTGCCACCGGTACCGGCTCGGGAAAGACCGAGAGCTTCCTGATGCCGATCATCGGCCAACTGACCCAAGAGGCACGCGACCGGCCAGCCACGGCGGCGCTGCCGGGCTGCCGTGCCTTGCTGCTCTATCCGATGAACGCTCTCGTCAATGATCAGTTGGGCCGCATTCGCCGGCTGTTCGGCGACGAGATTGCATCGGCTATCGTTTCGGCGGGTCGCGCCCGGCCGGTGCGTTTTGGCAGTTATACCGGCCGATCGCCCTATCCAGGACTGCGCTCGGCCAAGCGCGACGGCGAGCGAATCGAACCGCTGTTCGAGAGCTTTTACCTGCCCCTGATGGCAACACCCGAGACAGTGTCAGGCCTTACCAAGATTGGGCAATGGCCGTCAAAGGACCTGACCGCGTTCTACGGCAAGCAACACGAGGAACTGAAGCCCAATCCAAAAGGCGGTGCACCACGGCGCTATCGTCATTGGGACCGCCGCCTCATCACCCAGCCTCGGGACCGCGAGATGATGACTCGCGATGAAACCCAGCGGGCATGCCCGGATATCCTTATCACCAACTACTCGATGCTCGAATACATGCTGATGCGGCCAATCGAGCGGTCCATTTTCCAGCAGACGAAGGAGTGGCTGCACGCCGACAGCGCCAATGAGCTGATTCTGGTGCTCGACGAGGCGCACATGTATCGGGGCGCTGGTGGTGCGGAGGTTGCTCTGCTGATCAGACGCCTGCTCGCTCGTCTTGACATGCCGCGTGAGCGCGTGCGCTTCATCCTGACCAGCGCCAGTTTGGGGCAGGGTACAGCCGCCGAGGCAGCGATCGACGAGTTCGCGCGCAATCTCACCGGATTGCCACGCCAATCGCGGCGTGGGTTCGCGGTTGTCACCGGTACGCGTGAACAGCGCCACGGCAGTGGTCAGCCTGGCGACCGCGTGACCGATGTGCTTGCGGTTTTTGATTTGGCAGCCTTCGAACAGTACGCAACCCATCCAGAAACTGCGCGAGAAGCGGTGGCCGCATTGGCCGCTGGGTTGGGCTGGTCGGAACCGACGTCCGCCGAAGACCTGCCTGATTACTTGTTTGCCCACCTTACTGGCTTTCCAGTGCTCGAAAGGCTCATCGAGCTGGTATCCGGCAAGGCCCTCGCGCTGGATGCCCTGCAGGAGCAACTGTTTGAGCAGCATCCCGACGGTACTCGCGCCCTAGCGGCCCTGCTTGCGCTGGCTCCCTTTGCGCGCCGCAAAGCGGATGACCGCATCCTGTTGCCTACCCGCCTGCACATGTTCTTTCGTGGCCTGCCGGGGCTATTCGCCTGCGTCGATCCGAACTGTTCCCATGCACGTCATCAGGGACCTGGCCGTATTCTCGGCAGGCTGCATACCCACCACCGCCGGCAGTGCCAGTGCGGTGGACGGGTTTTCGAGCTCCTGACGCACCGTGAGTGCGGTACCGCCTACTTGCGGGGCTACGCCGATGGACCGCAACCTGATTTCCTCTGGAGCACACCGTCCGGGCCATTCCGTGAAGGCCGCCAGCCGCCGCTGGTTGAAGTGGAAGTTCTGATGGAACCACCCAACCCGAGCTTTCTCGACTGCGTTTCCGCCTGGCTCGACATCCGGAGCGGCCGTCTTGATTACAGCGCCGAGCGGCCGGCAGAAGGCTTTACCCGCGTCTATCTGCCCGCCCAGAACCAGGACTGGGTCAAGAACGGCGTAAGGTTTGGCAATTGCTGTGTCTGCGGCGAACCAACTCTGCGCAGTGAGACATCCACTATCATGGATCACGCCACCAAGGGCGAGGCGCCGTTCGCCAATCTGGTGAAGACGCAGTTGGACAGCCAACCGGCTTCGCGGACCGAAACCCGCGAGTATCCTAATGGCGGTCGCAAGGTTCTTCTCTTTTCGGACGGTCGGCAGAAGGCGGCCCGGTTGGCTCGCGATATTCCGCGGGAGGTAGAGCAAGACATTTTTCGGCAAGTGTTGGCGCTGGCCACACGGGCACTGCTCCAGGCGGGCCGCGAACCACGGCCTGATCGCGGTCTTTACATCGCGGTGCTCAAGGTTCTGAGCGACAGCAATTTGCCAATCTTTGACCGGGAGGACGCGCAGACAATCGAGGACCAGGTGAAGCGCCTCCAGAAGGACCATGCAGACCAACCTCTCGAGGAATTGCTGGCCGACTTCGACCCTGGACCGCCGCCCAGCCGCTACAGGATGGCTCTCCTCAGGCAACTATGCGGCCGATATTACTCGCTGGCCGGCACGACGGTGGGCTGCCTCTTTCCGGCCCGCCGCGCGCTGGCGAAGCTCGTCAGTGCGGTTGCCCCGTTGGTGCCAGCGCTTCCCGCCGCAGACATGGCCGGCCTGGCCGCCGCTTGGCTGATGCATGTGGCGGACGGCTACGCCTTTGACCATACCATCGAAGGCAACGTCCGCGGGGCGGCGGCAGGCCGCTGGAGGAACGCGTGGGGCAGCAACGGCATTTTTCCGAAGGCAATCCGGCCCGCGCTGGCCGCCGCCCTGCAGATCGACCTGACTACCCTTGGTTTGGTCGAGAAGGAACTCGTGAACGAGCTGGGACTGGCCGACTCCACCGGCGCGATCTTCATCGATCCCGCCAAGGTCATCGTTCACATCGACCTGGACATGACTTGGCATCACTGCAACGACTGCACCGCGCTGTTGCCGATGACGGTTCATGGCCATTGCGCGGCTTGCGGTTCAGGATCCCTGGAGTCAGTCACGCCTTCGCAGAGCGAGTATATCAGGGCGCGCAAGGGTTTTTGGCGTGCCCCGGTGGAACGTGTGCTGACCGGCGGTGCGCAACTACGCAGCATTTCAGTCGAGGAACATACCGCCCAGTTGTCAAACCGCGACAACGCACGGGTGCACGCGACCACCGAACAGTTTGAACTGCGTTTCAAGGACGTCCGTATCGCGAAGTCCGACAAGCCGATTGACGTGCTGAGCTGCACCACGACCATGGAAGTGGGTGTCGATATCGGCTCCCTGGTTGCGGTAGGCCTGCGCAACGTGCCGCCGCAGCGGGAGAACTACCAGCAGCGAGCAGGCCGGGCGGGACGCCGCGGCTCGTCGCTTTCAACCGTGCTGACCTATGCGCAGAATGGCCCTCACGACGGCTACTATTACAACAACCCAGAACAGATCGTCGCGGGCGATCCCCGCAACCCCGACGTCAAGGTCGATAACCCAAAGATCGCGCGGCGCCACATCGTCGCCTACCTCTTCCAAACCTTTTTCCACAACTACATGGACACTCACGATGGATCTGTCGGGGCGGGATCGTCTGCCCTGTTCCGGGCACTTGGCAAGGCTACGGACTTTTTCCTCGGCGAGCCGATGTCGGGGCTCGATATCGCAAGCTTCGACATCTGGGTGCGTCAGGAGCTTCTTGCGCCAACAGGCCAACTGCGCCCTCTCATTCGCAACTGGCTGCCGGACAACCTCCGCGTTGCGCCTCGAACGATCGACGCCTGGATCGGCGATGAGGCCGCAGACCTGCTGGCGACTCTCGCCCGTTTCCGAGATGAACTCGTAGCAGCAACCGCAGCAGGCAAAGGTGAGGAAAATGCTGCCGCAGGCAGCGAGGAGGAGGAGGAGGACCGGCGTTCCGAGCGCGAGGCCATTGCTGACCAAGAACTGTTGGAGTTCCTATTCGCCAAGGGTTTGCTGCCCAGCTATGCTTTCCCCACGGACCTATCGAGCTTCCTTGTGGAGCGCCTGACACAGCGCAACAACGAGTGGAAGATGGAGGTCGTCGAACGGCCGCAGCAGTCCATTGGCAAGGCACTGAGCGAATATGCTCCCGGACGTCTGATTGTCATCAACAAGGAAACCTATCGCTCCGGCGGGGTGGTAGCGAACACACTGCCTGACGTCGAGAATCGCGCAGAGGCGATCTTCGAGCAACGCCACACGCTTGTGCACTGTGAGAAGTGTAGCTTTGTTGCGGATTTGAATGACGTGACACAGGGCGGGGCGCGTTGCCCGGTGTGCGAAGGCGACCTGAAACACACCCACATGGTGGTGCCCCAGGTCTTCCTGCCGGAAGAAGGCAGGGCGCTCAAGGACGACGATCGCGATCAGGACATTACCTACGCGACGGCCGCGCAGTTTCCCGTCCCGGTGGGCAAGGATGATCTGCCCAGCCTGCGACCCGTGGGCCGCAACCTCATGTACGCAGTCACCACTGACCGCCAGTTGGTGACCGTCAACAAAGGACAGGAGACATCGGACGGTCGCAGCGGATTCTGGATCTGCAACCAGTGCGGGCGCGCCTCGGTCGACGAGCAGCCGCACGTGTCACACACCCGACCCTATAAGGTTGAGTTCTCGTACGGGAAGCCGAGGCCGGGGCACCAGTGCGCTGGTACCTATGAAAACGTGTTCCTAGGCCACGTCTTTTCCACCGATTTGCTGTTGCTGCGTATCAGTCTGAGGCAGCCGCTTGTTACCGAAACGGGCGACCCATTGCAGTTGAGGATACTCGAAGACGCCCTGTACTCGGTTGCCGAAGGCTTGCGGCTGGCAGCCAGCCGGCATCCACAAATCGATCTTGATCCTTCCGAGTTCGGTGCGGGGTTCCGTATCGTCCCGAACAGGGAGGATGACACGCTGCTGCTCGACGTCTACCTTTACGATACCTTGTCCGGTGGGGCCGGCTACGCCGATCTCGCGGCAAGGAACATTGAGGAAATCCTCCAACAGACCCTCGCGCTATTGGAGCAGTGTCCCGCCCACTGCGAGCAATCATGCGAGAGTTGCCTGCGGCACTATCACAACCAGTACCTCAAGGAACGTCTTGACCGAAACCTGGGTGCCGAACTGCTTCGCTACGCGCTCGACGGCACCCTGCCTGAGGAGAAGGCGCCTGCGGCGCAGGCCAATCTGCTGCGAAATCTCCAACGGCTGCTTGAACTGGAGGGCTTTGCGTGTACGGGGCCTGTCGAAATACAAGGAGTCACTGTCCCACTTGGCGTTGCAAGCTCCAACCAGCAAGTCGCTGTTGGGCTTCGCCCTGCTTTGCTTACGCCGGAATGGCAAGGGCACTCGTTCAGTAACCTGCCCCCAACAACGGCCTCAGTCGTCCTAAACGAGTTCGTCCTGGGTCGTAATCTGCCAGATGAACATCAGATGGTGCGCAACGCAGTCCTTTATGAGAAATAGGCCAGCGAGTAATCGCAGGCTCGCGACCGCGGCTGGAAGTGGATCGGAGGAAGGCGATCGCCGTCATTGCAGCCTTCGAGCCCACGGAACTCGGGACATGCTCGTGGAACGAAGGTCCGGATAGGGCATCGGGCCGACGGTGCACGTGGACGCTGTTTGACTTCGGCATCTTGACGGATCTGGGCTCCTCGAGGGAGCTCGCGCCATTTTCGTCGAAGACGCCAGACCAAGACTTTTCGATCAGGGTGCGTATTTCGCAAAAGTCGGACAGGGGTTCCGCTAATTCCCGGACAGTGGTTTCGCTAATGTCGGGACAGTTTGGCGGCGTTGTCCTCGGGTGCCTTGTTGCGTTCATGGATGATTGATTTCGCCGTTTTCGGTGCCGGTCAAGAGGGGCGCTGCCTTTTGCTTTCGCATGCTATCGCCCTGGAGCACGATGCGGTGGGCGTTGTGAACGATCCTGTCGAGAATGGCGTCGGCGACGGTAGGGTCTGCGATCAGGTCATGCCATCTGGCCACCGGGACCTGGGCGGTGATCAGGGTGGATTTGCGGCGATAGCGTTCCTCGACGATTTCGAACAGATGGAAGCGCTGTTGGTCGGTGAGGGAGTGGGTTCCGAAGTCATCGAGGATGAGCAGTTGTGCGCGGGTGAGTTTGTCGATGAGGCGTGGGAAGCGGCCATCGAGACGGGCGAGTGCCAAATCCTCGAACAGGCGCGGCACTCGCACATAGAGCACGGAATGATCGAGCCGTGCCGCTTGCTGGCCGAAGGCGCAGGCTAGCCACGACTTGCCGGTTCCGGTCTGGCCGGTGACGATCAGGTTCTCATGCGCTTTCAGCCATTCGCCCTGGGCCAGCGCCATGGTGCTGCGCCGGTCGAGCCCGCGTGGCGCGGCAAAGTCGATGTCCTCGATGCAGGCTTCGGGAAAGCGCAGCCTGGCTGAGGCGAGCCGGTTCCGGACGCGCTTGTCGGCCCGTATAGCGACCTCGCGGTCGAGCATCAGGCCGAGCCACTCGTCACGGCTGAGCTCGTTGGCGTTGTTCCATTCGGCCAGCTCGCGCCAGGCGGCAGCCATGCCGGCCAGACCGAGGGTTTGCATCTGGTCGAGGGTGGGGTTCGTCAGCATTCTTTCTTCCTTTCCTTCACTGGTAATAGGTGGAGCCGCGGATGTTGGCGTGCTGGGGTGTCGGCTTTGCCGGTTCCGCAGAGCTGGCTCGGTCGAGGCCGGCTTTGAGGATGGCGGTGACAGAGGAGTAGGCAATCGCGTTGATCAGCAGCGCCCGCTCGCAGGCGGCATCGAGACGCTCCGGCCCATAGCGCGGCGCCAGCGACAGAATGCCCATGGCCGAGCGGTATCCCTGCTCCGGATGTGGCCGGTCATGCATCATGCGCTCGACCAGGATGGCGGCGTTGGGGCCGATCCTGGCCGCCCGGCTGATCAGGCTGGCCGGCGTGGTGTTAGCGTAGCGCTGGTGCGCCTTGGGCATGTGTTCGTTGACGGTGACATGGCCGGAACGCTGTGAGCGACGCACGTGGCTGGCGACACGCTGGTGATCGTGGAAGATCTCGACCACTCGATGCGTGAGCCGCACCTCGACGGTGCGCCCGATCAGCCGGTGCGGCACCGAGTAGAAGGTCTTGTCGGCTTCGACATGGTAGTCAGGATGCACCTTCGCCGACTTCCACTCGGCGTATTCGAACGGTGCCGCCGGCAGCGGCTTCAAGGCAGCCCGCTCGATCTCCTCGAACAGTTCGCGGCGGCTTTGGCCGACATGGCGCATCGGCCGGTTGTTCAGTTCCTCGAGCAGTTCGGCGATCGCCGCGTTGAGCTCGGCGATCGAGAAGAAGGATCGGTTCCTCAGCCGCGCCAGAATCCAGCGCTCGACAATCAGCACCGCGCCTTCGACCTTGGCCTTGTCGCGCGGCTTGCGGCTGCGGGTCGGCAGGATGGTGGTGTCGTAGTGCTCGGCCATCGCGGCAAAGGTCGCGTTCAGCGTCGGCTCGAACCACAGCGCCTTGACGACACCGGCCTTCAGGTTGTCGCACGCGATCGCTCTGGTGACGCCGCCGAAGAAGGCGAGCGCTCGCACCTGGCCCTCGATCCAGTCCGGCAGCTTCTGGCTGGAGCTGGCAAAGGCGAAGGTCAGGTTGGAGGCGCCCAGCACCGCGACAAAAATCTGCGCCGGGTAAATGACGCCAGTCGCCGGATCGATCACCGGCACCGTCTGCCCGGCATAGTCCGTCTTCATCACCGCGCCCGCCGCATGCCGATTGCGGAATGTCGCGCTCGTCCGGTGCTCGAAAGCGGCGAAGTGCTCGCAGAACCAGGTGTAGCCGTAGCCGTCGGGATGGGCGGCGCGATACTCCTGCCACAACAGCGTCAGCGTCACCCCCTTGCGCTTCAGCTCCCTGGCGATCAGCGCAAAGTCCGGTTCGCTCAGGTCTTGCGGCGGACGACCGGCACTGCCAAACAGCAGCCGCTCAAGTGTCGCGTCGTCGTGGCCCGGCGGCAGAGGCCAGCATGACAGCCCGGCCTCCCGCGCCCGTAGCAAATAGGTCGATACTGTCGTCTTGCTGATCTTCAGCCGTTCCGACACTTCACGCACCGAAAGACCGTGCTCATGGATCAGGCGCAAGATCGCTTGGATGTCCCTCACGCTCGTTCGTCTCGCTTGCTTCCGTCTCGGCATGGCCCCTCTCAACATCATCGTGAGAGGCCAAACTGCCAGAACGGCGCAGCCAAGAACCGACCGCTAAATCCGCTTCCGAAAACTGTCCGGGATTTAGCGGAATCGCTGTCCGCGAATTACTGAAATCACTGTCCGGGATTAGCGAAAAGGGTGTCCGGGAATTACCGAAACACGCAATCAGGGCTTTCGAAAGGAGGGAAAAATTGCGGATATGCCAGCCAACGCGCCCAGCGCAATCATCAGGACCGCAGCTCCGGAGCTAAGCTTCCCGGCAGCATTTGCGGCGATCATTCCTGGGCCGGCAGTCGCGATACCGATCGCTACAGCTCGAATAGAAGCTAGGACAACCGAGCCTCCGAAGATCATCTGGAGCGAGATGTCTTGGCGTACACGATCTTGTCCGTCGTCCTCTGCCGACAGGAATAATCTGATACCGCTAACGCGCCTCATCACCTCCGGTTCGGCTGCAAAAACGTAGCGCTTCAAGTCATAACGTGAATCGATGACGCTGCTTTTGGCAGATGCAAACTGGATCGAATCGTCATTTGCCTCAGCGACCAAGGCAAGTTCCTTTGGCGTCGGCCGGGCACCATCAGCGTCGATGGGATGCTCGAACAACCTAAGGCAGTACACCTCGCATTCGTAGCGCTTGCCAGTCGAAAGTCGAAAAGCGCCCTGCTCGACAGCACTTGACCGAGGCCAAGTTCCAAACCAGCTTCGGCCTGAGATCTTGCTGATCTGACGTACAGCGAAGAACGCGCTTTGCTCGGCCGCGAACGATTTATGACGGCTCAATTGCTTTGCAGTCTCCTCAAAGGCTTCGAATGTCAAACGCTGGTGCGCTCGCCAGTCAAAGTCGAGGGAGAAGCAATAGATCTCATTCGGCGCTTGGGCTGCGCTAGGTAAGCGCTCGCGACAGGCACTGATTGCTGCGCGCAATTCACCTGTTGTCGCTTCACTGACATAAGCATCGGCAGCAAGAGTAAAAATGTAAGACGTTCCGACGCTCTCAGACCGAATAACGCGAGCAATGCGAATGGGTATGAGTTCATAGGGGATTGGATCACTGCTGCCGGCTACAAAACACACTAAGGCGTACTCGTCGGCGAGTTGCTCGCGGGGGACTCTGCTACGAACATCGTCCGCGAGCCACTTACCGTCGTAGCGGAACTGCATCTGGCCGCCACGTGGAAGCGCCAGCATCCGGATAATATCATCAGCGTAGCGGGCTCGGGCCGACGAAGACAGAAACACAATCATAGCGCCCGCCTTTTGGCCTGACTAACGCACGAAATTCGGCTGCCCTGGCTTCGTTTCCCAAATAAGGTGGATCCAACCCTTAGGAATGTAGTGGGATAAGCCTTGACTGTCGAAGATGCGGTGGCCTCCGCTGTCGCTGACGTTGAGCCTCTGCGGGTTATCGATCCGGACTTTTGCACCCGATTCAAAATGGTATTCCCGCCACGCTTCGCTGGAGATATCGCTGAAAACGAGATCGCTTTCGTTCTTGAATTCCGACGCTGTCGCAGAGGCCATGATGCGGTTCCGTCCTGTCTCTTTTCCAAATTTCATACAGTGATTTGGTCTTACGCGCAGCTTCATTCTGAGGTGGCGGTTCCGTACTGGTTTCAAACTCAGCAGCGATGACCTTACTGATCTAACGCCTGACTCGGTGCTGGCTTGAACCTTCACAATGTCAGAGCGCAAATTATACCTCTCGGCCATCGGTCGATCTGATGTTCTCGTGGCATTTACTAGGTCTTTGTCCTCCAACAAGGCTAGTTTTGTGCCCCTTCGTCCTTTCACTGAAACGCTTTCGAGACTGGAGCCTTCAACCTACGCCCGAAAAATGCCTTGGGCGCAAAAGTCTCACGGGTTCACAATCCTGCCTCGATATTTTGGGCAGAGCATTGTGAAAGCTGGCGCGGCGAAGATGCCGCCCGATGCACAGTTCTCTTCAACGGGCATTTTGAAGGTCATTTCCCCTAACCTGAGGGTGCCCTTGCTGCAATTTGCAACCGCGCTAATTTCGTCGCCAAGGAGGCTCGCCTTCGTTTCGCGAATGCACTTTTCCGGTGACGAGAAGCTCCCTTGGGCCACATAGCCTTCATGGCACGCCTTAACGATGTCCGGTTCGCTGAACTTTGCCTTGGCCCACGCATGTTTAGTGTTTACGCCCGCAAGCTCGATAACTGTCGCAGGCGGCTCGATGCAGCTTCGCTGGAGCTCGGCGCCTAATGCCGCAGTGGCGAGGGCCGAGAAGCCGGTGGCGAAGATGATGGCGCTAATTGAGGACATCTGTAGCAGCGCCAAAGGTACGGAGAGCGACCCCCGACGCGGTTTGGGTTTGTTCAAGATCTCGTCCGGCATGGTTCATCCTCCTGGTACGACAGTTGTTGGGCGGTTGTTCCTAGCCGGCGGCTTGGCCCGAGCACCCGCTGAGCAGTTCGCCCGTCAGCATTTCGCAGGTGCTGGCGGAGAGTGGGATTAGAACCCACGGTGCGCCTCCACGCACTTGATGCCCCGAACCAATTGGCCACCTCACCATTCCGCTTTGTGCCCGAAAAAATGCGCCGGCGCAAAAATGGTGCCAAAAAACCAATCGCGCCGAAGGCATTGCCTATCTGGACCATTTCTCCCAGAGCGCAGGCTCCCGCACTAGGATCTATTCTTCTGCAGGGTTGGTGGTTTGCAAGCTCACGCTCTGAACCCAGCGCGAGCGGTTCGTTTTGCGCTCGTGTATAGCCAGGAACAAAGATCGTCCGTTTCGCAGCAGCGCGAGCGCGTCGCTCGTAAAGCATGAGGAAACGCGAAGCCACACAGTCCAGCACCGCTCGCCGCGGATCTTGGCGATGAGCCCCATGCCTGGGGGAGGAGTGTAAATCGGGATCTGCCGACCGCGGTATTGACGATATCTGGGCGCACCGTACCTATCGCGCTCCTGCGCATCTCCGAGTGTCGCACCGATGTCGCCTGAGCCCAAGTTGTCGCCGTAGACTGTGACCTCATAGATGTCGCCCGCGCGCTCCTCTGGGTAGATGGATATTCCGGCGACAGTCAGTCTCGTAGCGAACCGATACAGTGGGTCGTCATCGTCTGAGCCCCAAGCGGATTGCGGCGTGTAGACGTTGCAGTTGACGGCACCCTCGACGCTCGCCTCGTAACGCTCCACTCTGATGGCGAGATACGTGTGATCGTCTTCTTGCCGTTTCTGGCGCTTCCTCTTGCGGGGCATCGGAACATCCGCCAACTGAGCGCTTTCGTTCATTGGCGTAATGGTGACTTGAGGCAAGAATTCAACCGAACGAGCCGCCCATCTACCTGTCGCGCGCGAGAAGCTCGACTGTCATGCAGGTTGATTCTGGTCACAGAGACGGCTGCTTTTCGGGTCTCTTATCGGGACCAAAAGCAGGCATGTCAGCTAAGTGCTTGAAAAAGCTGGTACGCCCAAGGGGAATCGAACCCCTGTTACCGCCGTGAAAGGGCGGTGTCCTGACCGCTAGACGATGGGCGCGCTCAGATGAAAGCGGCTTATACTGGCGTTGTGCGCAACCGGCAACCCGTCAGGTGCCGGCTTGGACAACTTTTTTCCTGCCTGCCGAAGCGAGTGATTCACGCAGCGCCAGCGGCAATTTTTCTGGCGGCCGTCACCAGCCGCCGCGTGGATTTCCGGGCACTTTTCAGACGATTGCTGGAAGCGGCCTGACGCTAATACATGTCGCTCAAAAGTGAGCTCCGTTTCAGCGCGACGCGCTTTGGCGCGTCCAGCCGAACCGGCCCTGGTCAGCCTTCGCCACCGCTGCGCCGGCGGCAGCGCCAGTTCCAGTCGCGCTCGGGGCCGACGTCGACGTGGACCGATTCGGTGTGGCAGTAGGTGCCGACGCCGCCGCGGCCGGGCATCGTCCTGACGTAGCTCGCCAGCTCCCATTTCGAGACGCCCGGCACCTGGATGTCGGCGGCGGCGCAATACATGTGCAGCGAATTCTTGGCGCCGTTGGCACGGCGGTTGCGGGCGGGGTCGCGATAGCCGGAGGTGACGACCATCTTGCGGCCGTAGTGGCCTTCGATCGTCTTGAGCACGCGCACCAGCGAGGGCTTGAGGCACGCCACGTCGACGCTCTCGTTCTGCTTCAAGAGGCCGTTAGGCGCGAGGCGCGCCATGCCGGCGGCGGAGGCTACCTGGTAGAGGCCGCCCGAACCTTCATCCTCGTTGAGGTCGACGTCGCTTTCGTCGTCGAGGCCGGATTTGCGCTTGATCTCGAACAGCGCCGTCTGGCGGACGCCCGGCAGGGCATCGCTGCCGGTGATGTGACCTGAGTCGTCGCCGAGCGAAGCCAGCTGCACCGGTTTCGCCGTGGAATCGGCCGAGGCCAGTGTAATGATCGGCTTTGCCGCCGCCGGGGCGGGCTTGGCCTGCACAGCCGGCTGTTCGCCTGCGCGCGTGTTGACCAGTGGAGCGGGCTTCGCCGAAGCCGGCGTGGCGCCAAACATCGAGGCCAGGAAACCCCTTTTCTTCGGCGCCTCCGCTTGCTGCGCCTCGCCAGCGGTCACATAGACCGGATTGTTCATCGCCGGTGTGGCGGCCTGCTTCGGCGCCGTCACGGCCGCGTCGGCGGCGGCGATCTTCTGCGCCGCCGCATCGGTCTGCTGCGCCGTCTGCGGCTGCTGCTCCAGCGATTGCGGCGTGTTTCCGGCAATCGTTTCAGCTTCAGCCGGCGCGGTGAGCGGGAAGGCCGCCTGCGGCTTGGTAATCGGCACGTAGGCGACCGTCTCGGGCAGCGCTGTGTCGCCTTCCGCCATCACTGTGGTCTGCGTGGTCGCCGTCTGCGACGACGAATCGCCGGCCACGATCGGCTTGTTTGTCGAGGCTGCGTTGATGTCCGACGCGGAGGCATTGTAGCCGGGCATGCCAACCGACATTGTGGGGTCGCCGGCCGAGGTGCAGGAGGCCAGGAGCACGGAGCAGAGCGCCGCCGCAATGGTGCGGCGTTCTCCCTTCACGAGGCTCCACCCTGCTGATTTCAAAGTCAAATTCCCCCTCGATATCCGATCGGTATATCCTTGGCGCGGCGTCCGAACGGCTGCGTCGAGGTGCCCCTTGTCTCCGATCCGGAAACGAGACCTGTGTCAAATCAGCAAGCCTGGAAGTATTTTTGCGGCAATTGCCGAATTTAGGCGGCAAGATGGTTGACGACACCATTTCGCCCGCTTTTACGGGTCCGTCAACTCACCAGACATTACAGTCGGTTACACACGCACCTTGACATAGGTGCCGGGGGCATCACCAAAAGTTTTCATATGCTTGCCTGCTTTGCGGGCAGGCACGCGATTATTGTCCTTAGCCTCTATCCAGCTCTGCCAGTGCGGCCACCAGGAGCCAGGATGGTCGGTGGCCCTTGCGATCCACTCGCCGAAGTCGCCCTCCGGCTTGCCGCCGGTCCAGTACTGGTACTTGCCCGATGCGGGCGGGTTGACGACGCCGGCGATATGACCGGAGCCCGCCATCACGTATTCGACCTCGCCACCGAAATATTTCGAGCCGAGGAAGACGGACAGCGCGGGAGCGATGTGGTCTTCCCTGGAGGCGAGGTTGTAGACGGGGATCTTGATGTCGGCGAGCGAAACGGTGCGTCCGGCAAGTTCCATCCTGCCGCGCGAGAGGTTGTTCTCGAGATAGCAGTTGCGCAAATAGAAGGAGTGGTTGGCCGCCGCCATGCGTGTCGAATCGGCATTCCAGTAAAGCAGGTCGAAGGGCAGGGGATCCTTGCCGCGCATGTAGTTGTTGACGACATAGGGCCAGATCAGGTCGCCCGAGCGCAGCATGTTGAAGGCGGTCGCCATCTTGGTGCCGTCGAGATAGCCCTTTTCGTTCATCGCCTTTTCCACCGCCGCGACCTGTTCCTCGTCGACGAACACCTTGAGGTCGCCGGCATAGGTGAAATCGACCTGGGTGGTGAAGAAGGTCGCCGATTTGATGCGATCGTCACCCTCCTGCGCCAGCAGGGCAAGTGCCGCCGCCAGCAACGTGCCGCCGACGCAGTAGCCGATAGCGTTGACCTCTTTCTCGCCTGTGGCCTTCTCGATAGTGTCGAGGCCGTATTGCAGCCCCTCTCTTGTATAAGCCTCCCAGTTCTTCATGCCGTGGCGTTCATCAGGGTTGATCCAGGAGATGACGAACACGGTGTGGCCCTGTTCGATCGCCCAGCGGATGAAGGATTTCTGCGGGTTGAGGTCGAGTATGTAGAACTTGTTGATCCAGGGCGGGCAGATCAGCAGCGGCCGTTTCAGCACCGTCTCGGTGGCGGGATCGTATTGAATGATCTCGGCGACGTCGCTGCGGCCGACCACCTTGCCGGGGGTGGTGGCGATGTTGCGGCCGATCTCGAAGGGCGAGTAGTCGGCCTGACGCAGCTTCAGGTCGCCCTTGCCGGCCGCGATGTCCTCGGCCAGCATCTTCATGCCGCGCACAAGATTTTCGCCGTTCGAGGCGATGGTTTCGCGAAACAGTTCCGGATTGGTCAGGATGAAATTCGACGGCGAGATGGCGTTGGACACCTGCTTGACGTAGAAGCTCGCCTTGTGGCGGGTGTGGTCATCCAGGCCTTCGGCGTGCTCGACAAGATCAGCCGCCCAGCGCGAGGTGACGAGATAGGCCTGTTTCAAGAAATCGAAGAAGGCGTTGCGGCCCCATTCCGGATCCTGGAAACGCTTGTCGCCGCGCTCCGGCTTGACCGCGTCCTCGGTTCGCTCGGCATCGGCGCTGACGCGCTGGATGGCGTTCGCCCAAACCGTCATATAGCCGGCGAACAGCCGCGTCTGCGCTTCGAGCGCGCGTTGTGGGTCGGCAAGCCAGTATTCGCTGAGCTTGGAGAAGGTCTTCACCATGTCGACGACCGGTTCGGCGACATGGTCGCGCACTTCGCCCTTCTCGCGCGGCTCGGCCCAGGCGGAAGCCGCCTTGCCGGCCTGCTCGATCATGCGCGCCATGTTCAGGGCGAAGCGTTCCGGGTCCTTCACCAGATATTGCTCGACCGTCGAAGGTCCGCCATCTTCCGCTTTGCCCGAATCGGGTGTTTTGGACATGGTGCGCGGGGTTCCTCCCGAAGCGTTTTCTTGACATATTACCATGGGACATCCGACTGGGTCCAACCTCGCTCTACCCCGGCTGCCAAGGAAACAATATGACGATTAACATTGGCGAGACTGTTTTTTTCGGCGCCGGTCGTTTTTGCCGCATCGGTGCGGCAATTGCCCTGCTGTGCCTTGGGGCCTGCTCGAGCACCAATACCAGCGGCCCGGTGCCCATCGCCACATCAGCGGGACCGAAGGATACCGGCACCTTTCCGAACCTGAACATCCCGCCGAAAGTAGCGGCCAAACAGTTCACCGATGCCGAGAGGAATGCCAGGCTCGCGGAATTGAAGGGGGACGAAAGCGCGCAGGCAGCCAATGGCGGCGCCCCCAACGTCACCAATCAGGCGGCGCTGACGGACCTGGCCAGCAAGCATGGCGCGCAGACGCTGAAGCAGATCGAAGGCAAATGCGACCCCACCCTCGACCCTACCTGCAAATAAGTATATAGCGCGCGCCCAAGGCACTTGCCGACACGGCGCGCCTTGCCAAACGCCAAGTGATGTCTGGAACTGCCATGGAAGAGTTTCACAAGGTCCGCCGGCTTCCGCCCTATGTCTTCGAGCAGGTCAACCGGCTCAAGGCCAGCGCCCGCTCGCGCGGCGCCGACATCATCGACCTCGGCATGGGCAATCCGGACCTGCCGACGCCCAAGGCAATCGTCGACAAGTTGTGCGAAGTGGTGCGCGATCCGCGCACCCATCGCTATTCCTCCTCGCGCGGCATTCCGGGCCTGCGCCGCGCCCAGGCCGCTTACTATCAGCGCCGCTTCGGCGTGAAGCTTGATCCCGATACGCAAGTGGTGGCAACGCTGGGTTCGAAAGAAGGCTTCGCCAACATGGCGCAGGCGATCACCGCCCCTGGCGACGTGATCCTGTGCCCGAATCCAACCTACCCGATCCATGCTTTCGGCTTCATCATGTCGGGCGGCGTCATCCGGTCGCTGCAGGTGGAACCCGATGACGGTTTCATCCCGGCGGTCGAGCGCGGCATCCGCCATTCGATTCCGAAGCCGCTGGCGCTGATCCTCAACTACCCGTCGAACCCGACGGCGCTGGTCGCCTCGCTCGATTTTTACAAGGACGTGGTGGCGTTCGCGAAGAAGAACGACATCATCATCCTGTCGGACCTTGCCTATTCGGAGATCTATTTCGACGGCAATCCGCCGCCTTCGGTGCTGCAGGTGCCGGGCGCGATCGACGTTTGCGTCGAGTTCACCTCCATGTCGAAGACCTTCTCCATGCCCGGCTGGCGCATGGGCTTTGCGGTCGGCAACGAGCGGCTTATCTCGGCGCTGACCCGGGTGAAATCCTATCTCGATTACGGTGCGTTCACCCCGATCCAGGTGGCGGCCGCACACGCCCTCAACGGCGATGGCGCCGACATCGCCGAAGTGCGCGACATCTACCACAAGCGGCGCGACGTGATGGTGGATGCCTTCGGCCGCGCGGGCTGGACCATTCCGGCTCCGGCTGCGTCCATGTTCGCCTGGGCGCCGATTCCCGAGCCGTTCCGCCATCTCGGCTCGCTCGAATTCTCCAAGCTGCTCATCGAACATGCCGACGTTGCGGTGGCGCCAGGCGTCGGGTTCGGCGAACACGGCGATGATTTCGTGCGTGTCGCGCTGGTCGAGAACGAGCACCGGATCCGGCAGGCGGCGCGCAACATCAAGCGCTTCCTGGCGACCAGTGCCAAGCAACCCAACAATGTCGTGCCGCTTTCCGCCCATCGGTAAGCTTTCCGCACACAATTTCGTTTGATCTTTCGGGGGACATCGCCGGCCATGGCTGAAGCTCTGCGTGTTGGAATTGCCGGCCTCGGCACGGTCGGCGCCTCGGTGGCGCGCGTGCTGCGCGACAAGGCGGCGGAGCTGACACGGCAGTGTGGGCGCGACATCGTCGTGTCGGCGGTTTCGGCGCGTGATCCCAAGCGCGACCGCGGCGTCGATCTCAATGCCGCGAAATGGTTCGACGATCCGGTCAAGATGGCGCAGGCCGCCGAGATCGACGTTTTCGTCGAGCTGATCGGCGGCGACGAGGGGCCGGCGTTCGCGGCGGTCAGGGCGGCGCTCGAAGCCGGCCGCCATGTCGTTACCGCGAACAAGGCGCTGCTGGCCAAACATGGCGTCGCGCTCGCCGAGATCGCCGAGAAGAAGGGCGTGCTGCTCAACTACGAGGCCGCGGTGGCGGGCGGCATTCCCGTTATCAAGACGATGCGCGAGGCGATGGCCGGCAACTCGGTCACCCGTGTCTTCGGTATTCTCAACGGTACCTGCAACTATATCCTGACCCGGATGGAGGCCGAAGGCATCTCGTTCGACGCCTGCCTCAAGGACGCGCAGCGGCTGGGCTATGCCGAGGCCGACCCGACCTTCGACATCGAAGGCCATGACACCGCGCACAAGCTGTCGATCCTGACCAGCCTGGCCTTCGGCACCAAGATCGCCGCCAACGACATCTACATGGAAGGCATCTCGAACATCACCCAGGCCGATATCCGTGCGGCCGGCGATCTCGGCTACCGGATCAAGCTGCTTGGCGTTGCCCAGCGCACCGAGAGCGGCATCGAGCAGCGCGTGCATCCGACCATGGTGCCGACGGCCTCGGTGATCGCGCAGGTCCACGGCGTCATCAATGCGGTGGCGATCGAGACCGACATCCTCGGCGAACTGCTGCTCTCCGGCCCCGGCGCCGGCGGCAATGCCACCGCCTCGGCCGTCATCGGCGACATCGCCGATATCGCAAAGAGCCGTCCCGGCTTCCAGCACGGCCCGGTCTTCGGCAGGCCGGCGAGGGAATTGAAGCCTTACAAGAAGGCGCAGATGCGCAGCCATGCCGGCGGCTATTTCATCCGGCTGACCGTGCATGACCGCATTGGCGTGTTCGCGGCCATCGCCAAGCGCATGGCCGATAACGATATCTCGCTGGAATCGATCGTCCAGCACGCGATCAGCGGCGAAGTGGCGGCGCAAAAGACGGTGATCCTCGTCACCCACGAGACCACCGAAGCCGCGGTGCGCAAGGCCGTGGACGGTATCACCAAGGATGGTCACCTGACCGACAAGCCGCAGGTCATCCGGATCGAACGGGCAGGATAGATATTTCCTTCCGTCGCGCACCACTGGATTGCTGCGACGATACTGTTGCGGCCGATGCCGCTGCCTGGCTCGCCGGAACCAATCCCGGCCAGCGCCGTTCTCACGAGGTGCAAACCGAGGGAATGCCAATGGCCGAAACATCGAAATCCGACACCCCCCAGATCGACGACATCCAAAAGACGCTCGAAAAGCAGATCGCCGACCTGCGCAAGGAGATCACCAGGATCAACAAGAGCCTTTCGGAGCGAGGTGCGGAACTGGTTGACGAGGCCTCGGCTCAGGCATCCGACGTCTACGACAGCGCGGCGAGCCGTGCGTCGCGAACGGCTCAGCAGTTGCGCAGCCACGCCCAGGCGGTCTCGGAGGTCGCGCGTGAAAACCCGGGCACGACGACGGCAGTGGTCGGCGTCATCGGGCTGCTGGGTTTTCTGGCCGGCCTCGCCGTTGGCCAGTCGATGAATGACAGCCAGCGCCGCTGGTATTGATCCGGTAACGACCGAGCCGGTTTTTGCCGGCTTACCTGTCCGTCGAGCAATTTCCAGGGGAGCACTATGGCTTCTTCCGTCCTGATCGGCATCCTGATCACGTTCCTGGTGATCATTCTGGTGCTTTACCTCATTCAGCGATTGCCGCTGGACGCCAGGATGCGGCAGATCGCGCAGATCATCGTCATCATCATCGGCATCGTTTCGCTATTGAAATATCTGGCCGTGTTTTAGATCTCGATACCTACTTTGAAAGCGGCCCAGGTTCGCCGGAATCGTGCTATCCATAATTTAATCGGTTGATATTGCAGGCTTTTCGAGAAAACCTTCGAGAGGTCTTGCCGTTGTCATGCTCGTTTGACACAAGAGGCGCGCCTCCGGCGGGAGGCGGCATGCGAACGAGGATCGACCTGATGAACGTGGCCCACAACATTATCGCCGGACTTGACCGGATACTCACCATGGAACTGGTGCGCGTCACCGAACGCGCCGCCGTCGCGGCCGCCAGGCTGCGCGGACGCGGTGACGAAAAGGCCGCCGACCAGGTCGCGGTGGACGCCATGCGCCAGGAGCTCAATCGCCTCGCCATCAAGGGCACGGTGGTGATCGGCGAAGGCGAGCGGGACGAGGCGCCGATGCTCTATATCGGAGAGGAGGTCGGCACCGGCAAAGGCCCGGCGGTCGACATTGCGCTCGACCCGCTTGAAGGCACCACGATCTGCGCCAAGAACCTGCCCAACGCGCTGGCCGTCATCGCCATCGCCGAGAAGGGCAGCCTGCTGTTCGCGCCCGATGTCTACATGGACAAGATCGCCATCGGCCCGGGCTATGCCGAGGGCGTCATCGACATCGATGCGTCGCCGGCCGAAAACATAGCCAGCCTGGCAAAGGCCAAGGGCGTCGCGGTGTCCGACGTCACTGCTTGCATCCTCGATCGTCCGCGCCACGGCAAGCTGATCGACGCCGTGCGCGCCACCGGGGCGGCAATCCGGCTGATCGGCGATGGCGACGTCGCCGGTGTCATCCACACCACCGATCCCGAGGAAACCGGCATCGACATCTATCTCGGCATTGGCGGCGCGCCGGAGGGCGTGCTGGCCGCGGCGGCGCTGCGCTGCACGGGTGGCCAGATGCAGGGCCGCTTGATCCTCGATACGCCCGAGAAGGTCGCCCGCGCCGGCAAGATGGGTATTGCCGACCCGAAGCGGGTCTACCGGGCCGAGGACATGGCGCGCGGCGATGTGTTGTTCGCGGCCACCGGCGTCACCGACGGCAACATGCTGGCAGGGGTCAAGTTCGGCCGCAACTACATCACAACGCACACGATCGTGCTGCGCTCGTCGTCGCGCACCGTGCGCGAGATCAAGGCCCGGCATCAGGACCTGGAAAAGTTTTGATGCATTCCTGACTGGCCGTCGGATATTGTGGGCAATGATCATCCGCAAACGCCGCCTCGCATGACGGGCGAGAGACGCCTTTTTCTCGATGTCCGACAGTCGGCCACCGGTGTTTCCTGGGAACATCGGCTGACCGAGCGGCAGGACATGGTCGCGCTTGCCATCGCACAGGGGCACGGCGTGCCCGATATCGTCGCGCGCGTGCTTGCCGGACGTGGCGTGACGGCGGAACAGGCGGAGCGCTTTCTCGACCCGACGATCCGCGACCTGCTGCCGGACCCGGCTTCGCTGACCGACATGGACAAGGCGGCCATTCGAATAGCCGCCGCGGTGATGGCCCGGGAGAAGGTGGCGATCTTCGGCGACTACGATGTCGATGGCGCCGCCTCGTCGGCCTTGCTCAAACGCTTCCTCGCGCATTTCTCGATATCGTCGGAAATCTACATTCCCGATCGTATCTTCGAGGGTTACGGTCCCAATCCCGAAGCCATGCGCGAGCTCATCTCGCGCGGCGCGACGCTGATCGTCACCGTCGATTGCGGCACCAACAGCGCGGCTTCCATCGACGCGGCCAATGCCGCCGGTGCCGATGTCGTGGTGCTCGACCATCATCAGGTCGGCGGCGCCTTGCCGGCGGCACACGCGGTGGTCAACCCCAACCGCGACGACGACCTTTCCGGGCAGGGCCATCTCTGCGCCGCCGGAGTGGTTTTTCTCGCGCTGGTGCAGACGGCCAAGGTCCTGCGCGGCCGGCTGGCCGACGCCACGCCGCCGGACCTGCTCTCGCTGCTCGATCTCGTGGCGCTGGCCACGGTCTGCGATGTGGTGCCGCTCACCGGCGTCAACCGTGCCTTCGTCGTCAAGGGCTTGCAAGTGGCGCGCCAGCAGAAGAACGAGGGAATGTCTGCGCTGGCGCGGGTCTCGCGCGTCGGCGAGCCGCTCAGCACCTTCCATCTGGCCTACCTGATCGGACCGCGCATAAACGCCGGCGGGCGCATCGGCGACGCCGCCCTCGGCAGCCGGCTGCTTGCGACCGACGATCCGGTCGAGGCCCGCACCATCGCCGAGACGCTCGATCGGCTCAACCAGGAGCGGCAGCTGATGGAACACGAGATGCTGGCCGCGGCGCGTGCCGAGGCCGATGCCGAGCTTGCCGGCGGCAGCGGGCCGGCCATCGTCGTTACCGCTAGCACCAACTGGCATCCCGGCATCGTCGGCCTGCTTGCCTCCAGGCTCAAGGACCATGCCCGACGGCCGGCCTTCGCCATCGCCTTCAACGCCACCGGCACCGGCACCGGTTCAGGTCGCTCGGTGTCGGGCTTCGATCTCGGCCGGCTGGTGCGCGAAGCCGCAGATGCCGGGCTGATCGTCAAGGGCGGCGGCCATGGCATGGCAGCCGGCATTACCGTCGAGCGCACGCGGCTCGGCGAGCTCAGGGCATTTTTCGAGGAGCGCGCAGCAGCCGACGTGTTCCGATTGCAAGACGAGGAAAGCCTGGCGATCGACGGCGCGCTTGCCGCCGAGGGTGCGACGCTGGCCTTGCTGGATGCGCTGGAAAAGGCCGGCCCGTTCGGTGCAGGGCATGTCGCGCCTGTTTTCGCGCTGCCTCGCCATCGGCTGGCCGACGCCCGGCTGGTCGGCACCAACCACATCCGCGCCGACCTCCAGTCGGGCAGTGGCGGTCGCATCCAGGCGATCGCCTTTCGTGCCGTCGACACGGTGCTCGGCGACTTCCTGTTCAAGAACCGTGGTAAGACGATCCACGTCGCCGGCTCATTGTCGGGCAATTACTGGAACGGCAATCGCAGCGTGCAGTTCCGCATCGTCGACGCGGCACGCGCCTGATGCGTCTTTGATCAGGCGAGAACCGTCTGAAGCCGGGTCAGTTCGCCGATCTGTGCCATCGTCGCCCTATAGCCGATCTGGATCGCCTCGTCGGCGCGGTGGAATTCGGTCAGGCCGATGTGGCTGAGCTTGGGCTGCAGCGACATGTCGGGCGGATCGCCGGCAAGCCTGGCGCGCGAGATTCGATCCTGGATGATGTTGAAGGCCTCGACCATGACGCCGGTGATGCCAAGCCGCGTCTGATGTGCCCGGTGCTCAGGGTCGAATTGGCCACTGCGCGGCGCATCGTTCTCGACGACCAGTTCGCCGGCGCTATGCTTGATGACGGCGGCACGGCCGAACAGGTCGTAATGAAGGTTGACCGCGACAACCAGCGGCTGCTCATAGGCACGGCAGACCGACACCGGCACCGGATTGACCAAAGCTCCGTCGACCAGCACGCGACCATTGCAAGTCACCGGCTCGAACACGCCGGGCAAGGCATAGGAAGCGCGCATGGCTGTTATCAGCGAACCGTTCGACAGCCAAATCTCATGGCCGGTGCGGATTTCGGAAGCGACCGCGACGAACGGCTTGGACAAATCCTCAAAGCGAATGCCGGCCACATGCTCACGCAGGCGAGCATCCAGCTTCATGCCGCCGAACAGACCGCTGCCGCGCAGGTTTAGATCGAGCAGGCCGAAGATGCGCCGCCTGGTCAGGCTGCGGGCGAACTCTTCCAACTCGTCCAGTTTTCCGGCGAGGTAACAGCCGCCGACCAGCGCGCCGATCGAGGTGCCGGCAATCATCGAAACCTCGATGCCGGCTTCATCGAGCGCGCGCAGCACGCCGATATGCGCCCAGCCTCTTGCGCAACCGCCGCCCAGTGCAAGCGAGATGCCAGTTTTCTTTGGTGATGTTGTTTCGGCCGCGCCGCCGGACGAAGCGGGACCATTCGCCTCTCGTACGTCCGCTCTGTTACGCAATGACGCCCACTCGAGCATCATGATCTCCCTTGTCCCACAGCTAATATATAGGCGGGCCGTATCGAAATGGTGAATCTATGTGGTTGGCTGCGGGCAAAAGGTTCAAGCTGGTTATTCACGGGAGCTTCCGATACGTTTTTTCCGCATCGAACAAGGGCTCGCTGCCATCGTCGGCAAGCATCGCCTTGCCGTCGATCAGCCCCACCGTCCGATAGAAGCAGGAACGCCGGCCTGTGTGACAAGTTGCGTCGTGGCCTAGCACTTTGACGCGCAACCATATGGCGTCCTGGTCACAATCCGTGAGCACCTCGATGACATGCTGGAGATTGCCTGACGTTTCGCCCTTCTTCCACAGCGCATTGCGCGAACGCGACCAGTAGTGGGCGATACCTGTTTCAAGCGTCAACGCCAGAGCCTGCGCATTCATGTGCGCGACCATCAAAAGCACGCCGTCTGCCGCATCGGTGACGACGACGGTGACCAGGCCGGCGGCATCGAAGCGCGGTGAAAACACCGCGCCTTCTTCCAGCGCTTTCTTGTCTGAGGGAGCCTTCGGAAATTCCAGTGCCGACATCGCCGGGCTATCTTCCTGTTTGACCATGATTATCCGAAAACCGGTAGCCACTTTCGGAATCATGGTTCGGCGATGCCGGGCGAGGCGGCTTACACCCCACCGCCACGCACCATGGTGACGAAACGAACCTGTTCTTCGGGAGTATCCTTGAACACGCCGGTGAAGGTCGAGGTCAGCGTGGTGGAGCCCTGCTTGCGGATGCCGCGCATGGCCATGCACATGTGCTCGGCCTCGATCATCACGGCAACGCCGCGCGGATTGAGCACATCCTGAATGACGCCGGCGATCTGCGCGGTCATGGCTTCCTGGGTCTGCAGGCGATGGGCGAAGATATCGACCACGCGCGCGATCTTGGACAGGCCGACGACCTTGCCGTCCGGCAGATAGCCGACATGGGCTTTGCCGATGATCGGCACCATGTGATGTTCGCAATGCGAATGGAACTGGATGTCCTTGACGATGACAAGGTCGTCGTAACCAGCCACTTCCTCGAAGGTGCGGCCAAGCTCTTCGGCCGGGCACATGTCATAGCCGCCGAACATTTCCCGATAGGCCTTGGCCACCCGCTTGGGCGTGTCGACCAGCCCTTCGCGATCGGGGTTGTCGCCGGTCCAGCGCAAAAGCGTGCGTACCGCAGCCTCGACCTCGGCCTCGCTCGGCCGGTCGGTGACGGGCTTTTCCATGTAGGCCGACTGGGGCATGAACTTCTTGATAACGGCATCCATAAAGGCGTCTCCCGTAGTCCCTCTCTCAGGAGGAACGAGTTGAACGGACCACGACCTTTCGGCGTCGGAAACTCGCCCGGTTTCCAGCCCCGTAAGCGGCGTGAGCAAACTGCGGCAAAGACGTGGGCTTTTCGTCGCCTTGTCGATACCGGACTGCCACCATTATATATGGTCATGACGAGCGAAAGAAAGACGCGTCAGCGGCAAACGCTGTTCGCTTGGCGGCGACGGACTGGAAAATAATGATCAACGACGTCTACAATGCGAAAATTCTCGGTTTTGCCGGAAATATCACACGGATCGGCCGGCTCGATCATCCCGACGCCAGCGCGAGGGCACATTCCAAATTGTGCGGCTCTACCGTTACCGTCGATCTCAATATGGCAGACGGCGTTGTTACCGATTTCGCACATGACGTGAAGGCCTGCGCGCTCGGCCAGGCCTCGTCCTCCATCATGGCGCAGCATGTGGTTGGCGCTACGGCCGACGAATTGCGCGCGGTGCGCGAGACCATGCTGAAAATGCTGAAAGAGAACGGAGCGCCGCCGGAAGGCCGCTTCGCCGATCTCAAATATCTGGAACCGGTGCGCGACTACAAGGCGCGCCATGCCTCGACCATGTTGACCTTCGACGCGGTGGTCGACGCGATCGGTCAGATCGAGAAGAAGCGCGCCGAAGAAGCCGCCTGATAGCCCATTTGGCGGCCTATTGGAGCCGTCTGCTTTCGGCGAATTCGCTTCTCACCCAGTCGGCGAACGCGGCGGCTGGCTCGGGGAGATCGCGCAGGCTTCTGGCCACCAGCCAATAGGCGCCGGACGCGACGTCGATGTCGAATGGCTTGACCAGCGTGCCGGAGGCGAGCTCTTCACCGATCTGCAGAAGATCGCCCAGCGCCACGCCGTGTCCGAGCAGGGCGGCCTGCTTCGAAAGCGACGCATCCGCCAGCATAGGACCGCGCGCGGGCACCGCGTCGGCAGGTACACCGGCCGCCTCGAACCAGCGCGCCCAACCCTGTCGGTTTTCCTCATGCAACAGCGTATAGCGGCCAAGGTCGGCCGGCTTGTCGAGGGGAGGTCCCGCGGCAAGCAGCGCCGGCGACAGAACCGGTGAATCGACCGTCGAGGCAAGCCGCTCGGCCTCGCTGCGCGGCCACGAGGCTGCATGCGCACTGAAGCGCAAGGCAAGTTCAGGCTGGTCGCCGCGAAACTCAATCAGCCTTGGATCGACTTCGAGCGCGACGTCGATGTCGGGCCGCAATTGGCGAAAACGGTTGAGCCGCGGCACCAGCCATACCGATGCCAGAGACGGCTCGACGCTGACACGAACCACTGTCTGCGCGGGAGCCGCCACCAACTCTGAAAGCAGGGCGTCGATGGCGTCGAAACTCCTGACCAACTGACTGAGCAGCCGGCGGCCCGCATCGGTCAGTTCGACGCGGCGATGGTGACGTTCGAACAGGGGCCGGCGCAGAAAGATCTCGAGCTCGCGGATCTGCCGGCTGATCGCTGCCTGCGAGACGAAAAGCTCCTCGGCCGCCCTGCTGAAACTCAGGTGCCGCCCGGCTGCTTCAAAGCTCCTCAAGGCCGTCAGCGGCAGTCGCCCACGCTTCATTCGCATAACCCAGGATTATCCGAAGTGGAAATTATACTCGTTTGAAGGCGAAGGCCAGCGGCGGTCTACTCGTCGCCAAGGAGATACGGCCATGATCCAGTTGCTGGAGATTTTTGGCGATGTGATGCGGATTGCAACGTTTCAGTGGCGTGACGAAAAAACCTGTCGAAAGCACCACGAAGAGCAGCCTAGCCCCTGCCGGTGGGCACTGCCGGCTGATCGGCAGCCACTTCGCCGCTTCCGCCCGTGAAAGCTCAGCAAGCAGGGGCGGGATTGCGTTCTCCCGATGAAGCCCACATCTATCGTCTGGAAAGACGGAGATCGCAGTGGGCGACCAGCATGGGCATGCACATACAGCCGGGCCGCCGCGGCGCGGCCGCAACTGGTCCGGCCCGTGGCGCAAGACCCCCGGCCGGGTGTTGGGCACGTCGCTGGTGCGCCTCTATCAACTGACGCTGTCCAGCTTCATCGGCAATTCCTGCCGTCATCTGCCGACCTGCTCGGAATATGCGCATGAGGCGATCGCCCGCCATGGTCTTTGGGCCGGCGGCTGGATGGGATTTTTCAGGGTTCTGCGCTGCGGACCATTCGGCACCCATGGCGTCGACCTTGTTCCGGAGGTTCTGGCGGATCGGTATGTCTGGTTCACGCCGTGGCGATATTGGCGGATCGGCAGCAACCGCGACGAGGCGCGAAGCTGACTGCCGGTCAGTTCTTCAAGGCAACCGTTTACGATCTGGTAGGGTTAACGGCAGCCTGCACAACAACTGCGAATTTGAGACAAAATCGAGACAAGAGACCTCGCTAAGCCGCTCGCCGAACCCCCTCTGGAGCGAGCATCCAATGCGCAATGTCGACCGTCTTCCCTTCATCCTTGCCGGAGTCCTGTTCCTGCTTGCCTGGCTTCTGGGATTTCCGATGCGCGCGCAATCGGCGCCGCTCGGGGATGTGCAGTGCACGTTGATCGCCGATGCACAGAGCGGCAAGACGCTTTACCAGAACGGCGTCTGCGATCAGCGGTTCAGCCCGGCCTCGACGTTCAAGGTGCCGCTGTCGCTGATCGGTTACGATGCCGGCATACTCAGCGACGAACACACGCCGAGCTGGGGCTACAAGCCTGAATTCAAGGCGGTCAAGCGGGACCACAAGACCGTCGATCCGACGATCTGGGAGCGGGACTCGGTGCTGTGGTATTCGCGCGAGATCACCCGCCGGCTTGGACCGGAGAGCTTTGCCGGCTACGTCTCGAAGTTCGGCTATGGCAATGCGGACGTTTCCGGCGATCCCGGCAAGAATGACGGCCTGACCCACTCGTGGGTGAACTCCTCGCTCAAGATCACGCCGGTCGAACAGATAGACTTCCTGCGTAAGCTCCTCGCCGGCAAGATGCCGGTCTCGGCCAAGGCTCACGACATGACGAAAGCCGTCATGCCCAGCTTCAAGGCCGGCGACTGGACCGTCCAGGGCAAGACGGGCAGCACCAGGGTCGGCGAGGGCGGCAAGGACAGGCGTTCACTCGGCTGGTTCGTCGGCTGGGCGCAGAAAGACGGCCGCCAGATCGTGTTTGCCCGGCTCGTCGTCGATACGAAGCGGAGCGACATGCCGAAGGGGCTCGCGACGCGCGCGGCCTTCCTGAAGGACCTGCCAATGCTGATTAAATAGCCGAGGCTTTACGGCGGCGGCATCTGCCCATAAAAGACTGCCGCCGCCGGACGCCTCCGGCTATCTGGCAGGCCGCAGCCTCGAACGGCTGACGACCTGCATTCACCACCCGCGCTCGTTTGCGGGACTGGATAGGAGAATACCTGATGCTGAATGCCGTTTCCCTGACATTTCCCGATGGCTCCGTGCGCGACTACGATGCGGCGATGACCGGTGCAGGCCTTGCCGAATCGATCTCCAAGTCGCTGGCCAAGAAGGCCGTGGCCTATGCCATCGACGGTACCGTGCGCGATCTCTCCGATCCGCTCGGCAAGTCCGGCAAGATCGAGATCATCACCCGCGACGATCCGCGCGCGCTGGAACTCATCCGGCATGACGCAGCACACGTGCTGGCGGAAGCCGTGCAGGAGATATGGCCGGGAACGCAGGTGACCATCGGGCCGGTGATCGAGAACGGATTCTACTACGACTTCGCCCGCAACGAGCCGTTCACTCCGGACGACTTCCCGGTGATCGAGAAGAAGATGCGCGAGATCATTGCGCGCAACAAGCCGTTCACGAAGGAAGTCTGGTCGCGCGACAAGGCCAAAAAGGTCTTTGCCGACAAGGGCGAGCGCTACAAGCTGGAACTGATCGACGCCATTCCTGACGATCAGGATCTCAAGATCTACGCGCAAGGCGACTGGTTCGACCTTTGCCGCGGTCCGCACATGGCCTCGACCGGGCAGATCGGCAATGCCTTCAAGCTGATGAAGGTGGCGGGCGCCTATTGGCGCGGAGATTCGAACAACCCGATGCTGACGCGCATCTACGGCACGGCGTGGGCTGATCAGGCGCAGCTCGACGCCTACCAGACAATGCTGGAGGAAGCCGAAAAGCGCGACCACAGGAAGCTCGGCCGCGAGATGGATTTGTTCCATTTCCAGGAAGAGGGGCCCGGTGTCGTCTTCTGGCATGCCAAGGGCTGGAAGATGTTCCAGAACCTGGTCAACTACATGCGCCGCCGCCTCGACGAGCAGGGCTACCAGGAGGTCAACGCACCGCAGGTGCTCGACAAGAGCCTGTGGGAGACGTCGGGCCATTGGGGCTGGTACCGCGACGCCATGTTCAAGGTCACGGTTGCCGGCGACGACACCGATGACGACCGCGTGTTCGCGCTGAAGCCGATGAACTGTCCTGGCCATGTGCAGATATTCAAGCACGGGTTGAAATCCTATCGCGACCTGCCCGTGAAGCTTGCGGAATTCGGCAATGTGCATCGCTACGAGCCGTCGGGCGCGTTGCACGGGCTGATGCGCGTGCGCGGTTTCACGCAGGATGACGCGCATATTTTCTGCACCGAGGAGCAACTGGCGTCGGAGTGCCTGCGTATCAACGATCTGATTCTGTCGACCTACGCTGATTTCGGCTTCGACGAAATCAGCGTGAAGCTGTCGACCCGGCCGGACAAGCGCGTCGGCACCGACGAAGCCTGGGATCACGCCGAAGCGATCATGAGCGGCGTGCTGGAGACGATCAGGACGCGATCGGGCAACCGCATCAAGACCTCGATCAATCCTGGCGAGGGCGCCTTCTACGGGCCGAAGTTCGAATATGTGCTGAAGGATGCCATCGGCCGCGAATGGCAATGCGGCACCACGCAGGTCGACTTCAACCTGCCGGAGCGTTTCGGTGCCTTCTACATCGGCTCGGATTCCGAGAAGAAACAGCCTGTCATGGTGCACCGTGCCATCTGCGGCTCGATGGAGCGCTTCCTCGGCATCCTGATCGAGAACTATTCCGGCCATTTCCCGCTGTGGTTCGCGCCGCTGCAGGCTGTGGTGGCGACGATCACTTCGGACGCCGACGGCTATGCGAACGAAGTGGTGGCGAAGCTGAAAGCCGCGGGATTGTCCGCCGAGGCGGATCTGCGCAACGAGAAGATCAACTATAAGGTCCGCGAGCACAGCCTAGCCAAGGTTCCGGTCATCCTCGTCTGCGGCAAGCGCGAGGCGGAAGAGCAGACGGTCAACATGCGCCGGCTCGGATCGCGCGACCAGGAGTCGCTGGGTCTCGCCCAAGCGGTCGCGCAGCTGACCGAAGAAGCGATCACGCCCGATCGCCGGCGCCAACGCGCCGCCTGATCAGACAGTATTTGAAGCCGAAATGGCGGTGGAGCAGTCCACCGCCGTTTTTATACCCCGCCGTTCTCACATCCCGCCGTTTTCACATCCTTGTCACGGCAGTCTTGTAACAAGCCCTCATGCTCAAGCTGAAAATGCGCGAAAAACCGTTTCCCGAGCTTTCCTATGCCAATCCACGACAGCCGGTCCTGACGCGGTGGGTCATCCATTCCATCGAAGGCCTGTCCGGACGCGATCGGTTTGCAGCGCTTTATGATTTTTGGCGCCGCCAGGTGGTCCCGACCGGCGAGCGCGTGTTCAGTCGCATGCTCGAATTGATCGACGTGCGGGTGCGAACCCCCGACCAATGGCCCCCGAAGAACCTGCCCGACACGCCGCTGGTGATCGTCGCCAATCATCCCTTCGGCATCGGCGACGGCATTGCCGCGCTGTCGCTGGCCGAGCAGCTTGGGCGGCCGTTCCGGGTCATGATCCACAAGGATCTGCTCAAGATCAGCGAGATGGAGCCCTACTCGCTGCCGATCGACTTTTCCGAGACCAAGGACGCTCTGAAGAACAACATGGCGGTGCGTCACGAGGCTGTGCGGCTCTTGAAAGAACGTGTCACCATCGTGGTGTTTCCGGCCGGCGGCGTCGCCACCGCGCCGAAAGGTTTTGGCCAGGCACGCGATCTGCCATGGAAGATGTTTCCGGCCCGTCTCGTGCAGGATGCCAAGGCTTCCGTAGTGCCGATGCATTTCTCCGGCCAGAACGGCAGGCTGTTCCATCTGGTCAGCGGCCCCATGAACATGGCCGAGCGCGACGGGCGCATGGCGAAGTTCGTCGGCAAGGCATCGCTGACGCTGCGCATTTCGTTGCTTATCCACGAGTTCGCCCGGCTTTCCGGCAAGTCGATCGACGTGCGTGTCGGCGATGTGCTGAACTGGAATGAACTGGAGCCCGTGCGCGACCGCAAGGCGCTGCTCGAGCGCCTCTATAAAGGCGTCTTCGATCTGGCGCCGCCGGTGCCTTGCCGGCGGATTCCATTCCTGCCGGCACGGGCCAAGCTGGCGGCGTAGGTCCATTTCGTGGAGATCCGAAGGAAAGCGGCCCGAGGCTTTCCGGAATTGACTAATCCGCGCCTTCTTCCGGATCCATCGCGGCGGCTTCCGTCGCGAGAACCTCGATTTCCTGGTTCTGTCCGGCCACGACAGTGAAATCCTTCTGGTAGATCCGGTCGCGGTTCTTGGCGATGATGGTGTAATCGCCTTCGGCCAGAACCATGGAGGCGAAGGCGCCGACGGTTTCCTTGATCGGATCGCCGGATTCGTTGAGCAGCGACCATGATGTGTCGGCGATCGCTTCACCGCCCGCTTCACGCACCAGCTTCAAGGTAATCTCGGCGGCGTGATGCTCGACGGTGGCTTCGGTCAGCTTGCCGGCCTCGACGCGAATGTCGGAGCGGATGACGGCATTGACCGCGCCATAGGTCGAGACCACGTGGTAGATGCCGGCATTGAGACGCACGACGCTGTTGGGCTCGACGTCGGGAATGATCAGCGCGCGATCGCCATTGGGTTCGGCATTGCCCTCATAGATCGAGAAGCGCAGCTTCTTTGGCGGGATGCGCGCCCCTCCCGAAAGGACGGCATCGAGCTTCAGGCCGCCGGCATCGAGCACGAGGCTCTCGCGCTTGGCGTCCTTGCCGACGGTGATGCGCTTGGTGGCACCGGCCCGGCCGTAGGAAGCGTGAACCAGATAGCTGCCGGGTTCGAGCTGGAAGACCGCCGTGCCGCCATGGGCGGAAGCCACCATCGGCAATTTGCCGTTGACGGCCTCCGGCTTGAAGACGCGCCAGACGATACCGCGAGTGATATCGCCTCCCTTGTCGGTCAATTGCGCGGACAAGGTGATGGCGCCGCCGCCACCAAGCGCCAGCGATGTCTCGCCTTTCGGCGTCGCGTAGCTCGAAATTCCGGGAAGCTTCAGGTCGCTGACGCCATCCACATTCTGCGCCACGGCAAAGGAAACCGGCGCCATGAGCAGCAGGGTGCAGACCCAGATCAGGAAAAGACGCAAAGTCCCCTCAAACATGCCTTGCGTTGAAGCCCATGGCGGTGGCAATTTCAAGGCTTAAGAGTCCGACCGATACGACTCTCCAGCCTGGCGCGCCCGCGTCGATGCCCGAGCCGCCCCGCATTCCCATGGCGCGCTTCAGCTCAAAATCGAACTTAGGAGACTTGCGCCCATGGCGTCCCCGATCATCGACTTCCTGCTGACCCGCAATTCAGCGCCGATACCGGAGTTGAAGGAGCCCGCGCCCGGCGACGCCGAGATCGCCACGATGATCGCCGCCGCCACGCGCGTGCCCGATCATGGCCGGCTCGAGCCCTGGCGCTTCATTCTTTATCGCGGCGATGCCCGCATCGAGATCGGCAGGAAGCTGGCGGCCCTTGCCGAACAGCGGGAGGGACCTTTACCGGATGGCCGCCGCAACCAGGAGCTGGCGCGCTTCTCGCGCGCGCCGCTGGTGATCGGCGTCGTGTCGGTGCCGAAGGAAAATCCAAAAATCCCGCAATGGGAGATGTTCCTGTCCGGCGGCATGGCGGCGATGAACCTGATGATTGCCGCCAACGCACTGGGCTATGGCACCAACATGATCAGCAACTGGTATTCGGACGTGCCGGAGGGCAGGGCGATCTTGGGGCTGGCGCCGCAAGAGCGCGTAATCGGCTTCGTCCATATCGGCTCCTATGGCGGCCCGGCGCCGGAGCGGCCGCGCCCCGATCCGGCAAAGCTTTATGCGGACTATGCCGGGCCCTGGGCGGGCTAAGTGTTCTACGAGCCGTCAAAGGGGCACGGACTGCCGCACGATCCGTCGAAGGCGATCGTGGCGCCGCGCCCGATCGGCTGGATCTCGACCCTGAACGGGGCCGGCGAGATCAACCTCGCGCCCTATTCCTTCTTCAATGCCGTTTCGACAAGGCCCTTCATCGTCTGGTTTTCCTCCGAGGGCGAGAAGGACAGCGCCTCCTTCGCCCAGGAGACCAGCGAGTTCGTCGCCAATCTGGTCGGCCGCGATCTCGCCGAGAAGATGAACCGGACGTCGGTCGACGCGCCGCGCGGCGTCAACGAGTTCGTTTATGCCGATCTCGCCATGGCGCCGTCGCGTCTTGTCGCGCCGCCGCGCGTGGCGGCCGCACCCGCCGCACTCGAATGCAAGGTGACCGAAGTGTTCCGGCCAAAGGCCCTGGACGGAACGCCGACCAGCGCCGTCGTCGTGGCCGGCGAAGTGATCGGCGTGCATATTGACGATGCCTACCTGAAAGACGGCCTGTTCGATATCAGCAAGGCCGGCAATGTCGCTCGCCTCGGCTACATGGATTATGCCAGCGTCAACGAAGTGTTTTCGATGCGCCGGCCGCATTGGGGCAAGGATTAGCCCGCAAGGGGGCCCAGTCACTGTGCTTTCCTGACGGCGAGCCGTCATCACGACGCGCCCTGAGCTTGATGACGCGGCATGACGAAACCTTCTGCACACCAGGACCGTTTCGTCCAGGCGCGGGATGGGCGATAGTCCGCTGAGGGTCGGCGGTAGTCTGTTGCTGGTAAATGCCGACGGCAAATATCATGGAAGGTTGATCATGGTCTCGAGATTGATCCTCCAGACGTTCGTGTGGTTCGGCGCAATGGGCGCGCTGCTTTTCCTGACAGCGGGTACGCTGACCTGGCCGGGAGCCTGGGTATATCTGGCGGTGATGACCGGGCTGAGCCTGACCCTTGGCGTGACGCTGGCCCGGCGCGATCCCGGGCTGATGAACGAACGGCTGAGCTCTCCCATCCAGAAGGACCAGACCGCGGCCGACAAGGTTCTGTTGAGCATACTCCTGCTCGGCATATTTGCCTGGCTGGCCTTCATGGGTTTCGACTACCGCTTCGGCTGGTCCGTCGTTCCGGTCTGGGTACAGGCGATCGGT
Source organism: Mesorhizobium sp. B2-5-11 (assembly GCF_006440835.1). Classification (NCBI taxonomy): domain Bacteria; kingdom Pseudomonadati; phylum Pseudomonadota; class Alphaproteobacteria; order Hyphomicrobiales; family Phyllobacteriaceae; genus Mesorhizobium; species Mesorhizobium sp. B2-5-11. Next base: position 553,417 of record NZ_VFUK01000003.1, read on the forward strand.
GCGCTGGTTCTGCTGGTCGGACTATGGATCAGCTATCTGACGATGCTGGAGAATAGCTTCGCGGCGCCCGTCGTGAAGATCCAGGCGGAGCGCGGACAGCAAGTGATCACAACGGGTCCCTATAGCTATGTGCGCCATCCCATGTATGCCGGCGCCATCCTCTTCTTAGCCGGCACGGCTCTCCTGCTCGGCTCCTGGTGGGGGCTGGCACTGGTCGTCGTGTTCATCGTTCTCTTGGCCATCCGCACATTCATCGAGGAAAAAACGCTTCGCACCGGCCTGCGCGGCTATGACGACTATGCGGCCCATGTCCGCTACCGCCTGATCCCGTTGGTCTGGTAGCGGTCAGGCGGAGATTCCGGCTGCCCGGGCGCGTGCCAGAAGCCGCTCGGCCAGCCGCAGATGCGGCCGGTCATACATCTTGCCGTCGATGCCGACGACGCCGGGATTTCCCGCCGCCTGGAATGCCGCGACAATTGCCGCCGACTGTTGCACCGCTTCCACCGAGGGCGTGAAGGCGGCGTTTATGACCGGCACCTGATCAGGGTGGATCGCCATCTTGCCGGTGAAGCCGTCACGTTCGGCCTCCCTGCATTCGGCCTCGAAGGCCGCCATATCGCGGAAATTCGGGAAGACGGTGTCGATCGCCGCGACTTCCGCCGCGCCGGCGGCGAGAATGGTCATGGCGCGAGCGAAGCGGAATATTTCGGTGTAACGGCCATGTTGGTCGCGGGTGGTGCGCGCTCCGATCGCCGCCGACAGGTCTTCCGCGCCCCAGGTCAGCCCGGCAAGTCGCGCGCTTGCCCCGGCGTAGCTCGCCGCCGCCAGCACGGCCGCCGGTGTTTCGGTAATGATCGGCAGGATTTTTGTCGCGCCGTCGGCCAAGCCGTTCTCCGCTTCGCGCAGCCTGAGCTTTGCCGAGAGGTGCTGGACATCCTGGCCGCCAGCCGATTTGGGCAGTATGACGCCGTCGGGCGTTGCCGGAATGAGCGCCGCAAGGTCGTCGTCCGTCAGTCCGGTCGACAGGTCGTTGACCCTGACGTAGATCGCCGATCGTGTTTGCGCCCGGTGGTTGACGATGAAGCGCGCCGCGGTCATTCGCGCCGATGCCTTGTTTTGGGGCGCCACCGAATCCTCGAGGTCGACAATGACCACGTCTGCGCCGGCGCCAAAGCCCTTCTCCAGCTTCCTCTCGGAATCGCCGGGAACGAACAGCAGCGAACGCATCAGGCTACCTTCTTCAGCATCATGGCCTGTCTCGTGCATTTGGCGACGAGGTCGCCGTTCTGGTTATAGGCCCGATGTTCGAACTCGACGATGCCGCGATCGGGCTTCGACCTGGATTCGCGCACCGAGACGACAGTGGTCTCGACGCGGATGGTGTCGCCATGGAAGACCGGATGCGGAAACACCGTTTCCTTCATGCCGAGATTGGCGACCGTCGTACCGACGGTGATGTCGTTAACCGAAATGCCGATCATCAGGCCGAGCGTGAACAGCGAGTTGACCAGCGGCTTGCCCCATTCGCTCCTGGCGGCGAAATCGAAGTCGATATGCAGCGGCTGCGGGTTCAGCGTCATCACCGAGAACAGCATGTTGTCGCTTTCGGTGACAGTCTTGCGCAGCGTGTGCTGGAAGACATGGCCGACGACGAACTCCTCGAGATAAAGCCCAGCCATTTCATTCTCCTCCGCTGCTGGACGGTTGATAGGCGCTGCATCCAGCGCTCGCAAGCCAGTTAACGAACATGGTGAACGCTTCATAAACCAATTCGGCCTAACGTCCGGCACGGGGTCGGAAACCTTCCGGCAAGGGGCGTAAGCAGGCGGTATGGTTGTTGTCTCGCATTTCCTGAAATGGATCTACACGGCCAGGGTGTCGGAGCGCGCCGCGGCGGCAAGCGCGCTCGCCCGCGCCTATGTCGACGCGGAATTGCCGTTCGAGGATCGCTGCGCCGCCGAGGCGGCGCTGACCTTGCTGCTCGACGACGCATCGTCGAAGGTACGGCTGGCGATGGCCGAGGCGCTGTCCATGAGCCATCACGCACCGCCCCAGATCATCAGCGCGCTTGCTTCCGACCAGCCGGAAGTCGCCGGCGTCGTGCTGACGCGATCGCCACTGCTTACCGACGCAGACCTGATCAATCGCGTGGCTTCAGGTCCGAAGGCGACGCAAAAACTGATCGCCGATCGGCCATTGGTCTCGATGGCGCTGTCGGCGGCTATCGCAGAGATCGGCGAGGCGGAGGCCTGCGCCGTGCTTTTGGCCAACAGCGGCGCCGATATCGCTTCGTTGAGTTTCCGCCGCATGGCCGAGCGCCACGGCCATCTGCCGCTGGTGCGCGAGGCGCTTATATCGGATGCACGCCTGCCTGCCGACTGCCGGCATATGCTGCTCGTCAAGCTCGGTGAGATGCTCAAGACCTCGCCGCTGGTCATGGCCTTGATGGGAGCCGCCCGGGCCGACCGCGTCATGCGCGACGCCTGCGTCAAGGCCTGCGTGACGCTGATCGAGGGCACGCGCCAGGAAGAACATGCAGCACTGATCGAGCATCTCAGGCTACGCGGCGATCTCACCGCGAGCTTCCTCATTCGCACCATCGCGCATGGCAAGGTCGACTTCTTCGGCTCGGCGCTGGTCGCGCTCAGCCAGCAGTCCGCCCAAAGAGTGAGGGCGCTGCTGGCCGGCGGACACGACGTGGCCTTGCAGGCGCTGTTCCGCAGTGCCGGCCTGGCTGCCGCCACGCACGCGGTCATCTTGCGCGCGCTGAAAATCTGGCGAGAGGTCGCCAACGGCAAGCGCGTCGCCGGCGTGCAGGAAGTCAGCTGGCTGATGCTGAAGGAATTGGGCGGACAGTCCGCGGAAGGCGATCTCGCCGCGCTGATCAAGTCGATCCATCTCGCTGCGTTGCGTGAAAATGCGCGCGGCCATGCGCTGGCGATCGCAGCCGCTTAACTTAGCCTTTATCCCTGGCAAAAAAATCCGGAAAATCCTCCATCGCCGCCGCGATAATCCGTAGTGACGCCGCGATCTGGAGCATTTCACCAGTGGCGTTTCGCTGGGCGATGCCGGCGGCATACTGCCGGGCGACGGCAATGGTGGATGTCTGCGGATCGCCCGGGGCGCGGAAGAGCAGTTCGCGTGCCAGTCCACGCAGGAAGTTGGCGATCGAAAGCGTCGTCTCGGCCGGAACGGCGTGCGCCTGCTGTGCGCCACGCAGCCGCAGAATCTCCAGACCGACGGTGACGGCGGCGACACTGCCGCCCAGAACCGCTTCACCCTTCCTGCCGCTGGTCTGCACCAGCGGCATCAATTGGTTGATGCGGTCATAGGCGAGGCTCTCGAAGGCCGAACGCCTCGGCACGCGCTCGTGCAGGCAAAGCCGCGCCAGATCCTCGCGCATGGCCCGCACGATGCGGTGCGCCGCGAGCCATGGGTCGGCGGGCAGCACGATGATGAAGACGCCGATTGCCAAAAGGATGCCGACCAGGATCGAGGCCGAGCCGGCGAAGAACGGGCCCGGGTCGTAGGTCATCGCCTGGTGCGGGCTGAGGAAAGCAAGAAAATTGATGGCGAAGGCCGTCGCCACGCCGACATAGCGGGGATTGGCCATGGCGAGCGCCGCCGGCACCAGGATCGGTACGACGAACAGCATGAACCAGCCGAAACCAGGAAAAACGGGAAGCGCGATCTGGCCGACGAGAAAGGCAAAGGGCAGAGCCAACAGCGTTCCCTGGAAGAACCCCCAGGCTACCCGCACCGGATCGGGGCGGGCGGCAAACAAGCTCGACACGACGGCAACCAGAATGACCGTGCCGGCGGCTTCCGACCATCTCGTCGTCAGCCAGAAAGCGGCGACCAGCAGCGTTGCAAGTGCCGCGCGGACCGCGTTGCGGCTCGCCCCGTGATAGTCGCGATGTACAACCAGCGCCGGGGGGCTGCGTTCGCGTGAAGGCCGCGTGACGGGCGCACGCAAGGCATCGAGACCGCGCAGCGTCTGCTTCAGCGCTTCGGCGAAATCGGCGGCGATGGTGAGCCGGGTGACGGTGCCGACTCTGTCGCCGTCCTGGTCGGCCAAGGCGTCGGGCATCTGCGTCGCTTTGGCGCCGATCGCGTCGAGCCGTGCCAGCCAGGGCGCCGTGTCGTCGAGCGCGCCCGGCGTCGCCGCCATTTCAGTGACGAGGGCTTGCAACTCCGAGCGCACCGGAATGAGCGCCGCGTTCTTCGGTGCGGCGTGTGAATGCAGCGCGCGGGCCGCGGACAGCGCTGAAAGCAGTTGTCCGATGGTGCGCCGGACCGGATGGGCGCGCGGCGCGAAGCTCGGGGCCTCCAGCCTGGCGTAGGCGCGCATCTCGGCGAGCGTCTGGGTGTCGGCGACCAGCTTCCGGTGCAGGCCGGAAAGCATTGCCGTGTCGCCGCCGGAAAAGGCGCCGCCGGCATAGGTGGCAAGGTCGAGAATGCTGCGCTTAAGCCGCGAGATGATGGCCTCGCTGGCTAATTTGGGCAGGATCAGACGACTGGTCAGGCCGGCGCAGACAATGCCGAGTACGATCTCGGCACAGCGCGCGACCGCGAGGTCGACGACGAGATGCGGCTGGCCAAACGCCGGCAAGCCGATGATCATCGCGGTATAGCCGGCCAGCGCCGCCCCGTAGGCTTCCGGGTTACGCAGCAGCGACGAGACGAAGGTGCAGAGGCCGATCCATAGGGCAAGCACCGTCACCAGCACCCAGGGATTCGTGCCGAAGACAGTGGTGATGGCAATTGCGGCAACACCGCCCGCCAGCGTGCCGAGCAACCGATAAAAGCCTTTCGCCAACACCATGCCGGCGACCGGCTGGGCAACGATGAACACCGTCATCATCGCCCATTGCGGGTGATCGAGCTTGAGGGCGTAGGCGGCCATAAGCGCGATCAGGCCGGCCGAGACCGTGCGCAAGGCGAAGATCCAGTCCGACCGGGTCGGCTGTGTCAGCCCGGCAAGACCCGCTTCGAAATAGTTTTTCAGCCGTTGCCAGCTCACACGCGCGTCTCCGCAAGCCTTAATCGACCGGCCTGCGCTCAGATATCCAGCACTTCCGTTTCCGCGAATTCGGCGCGTTCCTGGATGAACCGGAAACGAGCCTCCGGCTTGGTGCCCATCAGCGCATCGACCGCGTCCTTGGTGGCGGCCTCGGCATCGATCACATCGACGCGGAGCAGCGTACGCTTCCTCGGATCCATGGTTGTCTCCTTGAGCTGCGCGGCCATCATTTCGCCCAGGCCCTTGAAGCGACCGATCTCGACCTTGCCGCGCCCGGTGAACTCGGTGCGCAGCAATTCGTCCTTGTGCGCGTCGTCACGCGCATAGGCGACCTTGCCGCCCTGCCGGATCGAGTAGAGCGGCGGCACCGCCAAATAGAGATGTCCGCCGCGAACCAGGTTCGGCATCTCCTGGTAGAAGAAGGTGATCAGCAGCGAGGCGATGTGAGCGCCGTCGACGTCGGCGTCGGTCATGATGATGACGCGGTCGTAGCGAAGATCCTCGTCGCGATACTTCGACCGCGTGCCGCAACCGAGCGCCTGGATCAGATCGGAAATCTGCTGGTTGGCGGCCAGCTTGTCGTTGCCGGCGCTCGCGACGTTGAGAATCTTGCCGCGCAGCGGCAGCACCGCCTGGCTGGCGCGGTCACGGGCCTGCTTGGCCGAGCCGCCGGCCGAATCGCCTTCGACGATGAAGAGTTCGGCGCCGGCGGCCGCATTCTGCGTGCAATCGGCAAGCTTGCCCGGCAGGCGCAGCTTGCGCACCGCACTCTTGCGCGACACTTCCTTTTCCTGGCGGCGTCGTACCCGCTCGTCGGCGCGTGCGATAACCCATTCGAGCAGCTTCGACGCTTCCTGCGGATTGTCGGCCAGCCAATGGTCGAACGGGTCGCGGATCGCGGTCTCGACGATGCGGATCGCCTCGATCGTCGCCAGCCTGTCCTTGGTCTGGCCGACGAATTCAGGCTCGCGGATGAACACCGACAGCATGCCCGCCGCCGAGATCATGACGTCTTCCGAAGTGACGATCGAGGCGCGCTTGTTGCCGACGAGGTCGGCATAGGCGCGCAGGCCGCGCGTCAAGACGTTGCGGAAGCCGGCCTCGTGGGTGCCGCCTTCGCCGGTCGGGATGGTGTTGCAGTAGGAGTTGATGAAGCCGTCGCCGCCGAACCAGGTCACCGCCCATTCCAGCGAGCCATGGCCGCCTTGCCTGTCGCTCTTGCCGGCGAAGATTTCGCGCGTTACCTGGAATTCGTCGCCGAGCGACGCTTTCAGATAGTCCTTGAGGCCGCCGGGAAAATGGAATTCGGCCTTGGCCGGAGTGGTGTCCTTTTCCTTGATCAGCGAAGGATCGCAGGTCCATCGGATTTCGACGCCGCCGAACAGATAGGCCTTCGAGCGTGTCATGCGGTAGAGCCGCGCTGGCTCGAACGCGGCACCCTTGCCGAAAATCTGCTCGTCGGGATGGAAGCGGGTCCTGGTGCCGCGCCGGTTGTGAACTTCGCCAAGGTGCTCGAGGCCGCTGACCGGGATGCCGCGCGAGAAGCGCTGCCGGTAAAGTTGCCGTCCGCGCGCGACTTCGACTTCGAGATGATCCGACAGTGCGTTGACCACGGAGACGCCGACGCCGTGCAGGCCGCCCGAGGTTTCATAGACCTTGCTATCGAACTTGCCGCCCGAATGCAGTGTCGTCATGATCACTTCGAGCGCTGGCTTCTTGAACTTCGGATGCGGATCGACGGGAATGCCGCGGCCATTGTCGGTGACGGTGAGAAAGCCGTCAGCCGAAAGCTCGACATCGATGAATGTGGCATGGCCGGCAACCGCCTCGTCCATCGAGTTGTCGATAACCTCGGCGAACAGATGGTGCATGGCCTTGTCGTCGGTGCCGCCAATATACATGCCCGGACGGCGCCGCACGGGCTCCAGGCCTTCGAGTACCTCGATATCGGCGGCGCTGTAGCCCTCTGAGCCGTCACGAGACGCCGCCGCCGGACGCTTGGCTGCCGCCTGCACCAGCGGATCGGCCGGACGCGCCGGTGTGCGAACCGGTTGCGGCTGCTTCTCCAGATTGCCGAAAAGATCGTTGTTGTCGTCCATGCCTGCCATAGAGCCCAAGCTGCGAATCACCCGCCGATACTGCCACGCTTTTCAGCGCCAAGCGACGGAGGTTCCTGTTACGTTCGGGGATTAACCCCCTCTTATCCTAAAACCATTCGATAACCAAGCCGGCGGAAATCAGGCGGATAGCCAGCGAGAAGATTCCTGATTCTTTAACAATGCCGCCTAGCGTGAGCCAACATAACAAGAAACTACGGGCACCAGGGGTTTGGGCGTGAGGGGCAAGGCCATAACGATGATCGGCATCGCCGCCGTTTTCGGCGCAATCTCGATCTTTGCCGCGGATTTCTGGGTCAAGCGCCAGGCCAGGGCCGACGCCGAGGAGAAAACCGCGTCGATCGCGGCGCCCGCCGCGCCGACGGTCGAATTCAAGACCATCGTGGTGGCGAATGCACCGTTGCGGTACGGCATGGATCTCGACCGCGCGAAACTCAGCGAAATTCCGTGGCCGCAGGATTCGCTGCCGCAGGGCGCCTTCGCCACCATCGATGGACTGCTCGGGGACGGCAACCGCGTGGTGCTGTCGCCGATCGAGGTCAACGAACCGGTGCTGCTTACAAAGCTGTCCGGCCCGAATGGCCGCGCCACGCTCTCCAACATGCTGACGCCCGGCATGCGGGCCGTCACCATCCGCACCGACGAGATCGCGGGCGTCGGCGGCTTCGTCACGCCGGGCGACCGGGTCGATGTCGTGCTGACGCGCGATGCCGGCGAAATCCAGGAAGTGGCCAAGAATGCGCAAGGCGCCGCCGGTTCGACCATCACCTCAGAGATCGTCGTTGCCGACGCGAAGGTGCTGAGCGTCGGGCAGGGCGCCGACGAGCGCCAAACGACGCCGCAGGTGGCCAATTCCATAACCATCGAGGTGACCACCGAAGGCGCGCAGAAAGTGGCGCTGGCCCGCACTGTCGGCACGCTGTCGCTGTCGCTTCGCTCCGCCAGCGAGGGCGGCGAGGGCAAGGACGGTGTCACCACCATCTCCTCCTTTGGCGGATCGGTGGCGGGCAAGGCGCAGGCCGCAGCCGGCTCGCTGTTCGACGCCGTGGCAAAGGAGCCGGAGAAGCCGAAATTCAAGACGGTCATCGTGACGCGTGGAACCACGGCCGAGGAATATCAGGTTCCTGCGCGGGACCAGAAATAGGAATATCCGGTTCCTGAGTGGGACCAGAGCAGGACCGGTGGGGACCGGACGGGACGGGAACAATGTTCAGGCAACTTCAATATCGAATGACAGGCCGGTTGCACGTCGCGCAGGCGATGGCGATGGCGGTGACGATGGCGGCGGCCGGCATCTTCGCCGGCCCGGCCAGGGCGGACAACGACATCGTCTATGTCTCGGCGACCAAGAACGCCTCGATCAAGGTCGCCAAGGGCAAGCCAAAGACGATCATGACGAGCGCGGCCTTCTACCAGATCGTCATCGGCGATCCGGAGATCGCCAACGTCAACCCGCTGACCGACAAATCCTTCTATGTGCTGGGCAACAATCTCGGCACCACTGGCATTGCCCTGTTCGACGAGAACAAGCAGCTCGTCGGCACCGTCGACATCGAAGTGACGCTCGATACCGACCAGTTGGCCGACACGATCCGCGTCAGCGTGCCGGACGCCAAGATCAAGGTCGGCTCCGCCAATGGCCGCGTCGTGCTGTCGGGCGAGGCGGATGACGCGGTCGCCGCCGAAAAGGCAAACAAGATCGCCACCCGCTTCTCCGGCAATGAGGAGGTGATCAATTCGGTCAACATCTCGTCCTCGCAGCAGGTCCAGCTCAATGTTCGCTTCGTTGAGATCAACCGCCAGGCGGGGCAGGATCTCGGCGCCAAATACAGTGCCAATTTCGCTTATGGCATGGGCGGACGCGACGTTACGATTGCTCCCGGCACCATTGAGCCGGCGGGGACCGGCGAGATCATCGGCAAGCTGCTGTCGAACGGCGTTTCCATCGACATCGCCATCAAGGCACTGGAAGAGCGCGGCCTGGCTCGTCGGCTGGCCGAGCCGAACCTGATCGCCCGGTCCGGCGAGACGGCGAGCTTCCTGGCCGGCGGCGAGTTTCCGATCCCGGTTTCCGAAGACAACGGCAAGATTTCCGTCAGCTACAAGAAGTACGGCGTCAGCCTGGATTTCACGCCCACCGTTCTGAAGGACGGGCTGGTCAGCCTCGACATCGCGCCGGAAGTCTCCTCGATCGACGCGTCGGCTTCCTACAATATCGGCAGCATCTCGGTGCCCGGCTTCATCGTGCGCCGCGCCAGGACGTCGGTCGACCTGAAGAACGGCCAGAGCTTCATGATCGCGGGGCTGCTGCAGTCGCAGAACGACATCACCACCTCGCGCATACCGGGCCTCGGCAAGATGCCGGTGCTCGGGGCCCTGTTCTCGTCGAAATCCTACCAGCGGCGCGAGACGGACCTGGTGATCATCGTCACGCCTTACCTTGTCAAGCCGGTGGATCCGTCGAAGAAAATGGCCGAGCCGACCGATGGCACGCAGCCTGCCAGCAATGTCGACTATTTCCTCAACAACACCGAGGAGGTGAGGGCGTCGGACACCAATCGCGCGCTGGCGCTGGCTGACGGCAGCGCCGCGCGTGCCGCTCCCGCCACCAAAGTCGGGCATTTCCTCGACCTGCCGAAGGACTGAAGCCATGCGGATGGTCTTGAGCTCGAGCGTCGCCTTGCTGCTTGCCGGCTTCACCGCCGGCTGCACGAGTGACGACTATGTGCGCAGCGAAGGCGTGACCAGCGGCGCCGGGGAGGCCCAGGCCGCCAACACCGTCATGCAGATGGTCGATCCCTGGAAATACGGCGTCCAGAACACCAGGCTTCTCGTGCCTGCCCAGCGCGGCAGCACGGAACCCGCCACCGCCGAGCAGGCGGCCAGCGCCAAGGCATCGCAAGCCAGCGCCGACAATTGATCCGAGATCACAGGCTGACAATAAATGGCAAACGGCATCAAGATCAGGAAAATCCTGCTCATATCGACGGACAGAACCTTCGCGCAGGACACCCGGACGGCGTTTGCCGCCTCGGAGATCATCCAGCTCTCGACGGTGGACAAGAATATCACCGAACTTCGCGGCGAGGTCCAGGAGGCCGATCTCGGGGCGATCATCGTCGATATGGACGCAGCGAAGCTTGAGGAGATCGATGCGCTGCAACGCGTCATGCGCCGGCTGGAAGGCAAGGCGCCGGTCGTGGTCGTCACCCAGGAGTTCAACGCCGCCGCCGCGCGCATCCTCGTGCAGCTCAAGGTCGCGGATTTCCTGGTCAAGCCGATCACCACGGCCGATCTCGTGCGTTCGGTGGTGCGTGCGCTGCAAGGGCCGGGGCGCGAGGAAAACACCGAGTCGCAGATCTATACCTTCATGCCCGCGGCAGGCGGCGTCGGCACCACGACGCTGGCTTTGCAGACCGCGTTCCAGCTGCATCATTCAGTGACGCGCGGCGCCTCGACCTGCGTGGTGGACCTCAATTTCCAGCAGGGCGCCTGCGCCGAATATCTCGACCTGGAGCCGCGTTTCGACATCACCGAAATCGAGAACCAGCCGGAGCGTCTCGACAGGCAATTGCTCGACGTGATGCTGTCGAAGCATGCCAGCGGACTTTGTGTTCTGGCCGCACCGACGCAGCCGGCGGAGATGCGATCGTTCAAGACCGATGTCGTGGTGCGGATGCTGGACCTCGTCTCGGCCTATTTCGACAATGTCGTCATCGACATGCCGCGCACCTGGTTTCCGTGGACGGAGACGGTGCTGCTCGGCTCCAACAAGCTCTACATCGTCGCCGAAATGACGGTACCGTGCCTGCGCCACACGCAACGCCTGATCCAGGCGGTCTACGAGACCGCCGGCAAGGAAGTGAAGCCGAACGTCATCGTCAACCGTTTCGAGCAGAAGATGTTTGACAGCGGCATCAAGCAGGCGGACGTCCAGGAAATCCTCGGCGAGCATTTCGTCGGCGGCATCGCCAACAATTACCGGCTGGTGCGCGAGGCTGTCGATCGCGGCGTGCCGCTGCACGAGATCGATGCCAATGCCAACGTCGTCAACGACCTCAAGAGGATCATCCTTCCGGAGGAAGTGGCGGCGGCGCCGGGCAAATCGAAATCGCTGTTCGGCTTCGGCAAGAGCCTTTTGAAGAGGAAGGCCGGATGAGCAGCCGCTTTTCCACCTTGCAGAACCGCGATGCGCGTCCCCAGCGCTCCGCCGAGCCGACGGCGGTTGCGCACCACGCGGTCGTCATCCCGACGAGCCGGAAGGTCTTGCCGGCGAAAGCCGAAGCCGTGCCGGGCAAGAGTGCCAACAAGGTGCTCGATGCGCGCGTGCGCATCCACCGGTTGCTGCTCGAGGAGATCAATCTTGTCGCGCTGGAGCGGCTGCCCAGGGACGAGATGCGCCGGCAGGTGCATGATTTCGTGTCGGAAAAGACGCGCGAAGAGCGGATGGCGATCAACACCGTCGAACTCGATGCCCTGGTCGACGACATCGTCGACGAGATGGTCGGGCTCGGCCCGCTCGAGCCGCTGCTCAAGGACCCCGATATCAACGATATCCTGATCAACGGCCATCAGAACTGCTTCGTCGAAAAGAAGGGCAAGCTGCAGCAGGTCCACATCCCGTTCAAGGATGAGGCGCATCTGCTTAGAATCATAAACAAAATCGTTGCCGCGGTCGGCCGCCGCGTCGATGAATCGCAGCCGATGGTCGACGCCCGCATGCTGGACGGCTCGCGTTTCAACGCCGCCATCCGCCCGGTCGCGGTCGACGGGCCGCTGGTGTCGATCCGCAAATTTTCCAAGAACAAGCTCGGCCTGCACCGGCTGGTCGAATTCGGCGCCATCACCCAGAACATGGCCGAAGTGCTTGCTGCGGCAGTACATGCCCGCAAGACGACGATCATTTCGGGCGGCACCGGCACCGGCAAGACGACCATGCTCAACGCGCTGTCGGCCTTCATTCCCGAGGACGAGCGGCTGATCACCATCGAGGACGCGGCGGAGCTTCAGTTGCAGCAGCCGCATGTCGCGCGCATGGAAACCCGGCCGGCCAACATCGAAGGCCATGGCGAGCTCAAGCAGCGCGACCTCGTCAAGAACGCGCTGCGCATGCGGCCTGATCGCGTCATCCTCGGCGAGTGCCGCGGCGAGGAGGCCTTCGACATGCTGCAGGCCATGAACACCGGCCATGAGGGGTCGATGGCCACCATTCACGCCAATACGCCGCGCGATGCCATTTCGCGGCTCGAGCAGATGCTGGGCATGACCGGCATGCCGATGACGGTGCAGTCGATCCGCAGCCAGATCGCCAGCGCCATCGACATCATCGTCCAGTTGACCCGGCTCTCCGACGGCAAGCGCAAGGTGACGAGCGTCGCCGAGGTGACGGGCATGGAAGGCGACGTCATCCAGATGCAGGAGATCTTCCGCTTCGTGCGTACCGGCATGGACGCCGATGGCACAATCCTCGGCCATTTCGAAGCGACCGGGATCCGGCCGCGCTTCCTCGAGGACCTGCGCGCCATGGGCATCGAGTTTCCCGGGCGCTATTTCGAACCCGGCCGGCCGCAGGAGTAACCAGGTGTTGGACGGATTCAGCGCGATCTATGTCGTCTATGCCGGGGCTGCATTGACCGGCATCATGATCGCCGAGGCCGTTTACCTGCTCTATGCCGGCCGCAGCGACAGGCGCACCGCCATCAACCGGCGCATGAAGCTGCAGGAAAACAGGATCAGTCAGGAACAGGTGCTGATCCAATTGCGTAAGGAGCGTGGTCTCGATGCGGGCACGTCGCTGTTCTCGCCTGACCGTTTTCGCGCCCTGCGCGCCCAGTCGGGCATGATCATGCCGCTGTCGAAGTTCCTGATGATCACTTCGGGGATGGCGCTGGCTGCGGCCCTTGCCGCCATCTGGTATGGCTTGCCGCTGCTGATGGGCGCCATTCTGTTTGTCGTGGTGGTGCCGGTGCTGCCGGTGATGGCGATGCGCTCAATGCGCAAGCGCAGGCTGAAGCGGTTCGGCATGCAGTTGCCGGAAGCGCTGGAACTGATCACACGCGGCCTCAAGGCCGGCCATCCGGTGCCGGTGGCCATCGCCATGGTGTCGCGCGAAATGCCCGACCCGATCGGCACCGAGTTCGGCGTGATTGCCGATGAGGTGACCTTTGGTTCGGATCTGGTTTCGGCGCTGAATTCGCTGTTCGACAGGGTCGGCCATGAGGATCTGCCGCTGTTCGTCACCGCCGTGTCGATCCAGACGAGTTCTGGCGGCAATCTGCGCGAAATCCTCGACGGACTGTCGACGACGATCCGCGAACGCGGCAAGCTGCGCCGCAAGGTGCGCGCCATTTCAACCGAAGGCCGTCTGTCGGCCTATATCCTGACGGCCGTGCCGGCGCTGCTGTTCACGACCATCATGGCATTCATGCCTGGGTATTACAGCGACGTCTGGGGCGTGCCTAAGACGTGGTACATGGTTGGTGGCTCGGTCACCTGGCTGATGCTGGGCAATCTGATCATGTTCAAAATGTCGAACTTCAAATTCTGACATGCAGAAGGTCGTCGAATTCCTCGCCTCGCTCGCGCCGACCTCGCTGATGCCGGTGGCTGTCCTGCTGCTGGCCGTGGGCGCTGCCGCTTTTGCCTGGCCGATGGTGGTGGCAAAGGGCGATCGCAACGAAGTCAGGCGCAGACTCAAGGTCGACGAGGGTCCAGTGGCCGCCAGGCCGGAACCGGCCCAGAAGAAGAATACCGGTGTCGTTCGCGAGAAGGCGGTGAAGAAGGCGCAGGAGTTCTACGCCAAGAGCGATCCGGAAAATGTCGCCCGCCTGCGCTTGAAACTCATCCAGGCGGGCTACATGGAGCCGCGCGCCGTCGGCATGTTCTTCCTCATCCGTTTCACGGCGATGGTGGGCATCGCGCTCGCCGTCTTCGTGCTCAACCGCTGGATGGCCAGTCCCGACGCCACGGTGGTCAGCCGCTGGGCCTTCGTCGTGCTGTCGGGCGTGGCCGGCTATTTCCTGCCAGGGCTGGTGCTGACCCAGAAGATACGGGAAAAGATGCGCGAATACCGCAACGGCTTCCCCGATTTCATGGACCTGATGATCGTCTGTTCGGATGCCGGCATGAGCATGGAAGCGGGCGTCGAGCGCGTCTCGAAGGAACTCGCAAAGACCTACCCGTCGCTCAGCCAGAATCTGCAGCTCGTGTCGCTGGAGCTGCGGGCCGGGCGCAGCCTCGACGATGCACTGAAGGCGCTCGCCGATCGCCTGAGCCTGGACGAGGTGCGCTCCTTCGCCACGCTGCTGCAACAGTCCAAGGAGCTTGGCACCAGCCTGTCGGGGGCGCTGCGCGTCTTTTCCGACGAGATGCGCCACAAGCGCATGTCGCTGGCCGAGGAAAAGGCGCATGCCTTGCCGGCCAAGATGTCGGTGCCGGTCGTGGTTTGCATCCTGCCGGTGGTGCTGATGATCGCGGTCATTCCGATCATCGTCAAAATGACCGGCCACTAGGATTTGCTGATATTCAGTGAGGCCGGCCTGAGCGACCTGCGAAGTCCGCAAATGAGTGAGAAGTCCATGCGAATGCTGTTGCTCGTCCTCGGCCTTGCCGCGGCCAGTCTGTCGCCCGCCTGGGCTGCGGCCGATGATTGCGGCGATGCCGCTGCCCTGGTGCAGCAGGCCTATCCCAACGCCCGCAAAAGCGCTGACGGTGCCTCGTTCACGCTCGAACCCCACACCAGCATCGCCCTGACGTCTGCATTTGGCGACCCGCCGGGGCTGGTCTGCAAGATATGGCCCGCCCATGAGGCCCTGCTGTTGGTCGCGGTGCCGCTGATGGACAGCTCGCAACCCAGCGACTACGCGCATGCCGGCGATATCGAGCTTCTGGTCATCGACAGGAAGAGCCGGCAGGTGCGCCAGCGCCTGCTGCAGCCCGGGCTGATGAATGATGATGCCATCGCCATCCGCAAGGTCGAACTCGATACCGGCCGGTATGCGCTGGCGCCCGATGTCTCCGCCTTCGGCCTGCGCATCGAAATGGCGAACAATTCGCTGCCTAACCCTTTCAGTGAAACCGACCTGCGGCTCTATGCCATCGACAACGATGCCCTGCGGATGGTTCTCGATGGCCTGGTCGTGGCCGGCAATGGCGGCGAGGGCGATACCAATTGCGCCGGATCCTTCCATACCAGTCAGGTGAGCCTGGCGATGAGCCCGGCCAAACATCATGGCTATCACGACATCACGGTGGTCGAACGGATGGATACCGACAATCCGTTGCCCGACAGCAATGGCGAGTGCCAGTCCCACCCCGGCAAGTCCGTGAGCCAAACCTACCGGCTGCGCTATGACGGCAGCCGGTATACGGTTCCGGCGGGACTCAAGGCCCTGGAACC
Source organism: Mesorhizobium sp. B2-5-11 (assembly GCF_006440835.1). NCBI lineage: Bacteria > Pseudomonadati > Pseudomonadota > Alphaproteobacteria > Hyphomicrobiales > Phyllobacteriaceae > Mesorhizobium > Mesorhizobium sp. B2-5-11. The sequence goes on from NZ_VFUK01000003.1 coordinate 568,955, forward strand.
GTGAGAACGCCGCTGGCCGTGATCGAGGCGTTGCGGCCTGGTGGTTAATAGCTGGTGTACCCAGGGCCTAATTTTGGCGGCGTTTCGGCACCTAAGTTTAATTGCTCTGGAATAGTGTGTTTCCTGAAGAACGACCCGGCAAAAAACCGGGCGATGGGGCAGGGGCATGCGTCACAGCAATTTAACGGCAATGGCCGCGATGGCGGCCGTCTTGATGATGTCTGGTTGTACGACGAGTGGCGTCGACACCACCAAAACCACCGCCATTCAACCGGCCGCGAAGGACGTCGGCACATCCGATCTGGCGGAAGGCAAGGCGCAGTTTCGCGACGCGAATTACGGCCTTGCCGAACAGCGTTTCCGCAAGGCCGTCGAGTTGAAGGCCGACAATGCGGAAGCCTGGATGGGGCTCGCCGCTTCCTATGACGAACTCGGCCGTTTCGACTTCGCCGATCGTGCCTACGACCAGTTGCTCAAGATCGCCGGGCGCAAGCCGCAGATCGTCAACAATATGGGCTATTCGCAATTGCTGCGCGGCAACAGGAAAAAGGCAAGGGCGCTGCTGCTCGAAGCCAAGGCCGGCATGGCCGACCCCACGGTCGTCGATGCCAATCTTGCCCTCCTGAACAAGGGCTGACGGCTGTCTGGTGGCCATGATGTCGCGAGGACGATTTTGGGACACTCGGCGTCGACGCTTTGTAAACCCTATCCGAAGGTCTCAGCCGAAAGATCAGTTGAAAATCATGTCTGATGGCTGTCGCTGACCTAGAATGCAGCGGTAAGGCCGACGCTCAGGGAACCCCCGCCCAATATGCTGGATTTCAGTTCGCTCCTGCTCGCAGCCGCGCTGTCGGGCATCTGCCTCAGCATCACCATGTTCGCGATCTGGTTCGCCGCGCCCCGGGCCAGCTTCGTGCTGACGGTGGGGTGCGGCATTCTCGTGCTCGTTGTGCATGTCATCCTGTTCTGGCGATACACGAAGGAGCCTGATCCGCTGCTTTGCCAGGTCGCGCTTGCATTGCTCAGCCTCGGTTTCCTGGTCATCTGCCTCTCGGCCATGCAGTATCTCGGCGTGCCGGATTACCGGCGTGCCATTTTGCCGACATTGGCCGCCATGACGATCTGCGCGGCGGTGACTTCCCTCGGTCTCGACGGGATAGGCTTCATCGTTACCTATGTAACGGTGACTGTGCTGCTCTCGGCGATCGGAACCATGTTCTGGCTCAACGGCAGTCATGATCGCAAAATCCTGCTGGTGGTTTCGTTCCTGGGCGGCACCTGTGCGGTGTCGTTTGCACTTTGCGCGGTCGTCCTGGTGGCCAAGGGGCAATGGACGCTCGGGGCAGCCCCCGATAACTGGGCCGAACGCCTGAATTCGGTCGTGGCCGTGGCCTGCATGACCGGTCTCGGCGCATTGACGCTTTCCCTGCATCACCTGCAGGCGCAGATCGAGCTGAAGGCCGAGACGATGACCGATCCGTTGACCGGGCTGATGAACCGCCGGGGATTGATGTCGCTCCATGGCGAACGGGCCTTCGGTCCGTTCATGGCTGTCGTCATGTTCGACCTCGATCATTTCAAGAAGACGAACGACATCTATGGTCACCCGGTGGGGGATCAGGTTCTGTGCCGCTTCGCCGCAGTCATCAGAAAATATGCCAGAACGGGCGTCGACGCCTTTCGTCTCGGCGGCGAGGAATTCGCGATCGTCATGTCCCGGGTGACCGAAGAGAGGGCTTACGAGCTCGCAAGCAAGATCGGCGTCGCCTTCGGCACCGAGATCGTTGCGACCTCCCACGGTCCCTTGCGCAGCACTGTCAGCGGAGGCATCGGCTTTGGCGGCGCCAACGGCAACAGCCTCGGCGAGGTGCTGGCCGAGGCGGACGCAGCGCTCTATGCCGCCAAGCGCGCGGGCCGCAATTGCGTCGTCAGCCACAAAAGGATGGGCAAGGCCGAGCCGATCAAGCCGGCCTTGCGCTCAGCATAGTTTGCGAGACTATTCGGCCGCGCCCAAATAGTCCGACAGCGGCGGGCATGAACAGACCAGGTTGCGGTCGCCGGCGACATTGTCGATGCGCGATACCGGCGGCCAGTATTTCGCCGCCATGTCGGGGTCTCCGGCGGGGTAGGCCGCTTCCAGGCGCGAATAGGGATGGCTCCACTGGCCGGCCAGCGCCTCCGCGGCGGTGTGCGGCGCATTGACCAGCGGATTGTCAGCCAGGGGCCACTCGCCCCTCGCAACCTTGGCCGCTTCGCCCGCGATGGCGATCATCGCCTCGCAGAAGCGGTCGAGCTCGCGCTTGGGCTCGGATTCGGTCGGCTCCACCATCAGCGTGCCGGCGACCGGGAACGACATGGTCGGCGCATGGAAACCGTAGTCGATCAACCGTTTGGCGATGTCCTCGACACCGATGCCGGCGCTCTCCTTGAGCACGCGGGTGTCGAGGATGCACTCATGGGCAACGCGGTCGCTCCTGCCCTTGTAAAGGAGCGGGAAGTGTGGGGCGAGCCGTGTCGCGACGTAGTTGGCCGAAACGATCGCCGTCTCGGTCGCCTGCTTCAGGCCGGAAGCGCCCATCATGCGGATGTACATCCAGGTGATGGGCAGGATAGAGGCACTCCCGAAAGGTGCGGCGGCCACGGCATGCGCGGAGCCTTCGGTGACATGGCCCGGCAGATAGGGCTTCAGATGCGCCCTGACGCCGATCGGGCCGACACCCGGGCCGCCGCCGCCATGGGGGATGCAGAAGGTCTTGTGCAGGTTCATGTGGCAGACGTCGGCGCCGATGTCGCCCGGGCGGGCGAGGCCGACCAGAGCGTTGAGGTTGGCGCCGTCGAAATAGACCTGGCCGCCATGCTCATGGATGAGGGCGCAGAGATGTCGCGCGCCCTCTTCATAGACGCCATGCGTCGAGGGATAGGTGAACATCAGCGCCGCGAGATTCCTGGAATGCTCGTTGGCCTTGGCCCTCATGTCGTCCATGTCGATATTGCCGTCCTCCAGGCAGCGAACGACGACCACGCTCATGCCGGCCATCGCCGCGCTCGCCGGATTGGTGCCGTGCGCGGAGGACGGGATCAGACAGACCGTGCGATGGCCCTCGCCGCGCGAGCGGTGATAGGCGCGGATGGCCAGCAATCCGGCATATTCGCCCTGGCTGCCGGCGTTGGGCTGCAGGCTTACCGCATCGAAGCCGGTAATCTCCGAAAGCCAGCCTTCCAGATCGTCGATCATGGCGCGGTAGCCTGCCGAGTGCGCGGCCGGCGCGAAGGGATGCATGTTGGCGATTTCAGGCCAACTCACAGGCATCATCTCGGCCGCGGCATTGAGCTTCATGGTGCAGGACCCCAGCGGGATCATCGCGCGGTCGAGGGCCAGGTCCTTGTCGGCCAGCCGGCGCAGGAAGCGCATCATCTCGGTTTCCGACTTGTTCTCGTGGAAGACGGGCTGGGTGAGAAACTCCTTGCCGCGCGGCTTGCCGGGCGTGGTGGCGGCGGCCTCCGCGCTCGGCTTGGCCCGAAACAAGGCGGCAATGGCTTCCAGGTCGGTTTCGTCAGAGGTCTCGTCGAAGGCGATGCCGACACGGTCGGCATCGATGACGCGCAGAAGCCGGCCGCCCTTTTCGGCGGCGGCGGCAATCTGCGCGGCCTTTCCCTTCGTCTCCACCGTCACCGTGTCGAAGCGGCTCGTGCCGATCACCGGCAAGCCTGCCGCCTTGAGCCCGGCTGCCAGGCGGCTGGCCAGCGCGTGGATGCGCCCGGCGATTGCCTGAAGGCCGGCGGGGCCGTGCCAGATGGCGTAGGCTGTCGCCATGTTGGCAAGCAGCGCCTGGGCGGTGCAGATGTTGGACGTTGCCTTGTCGCGGCGGATGTGCTGCTCGCGCGTCTGTAGGGCAAGCCTGTAGCCTGGACGGCCCTTACTGTCGGTCGACTGGCCGACCAGGCGGCCGGGCATCAATCGGGTCAATTTGTCGGCAACCGCGCAGTAGGCGGCGTGCGGGCCTCCAAAGCCCATCGGCACGCCAAAGCGCTGCATTGGACCGACGGCAATGTCGGCGCCAAGCCTTGCCGGCGTGTCGGTCAGTGTCAGGCCGAGCGGGTCGGCGATGAAGACGACCAGAGCGCCGGCCGCGCGCGCCTTGTCGATGGCCGCCTTGTGATCACCATAGACGCCGAAAGTGTCCGGCCAGGAGACGAGCAGGGCGGCTGTGTTGTCGTCGATCGTCTCGCCGTCGATCTCGATGCCGAGCGGCTCGGCGCGGGTGCGCGCCACATCCAGCGTCTGCGGGTGCGGCGTGCCGGCGAGAGCCACCTTGGTGCGCTTGTCGCGGTGATGGCGCAATGCGATGCCGATCGCTTCGGCGACCGCTGTCGCTTCGTCGAGCAACGAAGCCGATGCCACAGGCAGGCCGGTCAGTTCCGCAACCAAAGTCTGGAAATTGAACAGCATTTCCAGGCGGCCCTGGCTGATCTCCGCCTGGTAGGGCGTATAGGCCGTGTACCAGGCCGGGTTCTCGAATAGGTTGCGCTGGATGACCGGCGGCACGTGCACGCCGTGATATCCGGCGCCGATGAAGCTCTTCAGCACCGTGTTCCGGGCCATGGTCGCCGACAATTCGGCCAGCGCTTCGGCTTCGCTGGCCGGCGCGGGCAGGGACAGCGGCTGGTCGAGGCGGATCGATCTCGGCACAGCCTGGCTGATCAGCGTCTCGACCGAGGGCACGCCGATGACGGCCAGCATGGCTCTCACATCGGCAATGCCGGGTCCGATATGGCGGGCCGAGAAGGGGTAGGGTGCTGCGGTCATGTCAATGCGTCCTGATTTCAGCCGATATGGGCTTTGTAGGCGGCCTCATCCATGAGGCTGGCGAGCTGGCTTTCGTCGGCAAGCTTCATTTTCCACAGCCATCCGGCGCCGGTCGCCGCCGAATTGACCAGCGACGGATCGGACGACAGCGTTGCGTTGGCCTCGGTGATCTCGCCGTCGACCGGCGCGTAGACGTCGGAGGCCGCCTTGACGGATTCGACCACGACGGCGGTGTCGCCCTTGGCGAGCTTCTTGCCTGTTTCGGGCAGTTCGACGAAGACGAGGTCGCCCAGCTGCTCCTGCGCGTAGTCGGTGATGCCGACGGTGGCGATGCCACCCTCGACGCTGAGCCACTCGTGATCGGCGGTGAAATAGGTCTTTGCCATCTGAAAATTATCCTTTGCGGTAGCGATGCGGGAGGAAAGGCAGGGAAGAAACGTCGACGGGAATCTTCGTTCCGCGCACGTCGGCGAAAATCCGAGTTCCGGGTTTCGCCAAGGGCGTCGGGACATAACCCATGGCGACGGGATGGCCGGCAGACGGGCCGAAACCGCCCGAGGTTACGTGGCCGGCGGGATTGCCGTCGGCGTCAAAGAGCGTGGCGCCGGCGCGCACTGGCTGGCGGGCATCCGGCCTCAGGCCGACGCGCTTCTGAGCGGAGCCGCGCTCGACGGCGGCGCGCAGCGCGTCGGCGCCGATAAACGTGCCGTTGGCGCGGATGTCCTTCGGGATGGCCCACATCAGCGCCGCGCTTGCCGGATCGATTTGCGCGGTGATGTCCTGGCCGTGCAGGCAGAGGCCGGCTTCCAGCCGCAGGCTGTCACGGGCGGCAAGGCCGATCCACAGCACGCGCTCGTCTTCGAGCAGCTTCGCCACGAGACCGCGCGCGTCTGCCTCAGGCAGGCCGATCTCAAACCCGTCCTCGCCGGTGTAGCCGGACCGGCTCATGAACCAGTTCTTTCGCGGTTCGATGCCATGCATGAACAGCAGCGACCCGGTCTCGATACCGGCGCGGGAAAGCGCCGCCCAGGCCTCGGGACCCTGGATGGCGAGGAAGACCCGGTCGAGCGGTTCGACCTTGACATCGAAGCCGGTCGCAAGCTCGCGCAAATGCTTCTCGTCGGCGATCGCGTTGCCGGCATTCGCGACGACCATGAAGTTGGTATCGCCCAGCCGGGTGACGATCAGATCGTCCAGGATCCCCGCGGCCTCGTTCAGGAAAAATGTCAGCTTCGACTGTGAGATTTCGAGCGCGCCCGCATCGAGCGGACAGGCAAGGTTGAGCAGGGGAATCGCGCCCGGCCCGATGACCTTGAACAGTTTCATGTGCGAGATGTCGAACAGGCCCGCATGTTCGCGGGTGTGAAGATGCTCCTTCATGACGCCGGCCGGGTAGGTCAGCGGCATCGACCAGCCGGCAAAGGCGCCAAAGCGCGCACCGGCAGCTGCGTGGATGTCTTCGAGAGGAAGGTGTTTGGTGTCGCCCGTCATGTGTTCTCCAGAGTCGCACGCAATCGGTCGCGAATGGCGACCAGTCCGTGCCCCTCTGTCTGAAGCCTGAGAGACTCGCGCCCCGTAACTCTGTCGGCAGCGCTTACACCTTCGGCGCGGGGGCAGGCCCCGACTTTCCAGAGTGTCTTTCCCGTCTACGGTTCTTTTGCCTGAGAGATTTCGGGCGATTTCCCCTTCGGCGACAGCTCTCGCTGCTCTCTCCCGCAAACAGGTAGGGCTCGCAAAAGCCCTCGACTCGTTATCCATAGCCCGTCAACGACAGATTGTCACCTGCCGGCGACGTCTAAAGCGGATCGCACGTGAAAGGGGATATTTGCCTGGATGCGTCGTTCTTTCGAAAACCGCGGCACACTCCCAGGCGACATGCATCGCCCTGTAAGCCCCAGCTAACCAGGCCGTTTGCCGGTTTTTCAAGACATTCCTGATTAGCGGCTGGTGTGACGTTTTGGGGCCGGCGAGTACCGCAGACGGCACGACAGACGGGCGAACTGATCATGAGTGTGCCGGTGGCGGGACTGGATATCGCGTCATCTCGAAAGATGTTCGCCGACGGTATGGTCACGCGAGGCAAGGCCGAGGTCCTGTTCGGGATCAACGAGCGGGCCACTCACGCCTACAGTCCAGACAACGAGCGGTCTCCAGCCATTCAGATGGCACTAACCAACGACCCTATTGGCAGCCAGAGCCAAGATGTCGCTGGTTACCAAAGATATGGCTGGCTCCTCATTCTCGATATAGGCAGAACTTCGATCTTCTATTCTGGGCACGGGTTTGCCGTCTGCCCATGGACTGGCCAATCCAGATGAATCTTTCCGCTTTTTCTTTTCGAAAATGTCTCGGTAGCGCCGCGGTGAGATGCCAATGAATGGCTCAAAGAGAACCTTTTTGTCTTTCTCTGCTGGCGAAAATGTAATTGAGTCTGAATGCAAGTCCTTCGCGTGACTCTTGGGGTAGGGCTCCAAAAAAACCACCCTGTTGATGCCGGACGACACGATGTGCTTGGCGCACATATGACACGGAAAGGTGGTACAGAAAAGGATTGCGCCGGCAAGAGGCTTACCTAGCCTTGCGGCATCAGTAATGGCGGACATTTCTGCATGAATGATCCGGCCAAACTCGATGAGATCCATGACTTTGGAATCTGCAATCGATCGCTCAGACATCAATCGGCGGACCTGCTTGTGCGTAGATCCAGTCGACAACAGCTTCTCCGACAGAAACCCGAGCTTGCCCATTCTCTCGACAAGATCATCAACGACGCGAATCTTCCGGCTATGGTTCCCGTCAGCGCCCTCCTCAAAATCGCGGTGCTTTTCGCCCGCATCGTCGCACCAATAGGTTCCACCGAAGGGCTTCGGTACCTCGTTGCACCCTAGCGTGATCACCTCACCATTGGTGGAAAACACTGCAGCACCGACTTGGCGTGAAAGATCCAAGGAGCGAAGTGCAGCACCAGCCGCAGCGTACATCCCATACTCGGTTTTAGTTGGCGAAAGGCTATTATGACCAAAGAAGGCTTTGATGAATCGGTCGACCGTATCCGATGAGCTTGAGTTGTCTTGCCCCCTAACGAATACATCACCCCGGTGAAAGACGTCAGAAACTCTCTGGCCGTATTCGTCGTCAACCTCGTTGTGGTCGATCGAAATTAGGTCGATGGCCTGCTTTTCGGCTTCGTCGTCTTCGACCGTTCCTGTTCCGAATTCTTTGATCTTTCGAACCAGTTGCCACCGCCGTTCGTCGCGATCAGAAAAAACAGAAATCTGTATGAATTTTCGACCATACACTTGCCGGAGAAGTGCAATTTCCTCCTCCCGCTTGAACTGGCGAACGATAAAGGCTGTCCCTAGTAGTGGAGTTTCGCGAGCCATTTTTGCCTCCAACGCAGGTTGCAGCTCTTGACGAAGCCGTCGTATCTCACTGATCGCTAAGCATGCCAGCGCAGCCTGGTTGTTGACGGCGCGCCGGACCCTATCTGAGTTTGCGATCAGCGAGCGGTAGCGCGCGCTGTACGTCTCTTCATCCACCTGCATGTGCGGGATAAGGTCTCGCATAACTTTGGTTAGGTGGATGACCTGTGTCTGATAAGTGACGGTTTTCAGCGAGGTTTCTAGAAAGCCCACTATAGCGTCCAGGTTGACTCCGATTGGACCAACCAGACCGATCACGAGTTCCGGATTGTCGACCGTAACAGTGTTGCCCATTTACCCCCCGGCAGGGAACTTTCGTCGCTCCCTTTTATTGTCGTAGGACCCTTAAGATAGCTGATGTATCATTGAGTCGCAAAATTTGCTGGAGGGAAAAATGGTTGAAACGAACAACAGCAGGAACGGTTCGGAAATCTCCGCCCAGTCAAGAAAAGACCAACTCAGTGAAATAATGCGCGACGCCGTGAGCAGCGTTTTGGAGCGGCCTGACTCTCGCCGCGGTCCCTATGTTATAGATGATAACGACATAAGAGACACGCCAGTCCACCGTTGAATGGCGACCCCTCTCAATGCCCGCCGGATTCCGGCGGGCTTTGCATTTGATGCTGTCTCGCAATCAAACCCTCCGCCGTTTGTTAACCTCGTGTTGGGTGATCTATTGGGATATCGTCACTGTCGTCGGCAAACCCACAACTCCGCAGACCAGCTTTGCCAGCGCCAGCTTTAGGCACACGCATGTGCAGATGTCGCCTCCAGATGATATCCCTATGATCGACATGCTTGCGCCGCTGGTTCAGATCCCGCCATACCAGTCGTAGCCATTGTCTTCCCAATAACCGCCACGTCCGCCTCCTACGGCGGCGAAGCCGTCGACCAATTCGATCTTGTAGAGATATTTCGGCATCTTGTAGCCGAGCTGGCGCTCGACCCGGACACGCAGCGGCGCGCCGTTCTCGACCGGCAGCGGCTTGCCGTTGACGCCGTAGGCCAGGATCGTTTGCGGGTGGCGGGCGTCGATGAGGTCGATGCTGCCGTAATATTTGATGTCGCCCGAAAGGCTGCGGTCGATCGTGTCCAGGCAATGGAACATGACGTAGCGCGCCTGCGGCTTGACCACCGCCTGGTCGAGCACCAGCGAGAGCGGCGTGCCCGTCCATTTGGCGATGCAGCTCCAGCCTTCGACACAGTCATGGCGGGTGATCTGCGTTCGGCTCGGCATGTTCATGAGCTGCTCGCGGGTCAGCGACAGCGGCTTTTCGACCAGGCCCGAGACCTCCAGCCGCCAGTCGGCGAAGTTGTTGGCGAGCAGGGTCTTGTAGGTATCGTCGTCGGGTGACGTCACCCCGTTGGGGCGCATCGGCTGACGGATATCGGCTTCAGTAAATTCCGGCGCCAGCGAATCACGGCCCGCGAGCAGACGTTGCGCGCGGTGTGTGAGATCGTTGGCATTTTCGAGGAAGCTGCGCAGCCCGCCGCCCACGCCGAGTTGGCTGTCGAAGGCGTCGCAGCCTGAAAGCGCGATACCGGAAAGGCCAAGGCTGGCCGCGGTCAGGAATTTCCTGCGGTTGATCTCGAATTTTGCCATATCAGGCGCTCCTTTCGGAGGATTTTGCGTCATGCGGCGGATCGGTCCGATACCATCCGGTGACGATCGAGCGCAGTTCGTTGATCGGGCCGGCGGCGACGATCATCAGAATATGGATGATGAAGAAACCGACGAGCAGCACCATGACGGTGAAATGGATGGTGCGCGCAGTCTGCCGGCCGCCGAGCAGGTCGTTGAGGAACGGCAGCACCGCGTTCATGCTGGGCGACATTGCGAGCCCGGTGAGGATCATCAGCGGCAGCAGCACGAACAGCACGCCGCCATAGGCCATTTTCTGCAGCGTGTTGTATTCGCGCGTGTGGTGGAACTTCAACCTGGCGTGATTGGCGATATCCTGCGGCAGGCGCCTGAGATCGTCCAGGCGTGGGGCGAGATCGCGTCTGATGTGGCCGTTGACCAGGCTGGCGACCAGCCACACAAGCAGCGTCGTCGTCAGCACCCAGGCGAAGAAGAAATGCACCACGCGGGCCGTGCCCAGATCGTAATAGGAGGGGATGGTCGCCCAGGATGGAAAGGCGCGGGGCGTCTCTTGTCCCGCCGGCCCGGACCAGCCGAGCACGCCGGTGGTGTCGAAGCGGTGACCGAGGATTTCTGTATAGCCGCGCGGCCCGGCATTCGTGTTCTCGGCGCCGATGGCGAAGACGGTGTTGTTGTAGTCGAAGCCGGACTGCTTGCCGAGATAGAGCTGCGGACGGGCGTTGAAGATCTGGAGGCCGGAAAGCAGCATGAAGAACAGCGAGATGGCCCACAGCCAGTGCGTCAGCCGCGTCCAGGCCGATTGCCGGTAGATCAATGTCGTGGCCTTCGTAGCGTCACTGTCCGCGCTGGCGGCGGGTTGGTTCATGGCAACCGATTCCATCTGGTCTCGCTTCCTGGCCGTTCCATCCGGCGCGGCCGCTGTCTGCATCATTCCCCTCCTGATACGTCGCCAGCCAAGCCGATGTTTCATCGATCACGAAAATATCAGATCGAAGCTCAAGGGCCGCCCAGGCTGACGGCGAGATTGACGGCGGCGGCGACGATGACCGTGTTGAAGAAGAACGACAGGATCGAATGAACAAGCACGACGCGGCGCATGTGGGTTGTCGAGATGTTGGTGTCGGCGGTCTGCGCCGTCATGCCGATGACCGTCGAGAAGTACAGAAAATCCCAGCCTTCCGGCCGTTTGTCGCCGGGGAACAGCAAGCCGCCGACCGGGATTTTCTTCTTGGTTCCGGCATCGACCAGGTCGCCGTCCATCCAGTACACATGCGCATAGTGCAATGCCGCCATGGCGTGGATGGTGAACCAGCCGAGGGGAATCGATAGCAGCGCGAAGCCGAGCTCCATCGCGTTCGAACTGCCTTTCTGGTTGATCAACTGGAACAGTGCTGTGATGGCAACGCCAACGACGACCAGCGTTACGGCGAAGATGACCAGCACGGGCTGATCGGCGGCCCGCGCATTCTTGCTGAGATAGATGCCGGTGAATTTGGGCATCTGGGCGACCACCAGCGTGACATAGGCGGCAAAAAAGGCGTTGGCGCCGATCGAATAGGCGAGCGGCGCATGAAGCAGCAGCGCCATCAGAAGCGCAAAGACGCCGACACAAGCCGACACCGCGAACGGCATGTGCCGGTGCATGGGCGTGCTGGAGGGGATTTCGGCGGCCATGATGGTTCCGAATGGCGCTGGGCTTCTACTGCGGTGTGGCGGATTTTAGAGCGCGCCGCAAGATGCGGTCGAGTTCGCCGAGAAACCGTGAGCGGTCTTGCGGTGCGAAGCTCGCATTGTAGCCCTTGCTTTCGCCGGTCTCGCGCAGATGCTGCTTCAAGTCGCGCATTGCCACCGCCATGCCGATCGTTTCCGGCGTGAAGGGACGTCCGGTCGGCCCCAATACATGGGCCCCGAGCGCCACCGTGCGTGCGGCCAGTGGAATGTCCGCGGTCACCACGATGTCGTTGGGTTTTGCGTTTTCGACGATCCAGTCGTCGGCGGCGTCGGCACCCTTGGACACGACGACATTGCGGATCATGGGGTCGCGGGAGGGGCGCAGGCCGCCATTGGAAACATAGGTGACGACGACGCCGTGGCGCTCGGCAACTTTTTCGACTTCGGCTTTGACCGGGCAAGCGTCTGCGTCGACGAGGATGGCGGGTGCGGGCATTGTCTCTCCAAATGAGCATGGGGCCGGCAACCCGTCCGGCCCCATGCCTCAAATCTCATGGTCGTCAGGCCGGAAGCGCTCCCGACCTCTTGGCGGTCCAGGTGGCGATATAGTCCATCAGGCCGGGGTTGAGGCAGTCATAAGGTTCGAGGCCGATCGATTTCAGTTGGCCGCGAATGCTGTCCATGCGGCTCGGGTCGACACCGGATTCGATGATCGAGGAGACAAAGGCGGTAAAGCCCGGCGGCGACCAGCCATCCTCCTCGAAGCGCTCGGGATGGATGAAGGACAGGCCCTTGAACGGATGGTCGCGCTCGACGGGTCCATGCATGTGGACGCCGCAGCCGGTGCAGGCATGGCGCTGGATCAACGCGCTCGGGTCCACCACCTTCAGCTTGTCGCCGTTCTCGGTGACGGTGACGTCGCCGGTGCCGGCTACGGCCACCACCGAGAACACCGCCCCTTCGGGCTTCCAGCATTTGGTGCAGCCGCAGGCGTGGTTGTGGGCGATCTGGCCCTTGACCTTCACCTTGACCGGATTGCTGGTACAGGCGCAGACCAGCGTGCCGCCGATAAAGCTCGCACTCTCCCTGGGCAGACCATTGTCGATTTTCGGATGCAGTTTTTCCGCCATGCTTTTCTCCTCCCATTTTTGACCACAGAGGTCGCGGGCCCGTTGCCCGCGGCGTGGGGCCGCCCTCAGTAAACCACGACACTCCTGATCGACTTGCCCTCATGCATGAGGTCGAAACCCTTGTTGATGTCCTCGAGCTTCAGCGTGTGGGTGATCATCGGGTCGATCTCGATCTTGCCGTCCATGTACCAGTCGACGATCCTGGGCACGTCGGTGCG
>NZ_VFUK01000030.1:0-1463 GCF_006440835.1 Mesorhizobium sp. B2-5-11
CGCTCTGATGTCCGCTGTCAAGGTTTGGAACGCAGAAGGTCGCCCGATCCGAGGAACGGCTGCTCATTCTGATGAGCGCGCATGGGTGGAGGCGGAACTGAAGGACGTCGGTGATCAAGCTCTGATGCGCGGGTTGGCTACCGCATTCCCGATTGTGCGTCCGGGGCTGTTCCTATCTTACTGCGGGCGTCGGTCAATTTGCCGGCCACAAAGCGTCTGACGGGCATTCCCCTGCCGTGGTCCCGCCTCCGCCCATGCGCGAGGTGTAGACTGCCGCGGCGAGCGATCAGGTGGAGCGTGCCTCCCTGGCGACGGCCCACATGAAGCCGACTAGTTCGCGGGCGATCGCCGTGCAGACCACCGTCGTTCGCTTGCCTCGCGCAACCAGCTTTCGATACCGGGTCGTCAGGCGGGCCTGAGCCTTCCATGCGATCTCACGGACTTTCGGCGGTGCCTGCTCCAACCGGTACAGCTTCGCCTTGCCGATCCGGGGTGGATGTCGATAGGTCCAGGCGCTCTCAACCAGCATGTGGCGAACGCGGCCATTGCCTGCCTTGGTGATGCCGCCACGCCTGATTGTCTCTCCAGTCGACCGCTCGCCGGGAACGAGGCCGAGATAGCCCATGAGCTGGCGAGGGCTCTCAAAACGGCTTACGTCGCCGACCTCGGTGGCGAACGTCACGGCGACGATCAGATCGACCCCACGCAATGTCTGGAGCGCTCGCACGATCGGCGCCAGCGACCAGTTCGGGATGAACTCTTCGATCACGCGATCAAGCCGTTCCACACGCTCTTTCGAGACGCGCACCGCTTCGACCATTTCCTGGAGCGCGATCTGATGTGCAGGATAATCGAACCGCTGCTCCTGCAACCAACGCAGGTAGCGCATGGTCCAGTTCTTCGTGCGCGGATAGGCACGACCATGCTTGAGCATGAAAGCGCTCACCTGCTGGCGATGGACCCGCAGCGTCTCGACCGCGGCTGCCCGGGCGCGAACGAGATCTCGCATGGCTTCGTGATCTTCATCGGGAACCCATACCGCCGTCAGTTCGCCGGCGCGCAGCAGCCTTGCCAATGAAAGAGCATCCCGGCGGTTCGTTTTCACCCGATCGCCAGGCTTCCTTGGAATCAGCGATGGCGCGACCACGGTGCATTCATGGCCAAGGGAACGGATCAGCCGGTAAAGGCCATAGCCGGTTGGGCCCGCCTCGTAGCATAGGTGGATGCGATCGAACTTGGCAGCGATCCGTTGGATAACGCGGCGCATACTCGTATCCGATGCGTCGACCTCGCCGAAGAACCGAACCTCTCCCTCCCGGCCGGCTTCCGCAATCGCGATGGCGTTCCTCAGCTTAGCGACATCGATTCCGACAAATGCTTCCCTATAATCTGCCACGGCTCGTCCTCCTGTGATGAGGATCGGCTCGGACCGCCCGAGCAACCCTCGGACGCGCAGTGTAGGG
>NZ_VFUK01000031.1:0-1463 GCF_006440835.1 Mesorhizobium sp. B2-5-11
GAGCAGCCCGGTAGCTCGTCAGGCTCATAACCTGAAGGTCACAGGTTCAAATCCTGTCCCCGCAACCAAATACAAAACAGCCCGGCTCACCCCGGGCTGTTCTTGTATCCGACTGATGGCCGCCCGCTCATTTGAGAACCCTCATCACGGGCCCGCAAATACCCAAAGCCGACGCAGAGGGTCAAAAACAAATCCCGCAAAACCAAACACAATCCGCCCGCCAGAACCATACAAGCCAAGCCAAGCCAAGCCAAGCCAAACGTTCAGGGCCAAGCCTCGGTCGTTCCATGCCTCGGGGCCAAGACGAGCTCTCAGCTCGCGCGGCGGAAAATTGGGCGTCCCAGAGCCGAGGCCAGCCACGAAAATGCAAAATGGATTCAGCCGGCAGGATTCCATCTCAGCCGGCTTCAGCGCCAGCTGTCCCGGAGGGGTCGCGAGGAGCAGATCCCACCTATCGGCTGCAGGCGCGATCCCCGATCGCGACGCCCGACCGAGGCGATATCTCTGTCTGCGAGACAATCGGACCAAAATACAGGTTGGTCGACGTCGGTCGAAATTGCTGATATCTGACATCTATTGCTAAATCCGTGCCGTGATCCCATGTCTCTTTCCGGGAGGTTGTCATGCCCAACTACGCTCTGAACGACCACTATGAGCGCTTCATCAGGAAACAGCTCGAATCAGGTCGCTACAACAATGCCAGCGAGGTTGTTCGCGCCGGCCTGCGCATGCTCGAGGATTTCGAGGCGGAGCGGGAAAGATGGCTGCGCGAGGAAATTCCGGGCCGCTTGGCCGAGCTCCAGCAGGATCCAGCTAAAGGAATTCCGGCCGATGTGGTTTTTTCTCGGCTGGAGGCGCGCCATCGCGCGAAACAGGCGAAAGCCAAGTAGGGGATGGTCTATCGGATCGTCTTTCATCCTGCCGCACAAGCCGAACTCGAACGGCTCTATGACGACATAGCCGAGCGGGCATCGCCGGTGATCGCGTGGAATTTCGTCGCGGGTATTCAAGACCGTTGTCTCGGTCTATCGACTTTTCCACAGCGTGGCACCGAGCGGCGCGAGATCATGCCCGGACTGCGGATCATCGGCTACCGACGGGCGGTCAGCATTGCCTTTGCGGTCGAGGGCGAGCAGGTGCTGATCCTGGGCATCTTCTACGCAGGCCGGAACATCACACCGGAATTGCTGGAGGATCGCCGCTGAAAGCCGCTCTGGCAAGGTCCGCGGCCGTCGGGCGGACAGCGATTTTCAAAGCGAGGCATACGGTCCGAAGCGAGTATCCCAGGCGCGACCAAGCGCAAAAAGCGATGTGGAAACTCAGCCTAGCCAACTCACGAATTTCGACCCTGCGGATATCTCCACCAGAAATCGAAAAAACTTCTTGGATCGGTGTTGACAGTTTGTCGGGGTGGCGACTATATACGCCTCACGAACGAGGGCGGTGCGCCGCTGGCGACGAAG
>NZ_VFUK01000032.1:0-1293 GCF_006440835.1 Mesorhizobium sp. B2-5-11
GGTCCGTTCCGGACACATAGGTTACGGTTTATACCGGAGACATGGGTAACACTTTTGGCCCGAAGGGGTTTTGGAGTGGTTCGAGCCTGCATGTCTCATCATCGAAATATCCCAAATCGTAGTCCATGAAGCTAGCCAGCCAGATATGGTCCTCGACCTGTTTGATGCCGACGATCTGGCCGGCAAAGACAAGGCTGAGGTTGATCTTCTTTCTGTTATAGCAGATGCGGCCGCAGGTGGTGACGGTGAGGGCCTTGTCGTGAAACGGATAGTCGAGGTCTGGTAGGCCGGCATAGGGACGCGTTGAGGGCGCGTAGCGCTCCGCCGGGTAGTCCATGTCGAGCGCCTGGTGCGGGCGTTCTGAGTTGAACTCATCGATGAAGTCATCGAACCTGGCCTGCTGTTGAAGGAAATTGGCACCAGCCGGTTTGGTGGTTTCCTTCTTCAGGGTGAGGTGCATGCGCTCATGACGCCCGTTCTGCTGCGGGCAGCCCGGCTTGATGCGCTCGATGTCGATGCCCAGGCGCAGCCACCAGACCGACAGCTTGCTGAGGTTGAACAGCGCATTGGGGCTGGCGAAGGGAACGCCATTGTCGGTCCTGATCGCGCTGGGGAGGCCGAACTCTTTGAAAACGCTTTCGAACACGGTGAAGGCATAGGCTTCCTTGGTGGTCGAGAGCGCCTCGCAGGCGATGAGATAGCGGCTGGCAAAGTCGGTGATCGTCAACGGATAGCAATAGCGCCGATCGGCGAGCATGAACTCGCCCTTGTAGTCGGCACACCACAGATCGTTGGGGCGACAGCCGTTTGAAAGCGGTGTCCCCGTCGCCCGGTTTCGCCTGCGCTTGCGGTGCTCGACCAGGCCGTGGCGATCGAGCACGGCGTGCACCGTCGAGATCGCCGGCCGGTGCACATCCGGATACAGCCGGGCCAGCCGCTCGCGTATCTTCGGCGCGCCCCATGTCGGCTTGTCTTGCTTGAGGCGCACAATCAGCTTCTCGATTTGAAACGGAAGCTGATTGGCGTGGCGATAGGGCCGACGCGATCGATCCGTCAGCCCCTCCAGGCCGCTACCGTTGTAGCGCGCGAGGATCTTGTAGCCGGTCTTGCGCGAGATATCGAACTCTCGGCAAAGCACGGCCATCTTCTCACCGTCCAGCAGCCGGGCGACGAACTTCAGCCGCTCTTCCATGACGTTACACTCCTTCCAAGGCACCTTGCTCTCCTTGCAAAGGGCCGAAAGTGTAACCCATCTATCCGGAATGAACTGTCACCCATCTCTCGGGAAGGGCA
>NZ_VFUK01000033.1:0-1072 GCF_006440835.1 Mesorhizobium sp. B2-5-11
TGTGTCGAAGCCCTCAAAGGCTCCGAACATCGTTCCTCACGACCACGCGCGAAAGGTGCCACCAGAACAGCGCTTACGGTCAAGTGCGCCGAGCGGCTCATCGAGCAAGAGGAACGGCGGATCAGCGATCAGGGCTCGAGCAAGCGCCACGCGCTGTTACTGGCCGCCGCTCAATTGCGACGGCATGCGGCCGCCAAAGTCGGTGAGGTGCACGCGCGCGAGCATGCGGTCGACCTGCGCTGCCTCTCGGCAGCCTTCATGCCGCGCATTTCGAGCGGGAATTCTAGGTTCGGCGCACCGTGAGGTGCGGAAACAGCGCATAGCTCTGGAAGACGATGCCTTGGTCGCGCCGATAAGACTGCACCGCCGCGACCTAATTCCCAGCAATCCGGATGTCTCCCTCAGTGGGCGCTACGAACCCGGCGAGCAGCATCAGGGCCGTGGTCTTGCCCGAACCCCTTGGGACCGACGGTCAGCGACAAATTGCTGACCGCAGCGACTGCCCCATACATCTTGTGACGCTGCCGAACTCAATCTGGGCCGGAACCGAGTTTTTCTCCAATGCTTCATCCTCGGCAATTGGCGGGGTGATGTTCTTTAGATCCAAGGTCACGGCAGGCCGGACAGTGCCGAGCGGTCGAGCCCCATCCATACTACGACATCAACCATTTAACTAGTTTTAGAGGCCCTTCGACCGCCAGATGAGCCAACGTCTAGCTGAGCCGAGCGTTTGCCGCGCACATGATTAAGACCGCTGATTACAGTTATCGAGTGGTCATAAAATGGACCGGCCAGTCGATTTGTATCACCTCTGCTCCGAACCGGGCAAGATAGGAACGTCGAATGCAGGTCAGCGACAGTATTAGTCAGATCCAGATTGGTCTCAAGCCATTCTTTCGGTCTGCCAAGCGGAGCGTCGGGCGCCTTTCCAGGCATTGCCGAGAGTGCGGCGACTGCTCACATGCATCCAGCAACAATTTGGCAATACCAGCTGAATCTCAGATATTTTCGACTGCACGTCGCACTGCAATTAGCCGCTTCTCCCAGGCGTCGCCGGTGAGCCTCTTTGCGC